>PERY01000063.1 GCA_002929055.1 Methylocystis sp. | reverse complement strand
CTGCACGACGGCCAAGACCGACGAAGAGGCGCGCGCCTTGCTGAAGGCGTTCAATTTCCCGTTCCGGCAGTGAGGCTTTAGGCCCTCAAACGCGGATACCGAAAGGCAAGACTACTCATGGCGAAGAAAAGCGCGATTGAGAACAACAAGAAGAAGGCGAAGCTCGTCAAGTCCTACGCCAGTCGCCGCGCGCGGCTGAAGGCGAAGGCCAACGACAAGTCGCTCTCCGTCGAGGAGCAGTTCGAGGCTCGCCTCAAGCTGGCCGAACTGCCGCGCAACTCTGCGGCGATTCGCATTCGTAACCGCTGCGAGATCTCGGGCCGTCCGCGCGCCTTTTATCGCAAGTTGAAGATGTCGCGCATCGCGCTGCGCGAACTCGGGTCGCGGGGCCTGATCCCGGGCCTCGTGAAGTCGAGCTGGTAAGGAGACCCTAGACATGGCGATCAATGATCCGTTGGGAGATCTCCTCACCCGCATCCGCAATGCGCAGATGCGCCGTAAGGACAAGGTTTCGACGCCTGGTTCGAAGCTGCGCGCCCACGTCCTCGACGTGCTCAAGGAAGAGGGCTACATCCGCGGCTATTCGACCACGGATTTCGGCAACGGCCGCACCGAGTTCGAAATCGAGCTGAAATATTTCGACGGCGAGCCGGTCATCAAGCAGATCGAGCGCGTCTCCCGTCCGGGCCGTCGCGTCTATGCTGCGGTTGACGCCGTGCCGCGCGTCGCCAACGGCCTTGGCGTGACGATCGTGTCGACGCCCAAGGGCGTCATGGCCGATCACGCGGCCCGCGAGAACAATGTCGGCGGCGAGGTGCTGTGCAAGGTCTTCTGACCTTGCGACGCGCTCAGACTGAACAGGAATTGCAACAATGTCTCGTATCGGCAAGAAGCCTGTGGTCGTTCCGGCCGGCGTCACCGCCAAGGTCGACGGTCAGCTCGTCTCCGTGAAGGGGTCGAAGGGCCAGCTCGAGTTCCTCGTGCCCGACGACGTCTCCGTCGTTCACCAGGACAACGCTATCAAGGTCGACCCGCGCAACGACACCAAGCGCGCCCGCGCGCTCTGGGGCACGTCGCGCGCCCGCGTCAACAATCTTGTGGTCGGCGTCACCTCCGGCTTCGAGAAGAAGCTGGAAATCACCGGCGTCGGCTATCGCGCCGCGGTTCAGGGCAAAGTCCTGCAGCTTGCGCTTGGCTATTCGCATGACGTGAACTATCCGATCCCGGCCGGCATCACCATCGTGACGCCCAAGCCGACGGAAATCACGA
>PERY01000062.1 GCA_002929055.1 Methylocystis sp. | reverse complement strand
AGTTCGCCGGCGCTGGGGATGTAGGGCAGCAGCGTGAGGTGAATGTAGATCGCGTGGTTCTGCGGCAGATCATATTTGATCTGGCGGATCGCCTCGAAAAAGGGCAGGCCCTCGATGTCGCCCACCGTGCCGCCGATCTCGATCAGCGCGAAATCGACGTTCTCATTGCCGTCGAGCACGAACTCCTTGATGGCGTTTGTGACATGGGGAATCACCTGGATCGTCGCGCCGAGATAATCGCCGCGCCGCTCCTTGTTGATGATGTCCTGATAGATGCGCCCCGTGGTGACATTGTCCTGCCTGGTCGCGGGACGGCCGGTGAAGCGCTCGTAATGCCCCAGATCAAGGTCGGTCTCGGCGCCGTCGTCGGTGACGAAGACCTCGCCGTGCTGATAGGGGGACATGGTCCCCGGATCAATGTTGAGATAGGGGTCGAGCTTGCGGAGCCGGACCGTATAGCCGCGCGCTTGCAGGAGCGCGCCGAGAACCGCCGACGCCAGACCCTTGCCAAGTGAGGAAACCACGCCGCCGGTGATGAAGATGTAGCGCGCCATGGGGCTTAACGCCTAACGCCTTTCGCTGGGTTTGGGTAGCGCTTTATTGCGCCGGGGAAGCCGTCTTCCCCAGCGGAATTTTTCGGGTCGGAATGGAGAGCCCCGCTTACTGCGTGGGCGATTTCCACTGGACGGGAGCCTGGGGCTTGGCCTCGACCGGCGCCGGAGCGGCAGGCGCCGCCTGAGCGGGCGCAGCGGCGTCAGCCTTGGGAGCCTCGGCTTTGGGAGCCTCGGCGGCGGGTGCTTCCGTCTTGGGCGATTCCCACTTCGGGGCGGCGTCAACCTTCGGCGCCTCTACCTTGGGCGCTTCAGCCTTCGGAGTTTCGGACTTGGGAGCCTCAGCCTTGGGAGCCTCAGCCGGTCCCCCGGCCTCCGGGGATTTGGGATCCTGCGTCGGGCGCAGGGCGGGCTTCTCCTCGACCGGGGCGGCGGCGCCCGGCGCGCTCTGCTGGCGCTTCTGCTGGGCGCGCTGGAGCTGGTCGAAGATTGAATCCTTGCCGGCCTCGGGGGCTGCGTCGCCCTTCTCGCCGGGCTTGATCTCGCGAATCTTGATGTCGCTCGGGTCGATCGCCTTGGTCCAGTCGTCGCCGCCCTGCGCGCGGCGCTCCCAGGCCGGCAGCACGGTGAGCGCGATGCTGGTCAGAAAGAAGATCGTCGCGAGAATGCCCGTCGCGCGGGTGAGCGCATTGGCCTGTCCGCGGCCGCTGAAGACGCCGTTGCCGCCCATGCCGAGCGCGCCGCCCTCGGACTTTTGGTAAAGAACGAGGATGACGAGCGCGGTCACCACCATCAGGTGGATCGCGATGATGATCTGTTGCAGCATGTCCTACCTTCTTCCAGAGCGGAGCGCCGGCGCGCGGCCGGGCTCGACGCCAAATCCCTAGCGCGGCTTCTACACCAAGCGGGGCGCGCGAGAAAGTCCCGCCGCGCCCGTCCGGACGCAAAAAAGCGGGCCGCCTGGGCCCGCTCTCTAATGCTCCGTCTCTCGCCCGGCTCAGTAGGAATTGCCGTCCTGGCCCTTCCACTTGCCGCCGACCTGGTCGAAACGGGTCTCGTCCTTGAATTCAATGACCTTGCCCGGCTCGATATATTGCCGCTCCTTGATCATCTTGTTCTGGATCGTCGTGGAGTAATAGGTGCTGGCCGAGCAGCCGTCCTTGACCTTGCCGTCCTCGGGCTTGCAATCGAGATTAGCGCCGTTCGGGAACTTCACCTTCCCGGTGTAGTAAAACTCGTAGCCGGCGTGGCCGGCGCCCTCGACGTCGAGCGGCCAGGCGCGCGTGACCTCGAAGCTCTCGATCGTCGCGTCCTTGTCGAATTTGGCCTTCACGAGATTCTCGAAGACCTTGCGCGCGTCCTCGGCCTTGGGCTCGCAATTCATGAGGCAGAAGGCCTTGGCGGGAACCGCCCCGGCAAAGGCCGCGAACATCGCCAGCGCGACGATTTTGTGCATTCTCATGATCCAGCGTCTCCCTCGTTCCGCCCTCGACATTGCGCAGCGGACGCCGCTCGTTTCGCGGCGGCGTCTCGACGGCGCAATCCGTTCAATTGACCTATTTCAAGCTGCACGGCTTCGCGCTTTCCGGCAAGTGACGCGCGCCGCGCGAATTGTCGCATCGATCGAGGCGTGCGAGAGGGCGTCCGCGCCGCGCGCGAGGCCAAGTTGCGCCGCGCATCCCGGCGCTTTATTGACGGCGCTTGCTTTCTCCAGACGAACGAAGAGGGTTTCATGTCCGCCTACAAGCTCCTGCTCCTGCCCGGCGACGGCATCGGTCCGGAAATCACCGCCGAGGCCGAGAAGGTGATCGATTTTCTCGGTCAGGCGGGGGTCGCGACATTCGAGATCGAGCGCGGCCTCGTCGGCGGCGCCGCCTATGACGCCCACAAGGTCGCCATCAGCGAAAACGACATGAAACTGGCGCACGCCGCCGACGCCGTTCTCCTGGCCGCAGTCGGGGGACCGAAGTGGGACGGCGTGCCTTATGAGGTGCGGCCCGAAGCGGGCCTTCTGCGTCTGCGCAAGGATCTCGCGCTCTTCGCCAATCTGCGCCCCGCCATCTGTTATCCGGCGCTCGCCGACGCCTCGTCCCTCAAGCGCGAACTCGTCGACGGGCTCGACATCATGATCGTGCGCGAGCTGACGGGCGGCGTCTATTTCGGCGAGCCGAAAGAAATCGTCACCCTCGAGAACGGCGAAAAGCGCGCCGTCGACACGCAGGTCTATACGACGCATGAGATCGAGCGCATCGGCCGCGTCGCCTTCGAACTCGCCCGCAAGCGCAGGAACAAGGTGACGTCGTCCGAAAAGGCCAACGTCATGCGCTCGGGCTATCTGTGGCGCGAGGTCATCACCGCGCTCCACAAGCGCGAATATGCCGATGTGCAGCTCGAGCACATGCTCGCCGATGCGCTCGGCATGCAGCTCGTGCGCTGGCCCAAGCAGTTCGACGTGATCGTCACCGACAATCTCTTCGGCGACATGCTGTCGGACGAGGCGGCCATGCTGACGGGTTCGCTCGGCATGTTGCCCTCGGCGTCGCTTGGCGCGGCCAATGCAGCCGGCAAGCGTCACGCCATGTACGAGCCCTGCCACGGCTCGGCGCCCGACATCGCCGGCAAGGGCATCGCCAACCCCATCGCGATGATCGGCTCGCTCGGCATGGC
>PERY01000061.1 GCA_002929055.1 Methylocystis sp. | reverse complement strand
GGCTTCCTGCTTCGAACCCGGAAACCTGTCCGGATGGTAGCGCTGGGCTAACGCTCTGTAAGCAGCTTGGATGATGAAGTCCTCAGCCGCCGGGAGAATGCCGAGCGTTCGATAATAATCCTTCGCCTCGCTCATGGAACAATGCTCGCTCAAAAATGGGGATGTTGATCGGAAATAACCTACGGCGGACTTGGAAATAACGCGTTAAATGGTTGTTTCCGGGGATTTTGGTCTAAAATTTATAGCGACGATGATGGAGAGGGGTGGGGGGTGCGCGCATAGAACCCCTTGGGGGTGGGTCTAAGCGGGCAAAGAAGTCCCAGACCCGCCAGCCGGTCTCGGCTCGGCGTGGGCGTTCGCCGTCACGATCGACGGGAGGCTTGTGACGGGGGCGTCACAAACGCTAGGGCGTGCGGCGAACACGTGGTGCCATCGCCATCAGGATGCGAGAACCTGCTGGTCATCACTGATCCCTGAAACTCAATCCTAAAGTGGGGCCGATAATGGGGCCGTCCGGGGTGTCGACAAGAAAGCCGTTAAATTTCAATTTGTTGGTTTAATTATTGGCGGAAGAGGTGGGATTCGAACCCACGGTGGAGTTGCCCCCACGGCGGTTTTCAAGACCGCTGCCTTAAACCACTCGGCCACCCTTCCGTTGCCAGCCGTGATATAGCACGGCCGCGCCGCCGCGCGAGAGGGGACTGACGGGGGGAAGTTTGCCGCTGCATTTCGCTTATGGCTCCAATATGGGCGTCGAGGCCATGGCGCGGCGTTGCCCGCGCTCGAAGCGTCTTGGTCGTGCGCGGCTGCCTCGCTGGCGATTCGTGATTCTCCCCTCGGGCTTCGCCAGCGTGGTCCCGGACCCACGCGCCAGCGTTCATGGCGCGCTGTGGGAGGTTCCGGTTTCGGACGTGATGGCGCTCGACCGCTACGAGCAGGTGGGGCAGGGGCTCTACGTCAAGAAGATGATCCCCGTGCTGCGCGAGCCCTTCGGCTCCGCGCCGGCGCTGGTCTATATCGGCGCCGCGCCGGCCATGGGCGCCGCATGGCCCGGCTATCTCGCCGACATCATCGCCGCCGCGCAGGCGCTGGAGCTGCCGGCGACCTATGTCGGCTATCTGTCCTGTCTGCTGGCGCAGCAGAAGAAAGGTCCGCGCGGATGAGCTACGAGGTTCCGGTCGTCCATACGGTGCGGGAGATGCGCGCCCGTGTCGGCGCCTGGCGCGCGGGGGGCGCGCGCATCGGCCTCGTGCCGACGATGGGGGCGTTGCACGCCGGCCATATCTCGCTCGTGGAGGCGGCGCGCCGGCATGCCGAGCGGGTGATTGCGACCGTCTTCGTCAATCCCACGCAATTTGCGCCAGGCGAGGATTTCTCGCGCTATCCGCGCACGCTTCCCGCGGACTGCGAAAAGTTGGCGGCGGTGAAGGCCGATCTCGTCTTCGCGCCGGCGGTGGAGGAGATGTATCCGGCGGGTTTCTGCACGACGGTGTCGCTCGAAGGCCCGGCGAAGGCTGATCTCGAGGATCGCTTCCGCCCGACGCATTTTCCCGGCGTCGCGACGGTGGTGGCGAAGCTGCTCAATCAGGCGCAGGCGGACGTCGCGGTCTTCGGCGAGAAGGATTATCAGCAATTGCGCGTCATCGAAACGATGGCGCGCGATCTCGACATTGCGACGCGCATTTTTGGCGCGGCGACGCTGCGCGATCCGGACGGCCTCGCCATGTCCTCGCGCAATGTCTATCTCTCGGCGGAAGATCGCGCCCGCGCGCCGGCGCTGCATCGCGCGCTGTCAGAGGCGGCGGAGCGCATTGCAGAAGGGGCGGCAATCGGCGCCGTGATGGAGGAGGCGCGCGCGGCGATCACGGCCGCGGGATTCGCGATCGACTATGTCGAGGCCCGCGATGCGCGAACCCTCGCCCGCGTCGCGGACCGCAGCGAGGGGCCGATCCGCATTCTCGCCGCCGCGCGGCTCGGCGCGACGCGGCTCATCGACAATGTTGCGGTGGACGCATGAGCCGGCGCGTCGTCCGCTTCTTCGTCACGGGCCGCGTGCAGGGCGTGGGCTTTCGGGCTTTTCTCATTCGCGAGGCCAATGCGCTTGCGCTCGACGGCTGGGCGCGCAACCGCGCCGACGGCTCGGTCGAGGCCCTGGCGGCCGGGCCGGAGGCGGCGGTGGCGGCCTTCATCGAGGCGGCGCGCCGCGGGCCGCTGGCCTCGCGCGTCGATTCCCTGCGGGAGGCGCCGGCGGATGAGGCGGAGCTCGCGGGCGTCGCGGGCTTCGGGATGGCGGCGACGGCCTAGGGGGCGTCCTCCACAGCGCCAAAGGTCATTTCGAAATTCCGCCTCAGCGCCGCGTCGACTTCGGCCATGCAGGCCGCCACGCCAAGATCTTGCAAGCTCGTCACGCCAAGATGCGCCTGCGTCACGCCGCAGGGCGTGATGCCTGAGAAATGCGTGAGGTCCGGCGCGACGTTCAGCGCGATACCGTGGAAGCTCACCCATTGGCGCAGACGCACGCCGATGGCGGCGATCTTGTCTTCCGCCAGTTCGCCCGTGAGGCCGCGCGGCTTTTCCGGCCGCTTCACCCAGACGCCGACGCGCGCCTCGCGTCGTTCGCCCGTCACCCCGAGATCTTTGAGGCTCGCGATGAGCCACGCCTCCAGAGCGCAGACATAGGCGCGCGCGTCGCGGCGCCGGCGCGTGAGGTCGAGCATGACATAGGCCACGCGCTGGCCGGGGCCGTGATAGGTGAACTGCCCGCCGCGCCCGGTCCGGAAAACGGGAAAGCGGGCCTCGAGGAGATCGGCGTCCTTCGCGGACGTTCCTGCCGTGTAGACCGGCGGATGCTCGAGCAGCCAGACGCATTCGCGCGCCTCTCCGGCCGCGATCAGCGCGACGCGCGCCTCCATGAAGGCGACTGCGTCTTCATAGCCGACGCGCCCTTCGCTCACGCGCCATTCCACCGGCGGCGCGCCGGCCGCCGGCGCCAGTGCGGGCGCGAGGGAAGCGCGGGGCAGGGAGCTGGGAACTGGGCAGGGGGAGGTCATCGGCTCAGACTATCGTAATTCCTGTGGATATATTGTCCGGCGATGGCCCGCCGAAAAGCCGCGCCTGTGAAATTAGCTGGCGCGCGCGCTAGTCGGGGTCGAAGCGAAGATCTTGCCGAAGCTCCTGCCCTTGTCATCAGTGAGTCAATTTGTTAGAGGCTGCGCGCCGGCGCTTCGCAGACATGCGGTCAGCGCCCGTGCGGCCGTGGCGGAATTGGTAGACGCGCTAGCTTGAGGTGCTAGTTGGGCAACCAGTGGAGGTTCGAGTCCTCTCGGCCGCACCAA
>PERY01000060.1 GCA_002929055.1 Methylocystis sp. | reverse complement strand
GATGCGCTTCTTGTCATGCATAAAGGCCTGCGTCTCGCCCAAATTAGCGGAGGCCGGCCGGTTCTCGACGCAGAGGCGATCGGAGCCGTCGGCGTTGGTCTTGCGGACGATCCGCCGCGAACGGCCGGTGACCTCAGCCACCATCTCGGTCCCAAAGCGCTGAACGATCTGGTCGAGCGCGCCCTGCACGGCGGGCAGCGCCGCAAGATGCTCGATCAGCCGATCCCCTCGTTCCATCGCCTCGCGCGACTGAACGGGATTGCCATTCTCGTCCACGACGGGCCGCGAGTGAAGATCGCCATTCTCGTCGGAATAGACCTCGAAGAGCTGTGTCGGGAAAGAATGGGCGAGATAGTCGAGAACATATTCGCGCGGGGTGATGTCGCAGGAGAGATCGCCCCATTCCGAGGAAGGGATTTCCGCAAGGCGGCGTTCCATCAGCGCTTCGCTGGTCGAGACGATCTGGATCACGGCGGCATGCCCGGCCTCAAGATCGCGTTCAATCGACGCGATGAGGCTTGGGACCTTCATCGCCGTGATCAGATGATTGAAGAAGCGCTGTTTGTTGGATTCGAACGCCGAGTGCGCCGCGGCCTTGGCGTTGCGATTATAGGCTTTGCCGCCTTGGCCGGTGATGTTCGCCGCCTCCAGCGCCGCGTTGAGATTATTGTGAATGATCTCGAAGGCGCCGGCGTAAGAATCATAGATGCGGATCTGCTCCACCGAGAGCGGATGCTCCAGCATCTCGACCTCGACCCCGGCATAGGAGAGGGCGCGCGACGCATAGAGACCAAGGCTTTTCAGATCGCGCGCCAGCACCTCCATGGCGGCGATGCCTCCCGCCTCCATTGCTGCGACAAAATCGGCACGCGCCCCGAAGGGCATGTCGGTCGAGCCCCAGAGGCCGAGACGCGTCGCATAGGCGAGATTGGCGACCGTCGTCGCCCCGGTCGCCGAGACATAGAGGACACGCGCGCCGGGCAGGGCGTTCTGGAGACGCAGGCCAGCGCGGCCCTGTTGCGAGGCGGTCTTCTCGCCGCGCTCGCCCTTGTCGCCCGCCGCATTGGCGAGGGCATGCGCCTCGTCGAAGACGATGACGCCGTCGAAATCTGCGCCGAGCCAGTCGATGATCTGCGAGAGACGCGAAGCTTTCACCACGCCGTCGCGGCCTTGCCGTTCATCCGAGCGCAGGGTCGCATAGGTCGTAAAGAGAATGCCTTCCGAAAGCTTGATCGGCGCGCCCTGCTTGAAGCGGGACTGCGGAACGATCTGCAATTTCTCCTGGCCCAGCGCCGACCAGTCGCGCTGCGCGTCTTCCAGCAGCTTGTCGGATTTCGAGATCCAGAGCGCCTTGCGGCGGCCTTTCAGCCAATTGTCGAGAACAACCCCCGCGACCTGACGGCCCTTTCCAGCGCCCGTGCCATCGCCAAGATAGTAGCCTCGGCGAATCCGGACCGCCTTCTCGGCGTCGTCCGGCGCGGCGGAGACCGCGTCAAAACTTTCAGTGACGACGAAGGCGCCGGCGAGAGGGGCGCTATGGGCTTCGCCGGCATAGATGACGCTCTCGAGCTGCGCGTCGGAGAGGAGCCCGGAATCGATCACGCTCTTTGGCAGATGCGGCCGATAGCTGGGCTTTGGGGGCGCAACCGACGCCATGGCGGCGGATTGGACGAGCGTCGTCGGATGCGGCTTCGCGCCCTCAATTGCGATCGACTGCACAACATAGGGCTCATAGAGCCCGGCGCTGAGCGCGCCGCCCTCGGGCGCTTTCCAGTCGGCAAGCGCATAAGCGACTTCGACGATATCTGCGCGCGGGCTAGGGGTGGGAAGAGCGACGGCGTTGCGATGCGATGACTCCGCAAAGGCGAGACGCGGCGCGGCGGGGCGCGTTGCAATGATCGGCGTGAAAGTCTTCGCGGTCGAACCAACGCCTGCCCGGATAGGCGTGTCGCTATTGCCAACCGCGGTAACAAGAGACGAGCGCGGCGGAATCTCGTGCTGCACCAGCGCGACCAGTTCTAAAATGTTAGCGACCGGACCGAAGCCAGCGACAAATTGTTTCGGGTGCTCCGCGGGCGTCTTGTCGAAGACCGAAAGCCGGCTCTCAACACCCGTTCCATGCCGCGCGAAAAATCCGCGCGCGAGCGAGACCGTGAACACCAGCCGGCCCTGTTCCTGCAAGCGTTCGAAGCTTCGACGCCAGCTGTTCGAAGACGGCGCAAAGTTTTCCCCCGTGATGGCGACGAGACGGCCGCCGGCGCGAAGTCGCGAGAGAGCAGCGCGGATATGCTCGAAAGTCGCCGCGGCATGGCGCCCCTCGATCAGGGGCGATGCGGAGAAGGGCGGGTTCATCACTACAACGCTGGGAACAAGATCGGCGTCGAGGCGATCGTGGAGCTGCGTGCCGTCGAGGCGGCTGAGCGGCGCTTCAGGAAATAAGAGTTTCAGGAGATCGGCGCGCGTCCCGGCCCATTCATTGAGAATGAGTTTCGCACCTGCAAGCTCAGCGAAGATCGCCAGCATCCCCGTGCCGGCGGAGGGCTCAAGCACGACGTCGCCCGGAGCGATCCCCGCCGCGAGACTCGCGACATAGGCGAATTCCAGCGGCGTCGAAAATTGCTGCAGCGCCTGGGCTTCTTCCGAGCGCCGCGTTTCGGTCGGCAGCAGCCCGCCGATTTTCGAGAGCATGGCGAGAATGCGCGCCGGATCATTGGCAGCCCGCGCAGCCATTGCTGGCCCATAGCGACGCAGGAACGAAACCTGCGCCGCCTCAACCGTCTCATAGGCGTCCTTCCAGCTCCAGGCCCCGTGGGCGTCGCTGGCGCCGAACGCGCCTTCCATTGCCGCGCGCAGGGCAGGGGCGTCGATGACGCGTCCCTTTGCAAGATGTGTGACGAGTGTCTGCGCCGCCATCATCAGCGCATGCGGCTTGTCGGTCGAAATGAAGGAAAGTTCGGCTTGTTGGCGAGGCGTAGCGGCGAGGATCGGGCTCATCAAGTGTCTCCGGGATTATGACCAGCCCGGGACGCTCTCTCTTTGCGCCTCCCGGGCTCGTCCTCCCGGCCAAGCCCTCTTCCTCTTCTCTCCTCCGCCGCCGCGCCGCCGATCAGCGCAGTGGTGACGCCGTCGCCAATCCGTCAGGATGACGATGCCGATTTTTGTGTGGCCTGCCTGCGCCGCGCCGCAGCGTTCCGCGACAGCGGGCGCGCCAGGCGATCGCGTAAGGCCGGTCCGTCGGCGTCAACAGATCCAGCATGTCCTCGGGGCAGTCGCTCTCGCAGGGCCCCATGTGCTCGGTCATATCCTTGTATCCAAACACGAAGCCTTCCACGTCGCGCGGGTTGTAGTCGGTGAGGCAGACGAGGGCGAAGACGGCGCTCTCGCCGCCGTTGCGGCGCTGTTGCTCGACGGCGGCGTAATAGGTGTCGCCAAGGAGCGCTGAGCGCAGGACCCTTGATCGGCCTTCCGCATTCTCGAAGGTGAATTGCGCGTCGAGATAGTCACGCGGTCCTGCGTGACCGCCGAGCGATTGCATATAGAGCCAGCCCATGGCGGCGCCTTTCAAAATGGAAGGAAGATGCGCGCGTCGGGGCGCGCGACGGTGGCGGGAGACGGAAATTGAGGGAACGACGAAAGCGCGTCTTGAGCGGACGCGCCACCTCAGCATCGACGCGGCGGCCGCGGCGAAAGGCGGGACGGCGCGCGCCGTCCCGCCTCCTGCATCATTCCGCGGCCGTGGCGTGGGGTTCCTCTTCTTCAGCGTCGGGCAGAGCCGCGTCGTCGTCATCGCCGAGAAAATCCGGCAGGGCCTCGCCTTCTGCCGTTTGAACGGTTGGCGTAGCGGCCGCCTCCGTCGATGCACCGCGCAAGGGCTCGGGCAGCCAGCCCGTTCCCTGGAGCAGACGCTCCGCCTCGATCGCCATGTCGGAT
>PERY01000059.1 GCA_002929055.1 Methylocystis sp. | reverse complement strand
CGGAACAGAGGCGGCTGCGCCTGATTGGTGCGGTTGGTGCGCCCAAGCCCCTGAATGGCGTTATCCGCCTTCCAGCCGGGTTCGAGCAGATAATGGACGCGTAGCCGCTTATTTCTGGCGCTGCGCTCGGCGTGATAGGAGCGGCCCGTGCCGCCGGCGTCGGAAAAGACAAGGATGCGCTTCTCGTCGTCCATAAAGGCCTGCGTCTCGCCCAGATTGGCCGATGCCGGCCGGTTCTCGACGCAGAGCCGATCCGTTCCATCGGCGTTGGTCTTGCGCACGATCCGCCGCGAGCGGCCGGTGACCTCGGCGACCATCCCCGTCCCGAAGCGCTGAACGATCTGGTCGAGCGCGCCCTGCACGGCGGGAAGGGCGGCGAGATGCTCGATCAGACGATCCCGGCGCGCCATCGCCTCGCGCGACTGGACGGGGTTACCGTCCTCGTCGACGACGGGCCGCGAATGAAGATCGCCATTCTCATCGGAATAGACCTCGAAGAGCTGGGTCGGGAAGGAATGGGCGAGATAGTCGAGGACGAGCTCCCTCGGCGTGATATCGACCGAAATATCCGCCCATTCCGATGCGGGAATTATCGCAAGACGGCGATCAAGCAAGGCTTCGCTGGTCGAGACGATCTGAATGACCGCTGCATGGCCCGCCTCCAAATCCATATCGATCGAAGCGATGAGGCTTGGGACCTTCATCGCCGTGATCAGATGATTGAAGAAGCGCTGCTTGTTGGATTCGAAGGCCGAACGCGCCGCGCTCTTGGCGTTGCGATTATAGGCCTTGCCGCCTTCGCCGGTGATATTCGCCGCCTCCAGCGCCGCGGTCAGATTATTGTGAATGATCTCGAAGGCGCCGGCATAGGCATCATAGATGCGGATTTGCTCCGCCGAGAGCTGATGCTCCAGCATCTCGACCTCGACCCCGGCATAGGAGAGGGCGCGCGACGCATAGAGGCCGAGGCTTTTTAGATCCCGCGCCAGCACCTCCATCGCCGCAATGCCGCCGGCGTCCATCGCCGCGACAAAATCCGGGCGCGTCGCGAAGGGCATATCGGTCGAACCCCAGAGCCCCAGGCGCGTCGCATAGGCGAGATTGGCGACGGTCGTGGCTCCAGTCGCCGAGACATAGAGAACGCGAGCGCTGGGCAAGGCGTTCTGCAATCTTAATCCAGCTCGGCCCTGCTGCGAGGCGGTCTTCTCGCCGCGTTCGCCCTTGTCGCCGGCGGCATTGGCAAGCGCATGCGCCTCGTCGAAGACGATGACGCCGTCAAATTCGGCTCCGAGCCAGTCGATGATCTGTGACAGACGCGAAGCTTTCACCGCGCCGTCTCGGCCCTGCCGCTCATCCGAGCGCAGGGTTGAATAGGTCGTGAAGAGAATGCCCTCAGAGAGCTTGATCGCCGCGCCCTGCTTGAATCGGGACTGCGGGACGATCTGCAGCTTCTCCTGCCCGAGCGCCGACCAGTCGCGCTGCGCGTCCTCGAGCAGCTTGTCGGATTTCGATATCCACAGCGCCTTGCGGCGGCCTTTCAGCCAATTGTCGAGAATGACCCCCGCGACCTGACGCCCCTTACCGGCGCCCGTGCCGTCACCGAGATAGTAGCCCCGGCGAAAGCGCACGGCATTTTCGGCGTCCTCCGGCGCGGCGGAAACCGTGTCGAAGCTTTCATTGACAAGGAAGGCGCCGGCGAGACGACTGCTATGGGCCTCGCCGGCATAGATGACGCTTTCGAGCTGCGCGTCGGAGAGGAGCCCGGACTCGATGACACTCTTTGGCAGATGCGGCCGATAGGTGGGCTTTGGGGGCGCGACCGACGCCATGGCGGCCGATTGGACAAGCGTCGTCGGATGCGGTTTCGCGCCTCGAACCGCGATCGACTGCACCGCATAGGGCTCGTAGAGCCCGGCGCTGAGCGCGCCGCCTTCGGGCGCTTTCCAGTCGCGGAGCTCATAGGCGAGTTCGATGATCTCAGATGATGCGACTTGTAGGGCAGGGGCTGGAACGACGCCAACCTTTGGACGCGCAGAATCCGCACAGGCGAGACGCGGCGCGGCGGGGCGTGTAGCAATGATCGGCGTAAAAGGCTTCGCGGCCGAACCGCCGCCACTATGGATTGGCGCCTCGCCATTGCCCTGCGCTTCTGACGCAAGAGACGCGCGCGGCGGAATCTCGCGCTGGGCGAGCGCGAGCAGTTGCGAAAGATCGGCGAGCGGACCGAAGCCTGGGAGAAATTCTTTCGGATTCTCGGCCGGCGTTTTGTCGAAGACCGTCAGCCGACTTTCGACGCTCGTCCCATGCCGTGCGAAAAATCCGCGCGCGAGCGACGCGGTGAACACGAGCCGCCCCTGTTCCTGCAAACGCTCGAAGCTTCCGCGCCAGCTGTTCGAGGTCGGGGAAAAACTCTCGCCCGTCATGGCGACGAGCCGGCCGCCAGCGCGAAGACGAGTGAGGCCCGCGCGAATATGTCCGAAGGCCGCCGCAGCGTGCCGTCCGCCGATCAAGGGCGAAGCGGAGAAGGGCGGATTCATCAGCACGACGCTTGGAACAAGATCGGCGTCGAGCCGATCGTGAAGCTGCGCGCCGTCGAAGCGGCTGAGCGGCGCTCCTGGAAAAAGAAGCTTCAGGATATCGGCGCGCGTCTCACCCCATTCATTCAAGATGAGCTTCGCGCCTGACAGCTCGGCATGGATCGCCAGCATCCCCGTGCCGGCGGAAGGCTCGAGCACCACGTCGCCCGGAGTGATCCCCGCGGCGAGGCTCGCGACATAGGCGAATTCCAGCGGCGTCGAGAATTGCTGCAGCGCCTGGCTCTCTTCCGAGCGCCGCGTTTCGCTCGGCAGCAGCGCGCCGATCTTTGAGAGCATGGCGAGAATGCGCGCCGGATCCTTCACCGCGCGCGCAACCATTGCCGGCCCATAGCGGCGCAGGAACAAAACCTGCGCCGCCTCGACCGCCTCGTAGGCGTCCTTCCAGCTCCAGGCCCCCTGCGCGTCGCTTGCGCCGAACGCGCCTTCCATTGTCGCGCGCAGGGCAGGGGCGTCGATGACGCGTCCCTTCGCAAGATGCGCGACAAGCGCCTGCGCCGCCATGATCAGCGCATGCGGTTTTTCGCTCGAAACGAAAGAAAGTTCGGATTGTTCGCGGGGCGTTTCAGCAACGGCGAGGATCGGGCTCATCGATTGTCTCCGGGATTGTGACCGGCCCGGGACGCTCTCTCTTTGCTCCTCCCGGGCTCGCCCTCCCGGCCAAGCCCTCTTCCTCTCTCAGCCCCCCGTCGCGCCGACGATCACTGCCGTGACGCCGCCGCCGCCAATCGTTCAGGACGACGACGCCGATTTTTGTGACGACTTACTGATCGTCCCGCGCTGGAAAGCGGCGTTCTCGCGACAGCGGGCGCGCCAAGCGATTGCGTAAGGCCGATCCGTCGGCGTCAACAGATCCAGAATGTCCTCGGGACAGTCGCTCTCACAGGGGCCCATAGCTTCGGTTAGATCTTTGTAGCCGAACACGAATCCTTCCGGGTCGCGCGGGTTGTAGTACGTGAGGCAAACGAGCGCGAAGACCCCGCGCGCGCCGTCGCTGCGCTGCTGCTCGACGGCGGCGTAGTAGGTGTCGCCAAGGAGCTTTGAGCGCAGGACCTTCGATTGGCCTTCCGCATTCTCGAAGGTGAATTGCGCGTCGAGGTATTTGCGCGGTCCTGAATGACCACCGAGCGATTGCATATAGAGCCAGCCCATGGCGGCGCCTTTCAAAATGGAGGGAAGATGCGCGCGTCAGGGCGCGCGCGACGGTGTCGGGAGACAGGATTTTTGAGGGAGCGACGAATGCGCGTCTTTGATCAGACGCGACGAAACGTCAGCGTCGATGCGCCAGGCGCGGAGGAAGGCGGGACGGCGCGCGCCGTCCCGCCTTCAGCATCACTCCGCGGCCGTGGCGTGCGGTTCCTCTTCCTCGGCGTCGAGCAACGCCGCATCTTCGTCATCGCCCAGGAAATCCGGCAAGACGTCGCCTTCTTCCGTTTGGACGATTGGCGCGTCGGCAGCCTGCGTTGACGCGCCGCGCAGGGGCTCGGGCAGCCAACCCGATCCCTGAAGCAAACGCTCGGCCTCAATCGCCATGTCGGATTTTTTCAGATGATCGATCATCTGCGCCGTCGCTTCGCCCTTCGCTTCGCGCACCGCCGCGAGAATCCGCGCCTTGGTCACCTTCCCGAAATAGCTCTCAACCGTCGGCGTCCAATGCGCGCTCATATCGAGCCCGACATGTTCGGCCAGTCGATCGGCGTGATCCAGCGCCTTTGAGCGGCGTTCGTG
>PERY01000058.1 GCA_002929055.1 Methylocystis sp. | reverse complement strand
GGGGGGTAAGAACTCTACGCTCTCTCCCGGAAGGCCAGGCGATCGACGAGCGCGGCCATGAAATGCTGCGTGAGATTGTAAAGAATCACAGCGAGCAAGACGCCGGAATGATCGGGCATGGCGATCGACGCGAGCGAGAGTCCGGCGCCGTTGTTGTTCATGCCCAGCGCGAAGGTCAGCGATGCAGTTTCGCCGCGGTCGGCGCGGCTGGCACGGGCGCAAAGCCATCCGGCTGCGAAGGCGCAGGCGCACAGCGTCACGATGACAAGCGCGAGGACTGCGAGAAAATCAATGTCGGGGTTTTTGACGACTTCGGGCAGAGAAAGAGACGCGTTTGCGTAATTCAACAGAACGACCGTGGCGTAATTGGAGAGCTTGAGAAATGGCTTGACCCGCCCCACGGCTGCCGCCGAGGCCATGCGTCCTGCGAAAATCCCGAGCAAAGACGGAAACAAGACCCATGCGCCGAGAAAGCTCATGGAGTCGCCGGACGCCAGCTCATGCAAATCCTCGCTGTAGTCGCCGGTGGTCAGTCCCGCGACGCTGTGCAGGACAAACGGAGTGAGTAGCGGACTGAGCGCGGTCGTCGCCAGAACGAGGCCGATGCTGAGCGACATGTTGCCATTCACCGACTGCGCCCAGGCGGTGGAGGCGCCCGCGATGGGCATGGCGGCGATGAAGGCGAGGCCCGTCAGAATCTGCTGGGTCTCGTCGCTGTTGTGCCAGAAGGCGAGAAGAAAGCTCGCCCCCAGAATGAATGTCAGCGGCACGAGAAAGTTTCCCAGCGCGCCGGCAGCGACGACGACGGGCTTGCGCGCCAGCGACCGGATCTCGCCCGAATTGGTCGTGAGACCCGCGTTGAAAAGCAGCAGGGCGAGCATGACTGTGGTGGGCGAGGCCGTCACGCGCCAGTCCGCGAGGCTTGCGTCGAGCAATCGGGTCTTCTGCAAGCCGATCCCCAGTTGAGGGGCCAGCGCCGCAACGACGTAGGAACCGATGACGATCCAGATGAAATAGCTGTGGACGAGATGCGCGAGCGCGTCTGCCCCTCGGCTATGCTTGTCGCTCATACAAGTCCCATTGGTTGGCGCTCGCGATTGGTTGGCGCCTGCACTTCAACTTCGCGAGGCTTGCGCCGCGCAGGCGATGGCGAATGCGTATTCGAGCGCCGTATCCTCCAGCGCCTCGAAACGCCCCGAAGCTCCGCCGTGGCCCGCGCCCATATGCGTATGCAGCAGCACGGGCCCGCCGGCTTGTCCGCTCCCTTGCATCGTCGCGCGGAGCTTCGCGACCCATTTCAGCGGCTCCCAGTAGGTCACGCGCGGGTCCGTGACGCCGGCGATGGAGAGGATCGGCGGATAGGCCTGCGCGGCGATATTGTCATAGGGCGAGTAGGACGCGATCCGGTCGTAGACGTGAGCGTCTGCGATCGGATTGCCCCATTCGAGCCATTCGGGCGGCGTGAGCGGCAGATCGTCGCGCAGCATGGTGTTCAGCACATCGACGAAAGGCACGCCCGCGATGATGCCCGCAAAGAGTTCGGGCGCCATATTGGCGATGGCGCCCATCAGCATGCCGCCGGCCGAGGCCCCCTGCGCGACGATGGCGCCTTCGCGCGTATAGCCGCTCGCGACGAGATGACGCGCGCAGGCGATGAAGTCGGAAAAAGTGTTGGTCTTCGTCTCGAGCTTGCCCGTCTCGTACCAGTTCCAGCCCTTGTCGGTTCCGCCGCGCACATGGGCGAGCGCATAGACGAAGCCGCGATCGACAAGCGAGAGCGCGTCCTCGTCGAAATCCGCCGCGAGCGAGTGGCCATAGGCGCCGTAGCCATAGAGCAGCAGCGGTGCGCCCTCGGCGCCGGGCGTGAAATCGGCGCGGTGCAACAACGTGATCGGCACGCTCTCGCCGTCCGCCGCCTGCGCATGGAGTCGGCGCGTGACGTAGTCTTTCGGATCGTGTCCCGAGGGAATGTCCTGCCGTTTGCGCAAGACGCGCGTGCGCGCGGTCATGTCGTAATCGTAGGTTTCGTCCGGCGTCGTCATCGACGCGTAGGAGAAGCGCAGCGTCTGCGTGTCGAATTCGAGGCCGGGATCGATGCCCAGCGCATAGGCTTCCTCCCCGAAGGAAATGACATGGTCTTCGCCACTCGCAAGGTCGCGCACGACGATGCTGGGTAAGGAATTCTCTCGCGCGACCCAGACGAGATAACGCTCGAAGAGCGTGAAGGTGACGATCATCGTTCCGGCGCGATGAGGCACGACGTCGCGCCAGTTGGCGCGCCCGGGCGCCGCGAGCGGGGCGACGGAAATACGAAAGTCGTCGGCGCCCGCATTGTTGTGGATGTAGAGAAGATCGCCTTGCGGCTCGACGTCGTAGCGCAGTTTCGGCTCGCGCGCGGCGACGAGGCGCGGCGGCGCGCTCGCGTCGCGCAGGTCGATGAGCCAGCATTCCGAGGCGTCGTGACCGCGGATGGTGACGATTGCGAAGCGGCGACAGCAACTCTCTCCGAGGCCGACGAACCAGGCGCCGTCCGGCTCCTCCACGATCAGCCGGTCGGACGCCGGATCGGCGCCGACCTCGTGCCGGAAGACCTGCGACGTGCGGTGATTCTCATCGATGCGGACGTAATAATAAGCGCGCGAATCTGCGCTCCACACAACGGAGCCGTCAGTGTCGGTCACAACGTCGGCGCGGTCGATTGCGTCGGCGAGCGCCCGCGTGCGGATGGCGTAGAGTTCGGAGCCCTTGTCATCGACGCTCCAGGCAAGCTGCGCATGGTCGGGCGCATGCGCCGTCTCGCCGATGTCGAAAAATTCATGGCCCTTCGCCAAAGCCTCGCCGTCGAGCAGCACCGTCTCCGGCCCGCCCTCGCGCGGGCGCCGGCAATAAAGCGGATGCTCGCCGCCTTCGCGAAAACGGCCGTAATAGGCGAAGGCGCCGTCAGTGTCCGGAACGTCGGCGTCGTCTTCCTTGATGCGCCCGCGCATCTCCTTCACCAGCGTCTTGCGCAGCTCTTTCAGCGGCGCGACAGCCTGCGCACAATAGGCGTTCTCCGCCTTCACCAGCGCGGCGATGTCCTTTGGCAAGGCCTTCGGATCGCGCAGCACGTCGCGCCAGTTGTCCGCCGCGAGCCAGGCGTAGGGATCGTCGTGCGCGCGCCCATGCGTGACGCGTCGGCATGGCCGTGTTTCCGCGACCGGCGGTGATCCGGTCAGATCGAAACGCGCGTCCTTCAGTTTTCCAGCCTCAGTCATCTCGCCCCTCGTTGCGCCTCGCTGCTTATAGTCGCCCGCCGCCGCGCGCCAAAACGCTCCATGCCCGCTCGCTCGGCGATCCGCGCAAGCAATCAGCAATATCTTGCGCGTTAGCCTTACTGCTCGAGCCTGCGTCATGGGAAAGGAGCGCCCCGGTGACCTATTTGAATTTCAATCTGAACGGCGCCGCGGCGCGCGGCGGCGGATCATCGTCCCGCACCGGGAGACTCCATGTCCCGCGCGGGGTTATGCCAAAGCGCATTTTCTTCAAACTGCTTTTCTCGGCGCTCGCGGCCGTCCTCGCCATCCACTTCTGGAGGCAGGGGGGACGGTAGGAGCAGCGCCCTGCGGAAGCTGCGGACGGCAAGACATTTGATTGCAAATGTCATAGTCTGTCCTACGGCCGCGTTCGAGCAGCGTTTGGCCGAGGGAGAGTCCTGAAGCCGCGCGGCCGGCTTCCGCAACGATAAAGAGATAACATGTACAAGAGCATCAAAAGCATTTTCGCGGCGACCGCCTGCGTCGCCCTGCTGACCGGCGCCACCGCTTACGCCGAGACCGTCTGGAAGCCGCCGGCGGAAATCGCGCCCCAGACAGACGCCGGCGCCGCCTCGGCTGCCCCCGCTGCAACCTCGGCCGCCCCGGCCGACGCCAAGGCTGACAAGGAAAAAAGCTGCAACGAGCAGGCCAAGGCCCTCAAGCACAAGGCGAAGAAGGCGTTCCTCGCGACCTGCATGAAGTCCTGAAAACAAATGCGCCGGCCTGAGCAATGCCCGGCCGGCGTATTTCTCTGCGCATCGTTAGTCAGTACACGCGCTCGATGCAGAAATCGACCACTTCGAGCAGCGCGTTCTTCCAGGGCGAAGCCGGGAAAATCTCCATCGCATCGCGTGCAATGGCTCCGTAATGCGCCGCCCGTTCGATCGTGTCGTCGAGCGCCTTGTGCTTCTTCATCAGCCCGCAGGCGGTCTCGACGTCGCCGTCGTTGATCTCGCCCTTTTCCAACGTGCGCCGCCAGAACTCGCGTTCCTTCTCGCTGCCGCGGCGGAAGGCGAGCACCACGGGCAGGGTGATCTTGCCCTCGCGGAAATCGTCCCCGACATTCTTGCCGAGCTTGGCGGAGGTGCCGCCGTAATCCAGCGCGTCGTCGATGAGCTGGAAGGCGATGCCGAGATTCATGCCGTAGCTGCGCGCCGCGGCTTCATCAGCCTTTGGCTTGCCCGCGAGCATGACGCCGACTTCGGCCGCCGCCGCGAAAAGCTCCGCGGTCTTGCGACGGATGACGGCCATGTAGGCGTCCTCCGTCGTCGTCGTGTCCTTGGCGGCGTTGAGCTGCAGGATTTCGCCCTCGGCGATGACGGCGGCGGCCTGCGAGACCACGCTGAGCGGCGGGATCTGGCCCGGCTCCACCATCATCTTGAAGGCGTGGCCGAGCAGGAAGTCGCCGACGAGCACGCAGGTCTGGTTGCCCCACAGCATGCGCGCGGCGATCTTGCCACGGCGCATG
>PERY01000057.1 GCA_002929055.1 Methylocystis sp. | reverse complement strand
AGGATACGAATTGCTGAAATTTGTTTGTCAGTCGTTTCGGAGGGCTTGCGGCGCCCCCATGGGCGGGCGCCTCCCGGCGCAGGGCTCAGGCGGGGTCGCCATCTGACGGCGCAAGGGGCCGGGGCGTCCAATCAATCGTCCTCAACACCTCCGCCTCATGCGCATAGAGGCCGACGACGAGCGCCAATCCGGCCGCGACGGCGAGCGGGCGCCAGCCTTCTGCGTCGTCGGGCGCGGCGGCTTCGGGCCGCTTGCGGTTGAACCAGGAGAGCGCAAGGAACATCAGCCCGAAGGGCAGCAGGTCGTCGGCGCCCGCGAAGACGAATGCCAGCAGCGCGGCGAGAAGGCCGGCCGAGATTTGGCGCAAGCGCGGGCTGGAGAACATCGCGCCCAGCGCCAGCGCGCCGTCCGAGCCCGTCCAGGGCAGGACATTGGGGATGTTGATGAGCAGCGTCAGCAGCGCATAGGCGGCGCCGGTGAAGGCGGCGAACGCCGCGCCGAACTGCGGCTGCGGTCCCGTGAGGCCCTGCATCAGCGCCGAGAGCCGCGTCGGCTCCGGCAGCGCGGCCAGGGCGACCACTGCGGAAAGCGCGGGCCCGGCGAGGCTCACCACGCCAGCCTCAAAGGCGCTCGCATAGGCGCGCGCGCCCAGCGCCACGCCGCCGCCGAAGGGGATGAGGCTCACCGTGATCCCGCGATGGCCGAAGGCGGCGAGCGCGAACGCGTGGCCCATCTCGTGGACGAGCGTCGCGGCGATGAGCAGGGTCGCAAGTTAGAATGCGACGCCGAGCGCGAGGGCCACGATGAAGCCGAGCGCCAACGGGTCGGCGGACAGCGCCTCGGCGGAGACGCTCATGGATTTCAGCGCGACATAGAAGGCCGGCGCCAGAAGCAGCAACGCCATCACGAAGCCCGTGACGACGCTGAACAGCGCCAGCCGCCATCCGGCGAAGCGGAAGAGGGGCGCCGCACGGGCGTCGCGGCCGAGCACGGAGTCCTCGAGCGCCGCCATGTCGCGCGCAAGGCCGAGGCGGGTAAGTTCATTGGCGAGAAGTCCGGTCGTGCGCCGCTCGTAGCGTAGCGAAACCGTCGTCTGCGCGCCGCGCGCTTCGAGAGCGACCTCGCTTTGCGCGCCGTCATCGTCAGCCTCCCGGCGCAGGATGCGGCGCGCGGCGGTGTCCAGTTCGCAGGCCTCTTCGACCGTCGCGAAGGGCTCATGGCTGTGGCGCGTACGGCGCTCCAGACGCAGGACCAGCGGCTCCGTCGAGACGGTCTCGACGTTGCGGGTTTCTTAAAGAAAGGCGAAGCCGCCCTGCGCGGGGTCGAGCAGACGCCAGACCGTCTCGACGGGCGCGGCGATGGTCAGCCGGCGATAGAATTTGCGGCGGCCGAACGGCGCCCGGAAGCACAGCCACCAGCCGGCGAGAGGCGGGATCGAATAGATCAGGAACCAGAGGAGCGAGGGCAGCATCCGGGCTTGTCCGACGAAGGAGAAGCCCCAAGGCTAACCCGCCGCCGATAACTTGCCGTTAACGCTGCGCGTCAGTGCGTGAGCCGCAGCGCGCTCTCGGCCATCGCCTTGTTGAAGAGGTGCTGCATCCCCGCGTTGATCTCGCCCGGCTTCGAGGCGACGAAGAAATAGCCCGTCGAGGCGCAGGCTTCGAGGTTCGGCGAAATATTGGCGGCGAAGGGGCCGATGAGCTTGTCGTATTGCTCCGTGCCGACGAAGGGGACGTAGGTGGTGTAGACGACCCCGACAATCACGTCCTTCTGCTTCAGCGCATCGCAGACGCCGGTCGGGAAGGCGCCGGTGTTGGCCTTGGTGTACGACGGTCCCCACCACGAGAGCGGAAGGCCCGTCGGGGCGGTCATGCCTTCCCAGCCCGTGTAGATGCCGTCCTCCACGCCGTCGGTGACGAGTATTACGACCTGCTGCGGCCGGTCCGCCGCCATGCCATCGCCGCTCGTCGGCACCCTCGGCGTCAGCCAGTTGATGGCGTCGCCGATCTGCGTGCCATCGTCCACGTCCGGCATGTCGAAGCTCTGAATAGCCGAACCGACCGCGTTGAGGTCCGAGGTCAGGGCGATGAGCGGCGTCACGACATGATTGAAGCCATAGGCGGCGATCTGGATGTGGTTGCGGGCGTTGGACGCCGTGACGGTCTTGGCGGTCGCGACCAGGGTCGTCGCCGCGTCGCGCAGGTCGTCGATGCGGAAGCGTATGCCTTGCGCCTTCGGAGCAAAATAGTGAGTTGGAGCGTCGGCCGTGGAATGGCAGCCGAAAGCGCAGCCGGTCAGGGCCTGCAGGCGGGTGATGTCGTCGGAGGTCGCGCCTATGCCCATCGACATCGACCGGTCGAGAAGCAAGTGCACGTTGAGGTAGAGCTGCGTCCCCAGCGAGATGTTGGACGTCACGGTTCCTTTCACCGGAAGCGCCGTCATGCCCATCACCTTCGTCATGCTCGCGGGCAGCTCCGCAGCGTAGACGAGATTGGCGGACCAGGCGACGTCGGCCTTGGCGAGGGTCACAGCGATGGTCTTGCCATAGCTCTGAAAGGCGTGGTCCGCCTTCACGAATTGCGTCCCGGCGCCGACGCCGAGCTTCTGGATGTCCGCCGTCGAGCAGCCGGAGATCAGATAGTTTCTGGCGATGCAGTCGGCTTCCTTCTGCGCTGCGGCCTTCACGGCGGCGAGGGCGGCGCGGTCCATGAGATGGTTGAGGCGGGAGCGCATCGCGGAAGCGCGGGTGTAGTCGAGCGCTGCGCCGATCATGAGCACGATGGGAATCATCGTCAGGCCGAACAGGATTGCGACCGCGCCGCGCTCGTCCCGTCCGAAGCCGCCTCCATTGTCGCCCGTCACCGGACCATTCGCGCCAGACATCCCTGTTTGCTCTCTCGTCCAGCCAATCATCTGGAATATCTATGGGAAGCTGGTTTCCATTTAGTTGCGCTCAAGGCGCATTTGGCGCCGAAGATGCAGAGAAAGCCTGGGCGAAAAGCCGAAATCAGGCCAATACCCAAGGAAAATGGCGAGCTTCCGCCAAAATGAACTTTTTTGGCGCCCGCGCTCGGAGCGCCGCGCCGCTTTTCCTTGCGTCGGGGCAGGGCTATAACGCGCGCGCAGCTCGAGGAACGATCCATATGCAAAAGATCAAAGTGGCCAATCCCGTCGTCGAACTCGACGGCGACGAAATGACCCGCATCATCTGGGCTTTCATTAAGGACAAGCTGGTCCGGCCCTATCTCGACATCGACCTCCTCTACTTCGACCTCTCCGTCCAGAATCGCGACGCCACCAACGACCAGGTGACCATCGACGCCGCCAACGCCATCAAGCAGCACGGGGTGGGCGTGAAGTGCGCCACCATCACGCCAGACGAAGCGCGGGTGAAAGAGTTCAGTCTCAAGGAAATGTGGAAGTCGCCCAATGGCACCATCCGCAACATCCTCGGCGGCGTGATCTTCCGCGAGCCGATCATCTGCTCCAACGTGCCGCGCCTCGTGCCGCACTGGACGCAGCCCATCGTCGTCGGGCGCCACGCCTTCGGCGACCAGTACAAGGCCACAGACTTCAAGGTTCCAGGCAAAGGGCGCCTGACGATAAAATTCGAAGGCGAAGATGGTCAGGTAATCGAGAAGGAGGTCTTCAAATTCCCCGACGCCGGCGTCGCCATGGCGATGTACAATCTCGACGATTCGATCCGCGAGTTTGCGCGCGCGACGTTCAACTACGGCCTGCAGCGCAAGTTTCCCGTTTATCTCTCCACGAAGAACACGATCCTGAAAGCCTATGACGGGCGCTTCAAGGACATTTTTCAGGAGATTTACGACGCTGACTTCAAGTCGCAGTTCGAATCCTTGAAACTCTGGTACGAGCACCGCCTCATCGACGACATGGTCGCTTCTGCGTTGAAATGGTCGGGCGGCTACATCTGGGCCTGCAAGAACTACGATGGCGACGTGCAGTCGGACATCGTGGCGCAGGGCTTCGGCTCGCTGGGCCTGATGACCAGCGTGCTGATGACGCCCGACGGCAAGACCGTGGAGGCGGAAGCCGCACATGGCACGGTGACCCGGCATTATCGCGAACACGAGAAGGGCCACGAGACGTCGACAAACTCGATCGCCTCGATTTTCGCCTGGACACGGGGTCTTGCCCATCGGGCCAAGCTCGATGGAAACGACGAACTCGCGCGCTTTTCCAGGACGCTCGAGGAGGTTTGCGTGAAGACGGTCGAGTCCGGCTTCATGACCAAGGATCTGGCGCTTCTCGTCGGCTGCAACCAGCGCTGGCTGTCGACGACGGGATTTCTCGACAAGGTCGAGGAGAACCTGCGCAAGGCAATGGGCTGAAAACCAGACCCGCTCATGCCGAATCGTGAAGGGGCGCGTCGCGCGCGAGCGCCTCTTGCGTATCGCGTGCGCCGCAATCCGCCCGCTACCGCTCCGCGAAATGGTCATTGTGTCCGCACGGACGCCCGTCTATATAGGCCGCGCCTATGGTTTAATGGAGGATTCGCGGCAATGACGGTGGATCTGGACGAAACCTATGAGCCGTCGGAAGACGAGCCATTCATGTGCGACCGCCAGCGCGAGTATTTTCGGCGTAAACTTCTGACGTGGAAAGAAGAAATTCTCCAGGAAAGCCGTGACACCCTCACGGCGCTTCAGAATGAAAACGAAAATCATCCCGACCTCGCCGACCGCGCCTCATCGGAGACGGATCGGGCGATAGAGTTGCGCGCGCGGGATCGCCAGCGCAAACTCATCGCGAAGATCGACGCGGCGCTCGGGCGTCTAGAAGACGGCGCCTATGGCTACTGCGAGGAAACGGGCGAGCCAATTTCGCTCAAGCGCCTCGACGCCCGTCCCATCGCAACGCTGTCGATCGAGGCGCAGGAGCGCCACGAGCGGCGAGAGAAGGTCTATCGGGACGACTAGCGGCCGGCGCATTCTCCACGGACGAAAAAAAGGGCGCCGCATTGCGACGCCCTTTTTTCCTATTCGTTTTCGGGCCTGCCGAGCAGTCGGGCCATTTCAGCCTCGAGCGACTCCAGCGGGTCGACGTCGGCGGGCTTTTCCGGCGGCGGCGGGGGCGGCGGCGTCGGAGCCGCC
>PERY01000056.1 GCA_002929055.1 Methylocystis sp. | reverse complement strand
TCAGCGGCATCGACAAGCAGCAGGTCGGCCAGGTCGCCGCCGAGATCCGCGCGATCCGCGGCCCCGAGCCCTACAAGGGCAAGGGCGTCAAATACGCCAACGAATTCATCTTCCGCAAGGAAGGCAAGAAGAAGTAAGGACCAGCCGCCATGGCCAAGGATGTCAATGTCGAACAGCGTCGCAAGGCGCGTGTGCGCAAGGCGATCCGCGAGCGCGCCTATGGCCGCCCGCGTCTTTCCGTGTTCCGCTCCTCGAAGCAGATCTATGCCCAGATCATCGACGACGAGAAGGGACAGACGATTGTCGCAGCCTCCTCGATCGAGAAGGAAAACCGCGAGTCGCTGAAGACCGGCGCGAACATCGACGCTGCGAAGGTCGTCGGCAAGCTCCTCGCCGAGCGCGCCGCCTCCAAGGGCGTCAAGCAGGTCGTTTTCGACCGCGGTGCCTATATGTATCACGGCCGCGTCAAGGCGCTGGCCGAGGGCGCCCGCGAAGGCGGCCTCGAATTCTAATTCTTCGCCCGCACGCGGGAGAGAAACACACGAAGCGAGCGGCCCTCAAAGCCGCGTAAGTGACGGAAGAGAAAATGGCCCGTGAAGGTGAAGGCGGTCGCGGTCGCGATCGTGACAGGGAAGAGCGCGACAGCGAATTTGTAGACCGTCTGGTCCACATCAATCGCGTCGCTAAAGTCGTGAAGGGCGGCCGCCGTTTCGGTTTCGCCGCGCTCGTCGTCGTCGGCGACCAGAAGGGTCGCGTGGGCTTCGGCCACGGCAAGGCGCGCGAAGTGCCGGAAGCGATCCGCAAGGCGACGGAAGCCGCCAAGCGCGCGCTGATCCGCGTGCCGCTGCGCGAAGGCCGCACGCTGCATCATGACGTTCATGGCCGCCATGGCGCGGGCAGGGTCATCCTGCGCGCCGCCCCGGCCGGCACCGGCATCATCGCCGGCGGCCCGATGCGCGCCGTCTTCGAAACGCTGGGCATGCACGACGTCGTGGCCAAGAGCCAGGGTTCGTCCAATCCCTACAACATGATCCGCGCGACTTTCGACGCGCTGACCCACGAAGACAGCCCGCGCTCCGTCGCGGCGCGTCGCTCGCTCAAAGTGTCGGTCCTGCAGTCGCGCCGTCAGGGCGTCGATGCAGACGCCGTCGACGCGTAAGGGGAGGATCTGACATGGCGAACAAGCAGATCACTGTCGAGCAGACCGGCAGCCCCATCGGCCGTCCGGAGCGCCAGCGCCGGACCCTTCTTGGCCTCGGCCTGACGCGCATCGGCCGCCGTCGCGAGCTGGAGGACACTCCGGCTGTGCGCGGGATGATCGCCAAGGTGGCGCATCTCGTCAAAATCGTCGGCGAGAAGTGAGGACGCGGCAATGAAACTCAACGAACTCTCCGACAATCCGGGCTCCACCAAGAACCGGATGCGCGTTGGCCGCGGCATCGGCTCCGGCAAGGGCAAGACCGGCGGGCGCGGCGTGAAGGGCCAGAAGGCCCGCACCGGCGTCGCTGTAAAGGGCTTCGAAGGCGGCCAGATGCCGCTGCATCGTCGTCTGCCGAAGCGCGGGTTCCACAACCCGTTCTCGACGGACTACAACGAGGTCAACATCGGCCGCATTCAGCAGGCGGTCGAGGCCGGCAAGCTGGACGCATCGGCTCCGGTCACGCTCGAGGCGCTCATCGCCGCCGGCGTGGTAGCCAAGCCGCGCGACGGCGTGAAGATCCTCGGCCAGGGCGAGATCAAGACGAAGCTCGCTTTCGAGGTCGCGGCCGCCTCCAAGGGCGCCATTGCCGCGATCGAGGGCGCGGGCGGCTCGGTGAAGCTCCTCCCGGGCGACGCGGCCTCCGCCTAACGCCATGTTTTTAAGCGGCCGCTCTCGCAAGAGCGGCCGCTTTGTCTTATAGAACTGTCACGCAATCGCCGGGCGCGCGGCTGGGCGGGCTCCGCTCCCCGCGTCCGCAACACAAAATGCGCCGCACGCAGAATTCGGCGCGAAAGGGGAGTTCCTCCATGGCATCGGCAGCCGAGCAGCTCGCGGCCAACGTCAATCTCTCCGCCTTCGGCAAGTCCGAGGAACTCAAGAAGCGCATCTGGTTTACGCTGGGCGCGCTCATCGTCTATCGGCTGGGCACCTATGTGCCGCTTCCGGGCATCGATCCGGAGGCTTTCGCCAAGAGCTTCTTCGGCCAGTCGAAGGGCATGCTCGAACTCTTCAACATGTTCGCCGGCGGCGCCGTGCAGCGCCGCGCCATCTTCGCCCTCAACATCATGCCGTATATTTCGGCGTCGATCATCGTTCAGCTTCTCACTTCGGTCTTCCCGACCCTCGAGTCGCTGAAGAAGGAGGGCGAGCAGGGCCGCAAAGTCCTCAACCAATACACCCGTTATCTGACTGTCGCTCTCGCGACGTTCCAGGCCTACGCCATGGCGATCGGCCTCGAAGGGCAGCAGGGCGTGGTCACGGAGCCGGGTCTCTTCTTCCGCATCACCACCGTCGTCACGCTGGTCGGCGGCACCATGTTCCTGATGTGGCTCGGCGAGCAGATCACATCGCGCGGCATTGGCAACGGATCGTCGCTCATCATCTTCGCCGGCATCGTCGCGGCCTTCCCCTCGGCGATCGTCTCGACGCTCGAACTTGGCCGGCAGGGCGCGATCTCGACGGGCATCATTCTCGGCGTCATCGCGATGTCCTTCTTCGTCATCGCCTTCATCGTGTTCATGGAGCGCGCCCAGCGGCGGCTGCTGATCACCTATCCCAAGCGCCAGCACGGCAATCGCGTCTATGAGGGCCAGACGTCCTTCCTGCCGCTGAAGCTCAACACCGCGGGCGTCATTCCGCCGATCTTCGCCTCCTCGCTGCTGCTTCTGCCGACGACCGTCGCGAATTTCTATCAGTCGACGGGCTCGGACAGCATCTTCGCGACGATTTCGGCCTATTTCGGGCACGGCCGTCCGCTCTATATGCTGGCCTATGTCGGCCTCATCGTCTTTTTCGCCTTCTTCTATACGGCCATCGTCTTCAATCCGACGGAGACGGCGGACAACCTCAAGAAGCATGGCGGCTTCCTGCCGGGCATTCGCCCCGGCGAGCGCACCGCGTCTTTCATCGACGATGTGCTCATGCGCATCACGGTGCTCGGCGCCGCCTATCTTGCGATCATCTGTCTGCTGCCGGAAGGGCTCATCGCCTACGCGAATCTTCCATTCTATTTCGGCGGCACGTCCTTGCTCATCGTCGTGAGCGTGACAATGGACACTGTCGCCCAGATCCACGGCCACATGCAGGCGCAGCAATATGAAGGCCTGATCCGCAAGACCAAGCTCAAGGGACGCCGTAAATGAGGCTTGTCCTTCTCGGGCCCCCGGGCGCCGGCAAGGGCACGCAGGCCGCCCGTCTCATCGCCAGACTCGGCGTCCCGCAACTCTCCACCGGAGACATGCTGCGCGCCGCGGTAGCGGCGAGATCGCCGATTGGTCTCGAGGCCAAAGAGATCATGGACAAGGGGCAACTCGTCTCTGACGCTGTTGTCGTGGGCATCATCGACGATCGCACTGACGCGCCGGATTGCGCCGAGGGATATATACTGGACGGCTTTCCGCGCACGGTCGCTCAGGCCGAGGCGCTAGACGCGATGCTCGCCCGCAAGGGTCAGAAGCTCAAGGCCGTGATCGAACTCGTCGTCGATGAGAGCGCCCTGCTGGACCGCATGCGCAAGCGCGTCGAGGAGACGATCCGGACGGGCGGAACGGTGCGCGCCGACGATAATCCCGAAACGTTCAAGATACGCCTCGACGCCTATCGCGCCATGACGGCGCCCGTCTCCGCCTATTACAAGGCGAGCGGCGCGCTGCGCCAGATCGACGGCATGATGTCGATCGACGAGGTGACGGCTGCGATCGACAAGGCGCTCGAAGCCTGAAACCCTGACGGCGCAGCTGTGTGAGCCCCGGCCCCCCGCAAGGGAGGGACGTTCGCATGCGACAGTTTGCAGGATCGCGAGACGGATCGATGGAAGCGAGAGGTTATTGCGGCCTCGATTTCGGCACCTCCAATTCGACCGTCGCGATCGACGGTCCGGGCGGCGTCGCGCTCGCGCCGCTCGAAGGTGACAGCCGCACGTTGCCAAGCTCCATCTTCTTCGATTTCTCGGACGGCTCGCCCGTCTTCGGCAGGGCTGCGCTGCGGGCCTATGTGGACGGGGCCGAAGGGCGGCTGATGCGCAGTCTCAAATCGGTGCTGGGCACGGCGCTGATGGACGAGGCCACCCGCATCAAGGCGAAGAGCTACACGTTCAAGGACATTATCGGCCTTATCGTCGGGCGCCTGAAGCAGGCGGCGGACACGGCCGCCGGAACGGATGTGACGCGGGTCGTTCTCGGGCGGCCCGTGCATTTCGTGGACGACGACCCCGGCGCCGACCGCCGCGCGCAGGATGCGCTGGAGGAGATCGCCCGCGACCAGGGCTTTCGCGAAATCGCCTTCCAGTATGAGCCCATCGCCGCCGCGCTCGCCTATGAGCAGGATGTCCGCAAAGAACAATATGCGCTCATCGCCGATATCGGCGGCGGCACGTCGGATTTTTCGGTCGTGCGCGTCTCGCCGGAGGGGCGGACCAGGACGGACAGGGCAGGGGACGTTCTGGCCAACAAGGGCGTGCACATCGGCGGCACCGACGTCGACCGCCTGTTCAGCCTGAAGACCGTCATGCCGCATCTGGGTCTCGCAAGCGAAATGCGGTTGCCCTTCAGCGACAAGGCCATCCTCGCCCCAAACGGCTTCTTCGTCGATCTCGCGACATGGCACCGGATCAATCTGCTCTATACGCCGAAGGTCGCCCGCGATCTGAGGGAGCTGGAGCGCCATTCGCTGGCGCCGGAAAAAATCGCGCGCCTCGCCGAGGTGATCGAAAGCCGGCGCGGCCATTCCATCGCGCTCGCCGTAGAAAACGCCAAGATCGAGCTTTCCGGGCGTGAGAGCGCGGCGATCGATCTCGCCGAGGTCGAGAAGGGCTTCGCTGTCGAAGTCTCGGCCGCCGCCCTTCATGACGCGATCGCCGATCAGCTGGGCTCTCTTTCACGCACCCTGCGTGAGACGCTGAAAGACTCGGGCCTTTCGGGGGAACGCATCGATGCGGTGTTCCTCACAGGGGGCTCGACCGCCCTGCCGGCGGTCCGCGCGGCCGTCACGGCGCACACCCCGGGGGCCCGGATCGTCGAGGGCGATATGTTCGGCGCCGTGGGCCAGGGGCTGGGGCTGGACGCGCGGCGAAAATTCGGCTCTGATGCACTGCGTCGCAGCGCTTGAGTCTCTGGGAGGCGGAATCTTCCCGCTCCCTTGCGTAATTTGCTTGACTCGCGCGCAACCGCTGGTTATCCGCTGTCCTCCGACGAAAATTCGAGGAAGTTCTCTTCGGAGGGCTTCCGTTTTTGCGTTCTGGAAAGCACCAATCCCGAATAACCCGCAAGGGCCGGCCTCCACCGGACGCGGGTTTCCTGGCGGTCGCCGCTCTGGCGACGCCCCCAAATGGAGAAGACAGTGGCTCGTATTGCAGGCGTCAATATCCCGACCAACAAGCGTGTCGTCATCGCGCTTCAGTATATTCACGGCATCGGCGCGAAGAAGGCCGAAGAGATCTGTGAGAAGGTGAACATTCCGGCCGAGCGCCGCGTCGCCCAGCTCACCGACGCCGAAGTCCTGCAGATCCGCGAGACCATCGACCGCGACTATCTCGTGGAAGGCGATCTGCGCCGCGAAGTTGCGATCAACATCAAGCGCCTGATGGACCTTGGCTGCTACCGCGGCCTGCGTCATCGCCGCCAGCTCCCGGTTCGCGGCCAGCGCACGCACACCAACGCCCGCACCCGCAAGGGCAAGGCGAAGCCGATCGCCGGCAAGAAAAAGTAATTCCGCGGGGCGTTTGCGCCCCCTCATCCCCAGCGCCTGGCGTTACGGGCGCGCTTGAAGGACCAGGAAAACCATGGCCAAGGACACAACACGCGTTCGCCGCCGCGAGCGCAAGAACATCGTCTCGGGCGTCGCGCACGTCAATTCGACGTTCAACAACACCATGATCACCATCACCGACGCGCAGGGCAACACCGTGTCCTGGTCGTCGGCGGGCTCGATGGG
>PERY01000055.1 GCA_002929055.1 Methylocystis sp. | reverse complement strand
TCGCCATAGGCGTCGATCCATTGCTTCACGCGCCCGCCGCCGGCGTTGTAGGCGGCGAAGGTGAGGAGATAGGCGCCCCGGTATTCGCCGAGTAGAATGCCGAGATGCGCCGCGCCAAGCTGGGCGTTGTAGGCGGGCTCGTTCAGCATGCGCGAGGGATCGAAGGCGAGCCCGTGCTGATAGGCGGTGTGGCGCGCAGTGGAGGCGATCATCTGCATGAGCCCCATCGCGCCCGCGGAGGAGACCGCGCGCGGATCGAATGCGCTTTCCTGCCGCGCGATGGCGTAGACCACGGAACGCGCAGCAGACTTGGGCAGCGCGTTGAAGTTCGGCACGCCATAGGAGGGAAAAGCGACGTCGTCGAGCGGCACGCCGCGATATGATGCGCCCTTGCCGAAAATGAGAGAGAGTTTGGCGTCCTGCTGGCGCGCGACGATTTCGCCGAGCGCCGCCACCTGAGCCGCGTCGCGCATGTTCTTGGCGGCGTCGAGGGCGAGCGGCGCGGCGATCTCCTTGTCGCCTGTCGCGAACAGCACCTCCGCGACTTGTACGGCCTCCTCGCGCGCTTCGCCCTTCGCGGCTTCGGGCGCGGGGCGCAGCGGCTTGTCGGCGGCCCCGATTTTCGCGCTCGCGAGTTGGCCGTAGAAGGTTGTGGAATGCGCGGCGGCCTGCCGATAGAGGTCGCGCGCCTTCGCGTCGTCATCCACTGTGCGATAGGCCTCGGCGGCGCGGCCGGACCAGTAGAGCGCGCGCGATTTTTGCAGCGGCGTCTCCGCGACGCGCGCGGCCGCCGCAAAATGGCGCGCGGCGCGCGACGGATCGTCGAGGAAGCGCAGGGCGATCCAGCCGGCCTGAAACTCCGCCTCAACCTTGTTGCTGGTCGAGGCCGCATTGTGCTGCGCGGCGATGACATACGCCGTCTCCGCATCGCCAAGATCGAGAACCTTGCGCGCGGTCTGCCGGCGTTCCGTCCACCAGGCGTCGCCATCGACGACTTTGGCGGGATCGGTCGGCGCCTTGCGCAGCAGCGCGCCCGCTTCCGGGTATTTCTTGGCGTTGTTGAGCATGCGCACGCGCGAGAACAAAAGGCCCGGATCGTTCTGCAACGCAGGCGGCACGGCGGCGAAGAGCCTGTCGCCGCCGACGCCATTGTTCGCTCCGGCGCGCGCGCGCGCCAGCAGCGTGACGTCCTTGCCGGCATATTCGGCGGCGCGCAGGCCGAGAACGTTCTTGCCGTTATAGAGCAGGCGGTCAGCGCGATATTTGTGGTCCTCGACGCGCAGCAGATCGCCGAGCTCCTTGTAGATCATCGTCTCGAAACTCTGGCCGAGATCGTCTTCGCGCCAGGCGTCTCGCGCGTAAACGGCGGCCATGTCGAAGTCGCCTTCGCGCGCCAGCGCCTTGGCGAGCGCATATTTGCCATAGGGCGTCGCTGGCGGGGCGTTTTCAAACCACGCCTTCACTATCTTGTCAGGCTGGTGCTCGGCGACGAGCGCCTCTTCGGCGCGCTTGCGCAGCCAGTCGCCGGCCGGCCAGTCCGGATGCGATTCCAGAAAGGCGGCAATCCGCTTGAAGCCCGCCTCGCGCGGATGCAACCTGAGCGCGGCCCAGCGCGCCGTTGTGTCCGCCAAGCTTGTCTGCAAGGTTTCGGCGGCGGCGTCGCCACCCGCGAAGTCTGCGGCCTTGTAGGCCGCGAGCGCCTGCTGAAATGGCGCTGCGTCGTCGCCGAGGAGCGTCGCTACGTCAAGCGTCCGCGCCGTCGTTCCTCTCAGCCAGCCATCTGGCGGCGCGTAATTGGCGAGAGGCGTCGCGGCGGGATCTTCCGGGCCAAAGAGCGTGGGCTGCGCCGGGTGCGCAGCTTCTGTGTGCGGCGGTTCCCCGGTGACGAAATCGCGGATCGACTCTTCGAGCGAGCCGACGCGCGCGCGCCAGGCGCCGAGGCTGAAGGGGATGTGCGGAACCCAGCGGGGCGACTCGTCACGCGCGGCGTCGATGTCGCCAACGGTGCCAAAACCGGTGAAGGCGGGCGTGACCAGCGCAATCGCCGTCGCCGTGGCGAGCAGCTTGAGCCGCAGGGAAACGCGAGATGGCAACATCATTCAGGTGTCCCGTCGTTGCGCGAAAAGCTGCTCTTTATTGGTTTACGAATGGTCAACCAGAACATCCGCCGCGGGGACTTGAAGCAATCGACCTGCGGCGGAAAGGTGGGGCTTTTCTCGCCAGTCCCCAGCGGCTATGAAAGACACTCTATCATACGGACGCGAATGCGGCGGCTGTGAGGCGCGGGGAAGTTCCTAATTCTATGAGCAAAAAGCAGATTTTCCACGGATCGATCACCGCCCTGGTCACCCCCTTCGCCAATGGAGAAGTCGATTTCGAGGCGCTTCGCGCATTGATCGACTGGCAGATAGAAAGCGGCACCCACGGCCTTGTTCCGGTCGGGACCACCGGCGAGAGCCCCACCTTGAGCCACGAAGAGCATGGCCGGGTCATCACCGAGACGATCCGCGCCGCGAAGGGCCGCGTGCCGGTCATCGCCGGGGCCGGCTCCAACAACACGCGCGAGGCGATCGCCATCGCCGGACACGCCGAGCGCGCCGGCGCCGACGGACTGCTCGTCGTCACGCCCTATTACAACAAGCCCAATCAGGAGGGGCTGTATCAGCACTTCAAGGCGATCAACGACGCCGTCTCGATTCCGATCGTCATTTACAACATCCCGCCGCGCTCGGTCGTCGACATGAGCGTCGAGACGATGACGCGTCTGTCGGAGCTCAACAACATCGTCGGCGTGAAGGATGCGACCGGCAATATCGGGCGTATTTCCTTGCAGCGCGACGCCATGGGGCCGGATTTCATCCAGCTTTCGGGCGACGATCTCACCGCGCTCGCCTGCATGGCGGCCGGCGCGCATGGCTGCATTTCCGTCGTCTCCAACATCGCGCCGCGCCTGTGCGCCGATCTGCAGAACGCCTGTCTCGCAGGCGATTTCGTAAAGGCGCTGGAGATTCAGGACAGGCTCGTGCCGCTTCAGGTCGCGACCTTCCTGGAAGCCGGCGTCACGGGCGCCAAATATGGCCTGTCGCTGCTCGGCAAGGCGCGGGAAGACGTGCGTCTGCCGCTCGTGCCCTCCACGCAGCCGACGAAGGATCGCATCCGCGCCGCCATGATCCACGCCGGCGTTCTGTCGGCTCAAGGGTAGCTCGTGGCCGCAAAACAGGAGCCGAATCACAAGGTCGTCGCCGATAATCGCAAGGCGCGCTACCATTATGAGATCGGCGAAACTTTCGAGGCGGGGCTCTCGCTGATGGGCACCGAGGTGAAGTCGCTGCGCACCGGCAAGGCGACGATCGCCGAGAGCTACGCCCATGTCGACCGGCATGGCGAAGCCTGGCTCGTGAATGCGACCATTCCCGAATATCTTTCGGGCAACCGCTTCAACCACGAGCCCAAGCGACTGCGCAAGCTGCTGCTGAAGTCGCGCGAACTGGCGAAGCTCTCGCAGGCGATTGAACGCGAGGGCATGACCATCGTGCCGCTGAAGCTCTATTTCAACGAGAAGGGCAGGGCGAAGCTGCAGATTGCGCTTGGTCGCGGCAAGAAGCTGCACGACAAGCGCGAAGTCGAGAAGAAGCGCGACTGGAATCGCGAAAAGGGCCGGCTCATGCGGGACAAGGGCTGAACGACCAAAGAAAAAGCCCGGCGCGGAGCCGGGCTTTTCGATTTCGGGGAAAGCGCAGGGATTACTCCTCGTCTTCCTCGTGTCCGGCGGGGGCCGGGGCCGGCATGGGGCGGCGTTCCTGATAGCGCTGCATGCGCTCGGCGCGCTCACCCGGATCGCGGCCGATCTTGCCGACGAGATGGATAAGGTCGATGAACTCGTCCGCCTGGCGGCGAAGCTCGTCGGCGATCATCGGCGGCTGCGTGGTGATCGTGGAGATCACGGAGACGCGAACGCCCTTGCGCTGCACGGCCTCGACCAGCGAACGGAAGTCGCCGTCGCCCGAGAACAGCACCATGTGGTCGATGTGTTCGGCCATCTCCATCGCGTCGACCGCAAGTTCGATGTCCATGTTGCCCTTCACCTTGCGGCGGCCGAGCGAGTCCACGAACTCCTTCGTCGGCTTGGTGACGACCGCATAACCGTTGTAGTCCAGCCAATCAATCAGGGGACGAATCGAGGAGTATTCCTGATCCTCGATGAGCGCCGTGTAGTAGAAGGCGCGGATGAGCCGGCCCTTGCCCTGAAACTCACGCAGCAGGCGCTTGTAATCAATGTCGAATCCAAGCGATTTCGCTGTGGCGTACAGGTTTGCGCCGTCAATGAATAATGCAATCCGCTCTATATCGGCCATTTTTTCTCACGCCGGGTTGAGGATGCTGGCGTCTACTTCTCGATCATTCTTGCAGCTCACACCGCGAGCCTATGTCCGTAATGACCGTGACGACGTTCGCCCTGTTAAATCCGTGCTTCGGTGTCGAACGCTTCTCCAAATTCGTTCGACGTGTCAAAACTGCCAGAATTCGACTGATTCTCGTGTGCCGCAGTTGTTGAAAGCGCAGAGACAGATAGTCGAACCGTCCAGACCGAAGCGTCTTCGCAGATAAATTGCGCCTAAGTGTCGCGGGGTCAAGAGGCGCATTGTATTTTTCACCCGTAAATCGTTGCCGGATTTGCCGAAAATCTGAAAGCGTTCCAAACTGGCGAGCTGACGCGGTCACGGTCGGAAATCGGGCGCCTTCTCCGCCCCATTGATTTATCGCCCGGATTGGCGTAACAGGCCCATTCCCCCGGCTTTAGGAGCTTGTTAGATGGCGCGCGTCACCGTCGAAGACTGCATTGACAAGATCGAGAATCGTTTCGATCTCGTGCTGCTTGCGGCGCACCGTGCCCGGCTCATCTCCTCCGGCCAGCAAATTCTGGTCGACCGCGACCGCGACAAAAACCCTGTCGTCGCGCTGCGCGAGATCGCCGAAACGGCGCTGTCGCCTGAAGATCTGTCGGAGGATTTCATCCACTCGCTCCAGCGTCACGTCGAAGTCGACGAGCCGGAGACAGAGGCGGCGCCGGCGCTGACGCCGGTCGGCGGCGATTTCGAGGGCGACCAGCAGTTCGACCGCATGACGGAAGAAGACCTGCTGCGCGGACTTGAGGGCCTCGTTCCGCCTGCTGAAGTGGAAGAAGACGGCGAATAAGGCTTTTCGTCGAATTCACCGCCTCTTCGCTGGAGGCGGCGGTAAAGCTGCGCTACACTTCGCATAATTCCCTGTGGCCGGGCGTCTCCTGTCGCCCGCTTCGTTTCGCGCGTGAGCGCGCGGCGTCGGCGCCGGCTGCGCAGCACGGCTTTGGCTTTCGCGCATGATGCGTCAATATGAACTCGTCGAACGGGTTCGGAAGTATAATCCGAACGTCGACGAGGATTTGCTCAACCGCGCCTATGTCTATGCGATGAAGGCGCACGGGCAGCAGACCCGCGCCTCCGGCGACCCCTATTTCTCGCACCCGCTCGAAGTCGCCGCGATCCTTACCGATCTCAAGCTCGACGACGCCACGATCGTCGCGGCGGTGCTGCACGACACGATCGAAGACACGGAGACGACGCGCGAGGAGATCGACCGCCTCTTTGGCGAACAGATCGGCAAGCTCGTCGAGGGCCTCACAAAGATCGAGAAGCTCGACCTCGTCTCCAAGCAGGCGCGGCAGGGCGAGAATTTCCGCAAGCTGCTGCTCGCCGTCGCTGAGGACGTGCGCGTGCTGCTCGTCAAGCTCGCGGACCGGCTGCACAATATGCGCACGCTGCATTTCGTGCCCCTGGACAAGCGCGCCCGTATCTCGCAGGAGACGCTCGACATTTATGCGCCGCTCGCCGGCCGTATGGGCATGCAGCGCCTGCGCGAGGAGCTCGAGGGTCTGGCTTTCCGCCATCTGATGCCCGAGGCGCATCACACGATCGAGCAGCGCCTGCACGATCTGCGCGCCAAGAACGGCCGCATCATCAAGAAGATCGAAGACGAGCTGACGCGCGAATTCTCGATGCGCGGCATCGAGGCCGCCGTCACCGGGCGCCAGAAGACGGCGTATTCGGTCTGGCGCAAGATGGAGCGCAAATCCGTCTCCTTCGAGCAGCTTTCCGACATCTTCGGCTTCCGCATCATTGTCGGCGCGGAGGAGGACTGCTACCGCGCGCTCGGCGTCGTGCATACGAAATGGCCGAGTGTGCCGGGCCGCTTCAAGGACTATATCTCGACGCCCAAGCAGAATGATTATCGCTCGATCCACACGACTGTGATCGGCCCCGGCCATCAGCGTGTCGAGCTGCAGATTCGCACCGCCCAGATGCACGAGATCGCCCGTTTCGGCATCGCCGCCCATGCGCTTTACAAGGACGCGACCGGCGACGAGGGCCGCGAGGAGCTGGCCAAGGAGAGCCGCGCCTTCCGCTGGCTGCAGGAGACGCTCGATCTACTGGTCCACGGCGACAGTCCGGAGGAGTTTCTGGAGCACACGCGACTCGAGCTCTTTCAGGACCAGGTGTTCTGCTTCACGCCCAAGGGCGGGCTCATCGCCCTGCCGCGCGGCGCGACCCCGATCGACTTCGCCTACTCGGTCCACACCAAGCTCGGCGACTCGGCCGTGGGCGCCAAGATCAACGGCCGCGTCGCGCCGGTGCTGTCCCAATTGCAGAACGGCGACGAGGTGGAGATCATCCGCGCCGAGGGTCACGTGCCGCCGGCCGCATGGGAGGCGGCGGTCGCGA
>PERY01000054.1 GCA_002929055.1 Methylocystis sp. | reverse complement strand
AAGGTCGCAGCTCGCAATACTGGCGCTCGGCGTGCCCCTGATTTAAGGGTAGCGCCGGGCGCTGTCGTTTTGATGCTAAAAAAGAACTGATCAGGGAGAGAGTGATGAGATCGTCGCTTGCCGGGGCGCTCGCCCTGGGCGTCATGATGTTTGTGGGAACCTCCGCCATGGCCGAGGCGCCCGGAGATCCCAAAGCCGTCAAATCCACGGACGGCAAATATTTCGACGCGAAAGGCGATCCCACCTACAACGTCGGCGCCGACGGCACGGTGGATTGGTACACTTTCTCCGGTTATCGCCGCTATCACGCCGAATGCCACGTCTGCCACGGCCCGAACGGCGGCGGCTCGACCTATGCGCCGGCGCTGAAGGAATCCGTGAAGCGCTTCAACTACGCTGAATTCGCCGGCATCGTCATCGGCGGCCGTCAGAACGGCAACAGCGTCATGCCGGCTTTCGCCGACAACAAGAACGCCGTCTGCTACGTCGACGACCTTTACGTCTATCTCCGCGCGCTCTCGACCGGCGCCGTCCAGCCCGGCCGCCCGGAGAAGAAGGAAGCCGCTCCCGAGGCCTTCAAGAAAGCTGAAGCCGCCTGCATGAGCGGGAAATAATTCTCGTCCGGCGCGCATGACGCGACGAGGCGATACGCTCTTCGGCCCGGACGCCCATAGCGGCTTCCGGGCCGATCGCGTTTTCAGGCGGCATGATCCCAACCTCAATGGCGAAGCAAGGTGCGCGCGCCTATATGAGCCGCAATGACATAAGCAGGAGCATGCGCGTGACGCATCAAAAAACCAACCGTCGCCGGCGGCGCAGCCTCGCGCTCGCCCTCCTATTCGCCGCCTCCGCCGCGACCGCTTCCGCGCAGCACATGGGGGCGGACGCCGGCGCCAGGGGCTCGGACAATTCGGCCGGCATCGAACTCATCGACCCCAAAGTGCTGCGCGTCTGCGCCGATCCGAATAATCTGCCTTTCTCCAACGAAAAGGGAGAGGGTTTCGAAAACAAGATCGCGGAGCTCCTCGCGGGAAAGCTCCACAAGGAGCTGGCCTACGCCTATTACCCCGGCGCGACGGGCTTCGTGCGCAATACGCTCAACGCGCATCTGTGCGACGTCATTCTCGGCATGCCGCAGGGCAATGACCTCGTGCAGCCCACCAACCCCTATTACCGCACGACCTACGCCATCGTGACGCGCGCGGGCTCCGACATGGACGGGATCGTCAATCTCGACGATCCGCGCCTGAAAGAAAAGAAGGGCCGGATCGGTCTTGTCGCCAATACGCCCCCCGGCAACATTCTCGCCAAGAACGGCATGATCGGTCTTGTGAAGCCTTATGCGCTGATGATCGACACACGCGTCGAATCCTCGAGCGCCGCGATGATCCACGATCTCGAGAAGGGCGACATAGACGTCGCGCTGCTGTGGGGGCCGATCGCGGGCTATTACGCCAGGAAATCGAGCGCCAAACTCAATGTCGCCCCCATCGTCGAGACGCCCGGCGTCCGCATGGCGTTCCGCATCGCCTTCGGCGTGCGCAACTCGGACCAGAACTGGAAGCGGGAGCTCAATACGCTGCTCGCGCAGAACAAGGCCGAGATCGACAAGATTCTTGCCGACTATGGCGTCCCCATGCTCGACGAATCCGGCCAGCCTATCGTCAAGGCGCCATGATGCGCCGCATGACTCGCAGCGCGTTGGCGTCGTTGGGTATCGCCGTGGTCGCAACGAGCGCAGCGGCCGATATGAAGGCGCCGCCGCCCGAGCCCGAAGCCTATCGGATGGACGCTTACCGCGCGCCCGTTCCTGCGACGCTGAAGGGCGCGCACGTGATCGACACGGCGAAGGCCTTCGCGATCTGGAGTGCGAAAGAAGCGGTCTTCATCGACGCCCTGCCGCATGCGCCCAAGCCCGAAGGCCTGCCCAAGACCGCCGTGTGGCGGGAGCAGCCGCGCTTCGACATCCCGGGCAGCCTGTGGCTGCCGGATACGGGTTTCGGCGCGATCTCGGAGGCGACGCAACGCTATTTCGAGAGAGGTCTTGTGAAAGCGAGCGGCGGCGACAGGAAGAAGCCCCTCGTCTTCTACTGTCTCGAGGATTGCTGGATGTCGTGGAACGCGGCGAAGCGCGCGATGACGCTCGGCTATGCGAATGTCTCCTGGTATCCGGACGGAACGGACGGCTGGGCGGCGGCGCAACATCCGCTCGAGGAGAGAAAGCCGGAGCCGCGCGACTGACGCCTTAGACCGCGTCGCGAACGGCAGGGCGGCTCCTATTCCATCTCGGCGAGAATCTTGCGGGACAGCGCGCCAAGGCGCTGTTCGATCAGAGCCGGGCTTTCGCAGACGTAGGAGACCATCTTGCGCTGCTCGTCGAAGAGCCGCGTGCGCCATTGCAGCGCCTCGGAGGCCTTTCTGACCGCTTCGGGATCCTGCGGCTTGCTGTTCTGCAGATCGAAGAAAGCCTGCGTCTCGCTGCGCGTTTTCTCCGCCATCTCCTTCAGGCGGCGCCCGAATCGATCGAGGCCGTTCACGACGTCGCGACGCTCGTCGTTCAACCTTTCGTAGACGCCGGCGAAGAGCAGCGTGAGCCGCGCCTTGCGCTTGTCTCCGGCGTCTTTGGCAAATTCGGCGATGAGCTTTTCCGCCTCTTCGAGCGGCGTGCGCCGCGGCGCGATGCGCGCCACGAGGTCGGCGACCGCCGCGTCGGCGCGCCATCCCTTGCGTTCCGCGTCGATCGCGGGGCCGGTCCAGACGCCGCCGAGCGCGATCTCGGGCACGCGCACCTGCTTGCACGGCCAGTCGCCCTGCATTGTCTGGGCCGAGGCGACGCCCATTGTGAGCGGAAGCGCAAGAAGAAGTCCCGCGAGCCAGAGGCGGGCCGCGGCGATGTTGGTGGAGAGGGTCATGCGCCTATAATGCCCCATGCAGGTCATTCCAGTCATCGATATTCGCAACGGCGCCGTCGTGCGCGCCCTCGCCGGGCGGCGCTCCGACTATCGCCCGCTCGTCACGCCGCTCGCGCGCAGCATCGCGCCTCTCGATGTCGCGCGCGGCCTCATGTCGTTGCATGCGTTCGAGGCGCTCTATATCGCGGATCTCGATGCGATCGAAGGGCGTGGCGACAATCGGTCCGCCATCCTTCGAATAAGCGAAGCCTTTCCGAAGACGCGGCTTTGGATTGACGCCGGCGCGGCGGATGGGACGCAGGCGCAGGAGCAGCTTGCGCGGTGGAGCGGCGACGTCGTGCTCGGCAGCGAGAGCTTCGTCGATCTTGACGCGCTCGGCCCACTCTGCGCGAACGCGCGCATTCTCCTGTCGCTGGATTTTCAGGGCGAGCGGTTTCTCGGCGACGGCGCGCTCTATGAAAACGCCGCCGCCTGGCCGCAGCGCGTCATCGCCATGACGCTCGCGCGCGTTGGCGCGGGCGAGGGGCCGGATGTCTCGCGCCTTGCCGAAATCGCAGCGCGGGCCGGGGGGCGGGACATATTCGTAGCCGGCGGTGTGCGCAACCTCGACGATCTTGCATGTCTTGAAGCCGCCGGCGCCGCCGGGGCGCTCGTCGCGTCGGCGCTGCACGACGCACGACTGACAGGCGCCGACCTTGCGCGTATCACCGAAAAATAAAAGGGGAGCCGCGAGGGCTCCCCTTTTTCTATGCAAAGGCGGTTCGCCGCTCAGTTCGCGGCGAAGGGATGCACCGCGGTGACGCGCGCGGAGAGAACGCTCTGGGCCGTCGGGTCGCCCTTCAGGGCGCGGGCGATGGCTTCCTTCGTCGCCTGATAGTTGAAGTCCTGGATCTTCTGATCGTCGTTGGCTTCCCAGTGGATGAAGACGCCGACGCAGATGAAGAGATCGTCCGCCTTGTCGAGCGGAATCACGCCCTCGGCGACGGAGTCGGCGACCGCCTTGGCGACGCCGTGCTGCGCGGGGCCGAACATCTGGACGGCCTGCTTGGCGTTCTTGATCGTCACCTTGTTGAACATGATCGTCGCCGGCTTGACCAGCAGGTTCGGCGCGATCACGGCGAGTAGAGTCGTGAACCCGTCCTTGTTGTTGACAAGGGCGTTCGCGAAAGCCTTCTCCACGGCGCTGCCGCGCGGCCCGATGAGCAGGTCGATGTGCGCGACCTCGTTGCCTTCGCCGACGAGCGACTCGCCGACGCCGGTCTTCGCGCTCGCTGAGCCAACGAAGCCGCTAGACGGCTTCGGAAACAAAGCGCCCAGAATCTTTTCAAAGAACGACATATTTCACCCTCCCGGTGCTGTTCGCGTCCTGCGGCGTCTTGTTGCTTGCGCCCGCGCGGAAAGCCCTGATCGTTTGCAGAGATGCCCGGTTCTTCCGCGGCGCCCCATTCATGACTGTGAAAGGGGAGCCATGCGGCCCCCCTTTTTTAAACGCGCCTCTGGCCCGAACTCAGTTCGGGGCGAAGGGGTGCTTGGCCTCGTTGCGCTTGGCGACGACTTCGGCGGCCTTCGGCTCGCCCTTGACGGCGCGGGCGATGGCTTCCTTCGTGGCGGCGTAGTTGTAATCCTGAATCTTCTTGTCGTCGTTGGCGTCCCAGTGAATGAACACCCCGACCGAGATGAAGAGGTCGTCAGCTTCGGCGACCGGGATGATGCCCTCGGCCACCGAATCCGCAACGGCCTTGGCGACGCCGTGCTGCGCGGGGCCGAACATCTGGACAGCCTGCTTGGCGCCCTTGATGGTGACCTTGTTGAAGAGGATCGTGTTGGGCTTGCAGAGCAGGTTCGGCGCGACGACCGCGAGAAGCGTCGTGAAGCCGTCCTTGTTGTTGACGAGCGCGTTCGCGAAGGCGAGTTCGGCGGCCGAACCGCGCGGTCCGATGATGAGGTCGATGTGGGCGACTTCGTTGCCTTCGCCGACGAGCGACTCGCCGACCAGCAGTTTGTTGATCAAAGCCATGTGCGTTTCCTTTCCAGATTCCCCCAGGACGACCGCACGCCTCGCGCCGCGGCAGCCTCTATCCTTCGTTTTCTGCATCGGGCCCGAATAATTGCCCGACCGGTTGGCCAGATAGCCGCGAGACCACCCCGCGCGGCGCGGACTCAACCATTTTTGCGGGCCTTTGCCAAGATGGCCGCCAGATAATCGGCGAAAAGAACGGCGACCGTCAAATCTGCGCTCGTGCCCGGATTAAGCTTTCTTTCCTTGAGTTTGCGATCGAATTGCAGCGCATGTGCGAAAGCCGTTTCCCTGTTGGCCGCAGTGATCGTCCGATTCATCCCGCAGGCTTCCAGACGCAGGTTCTCGGCGACCTGGGGTCCGTATTTGCGCGCGACATGACTATCCGGAAAGGCGCAGAGAAAGGCCATGTAGACCTCGAGCGTCGCCCGAGGCGCGTCATGACCCCGCGCGCGGGCCTGCGCAAGGGCGGCGAAGCCGGTTTCGAAGATGTCCCTGAAGCCTTCGGCGTATTGCCTCCCGATGCGGTCGCGGTCCGCCGCCGCCCGCATCGCCTCGAGAAGGGTCGTGCGCGCCGGGCCGGAGACGTCGTGCTCCGTCGCGGCGCCGAGCCCTGCGGGATTGGCGCGCGTGATCGCGCGAAAGGCCGCGTCGGCGTCGCTGATGTCCAGCGCCGCGAGGATGCGGGCGGTCTCGCCGCGAAGATCGGCGCTTTGGGCGGTGAGGGCCGCCTGAGCCAGCGGCGCGCAGAGCAGGACGATGCCGAGATTTGTGTTTTGCCCGACGGCCGCCCATGTCGCCTCGACCGCGCCCAGAATACGATCGCCGACGCGCGCATGCGGCGCGGCGATGTGGGGCGCGGCGGCCCGGGCGCTGGCGATGAAATCGGCCGCCTCCATGCCGTGGCCGGGCGCGAAATGATGGACATTGCCGGGCTTTGGCGCGGCGAGTTCGGCTTCGCAGGCGTCGATGAAGGCGCGGGCGACGGCGTCTGGCGCAATCATGCCGGGGAGACCCGTTCCTTAAGCGCGTCCCCCGCCAGCCGTTCGGCGATGGAGAAGGGGGTGATGCGTTGCAGGCCGCTCCAGCCCGGCATGGAATTGACCTCCAGAACCATAGGCTCGCCGTCCGCGTCGGCGATGAGATCGACGCCCGCCATGACCGTTCCCATCGCCGCGCAAGCGGCGAGCGCCATGTCGCGCTCCTGCGGCGTCGGCTCCGCCGCGACGGGCTTCGCGCCCTGCCGCACATTGGTGATCCAGTGGCTGGAGCGCCGACGCATGGCTGCGACGACGTCGCCGCGCGAAACGAGGATGCGCATGTCCTCATAGGGAGGTCGGCTCGGCCCGACGAAGCGTTGCAGATAGAAGACGCCGCGGGCCTCTTCGAGCGAGGGGATGTCTCCTTCGCGTTCGATCAGGCGAATGCCCCAGCCCTGCGCGCCAAAGAGCGGCTTCATGACCAGTGGACCTTTCGCGCATTCGCGCCGCGCGATGGCGCGGGCCTGGGCCGTCGTTTGAGTCGCGAAGGTTTCGGGCGTCGGCACGCCCGCCTGCGCGAGGAGAAAGCTCGCCATGCTCTTGTCGGTGCAGCGCTCGATCGATCGCACGCCGTTGACGAGCGGGACTCCCAGCGCCTCCAGCGCATGCAGCACGCCGAGCCGCATGGTGATCGCCTCCAGCGACCCGTCGCCGATGGCGCGGACGATGGCGAGATCGGGCAGCGCGTGGAACCCCGGTATGGCGAGGCCGTTCGGGCGAGAGGTGTCGATCCGGCAGGCTTCGAGCCGCACCGCGACCGGAGTCGCGCCCAGCGCGCGAAAGGCCGCGAGCGTCGCGTCGACATGCCAGTCGAGCTTGTCGGTGAAGACGGCGATGCGGGGCGCCCCACCTCCCCCTTGAGGGGGGAGGTCGAGCGCCACAGGCGCTCGGGTGGGGGTGGAGCAGTTGGTTGGCACTTTGGTCGTTTTCACCCCACCCCGCGCTGCTGCGCAGCGCGACCCTCCCCCTCGAGGGGAGGTGTAAGATCAACCCCCGAAGGACTTGTCCAGCAGCTCTTCGTTGATCTTGCCGGCGCGGAAGGTTTCGCCGGTCTCGACCGCCGTCACCAGCGCTTCCGCCGGCGAGAACAGGCTGCCGTCGA
>PERY01000053.1 GCA_002929055.1 Methylocystis sp. | reverse complement strand
CTGGATTCGTCCACGACGTCGTCATGCAGCAGCGTCGCCGTATGCATGAACTCGATGCCAGCCGCGAACTTCAGATGTCCGTCGCCCTTGTAGCCGCACATGCCGGCGGTCGCGAGCACCAGCATCGGCCGCAGGCGCTTGCCGCCGGCGGAGATGAGATGGTTTGCGACTTCCGGGATTGTGGTGACGTCCGAGCCGGTCCGCTGGATGATGAGCTGATTTGTGCGCTCGAGGTCGGGGGCGATAAGGTCGAGAAGATTCTCGAGGCCCGCCTCTTTCTTCTCTTCGAGCGGAATAACGATACCCACGGACCCCCCTACAGCCTAACCAGTCAAGGGCCGGAATTTACGTCCTTGCGGTCAAAGCGGCAAGTCGCTGGCGAGGGGGCCTTCAAGCAGGCGGGCGAGGAGGCGCGGGTCGGCCGCGCCTTCGCCCTCGCGCCGCCGCTCTGGCGGGGCGTCGGCGCGCTTGCGGCGGGCGCCTCCGCGTGAGACGTTCGGCCCCTATGAGCGGCGACGAGGCGGACGGCTTTCTGGAAGGGCGGCTGAAGCTGCGGCAAGGCCCGGGACACCGTGCGGGCCATGACGCCGTGCTGCTCGCCTCCCTCACGCCGCCGGGCCAGACCGGGCTCATCCTCGACATCGGCGCCGGCGCCGGCGCGGTGGGGCTGATGGCGGCCGTTCTGGCGCCCGCGGCGCGGGTGGGACTCGTCGAGATCGACCCCGCAAGCTGCGCCCTGGCGCGCGAAAATGCCGCAGCCAACGGGCTGAGCGGGCGGGTCTCCATCCATGAGGCGGATGTGACCCTGGCGAAAGCGCGCCGCGCGGCGGGGCTCGTTGACGAGCAGGCGGCGCTGGTTCTGACCAATCCGCCCTTTTATGCGCCGGGACGCGTGCGCGTGACGCCGGACCCGGACAAGGCCCGCGCCCATGTCGCCGCCGTCCCGCTCGCCGAATGGGCGCGCGGCGCGCTGGCCCTGCTGGCGCCCGGCGGAACCTTCGCCATGATCCACCGCGCCGACGCGCTTCATGAATGTCTGGCGGCGGTGGAGGGACGGCTGGGAGGAGTCACCGTGCAGCCGGTCTATTCGCGCGCCGGGGAGCCGGCGGTGCGGGTGCTGATCACGGGCGTGAAGGGGTCGAAAGCGCCGCTCTCGATCTTGCCGGCTTTGGCTCTGCACGCCTCCCGCTAACGGGCGCGGCCGCCGCTGATCGAGATATGCGCCCCCTCCCGGCGCACCATGTCGTAGAGCCGCGCGGCGTGGCCCGGCGCGAGGCGCACGCAGCCATGCGAGACGGGGCGTCCGAGCGCGCGGGTCGCATAGGTGCCGTGGATGGCGTAGCCGCCAGAGAAGAAGATGGAATGCGGCATGGGGGCGTTGTCGTATTTGCGCGAGTAATGCATCCGCTTCAGCGCCCTGGGCGCGTAGCTGCCCCGCGGCGTGCGATAGCCGGGCCGCGCGGTCGAGACCGGCCAGCTATAGCTGCCGGAGGCCGATGTCACATGCATCCGCTGGGTGGCGAGATTGATATGGACGCGCACCTTCGCCGCCGCGGGGGCCGCCAGCGCGATCGTGAGGGCAAAGATCAAGGCGAGCGCGCGCACCATCTTTCTCCCGCGCGTCCCGGCCGCCAGTGGCGCACCGCCAGACCGCTTGTCATCATATGCGCGCCGATTGCGCGGCGTCGAGCCTGTGAGGCGGTGCCGCTCAGGCGGCGGCTCTCTCCTCGCGCAGCAGATCGCGGGCGCGCGCGGCGCTGTGCGCGGCGATGATGGCGTTTGCGAGTTCGTGCCTTGCGCCGCCCACGACCTCGGTCGCGACGAGCGTCAATTCGCGGGCGCCCGCGTCATAGGAAAGCCTGTCGCCGAGCGGGCCGTCTGGCGCCGGCGTGTCCGGCCCAAGCCTGAAGGCGGCCACGAATCCGTCGTCGAGGCCGATGCGGATTTCCGCGATCTCGTCCCATCCGAGGATCAAGCCCGCGTCCGGGAAACGGCAGGCGTTGGGGCCGATCTCGAAGAAGGGCGTCTCCAGCCGTCCTCTCGGCAGGCGGGTGCGCCAGAGCCAGAAGGCGCCGAGCGCGCCCAATGCGCCCCCGGCCCGCATGAGCCAGGAGGCGTCTTTAGCCAATAATGGGAACTGCACTTCCGCAAGGCCGCAGGCGAGGAAGGCCGCGCCGGCGGCGGCGACCGACCAGCCGATCCAGTTCTGCAGCCTGCCCTCGAAGCCGGGCGTCTCGAAAAAGGCGCGGGTCACGACTTCCGCGCTCGCCACTCTTTCCAGATGGGCGACGGTCTCGTCCCGATAGGCGCGCGCTTCGCCGATAAGATCGTCGGTCAGGGTGCGGGCGAGACCCTTGGGGTCGACGAAAAGAGCGTCCAGCAATTCGGCGTGATCCTGCGGCGCGGCCATGCCGGCCCCGGCGAGGAAGGCGTCGTCGATCTTCTGGCCCAGCGCCGTTATGCGCGCGGCGATCGGCGGATGCGTATCGGTGGGATGGGGCGTCGTCTGTTCGAGATGCGGGCGCGGATCCTGCGCCCCAGCAGCCCTCACGGCCCTGGCGATGTCCGCAACGAGATCCTTGGGCGCCTTTTCGGGGTTCTCGAGCGCGGCCTCCACAGCCTTTCCCACAACGGAGTCGAAGGCCGCGTAACGCGCGAGGGCCGAGGCGGCGAAATCGAAGCCGATGACCTCGCCGCCGATCCGGTCGGCGCGGAACTCGCGCTCCCGGCTCCAGCGCCGAACGGCAAGATCGAAAAGCATGGTGAGCAGAACGAGCTGCGAAATCGCCGGTCCCGTCACGGCGAGCGAAGCGACGAGACCGGCGTCGTGCCCGGCCACGGTCTGGATGCCGCGACTCATCGCCGTGTAGGAGGGCGCGAGCTTCAGCGAATATTCGACGTCAGCGCCCGAGAAATGGGCCAGCTCATGCGAAAGAACGGCGGAAAGCTGCGTAATGTCGAGGATGAGAAGCGTCGGCATGGGCAGATAAAGGATGCGTCCGCTGAGAATACGGCCTTCCGGGGCGAGCCGCATGTCGCATGCGGTGACGAAGGGGCCGCCGAGGAGGCCGACCACGATCGCGTCGGGCGCCGGCGCGCCCACTTCCTCTGCAAGATGCCGCACAACGGCCCAAAGCTCCGGCGCCTGCTGAGGCGAGACGGCGCGGCCCATGTGATCCATCGGCTCGGCGCGAAAGGCGCGCAAGGTGGAAAAGAGCGCCCGCACGCCGACGAAGGCGCCGCTGGCGATCGCGAAGGCGATGAGACCGAGCTTCCACAACGCAACGCCGTTGAAGTGAAGTTGCGTGACCAGCCAGCCGATGGCGGAAACCGCGCTGACGCCGACGCCCGCCGCGGAGATGGCCATGGTGAGGGGGACGAGGCGCCGTCCGAGGGCGAAGAGCGCGATGAGCGCGGCCCGCGAGCGCAGCGCCGCCATGCCGCCGATCCCTGCATAGACGACGCTGGCCGATGCGGCGGCCAGCGCGACAGCGCCGCCGTAAAAGACCCCATGCGCGCTCCAGGCGGCGAGCGGTCCCTCCGCCGGCTGCCGGTCGAAGTAAAATCCCGCGAGCGTCAGGACGACAGGCGCCCCGAGAATGAGCGCTGCGCGGGCAAACAGTTCGAACATGCGTAACGGCCCCAAAACACGGACGCGGGCGAAAGCGACGCTTCGGCGCAGCATTGACGCGGCGCGGTTTGGAAAAGGTTTCGGCGGCTGAAAGGCTGGCGTTGCGGTAAACCAAATGTTTCCCAGCGCGAGCCCCAAAAACAAGAGCCGGCGCGAGCCGGCTCCAGTCTGGGAGGGGCGCCTCTGGCGCCGGCGGCATGGCTGCGGGCTTACATCCCCGCGACGACCACGAGCCGGCGCACTTCGCCGCGCTTATAGGCCTGCAGGAAGGCGTTGTAGTCCCGGAAGGAGACGCAGCCGTTCGAGTCGCCGTTCGGGCCGAGCATGTAGGTGTGGGCGAGAAGCCCGGCGCGGCCGTAGATGCTGTTGCCGCCGATGGGCGTGAGACGCAGCGCCTCGACGCCGTGGAACAGCGCCTCGCGCGGGGAGAGGGCGTAAACGCTCGGCGGCGTCGGACCCTTCATCCGCACATGGACGTAGCGCGGATTGTCGAGATGCTCGCGCAGACCTGAATGCGCCTCGAGCTTGGTGCCGTCCGGCATGTGAACCGTATGGGTCGCGATGTTGTAGACCGCGGTGCCGGCGCCTGCGTGCGTCGCGGCGCCGCTCGCGACGGATTGCTGCGCGGGCGCTGCGGGCGCGACCGCGCTGGTCAGGCCGCCAAAGAGGCCGCCGGTCGATTCCTGCGGCGCATAGGCCATCGCCTGCTGGACGGGCGCCTGCTGTGGCTGGCGTCGGGCGTTGCGGCCCGTGGGCGCAGGCGCCGGGGCGGCGGCCTGCGGCTGCTGCGCGCCGCCGAAGATCTTTTCGAAGAAGCCGCCTTCCTGCGCCGGAGCGGCGGGAGCAGCGGCGGGCGCCGGCTGCTGCGGCAGCGCCGCCTGACGCATCGGCGCCGGGAGCGGCGCGGGCATGCGGCTCGCGAGCGTCCTGAGTTCGGGCGGACGGCGCGGCGGCAGCGGAACGTCAACCGTCGGATATTCGGCGACCGGTTCGGCGCTGGCCACGGAAGTGGGCGCCGTTTCGACCGTCCCTTCCAACGCCGCTGACTGCTGCGGCTGCGGCGCGGGGGCCGGGGCGGTCACGGCGGCGGACCGCTGCCAGGGGGCCATGCCGACGACGAGCGAGCCCAAGGGCTTCTCGCCCTGCGCTTGCGGGGCCTCAGCCTGGGGGGCCTCGGCCGTCTGCTGAAGTGGCGCGGGCTGCGGGCTGTATACCCATGCCCCCGCAAGCAGCGTCAGAGAAAGCGCGCCTGCTCCAAGCACAGTGTGGGAGAGATGTCGGCGTTTGCCGGAGAAGAAGCCATGTAACGTGTGGATATTCTGCATCGCCCGCCCCGGAATTGATTTTCCCTGCGCGCTTTTTTTGTCCGCCAGACGCTTTTGGTGCGAATCAAAAGGTCGCTTCAGCAGACAAAGCCGCGCGCAAGTTCGCCGCAGCAACACTTTGGAAAAGCATCGCGGCCTTGCTTGGGCTCAAATCGGGCGAATTCTTGGCTGCAGGCGGGCGGTTGCGTGAACGGCGCCCGGACGCTCCGGGCAGGAAAACGCCGCCCGGACAATATATTACATATGAGCGACGACGGCGAGGCGCCGGATTTCGCCGTTCTTGTAGGCGCGCAGGAAGGCGTTGTAGTCGCGGAAGGACACGCAGCCGTTCGAGTCGCCGTTGGGGCCGAGCATATAAGTGTGGGCGAGGAGTCCGGCGCGGCCGTGGATGGCGCCGGCGCCGCCGACGGGGTTGAGCCGCAGCGCCTGGACGCCGTGGAACAGCGCCTCGCGCGGGGTGAGTTCATAGAGATGCGGCGGCGTCGCGCCGCGCATGCGCAGATGCACGTAGCGCGGATCGTCGAGATGCTCGCGCAGGCCCGAATGCGCCTCGAGGCGCTGGCCGCTCGGCAGATAAACCGTGCGGGCGGAGATGTCGTAGATCGCGGTGAAGCGGTCGTAGCGGGACGACGGATTGGCCGGGGCGACGGCGCTGCGCAGGCCGCCGAAGAGCCCGCCCGTGTCCGACTGCGTCGCATAGGCCATCATTTCGCGGCGATTCGTCGTCTGCGGCGCGGCCGCCTGAGGCGCGCCGCCGAAGAGGCGCTCGAAGAAACCGCGACCGTCGGCGGGGGCCGCAGGCACGGCAGTCGTGCGTTCGGCGCGCTCCTGGCGCTCGAGGCGGGCGATCTGGCGCGGGGCCGGGGCGGTTGCGGCGGGCAGGGGCTCCGGCGGAACCGGCGCTGCGGCCACGGTCTCGGGCCGTTGCTCCCTGGGCGCGTCCGGCTTGAGGGCGACGGAGATGTCGCCCGGCCTGCGCGGCGGCAGGGGCACGTCAGCCGCGACATGGATGGTCTCGGCGACGGGTTCTGCTTTTTCCGCGCGCGGCAGGTCGGACGGGCGCAGCGGCGGCATGGGCGGCGGCGCGGACCCGGCCTCGGCCAGCGCGACATGCGTCGCCGTGGCGGCGGCGGCCTGCGGGATGACCTGCGCGGAAAAGACATTATGCGGCTTCACCCGCGCGCTGCGCGGCGCGAAGGCGGCCGCCGCATGGGGGCCGATGTCGGCGAGAAGCGAGCCGCCCGCATGGGCGCCGTGAGGGGCGGCCTCGGCGACGTCGGGGGCGCCGCCGTGCGGCAGCAGATAGGCGCCCGTGGCGAGGGCGATGGCGAGCGCGCTGAGGGCCGGAACGATCCTGGGGGCGCGGGACGCAGGGACGCGATGGTAAGAAACGTTACGCATGTCCCAACGCTAGCGCGGGGGACTTTCTGAATGGTTTACAGGGACTTTACCGGATGGGCGGGAATTACAGAGAAAACGCTGAAAATGCGCGGTATAAAGACCCGATCGCGTCTTTGTGACGCGCTGCGAGGACAGTTAGCGAGCGTTTAACGGCGCCTGTCGCCGCCTCTTCGCGCCCGCCGTTGACCGGCGCGCCGCCCGACTTTAGGAGCTAGGGTGGTTTTCAAGGGAACAGCATGACCGCCGACATCGCCTATCTCTCCCCTACGCGCTCCTTCCAGGGCCTCATTCTGACGCTTCAGAACTATTGGGCGGCGCAGGGCTGCGTGATCCTGCAGCCCTATGACATGGAGATGGGCGCGGGCACGTTTCATCCGGCGACGACGCTGCGCGCGCTCGGCCCCAAGGCGTGGCGCGCGGCCTATGCGCAGCCCTGCCGGCGCCCGAAAGACGGCCGTTACGGCGAGAACCCCAACCGCCTGCAGCATTATTACCAGTTCCAGGTGATCCTGAAGCCCTCGCCGCCCGATCTGCAGGAGCTTTACCTCGCTTCGCTCGCCGCCATCGGCATCGACCCGAAGGTGCATGACATCCGTTTTGTCGAGGACGATTGGGAGAGCCCGACGCTCGGCGCCTGGGGGCTGGGCTGGGAGTGCTGGTGCGACGGCATGGAGGTCTCGCAGTTCACATACTTCCAGCAGGTCGCGGGCTTTGAGTGCGCGCCGGTCGCGGGCGAACTCACCTACGGCCTCGAGCGCCTCGCCTGCTATCTGCAGGGCGTCGACAGCATTATGGAGCTGAATTTCAACGGCCGCGACGGCGCCGAGAAGGTGACCTATGGCGACGTCTTCCTGCAGGCGGAGCAGGAATATTCGCGGCATAATTTCGAGGCCGCCGACACGGGCAAGCTCTTCGAGGACTTCAAGGACGCCGAGGCGGAATGCCGGCGCCTGCTGGAGTTCGGCGCGGGCTCCGGCGACGAGCGCCATCTGATGGCGCTGCCGGCCTATGACCAATGCATCAAGGCCAGCCACGCCTTCAACCTGCTCGACGCGCGCGGCGTGATCTCGGTGACGGAGCGCCAGAGCTATATTTTGCGCGTGCGCGAACTGGCGAAAGCCTGCGGCGCCGCCTGGCTGAAGACGGCGGGCGGCGGGGCGAATGCGTGAGGGCGGGGGAGCATTGATGCAATTCGTGTCAAAGTAATTTTGGTAATATCTTTGGATCGAATCAGATAAAAAGCCATGGCAAATGAAGAGTTAAATCAACGAGGATATTTAGTAACTGGAAAGCTCGTCGGAGATAAATTCGGCGAGTTCGAGCGGTTGAACATCGGAAGTACGAGCATCCGCGAGCTAAAAACCGCAGGAGTTGATGTAATAGTCCCGCAGTTAGTTGAATTTCCTCTCAAATATTACAAGCCGACTAAAAGCCCGATGCAGCGAAGCCAG
>PERY01000052.1 GCA_002929055.1 Methylocystis sp. | reverse complement strand
GAGCGCCACGGCGCTGGTGTCGGAGCCGCCGCGGCCCAGCGTGGTGATGCGGCCCGTCTCCTTGTGCACGCCCTGGAAGCCCGCCACCACGGCGACTTCCCCGCGGGAAAAGCCCTCGACGACGCCGGCGCCGTCGATCGACTCGATGCGCGCCGAGCCATGCGTGGCGTTGGTGCAGATGGGCGCCTGCCAGCCGAGCCAGGAACGCGCTGGAATGCCGATTTCCTGCAAGGCGATGGCGAGAAGGCCCGCCGTAACCTGCTCGCCGGAGGCGACAACGGCGTCATATTCCACCTGGCTGTAGAGCGGCGCCGCCTCCTTGCACCAGGCGACGAGTTCATTCGTCTTGCCCGACATGGCCGAAACGACCACCGCCACCTCGCGGCCCGCGTCGACTTCGCGCTTCACATGACGCGCCACATTCTTGATGCGCTCGATATTGGCGACGGACGTGCCGCCGAATTTCATGACCAGACGTGACATTGGGCGTGCGTGGGAACCGGGCGCGAGTAAGCAAACAGCGAAAGAGACTTCGCCATTCGCGGAAAGCGGGCGTATATGTGACCGCGCCCGCGCCCCTGTCAACGGCGCAGGCAGCCCCCATCTAAAGCTGCAAATATCCCGATCGATAAGAGGTTCTCGTGTCTGAAGAGGCGACCGCCCCCCACTCCGCCAGCGTCAACCCCGAGGATGTCGCGCGATTCAACCGCCTGGGCGACCTGTGGTGGGACAAAAAGGGCAAGATGGGGATCCTGCATGACATCAACCCCATCCGCGTCACCTATATCCGCGATCATATCCGCCGCTTCATGCTGGGCGACGCGACGGCGCTGAACGAAGCGGGAGACCGCCCCCTCGAGGGCGTACGCATCGCCGACATCGGTTGCGGCGGCGGCATTTTGAGCGAATCCCTCGCCGGACTCGGCGCAACGGTCACTGGGATCGATCCCGCCCCCAACAATATCGCCGTCGCCAGCCGCCATGCGGAAAAGATGGGGCTTTCCATCGACTATAGGAACATCACCGCCGAGGCGCTGGCCGAGACGGGCGAGCAGTTCGACGCCGTCGCGGCGCTGGAGGTCGTCGAGCATGTGGAAGGGCCGAGCGACTTCGTGGCGATGCTCTCGCGCCTCGTGAAGCCTGGCGGCCTCATCTTCCTGGCGACGATCGACCGCACGATGAAAAGCTATGTTTTCGCGATCATCGGAGCGGAGTATGTGCTGGGCTGGGTGCCCAAGGGCACGCACGACCACGACAAATTCATCCGCCCCGACGAACTCTCGGCGTGGCTGCGCCGCGCCGGCATGCGCGAGATCGACCGCGCCGGCATGAGTTTTCAGCCGCTCACGCGGACATGGCGCAAGAGCCACGACACGGACGTAAACTATCTGATGGCCGCCAAAAAGGAGGGCTGAGCCAGAAGCGTCTTGTTCGGGCCAAGGGCGGCAAGTAGACTTTTGGGCGATGCTGACCGAATCGTCCCCCCAGATTTTCGCCGCCCTTCGCGCGCCCCGCCTCCTTGGAGCCGCCCTCGCGCTGGCCGTGACGGCCTCCTTCGCGGTCGCGCCGCCATCCGCCCTCGCCAGGGACAAGCCATCCGCGGCAAAGGACAAGGCGGCGAAGGACAAACCCGCCGCCGAAGCCCCGGCTGATGACGCAAGCGACAAGAAGGGCAAGAAGAACGACAAGGCCGACGCCAAGAGCGCCGGCGGGGCTGGCAAGCCCGAGCAACTTGCGACCTTTGGGGATTGGGGCGCCTACCTCGCCCAGGGCGGCAAGGACAAGACCTGCTACGCCCTCGGCCAGCCCAAGGACCGCCAGCCAAAGGCGAAGCTGAAAGACACCTCGGCTTATATCTTCATCTCGACGCGGCCCGGAGAGGGCGTGCGCAACGAGGTCGCGATAAATCTCGGCTATGGCACCAAGGACGGGTCCGCAGCAACCGCACAGATCGACGGCGACGACTGGGATTTGGTGACCAAGGGACAGAACGCCTGGGTAAAGGATCAGGCGAAGGAGAAGGAATTCGTCGGCGCGCTGCGGGGCGGCTCGAAGCTTGTCGTGAAAGCGGCCTCATCGAAAGGAACGTCGACCACCGACACCTATGCGCTCAAGGGGCTCTCCGACGCGCTCGCCCGCGTTACGCAGGAGTGCAAATAAGCGCTCCCTGGTTGTCTGCTGCCAATGACGCCCGCGCACGCCGCGGGCGTTTTCGTTTGCGCGCAGCGATGGCGACGCCGGGCAAATCGGGCCAGACAGTATAAAAATCGTAGATCCAAGTAATTTTACCACGCGTCGCTGCGCCTGTGGTCCTTTTGCCAGGGCTGATTTTCGCGCATTTTGACGCTGTCAACGATGGCTTCCCCCTGTTGCTATCTTGGCGAGTGACGCAGCGAACCGGCAGAGGCCAGAGCTGGGGCGAGGCGTCGCTCTCTCTTTAAATGTCGTGTCAGCCGGGCTCGGCCGCCAATATGGCGGCCGAGCTTCGCTGGTTTTATTTGTTGAATAACAGACATACTTGCCTGTTTTTGCGATATTATTGCTGTATTCGGAGCCAGTCAGGATTTTTTATATGGGTCCAGCCGTTTTATTCTTGTTTTATATTTGCGACTTTGCGGTTATCAGGCTACAAGACTGTCCCGTCTCCAATAACAACCAACGGGAGGGAAACATGGCTATAAACGTTCATGGCAGCGCCGAGGTCGGCAAGATCCTGCTCTATGTCACGGCCTTCGTCGGCTTCGTCGTCGTCGCGCTGACCTGGGTGCCGGACTGGATTTCACCGGAAAGCGCCAACATTACCGGCAACACGGGCTCGACCGCGCGCATGATTCAGTAAGCGCGAAAGCGGGCGTTCCGGGTTCCGATCCGCCCGGAGCGCCTGTCTTTTCGGCCATGTAATTTTCATGACCTGGCCTGTTGCAAAGCCGGATCGATTACGGCATAAGACCCCCGCGACGGCGATGGCGATGAGCCAAAACCGAAGCGACGGATGCGGGTGTAGCTCAGGGGTAGAGCACAACCTTGCCAAGGTTGGGGTCGAGGGTTCGAATCCCTTCGCCCGCTCCAAAAGAAGCTCCGCGCCATACCCTAAAGCGGAGAGGTCGGGGTTTCGATGCTGGTCACGCGCGCCCCCGCGAAGATCAATCTCACTCTTCACATTCTGGGCCGCAGAGCGGACGGCTACCACGAACTCGAGAGCCTTGTGGCCTTCAGCTGCGGCGGCGACACTGTGTCGTTTGCGCCGGGCGCCGAACTCACGCTCGAGATCAGTGGCCCCACCGCCCCCGCGGCGGGCGGCGGCTCGGACAATCTCGTGCTGCGCGCCGCCCGCAATCTCGCGGAGCGCGTTGAGGGGCTGACGCTCGGGGCGTTCCGGCTCGAGAAGCGCCTCCCCGTCGCGGCGGGCATTGGCGGCGGCTCATCGGACGCGGCTGCGGCGCTGCGGCTCATTGCTTTCGCCAGCGGGCTGGAGCCTGAGGATCCGCGCATCTTCGAAGCGGCCCGCGCCACCGGCGCCGACGTCCCGGTCTGCCTCGCCGCGCGCGCCCGCATGATGCGCGGCGCCGGCGAATCGCTCGGGCCAACCCTGCGCCTGCCGCTGCTGCCCGCGGTCCTGATCAATCCCGGCGTGCCCGTGGAGACGCGGCCCGTCTTCGCGCGGCTGGGACTGCAGCCGGGCGAAACAGTCTCCGACGCGCCCCACGCCGAAATTGCTTCCGGCCTGCCGCCTTTGGAACTGCTGGCCGTCCTCGCCAGAGGCCGCAACGATCTCGAAGACGCAGCTTGCCTCCAGGCTCCGGTCATCGTCGATGTTCTCGCCGTGCTGCGCGCCGCGCGCGGTTGCAAGCTGGCGCGCATGTCGGGCTCCGGCGCGACCTGTTTCGCCATCTTCTCGACGCCGCACGCCGCCGCCCGCGCAGCGCGCGCCATTCGCGCCCAGCATCCGGAATGGTGGGTGAAGACGGCGGCGCTGCGATGAGCCGCCGCCCGCCGCCAGGAGACGGCCGACGCGACGAGCGCCAAAGGCCCTTGCGTCCGCATCCGCAAAAGGAGCGTCCCCGCAACGAGGCGCCGCGCGGCCCGTTTCGCGGCCCCTCGCCCGAGGTGGTCACCCTTTACGGCGCCCATGCGGTGCGCGCGGCCTTGACGGGCGGTCGCCGCAAGCTGCTCGCGCTTTACGCCACCGAGACCGCCCTGCCCCGGATCGCCGATCTTGCGCGCGCGGCCGGGCTCGAGCCGAGGCTCGTTGACGCCCGCGATCTCTCACGCCAGCTCGGTGAAGACGCCGTGCATCAGGGCCTGCTGCTGGAAGCGCGCCCGCTGCCGGAAGCCGACATCGGCGACATCGAAACCAAGAGCGGCGTGGTGCTGGCGCTCGATCAGATCACCGACCCGCATAATGTCGGCGCGATCCTGCGCACGGCCTGCGCCTTCGGGGTCGACGCGCTGATCGTGACCGAGCGGCACAGCCCGGAGTTCGCCGGCGTGCTCGCCAAGGCCGCCTCCGGCGCGCTGGAGCATGTGACGATCGTCTCGGTCGTGAACCTCGCCCGCGCGCTCGACCAGCTGCGCGAGCGCGGCTACAGCGTCGTTGGGCTCGATTCTGAAGGCGCGGAGCCGATGGAGACGATCGCGCTGTCAAAACCGCTGGCGCTGGTGCTCGGCGCCGAGGGCAAGGGCCTGCGGCGCCTCACACGCGAACGCTGCGACCTCGTCGCCCGGCTCGACCTCCCCGGCCCCATCAAGAGCCTCAACGTCTCCAACGCCTGCGCTGCGGCCCTGAGCGTCGCCCATATGCGCCTGCGCTTCGCAATGGAGGATTGACCTTGACGCCGCCTTCAACGAATAGAGGGGCGCTGAAAAATGCCGGTTTAGCTCAGCTGGTAGAGCAACTGATTTGTAATCAGTAGGTCGCGGGTTCGAATCCTGCAACCGGCACCATTTCAGCAGCAAGCCGCCCGCTCTCGGAGGGGATCTTGCGCTGAGCACGACGGGTTAACGCCTCTCGTTCGCGGCTCAGGATGCTCCGGGGCGATCACTCTTTTTTTGGTTCAGGCCGTTGCTCTGCTCGACGCGTCTCTCGAGCGCCTCGTCGATGAGCGCCCTCACCTCTGGACGGATCTTTCTGCTGTTTCGCTCCAAGAGGCCAGGCGCATCGCCGGACCGGATACGTTGCCCGCGGGCTTGATAGGCGCGCCGGGCGGCGGCTTCTTCGGGGGTCTGACGTTTGAACATCCACCGTAAATAGAGCCGATGCGCCCCTGAGCGAGTCGGTATTAGCCCTCGCTTGACGGCAGCATGGCGCTGGCTTGGAGCTAGCGAACGCCCTCGCCGCGCTTGATCGCGAAGAGCCCCTTTGAACAGGCGGCGGCTTTTCGAGGCGCAAGGACAGGCGCTCTTTGTTGCAGACGGCGCTTCGCGTGCATGTTTCCCGTGCGCCAGGCGTAGTCGATCCCGACCCGCGCATTTCGCGTCACCAGGTTACGGGGAATCTTGGTTACGCACATACAAAACTCCTTCACAGCACCAAACACTTCGTACCTGCCCGACCTGACCAATAGCACAGTTTACGCTTCGTTAATAGCTGTTTTCTAGGGCATTACTATCCTCACCGAGGCGCAACAGTAAAAAAGCGATAATTCTCCTTGCCGCCCGCGAATATAGGCGCCGCGGGCCGCTTTCGCAGATGCGGCGCCCCCGGGGCATGCCGACGCTCTCGTCACCCGGTCCCATCCTCTCAAAAGCTTGGCCCGGTCTCGGCCCTCGCCATGCGCGGCGGGCCTCATCTGATCTCATGATCAGACAGCCCATCTATCACGCCGTCGCCATTTCGGTTCTCTTCGCCGCCCTCGCGAGCTTTGCGATGGTTTTCGCAGCCTGAGCGTGGCTGGTTGCAGAACCTGAACATTACACTCATGTTGATTTTCAGCCCGTAAGAGGGCAGGTTTGAGGGAGTGTCGTCATGCGTCACATTTCAGCTCTTTCGCTTTTGCTCGCTTTGGCCGCGCCGGCCTTCGCACAGGGAACCTCCGAGGAGCGCTCCGCCTGCATGGGTGACGCCATGCGATTCTGCAGCTCCGATATCCCCTTCGTCTCCGAGATCGAATCCTGCCTCGAAGGCAACATTGGCAAGCTCAGCCCTGCGTGCCGCCGCGAGTTTGAGCCAGCCCGCACCACGAAGCTTCAGGAAAGCCATTTCTATAGGTAAGGGCCGGCGTTAACCTCGCCCCTATCCGACCCGCTCGCCGCGGCCGGAAGCAGCCCCGCTGACGTCCTTAACGTCGCGGGGCCATTTTGCGCGGTTGAAGCAACCCGGCGAAGTCTAGCGTCCGCGGAGCTCGGACGCTCGCTCGTCGCAGAGCTTGATCTCCGCCGCGCTGGCCGAGAAATAGGAAAGTTCGCAGAGAGCCTGATAGCGGCTCGCGACATAGAGCGACCAGACTCCAAAGCCGGCCATCGCCACCCCGGCGGCGAGCAGAAGCGATTTTTTCATGACGACTCACAAATTCACAAAAGTGATAACGAGCTAAGGCGCCGCTGCGCCGGGGACAACGCGTGAAACCGGACAAAGTGCGGCGGTTGCCGAGCTTCCCTGGCCGCACTATTCTTCACCTCGCGTTATTGGCGATGCGCCGCCATCTGGCGCACAATCCGCGCCCCCAGAACAAGCGCTTCATCTCAACAAGGAACACAGGATGTCGAATAGCCCTGATACGGCAGGAGGCGACTCGGCCGACCCCCACAAGACGGCGACCCAGGCGCCGAGCCCCGCCGCCGCGGAGCATGAAACCAGTTGGGCAGCGGCGATCGAGCACGGCATTGAGGAGATCAGGACGCAATCGGCAGAAGTGCTCTTCGTCGACGTCCTGAAGATCGACCTCCCCTACATTATCATGCTGTCAATGGCCGTCATCGGCATCGGCCTCGTGACCTTCACTGGAGAGCCCATCGGTTTTTACTGGGAACTGCTCACGATCGTTTATTGCGCGCTTTGCATTTATGTCGGCTGGCACAATGCGGGGACCAAGCCCGAGCAAATCAAGCTGGTGTGGACGCAGGTTCTGCACTGGGCGGCGTTTCTCGCTGCGATGTGGCTGATCTACACGCCGACGATGCGGGCCCTCGTGGACGTCAACGCGACGGGGCTCAATCTCATGGTGCTCCTCGCGCTCGGCACATTCGTCGCCGGCGTGCACGCGGAAGCGTGGCAGATTTGCGTCGTGGGACTCATCCTCGCCCTCTTTGTGCCGGCGATGGCGATCGTTCAGCGCTCGTCGCTGTTCATCATGGTCGCGCTGCTCGGGATCATTTTCGTGGCTGTCAGCCTGTGGATGACGTTCCACGCGCGGCGGCGTGAACTGGGCTCAGACGAAAAGGCCTAGTCGCGAGACACGGAAGCGCAGCGGCGCGCCGTTCCGACAGGACGGCGCGCTTTTTTTGTCAGCTCGTCGGAGTCTGGGCCGCAAGCGCGGCGCGAATCGCCTCATCCTTGGACTTGTCGAAGGACGTGCGCAGCACCGTGCCGCCGACGCCCTTCAATCCCTCAAGAACCTTGTCGGTCGTCATCTTGCGCACGAGAACGAAGAGCGCGGCGCCACCCGGCGGGACCACTTCCGCTATGTCCTTCATGAACTTGTCTTCGATTCCAAAGTCGGTGAGCGCGCCGGAGACCGCGCCCGACGCCGCGCCGAGCGCCGCGCCCGCAAGCGGCATCATGAAGATCAAGCCGATCAGCGCGCCCCAGAACATGCCCGACGCGCCGCCAATAGCCGTTGTGTTGAAAAGCTGGTTGAGCTTGATGTGCCCATCGGCGTCCTTGACCGCGACGACGGCGTCGCCCATCTCGATCAAATATTCCTTCTGCATTTTGAATAATTTTTGCCGCACTTCCTCGGCTTTTTGCTCGGAGGAAAATGCAATGACAAGAAGATCGTTCATGGGCGCCTCTCCCAATTCCGGCGATCGATTTTGTCGCCAGATACGATCTAGAACCTCTGCATCAAATTACAATGCGGCGGCGTCGCCGCGCTCAATGAGCCGGAAAGAAAGAAGCGACAAATGCACCACCCTTAAAAGCCTACCCGCACGGCGCCGCTCGTCAGGCGGCATCGGCGGGTAAAGACAGTCCAGCTTTTTTTGAAACTGACTGACTTGTAAGCTTTAGCGTGTCGTCCTGCTGCGGCAGCGGACGGGCTCGGGAACCCGGCGCGGCGCTGCGAGCCAGAAGGCAAGCGGCGAAAGCAGGGACGCGAGGACGAGGAGATTCATAACCATTCCCTTTTCCTCCCTTTTGTTCTGGGGA
>PERY01000051.1 GCA_002929055.1 Methylocystis sp. | reverse complement strand
TGCTGATCTGCCGACAGCCGCGGCTTACGCGCAGCCCGGCGTCGCCGCGCGGATGATCTATGTGGACGTGCCGGCCGCACGCATCGCCGAGCTGAAAGCCTCGCGAACGCAACCCGGCAAGGTTTTTGTCGTGCCGCGCGCGATCAGCGCCCTAAGCCGACCGTTGGCCGGCGCGCCAAGCGCCGCGATCGCGCCTTTTCAGCGCCGCGCCGAGAACGCACTCAGCGATCACGCGTCGTCGACCGACAGAGAGGAGACAGGCCCCATGCGAACAGCCGAAACGATGATCGCCGCGCGCGACGGCATGGCCGATACGATTTCGAAAATCGATAAGGCGCTTCCCGACGATGCGGCGCGGGCGCAATTCGCCGAACAGTCGCGCCGGCTGCTCGACAAGGCCGACGAAGCCATCGCCGCGCAAACAGATCTCGAAAAGCAAAAGGCGGAACTGCAGGGCAACCGCTATGTGAAGCCGGAGCCTGCGCGGGACCTTGGCCCGATGATCACCTTCGAGCGGAAGGGCGACGAGATCCATTATCATCGCCACGACGCCACCGGCGCGCTGCAAACCCTCGCCTTTGTCGACAATGGGAAGCAGCTCGATATTCGCGACTGGAGCAACGCGGCTTCCGTCAACGCCGCGCTAAAAGTCGCATCCCAAAAGTGGGAAACGCTCAATATCAGCGGCAGCGACGCTTACAGAGAGACGGTGACGCGGCTTGCGGCCGAGCATGGCTATAAAATCACAAATCCAGAGATGCAGGATCGCATTCGCGAACTTCGCGCCGAGTTCGAAACGAACCGCGCGCGGATTGCCGAAGGCCAGGGCGAGTCGGATGAAAAGCAGGAGGCCGCGCCGATGGCGCGGGAAGACAAACGAGACGAGCCTATCCGCGCCGAAGGACCGACCTCGACGGCGGCCGAGCGCGACATGCGCCTACAGGATATTCGCGGGCGCGTGGATCGCGAAGCGGCGCGCGAAACGGAACAGGCCAACCGCGCGAAGGCCGGCAAGGAAGCAAAGGCCGCGCAAACAAACGACCAGCCCCGTGATCGCTCGCAGGGCGAGGCCGCGAGCGCGCGTGAAGCTGATCGATCCATGGAGGACAATGCGCGCCGCGACATGCCCGCCGATCCCCGACAGAGCGAGCAGGTGCAGAATCTTCGCGCGCAGCAGTCGCGTGTTCTGAAACAGGAGGAAGAACAGCGGCGCGTCGATCAGGAGAATGCGGCGCGCATCAACCGTGAGCTCGCGCAGCCAAGGCGGTCAGACTCCGAGGGCGAAAGCCGATAATGGTGCTCGGATCTGCAGCTTCGGGGGAATAGGGATCGAGGTTGCTGTTGGGGCTGATCAATCACCAACGGTCGATCGTCGATGTCATCGACCGCCAAATAGAGCAGTGGGCAGGACGATCCCGCGCGTGCCCGGCGACAGCTTGCGTATGTCAACGCGGTACCTGCACCCACCAAGCCGTTTCAAGCGCCTTCGACACAGTTTTGCATCAGCACCACAGTTCTCCATCGCCATATCTGACAGATAAGTGATTATAACTAGTCAGATATGACTATATCTTGAGCGCCATCGCCATCTGATCAGTGACGAAGGCTGGCTCATAGTCGCGGGCCAGCGCGCCCGAGACACCCACCTGGCGGAGAGCTTCTCGCCACCTTTCCGTAATACGCTGCGCGGTCGTAAGGATCATCTCCCGCGCCTCTGTCTCGGGAATCTCGAAAAACGCGCATGCTTCCAGCGCGAGGTTGATTGACCGATCATGGGCGCCGCCCTCCAGGATCGCCGTCTCGAGATGAGGGTTACGATCCGGCGCCGGATTCACATCGAACACCGGCGACAGTCGCCATTGACCTGCCCCTACATAGAGGAAGCCGTGGTTCTTCAGATGATCGTCCTTGTTGGACACGAGGATGGTGAAGATCAGACGCCGATAGAGTTCGCGAAAGTCGGCCACGGGGTCGGATGAATAAGACCGCATGAAATCGACGATCTCCGTATAGGAACCGAGCTCCGTCCCCGTCTTTCTGAGCGCGGTGCGGGCGGAGATGTAAGGAATCCGTGCGCCCCCGCGCCGGTCGAACCGCTGGATCAACGCAACCGGGAACGGCGTGTCCGCCAGTTCCAATCGTGTGGCGGGCGTGCGGATGCCGCAGGCCGCCGCCAAGCGAAGCGTTGCGACCTCGACGCGCTCGATCGGCTGTTGATCGTGTACCGAGGTGAACTTCGCCATCCACAGCGCATCGCCGTCCCTGACATTGGCTTTTGGGCGCGCGCCGCCAGAACCGCCCGCGCCGGCCAGCGCCTGCATCTCCTCGGGCGAGATTTCCTTGCCTTGCTCATAAGCTCGCGCGATCGTCGTAATGGTTTCGAGATCGACCAGTCGCGGAACGGCGTCCACCGCCTTGCCGCAAATAACCTCGCCCTTGTCATCCAGAAAGCGCAACGCGCCTTGCCGACTGGCGTCGTCGGAAAGCGTCAGATATTCGAATTCGTTGAGGCCGGCGCCATAGGCGCGTTCGAGCAGTCTGCGCCCCCAGCTGTCCGGAGCCGCATCGGCGAAAACGCCCACTAATGCATCGCGCATATTGCCGGGCTGGCCCGACGCATGAAACGGGCCGGCTTCAAGCGTAAGGTCTGGCTGGATGGCGAAGCCGCGAGGATTCTCGATCCAAGAGGGAGCATAGCTGAAGGTCGAAAACTGCCGTGGCCCAACATGCGTGAACCGCAACTGGCCCACAGGGGTCAGGCTTTCGCCAAGTGCGACATCGGCAACAAAGTCAGCCATCAGAACGAAGCCCCTTCCGGGTCCACAACGTCCTGTCGCTCCTGCGCACTTTCAGATGGAGCCTTCTGTTTTCGGAGTTTCGCTGCGAATGAACGCCCCCGGCGCGGGCCGCGCTCCGTCGTCAGCGCCAGCCCGAGATCATCCTTCCGGATGTCGACGAGGTCCGCGAGGCGTTCCAGCAGGCCAAGGACAAGCAGCACATCGGCAAGCGTCCCAATGGCGACGCCGGGTTCGCCCCGTTCGAGGCGGGCAATGGAGCTCGGTGACGTTCCGGCGCGCACAGCAAGATCGGCTACGGCGATACCCCGCCGCAACCGCGCGTTTCGGACATCCTGCCCGAGCCTTTCAAGGGCTGGCTTCGTCTTAGGAGAGCCCATCGTACTTTTCCATATTTGACGCTTTATTAGAATTTGTCATTCATATATGACTAATTATGGCTGGTCAAGAATTCCACTCTGTGATCTCTCCGGCGGCAGGCGCGTCGCGTTTCGATATCTGGGGCGCCGAGCGCGTCGTTGTGCTGCGGCTGTTCTATGGCGGCGCCAATTGGGAAAATGCGCTTTGACGCAGCATCGTCGACACGCCTTTGGCACCCGATGACCGCCTCAGTCGAACGCGCCAGGATTGTCCGCCGCCGCTTCGCATATGGCGCCTGCGGTGCGCCAGTCCCGCCAAATCGCGGCGCGCGCATCGTCCAAAGCGAGTCTGCCATCGCATACTGCAACGGCAAGACAGCGTTCTATTGCGTCCTTTTCCAAGGCGACCGCCATCGGCTGCAGCATCAGGTTCCGCCGATCGATCGTGGCGCCGCCGAGCGCCAGCGGGATCCTATGATCGAGCTGAAATCGGTTCCGGCGTTCGTGTGACTCGCCGATCGCGGCGAGCATTTCAGCCTTTATGATCCGCATTTCCCTGACATAGGGGCGGATACTCTTGGTCCAACCTGCAACGCAAACCGTGTCGGTGATCGTCGCTTGCGTCACGGCCGGGTTCAGGGGAAGCTCCGCCTCTCCTGCACTCGCCGCGCCGACTAAGATGAGACGACAGACTATGAGGATTGCGACTGAAGCGATGCGTCTCATTCGACTGCTTTCGATCGTTTCGGCCCTCATGGTCTGCTCGGGCGCCTCACTTGTCGCCCAGGAAGCGACCGTTACGAAATTCGGCGCCTGGCAGATGCGGTGTGCGCCTGCGAAACCGTCATGCACCCTGGCGCAGGCGGTTCGATCTGACGATCAAGCTAACGTTCAAGTCATGGTGACTTTTGCAAAAATTCCGGCAAGTCCCAACGCGGTCATTCAGATCATCGCGCCGCTGGACACGTTTCTGCTGGAAGGCGCGAGGATGAAAGTCGATCAGGACGAGATCGGCAAGCTTCCCTTCTTCAAGTGTGCGCCGATCGGCTGCGCCGCGGAAGGACCGATCAGCGACGATGTGATCAGCAAGCTTCTGACCGGCAAGAATATCATCATCACCATCTACATTCGTCCCGGCGAAGGGCTTCGGCATGTTCTCTCGCTCGACGGCTTCGCGGATGGATATAAAACTTTGAAGTGAATTGCGAGCATCATCATGTGCGGTCGTTTCACACAGCGCCTTTCATGGGAAGAGTTGCACAGGCTTGCCGACCTGATCGGGCAGCCCCGCAACCTCGCGCCGCGCTACAATATCGCGCCGACGACCCAGATCGAGGTTCTTCGGCCTGCGGAGACGGGCGGCAACGAGCTCGTCCAGATGCGCTGGGGGCTTGTGCCCGGATGGTGGAAGAAGCCGCTCAAGGATCTTCCTGCAACGTTTAATGCTCGTGCGGAGACGGTCGCCGAGAAGCCTATGTTCCGAACAGCCTTCAAGACGAGACGCTGCATCATTCCCGCCTCGGGCTTTTACGAGTGGACGGGCAAAGCGGGGGCGAAAACGCCGCATTATTTTTCGGCGCGGTCCGGTGAATCGCTAGCCTTCGCCGCTTTGTGGGAGCAAGCCACGCATCCTGACACCGGCGAGCCTTTCAAATCGACAACAATTATTGTCGGCGCGGCGAACAACTGGATGAACCGTTTCCATGATCGGCAGCCCGTCATTCTCGACTGGCGCGACGCCAACGCATGGATGCGCGGCGATGATCCAGGCGCGCTCCTGCGCGCGCCCCCGGAAGAGTCCTTAAATGAATGGATTGTGTCGACTCGTGTCAACAAGGCAGGCGCCGGGGACGACGATGCATCGCTTGTTGATCCCGCTGAGACTGTGCTCCTGTGACACGGGCAATTTTTATAGCTCTTGGACTTTTAATGAGTGCAAGCTTTGCGCTCGGGAAGTCGCCGCTCAAGCCCGAACACTCGCGCCTGGAACGCCAATTGAGTCGCAGCTACAGGAACATGGCCACTATTCCAATTCGAGCGGCGAGGATGTTCACGCGCCAGCACATAGCATCACCGGCGGCGCGCCGGATGGCGCAAGCGCGCGTTGTCGCGATTCAACCTATAGCTTTTCCCATTCTCGCAGTGGAACATGCTCGCGACATGGTGGCGTCGGAGAGTGGTTGCGTTGATAGCGCGACATTCGCGTTTCAGAAGCGCACGCTACTCGCTTCGGTCGGCGGCAGGGCTTTGGCGTGAACGTCAACCGCTCCGCTTACCCGATGTGCGGAACCGCTTGTCGTCTCCGCCTCAAACCCAATCGAAGGCGCGCTGAAGTGGCGTCATGCCATGGTCGTTCGAGACGGTTCGCGCAGCGCACTTCGCTTCTTCGCGTTCCGCCGCGCCGCACGACCTGACTCATCGGTCTATGCCTGGCAGGCGGATCCCAGAGCCGCAACGGCGGCGCCGTCTTCTACTTCGTTTCAGCCCTGCGGGTGCGGCGCTGCGCTGCCCCCTGCCTCTTCGGCGACCGATCAGGTCGCGGCGGTCGCGGCCGACCAACCGAAGAGGAAAGTCCATGTTCCGCAAACCCAAGCTCGACATCCATCAGGAAATCACCAGCCGCATCATCGCCGCCATCGAGGACGGCGCTGGCGAATTCCGGCTTCCGTGGAACCGTGGCGGCGCGTCCGGCCGCCCGCGCAATATTGCATCCGGCAAGCATTATAACGGCGTGAATGTTCTCGCCCTATGGGTCGCCGCCCTGCATCAGGGCTATGCCCAGCCCATCTGGGGAACCTATCGCCAGTGGCAGGAAAAGGGCTGTCAGGTCCGGAAAGGCGAGAAATCCTCGCTCGTCGTCTTCTACAAGACCTTTACCGTCGAAACCGACCGGGAGGATGCTGCCGAGTCCGAAACGTCCGAGCGCCTGTTCGCGCGCGCGAGCTATGTCTTCAACGCCGACCAGGTGGAAGGCTTTGCGGCGCCCGACGATAGGTTTCCCGCCACGCCCCTCTTCTCGCCGGTAGACGAGTCCGAGCGCTTCGTTGCCGCAACCGGCGCCCGCATCACCGAGTCCGGGACGAAGGCCTGTTACCGTCCTTCGACCGATGAGATCCTCATGCCCGAACGCACCCGCTTCGCCGGTAGCGAAACCATGTCCGCAGGCGAAGCATTTTACGCGACGCTGATGCACGAGCTGACGCACTGGACGGGCCATGCGTCACGCTGCGGGCGTGATTTGAAAAATCGCTTCGGCTCGGAAGCCTACGCAATGGAAGAACTGGTCGCCGAACTTGGCGCGGCGTTTCTCTGCGCCGATCTTGGCGTCACGCCGGAACTTCGCCCCGATCACGCGAGCTACATCGCCAACTGGCTGACCGTGCTCAAGGCCGACAAGAAGGCGATCTTCACCGCCGCCTCCAAGGCGCAGCAGGCCGCGAATTATCTGACGTCCCTCGTCGGAGAGCGCCCATAGGGCGCCGCGTCAACAATCGCGGCATGACAACGCGGCGGCGCTCGCAGGCGTAGACAATTCGATTATTGCTCAGCGGTCTCCGCTTCCACAGCCCTGGTCAGCGCCGCCAGATCGCCGGGCGTCGGCGTATCCATGAACAGCTCTGCTTGAACGCTTAGCGCATCGACAAGCGCGCCGAGAGTCGCGGCGTCGTCTTTCGCGGCGCGTATTGCCGCCGAGATCACGACGTCGGCCAAGATGTCCGATTGTGCCTTTACCTCATTCAACCGGTCCAACATGTCGTCACCGATAGGAACTGACGGGCTCTCCGGCAAGCCGCCGTCACTGGATGAGGCGACAGTTCCGATTGGCGCTTCGAGTATCGGCTCGGGTCTCGCGAGGGGCGCCGCAGCGACAGCAGCTGTCCCTGGCGGCGTGGCCGCCGCGCCGATCGTCGGCGTCAGTTCGGCGCGTTCATCGTTCAACAGCCGACGCGCCGAATAGACGTCCTGCCTCAGCGTGGCTGTCGTCGCTTCCGGCGAGTGCGCCTTCCGGAAGATCACTTTTCGCTTCGCGCGAAGTTCGCCAAATCGCGTCGGCTCGATCCGCAGCACATTCAGCAGATCCGCCGTCGCGGCGTTTCCGGCTTCGGTCATCGCGTTCAAGAACGCCGCCTCGAAGGCGGAGGCGTCGAGATAGAGCGCCCGCGCTTCGCGCATGACACGATCTTTCGCCACAAGATGCTTGAAGCCGCCCGTCGCGCCCGGGGTGACCGTTTCGATTTCGCCGCCGTCCGCGCGTGTCACGTCAGGAATCGCGATCCGATGCGCGAACCCCCGCGCCGCCTCGACCAGTCGCTTGAACCTCGCTTCCTTGAAGAAATGCGCCTTGTCGATGACGGCGCCATATTCGCCGCGCACGAGCAGCACCGCCTTGGTCGCCTCGAGGCGGCGCATGGCCTCGCTCGCTATCAGCGGCTCCAGCTCCCACCGTCCTTGCGTCGTGCGCGTCGCCCTGCCCTGCGATCCGCCAAATCCGGCCCCTACCGATGTTCCCCATCCTTCGCGCCGTACATAGTGTTTTCCGAGTTCGTCCGAGCAATAACGCGCCGTCGTCTCATCGCCGACGCCGATGAGCAGCTTCACGTCCATATTGCCGATAAGCATGTCGCGCGTCGGCTTGCCATAGCGCACGTCGAGCTGCGTCAGGCCTTGGGCGATGACGGCGATCTGAAAGCCATAGCCGGCGACGAGCGGGGCACGATCGACGATTTGCGGCATGCGGCCAAACTGAAAAAATTCATCGAGCATCAGCAAGAGCTTATGCGGCTCATCGAGACCCGGCAGATTGCGCAGCAGAACGTCGTGAACCTGCTGAACCAGCAGACGCACGACGGCTTCGACCGCCGAAAAATTTCCGACGGGCGTTCCGATCAGGATCGTGAAGGGCCGTCGCCGCAGCTCGGCGATGTTAAAGTCGGAGCGGCTTGTCGCGGCGTCGACCAGGCTGTTGTTCCACGGCTCCAAGGCCGTGACGATATGCGACTCGAAGGACTGGCGCTGCTTTTCTTCGCGGCTGATATGTTGGCGAAACTTGTCCTGAACGAAGGCGTTGAGCCCGGGCTCATTCGCCAGAATATTCGCCATTTCTGCAACGAGGGGTCGGCCGCGGCTAAACATTTTCAGCGCCGCCTTGATCGTCCGCCCTTCGATCGGCGGCTCGCGCGCGTCGAGTACATAGGCCAGGAGACCCGCAAACAGACCGCGCGCGGTCTCCGCCCAATAGGGATCGCCCGATTGCGGCAGCGGGATCAGGCTATGCGCGATATTGGCGACATCGGTCGCGCGCTCCGGCCATGGCGACACGAGATCGAGCGGATTCCAGCAATGTGACTGCGCCGAGCCCGGCGAGAACATGAAGACGTCCTGCCCCAGCGCCGCGCGCGCCGCGCCGATCTGGTCCCACATCTCCCGTTTGATGTCGAGACCGATGAGGGAGCCGCGCCATTCGACCGCATTTGGCAGGACAAAGCCGACGCCCTTTCCCGAGCGCGTCGGGCCGTTGACGTAAATATGACTGGCGCCGCTATAGCGGATATCCTTGCCATTGACGCGGCCAAGAAAGACGGAATAGCCGGGCCGGCCGTTCAGCAGTCCCGCCTTGCGCAAATCACGCTCGGTCGCCAGCCGTGCGCCGCCGGACGGCTGGCGCGCCCCGCCGAGCGACTCCATTGCCTGCGCCAATCCGAGCGTCACGAGGGCCAGCGCGATCAGCCCGCCGAGCACGGCTTTGATTGCGAGCTGCTGAACCACGGGAGACGCCCATTGCTGATAGGCGACTTGCGCCGGCAAGACGATCTCAAACCCGTTGAAAAAACGTCGCCACAGCTCCCATGATTTGGTTTGCAGGCCGACCAGCGCCGCGAAGGACGCTTCCCAGGCAATGAGCGCGCAGGCAAGGGCGACCAGCCCGATGATCCCATAGGCGAGAGCCCGCATGACTCGCCCTTTCCGCTATGGCGCGCCATAGCCGCGAAAATAGATTTCCGCGACGCCGCGCGTCGGACGGCGGCGGAGCTGGATGACCATCGGCACCACCGAACGCACATATTCGATGATTTCCGCCTTGGTCAGTTTCAGATCGGATTGCAACGTCATCAAAGCGAGCCGCTGAAACGCGCCATAGGCGCTGTCGGCGTGCAGCGTCGTCAGCGAGCCGGGATGACCAGTATTGACTGCCTGCAAGAAAGTTGCGGCTTCCGCGCCGCGAATCTCGCCGAGAAACAGGCGATCGGGCCGAAGGCGCAGGCTGGCTTCCAGCAGTTCCTGCACCGTCACATCGGCGAGCCCCTGCCCGCCCTTCGAGGCGACGAGCGGCAGCCAGTTCGGCTGCGGCGGTTTCAGTTCGCGCGTGTCCTCGATCGATACGACGCGCTCCGTCT
>PERY01000050.1 GCA_002929055.1 Methylocystis sp. | reverse complement strand
TGCGCGCTTCGCGGAGGGGTGGCCGAGTGGTTGAAGGCGCACGCCTGGAAAGTGTGTATGCGGGAAACCGTATCGCGGGTTCGAATCCCGCCCCCTCCGCCATCCGCCAGCGCGGCAAGACGGCCACGGGCGGCGCGCGCCGGTCAGGCGGGGTTGCAGACGCCCTCACGCCAGTGCTGATGGCCTGCGCCAGCATCAATCGTCACGACGCCGGGCTTCGAAACGGGCCACGATCTGGCGCGTCGCCGGATCCACGACGACGACGTGTCCCTCGACGACGATGAATTTATGTCCGCGCAGTCCGGGATGCTGCGCCGCCAACCGCCTTGGAAACACCGCCAGACGAACGGATGGCGGAACGAGACCGCCAACGACCGCTTCCACAGCCCCGCTCCGCACCTGGGCCGACCGCCATTGCGCAACGGCCGCGTGGACGAGGCGGGCCTCTTCTACGGGGAGGCCGAGCGGGCCGGGCGCGTCTCCCGCTTTCGCAGGAGCGGCGGCCTCGGGCGCCCCCGGCTGATCGGGACGGGCGAACTCAGAGAAGCGCGGCGCAACAGGCGGCGTGACGATGCGCGGCTCGCTCTCCGCGCGCGCCTCCCGAGCGGGGGCAGGCGGATCAACAATATAGCTCTCACGCGAAACCGGCAGCGCGACGCTCGCGCCAAGAGTGACGAGGATCAATGTCCCCAGCTGCGCGGCGATGACGCGGATTTGCAGGCCGACGCCCTCCCGCTCCAGCCGCGGCGGCGCGGAGCCGGACGGAGCGAATTCGGCGACCCCGGTCGCCGCCTCCATCGCCGCTCTCTTCGCGGCTCTTCTGGCCTGCGAGGCCGCTGCGACATGACAGGCGAGCGCGTCCCGTGCCGCCTGCAGGCCTGCATCTGCGATCTCGCCGTCAAAGACGAGATTGTCCTCCAAGGATCGCAGGCGGACTTTACGCCGCATCAGCGTGAGAATGGCGTCGACGATCTCGGCATAGCTCTCGCCGAGACAGCCAACCTCTTCGACGACGAGCGTGTCTCCTGCGCTCAGCCTGTCGCCCGCGCCGGCGGAATTGAAGGTCTCTCCCTCGTGGCGGCTGACGATCGCCTGATCGATGCGCTGGCCCGTCGCCTCGATCGCGCGCCACCTCGACGAAACGATGCGCGGAGACGGTCGATCTCCATAGAGGTAAGTCGTCACCGCTCACGCCCCCGCTCATGCGCGCCGAAAGCGACGCCCCGCGCCGCTCGCATTCGCCGCAATTATCGCCGCAGGTCGATGCGTCAAGGAGGCGCGCGCCCTGGCGTCGCCTCCTCGCTCTTGGCTGCCATACGCAAAGTTCGTCTTGAAAAGAAAAAGGGCCGCCGAACGGCGACCCTTTGCAACAAAGCCAATCACAGGCGCCCAACAGCGCCGGATCGTCAGACTTCCTTCAGCGCATCCGCCGAGGATTTGCCCGTGCGAGGATCCTTGACGGTCTCGTAGCTGATCTTCTGACCTTCATGGAGCCCGCGCAGGCCGGCGCGCTCGACCGCGCTGATATGGACGAACACGTCCGTGCCGCCCTGATCAGGCTGAATGAAGCCGAAGCCTTTTTGAGAGTTGAACCACTTCACGGTGCCGGTAGCCATTGTCGTCGCTCCAAATCATAAGAAGCCCGCCTGCGCGGGGCCGGATCGATCGATGTTTTGGAGAGGGTCGTTAGCTGCTCCGCTTGCGAAGCAAGGCCAAGTCTTCAGGCCGAAAATCGATTTCGGGAAGATAATGGCCGCGCGAGCCGACCGCAAGGCGAAAGGGTTATTCGAAAAGCATCGAATTTGTCGCATGTCACGGCGGCGGTTCCGTTTGACGTCGCTTGAATGCATTGCGCTTTTTGAGACAAAGCTCGCGACCGCGAGCGATGCTCGCGGAGCCGCAGACCCGATGGTCATGCCGCATTAAACGCCCTTTGCGTCGCGCGCCGCTTGCGCGAGCCTGAATGCTCGCCTCTCTGCGCAACAAGTGCGCGCACGAACGACAGGCGCGCCCGTCTCCCACGAGAATGCTTGCGCGCACACTATCTCCCAACGCTCTTGCGGCAGCGCCAGCTTTGCGGACCGCCTCCTTGCCCGACAGGGACATGCGTTGAGCGGAACGCTTTCGATAGACGACGCGCATGACTTGAGGCGACGCGCATGACTTGCCCCGCGCGCATTCGTCCCCATTTCACACTTGGCGCCGTCGCGCGAATGGCGAGCGCTGTGCAGCGCGCCGCCGCCGGCGCCCTTTCTCTCAAATCGTCTACTGCACCTTGATACATTCGAGCCCGGCAGTCGTGGGAGAAGGAAACATGAGCAAGGAACAGCGTCGGGGCAATCGCGAAGTCAAGAAGCCCAAAAAGGACAGAACCTCGGCTGCGCCTTCCGCGCAAGGAGAGGCTTGGCAGACTGTCGCAAACATTCAGGCAAAAGAGCGGGCCGCGCGCGACAAGAAGTAAGTCGCGCCGCGGCGTGCGAAAGGAGCGGCTGATGAGGATTTCCAGAGTGAGCCATGAAAGAAGAAACGCGCGAGCCGACAGGCCCGCGACGCATAAATTCGATGTGGGAGCTCATGTCACCCACCGTTACGGTTTGCGGCCAGAGACAGCTTCTTTTCACGTCTTGCGTCAATTGCCAGATGGCGGCGCAGGCCTTCAGTACAGAATCAAATGCGACCACGACGGCCACGAGCGTGTCGCGACGGAAGCTCTGCTGGAACCACTTCCGCCCGGTCCATCCAACGCAGCGCGGGAGCGCCGCTGAGTTCCCTATCGGACACGCGAAGGTGATTGGCATGTTGCTGAAGACGCTCGTCCTAATCGGGTTCTTCGCCGCGAGCGTCTCTCTGGCGAGCGCACAAGGGGCAGGCGGCGGCGCCGGCGGCGGGGCAGCGGGTAGCGGCGGCGGCGTGAGTAATGGGGCGGGCTCCGGGGGCTCGGGAGGCGGCTCCGGCGGTCCCGGGACAGGCTCCGGCAGCGGAACAGGAACGGATGCCGGGCGCGGAACCGGCGGTTCAGAGAATCCGTCGAGCGGAACAGGGCTCGACTATGGCGTGGGGAGCGGGGCTGGCAGCACAGGGATTCGCGGCGGCGCGCGTAAGTGAATCACCCCGGTTGCAGGCGCCGGCAACGAACGCCGCGCCCGCGCATGGAAGGATGATTGACCCGAGGATAAGCGAAGGCAGGGTGACGGTGGAAAGGTCGCCATGCGGCCAGTCGCTGCAGCTGCCTCCAGCGGCCGATCCCAATGCGCAGCGTTATCGACGGTGGGAGGATTGCGGCTCTCGGGCTTCCGGCGGCCTCCTGGACTGGGAGACGGAGAACCCAGCCAGCCGCAATCGTTCCCCTTATCGCCCGTTGAGCCGCGTCGCGAAAGCCGCCAGGGTTCTCGCATAGACCTGCGACTTGTTCCATTCGAGGAATACCGGAAAGTTCGGCTCTCCCTCTTCCCAGCCGGCGCCCGCGCTCCAGCCGCTGCCTTTCAGGAAATTGGCGGTGGAGGCCAATGCGTCGCCTGTCGAGCGGATGAGATCGCGGCGCCCGTCGCCGTCGAAATCGACGGCGTATTTCAGATAGGACGAGGGCATGAATTGCGTCTGGCCGATCTCGCCGGCCCAGTCGCCGCGCATCTGCGCGGGGGCCATGTCGCCGCGACTGACGATCTTCAGCGCTTCCTTCAGTTCTTCAGTGAATTGCGCCGAGCGCCGGCAATCATAGGCGAGCGTCGCAAGGGCCTGCATGGTCTTGAAGCGGCCGTTGTCGGCGCCAAAGCCCGTCTCCAATCCCCAGATGGAAACGAGGACGGGACCAGGCACGCCATAGCGCGCTTCGATCTGGCGCAGCAGGCCGGCGTGGCGCTCGAGCAGCGCCCGCCCGCGGCTGAGCCGCGCGGGCGTGATGAGGCGGCCGGAGAATGTTTCGAAACTCTGCCGAAAGACGGCCTTCTGGCCACGGTCGCGCGAAATGATCTTCTGGTCGTAGGCGACGTCGGCCAGCGCGGCGTCGAGCGCGCGCTGGGAAATCCCCTCCGATGCCGCCTCGGTCTTGAACGCGTCGAGCCAGGGGCCGAAGCCTGCCGCGGAAATGCCGCAGGGCGCAGCCTGCGCGCCGCCGCCGCTCAGCAAAAATGCCGTCACCAAAAGGATGAAGCCCGTTTTCATAATCCCCTGCCCCTCGAACAGCGTTCAGCCAAACTCAGTTGGGTCATATTACGCGAACTACTCGCCCCATTCCCCTGTCTTAGCTGCGGGCGCCTCCGCGCCCGGCCAGCAGCCGATCGATCCTGCGCAATTCCGTGTGGTGGAGCAGCAGGATGTCGTTGGACTCCGCCAGTCGCTGCGCCGCCGGCGTGTAGGCGCTGGTCGTCACGACCACGCCCCTTTGCGCCCCCTCATGGGCGATTCCCGCGACGATCTCCTGCACGGCGCGATTGCCGACGGGCTTCGAATATTTCTTGCACTGGACGACGATCCGCATGCTGCGCTTGTCAGCGACGATGTCGACGCCCTGATCGCCGCTCGTCTGGGTGACGCGGGCGCGCCACTTCATTTCCCTCAGAACCGCCGCGCAGTAATGCTCGAACTCCTCGGGGCTCATGTCGTCATCGTAGTGAACCCCGGCGACTTCCTCATAGACCAGCACAGCGAGGTGCAGCACGCCGAAAAGCGCGAGCCCCATGAATGCAAAGCCGATAGGGCGCGGCCAGAAGCCGCCCGCAGCGAGGGTCAGCGCCGCAACCCCCAGGCTCCATATTCCCGCAGCGCTGGTGTCCGGCCGGCGTCGGGCCATCCTTCCTCCCTGCGACGCAAATGCGCCCGCCCAACCCGGCCGCAGCCGCCCCGGCTTGCGCGCCCCGACGATAATACAATGATTCTATTGGCGCTCAGAGCCATTGCCGGGAGGGGTTGGCAAGGAGGGCGATTGTTTTCATAAAGTCATCTTCATACGCGATACGCGGCCGTCTCTCGCCCCCGCAGGATTACGGGCTTCCCCCGAAAGGACTTCCCGCAGATGAACATCACGATGATCGGTTCTGGTTATGTTGGTCTCGTTTCGGGAGCCTGCTTTGCGGATTTTGGCCACAAGGTGATTTGCGTCGACTCGGACGAAAGCAAGATCGAACGGCTGAAGCGCGGGGAGATCCCGATCTTTGAACCCGGCCTCGACGAGCTCGTCGCCAACAACGTCAAGCAGAACCGGCTGTCCTTCACCACGGACCTCGCGCCCGCCGTCAAGGGCGCGGACGCCATCTTCATCGGAGTCGGCACCCCCTCGCGCCGCGGCGACGGCCATGCCGACCTGTCCTACGTCTTCGCGGCGGCCAAGACGATCGCGCAGGCGCTCGGCGACAAATTCACCGTGATCGTCAACAAGTCCACTGTCCCGGTCGGCACCGGCGACGAAGTCGAGAAAATCATCCGCGAGGCCAATGCGACCGCGGATTTCGCGGTCGTCTCCAATCCGGAGTTCCTGCGCGAGGGCGCGGCGATCGAGGACTTCAAGCGCCCCGACCGCGTCGTGATCGGCGTCGAGGAGCCCCGCGCCCGCGAGGTGATGGAGGAAGTCTACCGTCCCCTGTCGCTCAACGCCCCGCCGCTCGTCTTCGTGGGAAGGCGCACGTCGGAACTCACCAAATACGCGGCGAACGCCTTTCTCGCCACGAAGATCACCTTCATCAACGAGATCGCGGACCTGTGCGAGAAGGTCGGCGCCGACGTTCAGGAGGTCGCGCGCGGCATCGGCCTCGACAAGCGCATCGGCGGCAAGTTCCTGCATGCGGGGCCGGGCTATGGCGGCTCCTGCTTTCCCAAGGACACGCTCGCGCTGATCAAGACGGGGCAGGACGAGGGTTCGGCGCTGCGCATCGTCGAGACGGTCGTCGCCGTCAATGACGCGCGCAAGCGGGCGATGGCGCGCAAGATCATCATGGCGCTGGGCGGCTCGGTGCGCGGCAAGAAGATCGCGCTGCTCGGCCTCGCCTTCAAGCCCAACACCGACGACATGCGCGACGCGCCGTCGCTGGCGATCGTCGCCTCGCTCGCGGGCGACGGCGCGCAGGTGCACGCCTATGACCCCGAGAGCATGGAGCAGGCGCGCCCGCTGATGCCGGAAGTGACCTTCCACGACGACGCCTATGCGGCGCTCGAGGGCGCGGACGCGCTGGCGATCGTGACCGAATGGGACGCCTTCCGCGCGCTCGACCTCGACCGGGTGAAGAGCCTTCTCAAACAGCCGATCGTCGTCGATTTGCGCAACGTCTACCGCCCCGCCGACATCCGCAAGCGGGGCTTCACCTATGTGAGCGTGGGGCGCTCATGAGAGCGCTCATAACCGGCGGCGCGGGCTTCATCGGCTCCGCCGTCGCGCGCGCCTTCATCCGCGAGGGCAAGGATGAAATCCTCGTCCTCGACAAGCTGACCTACGCCGGCAATCTGGCCTCGCTGCAACTCGTGGCGAGCGATCCGCGCTTTTCATTCCTGAAGGCCGACATTTGCGATCGGACGGCGGTGACCAGGGCGTTCGCGGACTTCCAGCCTGATGTCCTGATGCATCTTGCAGCCGAGAGCCATGTCGACCGTTCGATCGACGGGCCGGCGGCTTTCATCGAGACCAATCTTGTCGGCACCTTCACTTTGCTCGAAGCCGCGCTGGAATATTGGCGAACGCTTCCGGCCGCCCGCGCCGCATCGTTCCGCTTCCAGCATATCTCGACCGACGAAGTCTTCGGCTCGCTCGGGGCTGACGGCCTCTTCCGCGAAGACACACCCTATGCGCCGAACTCGCCCTATTCGGCCTCAAAGGCCGGCTCCGACCATCTCGTGCGCGCGTGGGGTCACACCTACGGTCTGCCGGTCATCGTCACCAACTGCTCCAATAATTACGGCCCCTATCACTTCCCCGAGAAGCTCATCCCGCTGACGATCATCAATGCGATCGAAGGCAAGCCGCTCCCTGTCTACGGCAAGGGCGAAAACATCCGCGACTGGCTTTATGTGGAAGACCACGCCGCCGCGCTGATGCTTGTCGCGCGCGAGGGCGCGGTTGGCGCCTCCTACAATGTCGGCGGGAGCAATGAGTGGCGCAACATCGACGTCGTCTACGCCATCTGCGATCTGCTGCAGGAGCTTCGTCCGCGGGAGGGCGGCTATCGTGACCTCGTGACATTCGTGACCGACCGTCCCGGCCATGATCTGCGCTATGCGATCGACTCGTCGAAGATCGAGCGCGATCTCGGCTAGCGGCCGTACGAACGTTTTGAAACCGGATTGCGCAAGACAGTCGAATGGTATCTTCACAACGGGGATTGGTGGCAGGCGATCCGCTCCGGCGCCTATCGAGGCGAGCGCCTGGGGCTCATCGCGGGCTGATCGGGAGGGAAAGGCGGTTGCGGTTCGAAGCGCTGGACATAGAAGGCCCGATACTGATCACGCCGAAGAAATTCGGCGACGAGCGCGGCTTCTTCTCCGAGACTCACAACGCCGGCGAATGGGAGCGTGCGGGTCTTCACCACAAGTTCGTGCAGGACGCACACTCGCTGTCGCGTGACGTCGGCACGATCCGAGGCATGCATTTCCAGCGGCCACCTTTCGCGCAGGACAAGCTCGTGCGCGTCTCGCGCGGGCGCATCCTCGATGTCGCGGTGGACCTGCGGCGCTCCTCCGAGCATTTCGGACGGCATGTGGCCGTCGAACTATCGGCGGAGAATTGGCGGCAGCTCTTCATCCCCGCTGGCTTCGCGCATGGCTTTGCGACGCTCGAGCCCGACACCGAAGTGCTCTACAAATTCACGAATTTCTATTCGCCAGCGCATGACGCCGGCGTCTTGTGGAACGATCCTGATATCGGAATAGAATGGACTGTCGACGCAGCGCGCGCGATACTCTCGGCCAAGGATGTGAAGTGGCCGCGGCTGCGCGATCTTAGCGAGGCCTTTCCATGAGTCTGCGCCTTGCCGTTACGGGTCTGACCGGCCAGGTCGTCAGCGCGCTGATCGAGCGCGCGCCCAGGGACGTCGAGATCATCGCGCTCGGTCGCCCGCAACTCGATCTTGGCGTGAGAAAGGCGGTTCTTCAGGGGCTGCGCCATTCGCGCTGCGACGCGATTGTCAATGCGGCCGCCTATACCGCCGTCGACAAGGCGGAGAGCGAGCCGGAGGTCGCCATGCGCATCAATGGCGCGGGCGCCGGCCATGTGGCGGAAGCCGCGGCGGAGCTTGGCGTTCCACTCCTGCATCTTTCGACCGACTACGTCTTCGACGGCGCGCTGGACCGCCCCTATCGCGAAGACGACCGGACGTCGCCGATGAACGCCTATGGGCGTTCGAAGCTCGCGGGCGAAGAGCAAATCGCCACTGCGCACCACAATCACGTCATCCTTCGCACGGCGTGGGTCTACAGCCCTTTTGGAAGTAATTTCGTCAGGACGATGCTGCGCCTCGGAGTGACGCGGGACGAAATCGGCGTCGTGGCCGACCAGCTTGGCAACCCGACAAACGCGCTTGAGATCGCCGACGCCATCGTCGCCATCAACCGACGCCTCGTCGCAGATTCATCGCAAGAACTGCGCGGCGTTTTCCATGTCACGGGGCAGGGCGACGCAAGCTGGGCCGATCTTGCAGAAGCGACCTTTGGCTTTGCGCAGCGCCACAGCTACAGACCCGTGCGCGTGAAAAGGATCACGACCGCCGACTATCCAACCGCGGCCCCTCGCCCGCTCAACTCCCGGCTTGACAGCGCCAAGCTGCGGGCGCACTTCGGCCTCAGCCTGCCGCATTGGCGGGAGTCACTCGAAACTTGCGTCTTCCGTCTCGTCACGAAGCCGCTCTGAGGATTTTTTATGCGCGGCATTGTTCTGGCCGGCGGAAGCGGCACGCGGCTTCACCCCATGACGCTCGTGATCTCGAAGCAATTGCTCCCTGTCTACGACAAGCCGATGATCTATTATCCGCTCAGCACGCTGATGCTCGCGGGAGTGCGGGAAATCCTCATCATCTCGACGCCGGACGACCTGCCCTCATTCAAGCGTCTCCTGGGCTCGGGCGCGCAATGGGGGCTGTCGCTTTCCTACGCCGTGCAGCCTAAGCCCGAAGGCCTCGCGCAGGCCTATATCATCGGCGGCGAATTCGTCGAGGGGCGGGACTCGGTGCTGATCCTGGGCGACAATATTTTCTACGGGCACGGTTTGCCGCAGTCGCTCAGGGAGGCGCGCGCAAACACGCCAACTGTCTTCGCCTATCATGTTCGCGATCCTGAACGTTACGGCGTGGTCGCCTTCGACGCCGAGGGGCGCGCCGTTTCGATCGAGGAAAAGCCCGAACGGCCAAAGTCGAACTGGGCCGTGACAGGCCTCTATTTCTACGATTCGCGGGCGCCGCAATTCGTGTCGACGCTCAAGCCTTCGGCGCGCGGAGAGCTGGAGATCACGGATCTCAACCGCATATACATGGAGCTCGGCGCGCTCAACGTCGCCAAGCTCGGCCGCGGCTTCGCCTGGCTGGACACGGGGACGCCGGAGTCTTTGCTGGACGCAAGTGAATATGTTCGGGCGATCGAGCGCCGCCAGGGACAGCGCATCGCTTGCCTTGAGGAGATCGCCTTTCGCAACGACTGGATCGGCGAGACAGAGGCGCGAGCGGCGGCCGCACGGCTCTCGAAGAGCGAATACGGCAAATATGTCGCCCAGCTAATGGGCGAGTAAGCGATAATTCGGAGGAGCGC
>PERY01000049.1 GCA_002929055.1 Methylocystis sp. | reverse complement strand
ACGGAGGCGTTCCACCCCTGTCAACATCGTTTTGAAAATCCTTCGCAGATTTGTCGCATCGCGTCGCGAAGTCCCGCTTTTCCAAGCGCAAGCCAGTGGATAAGGTGGCGCGTGAACGCCCCAAATGAGCCATAATGCGAAGGCTTCGTCCTTCTGATTGCGACGGGCGCTTCGGCGCGGCGCCTGATCGAGCGAAGCGAAGGCGCAACGGCGCAGCTTGACGTCGCAGAGCGCTCGGACCCGGATCGAAAGGCAACGGCTGCATTACATGGCATTGCAGATAAATGGCCGCCTTCTTCCCTCGGCGCCCGGCGGCGCGGACTGGCTCGATCTCGGCGAGGAGCCTGCAATTGAAGTCGATGGCCGCCGCCACACCGCGGACGACCGGCGCCGCGTGTCCGTGCGCTGGCTCTCGGGCACGGTCCTCACCGGCTTTTCCGGCGCGCTGCTGATCAGCGCGGCCGCCTACACCGCGCTCGACCAGCAGACGCGCTTCGCCGAGGCGCCGACGCGCGCGCAGCCGGCCCGCCAGGCGGAGGGCGACGGCAATGTGGTCAATCCAAAAAAGGGCGACCGGATCATGCGCGCGGTCGACGTCGTCGCCGCAAAGCAAACCTTCCGCGCCGCGACGACGTCCAAGTCCGGCGAGAAGGAGGTTGTCCGCACCAAAGCCTTCACCCATGTCGCTGCGACGCTGACGCTGGCGCCAACGAGTTTCGCCAACGAAGTGCCGGCGTTCAACCCGCTCAAGCTGATCAGCGACGCGCGCGCGCCCGACAGCAATGGCGACTCCGACGTCGCTCTGGATGAGGCGGAGGTCTCCTTCGTCACCCACGATCTCGGCGGCGTCGACATCGAGACCCAGCCCGCGCAACTCTCGCTCGAAGAGGCGCAGGCGCAGGTTCTCGAGCAGGTAAAATCCAGCATCGCCGCCGGCCCCAAGGCCGCACTGCCTCTGCCCGGTCAGCTTCTGCTGTCACGCACGAGCCGCGCCGCTATCGATCCCGCCGCGCTGGCCTATGCGACGCCGGGAACTTCTCTGACAGCGCCCTTCTCGTCGATCGAAGTGCGCATGGTTCCCGAGAACGTCACCATCGCACCGCGCGACACGCCACAGCCGACGCAGATGGAGGAAAAGCTCGCGGTCGTTCGCCACGGCGAGGGGCTCGAGGACATTCTCTCCGCCAATGGCGTGCCCAGAGCGCGCGTCGCCGCGGTCGCCGCCGCCTACAAGGGCAAGCGCGATCCTGTGCGCGAGGGGCAGCGGGTCAAGCTGCTCTTTGCGGACTTCGACGGCTCCGGCAAGAACATGCAACTGGCGCGCATGTCGGTCTACAACGACGAAGAGATCGAGTCGATCGTCGCCGCAACGGACAAGGGAACATTCGTGCAGGCGCCGACCGCGCCCACGACGGTCGCCCGGCGCGCCGCCAAGAAGTCCGCCGCCCCGGCCATTGACGATTTCAGCGGGAACGGCGACGAAGACGATCCCGGCGCCATGCGCCTCTACGACTCGCTTTACGAGACGGCGCTCAAGCAGCAGATTCCCAAGCCGATCGTCAATGAGCTCGTGCGCGTCTTCGCCAATGACGTCGATTTGCAGCGCGGCGTATCGGGCGGCGACTCGCTCGATCTTTTCTACGACGAGCCGGAAGACGGCTCCGGACCAACGCGCGATTCGCTGCTCTTTGCGTCGCTGACGACGCATAACGAGACCTACCGCTACTATCGCTTCCAGACGCAGGACGACGGCCTTGTCGACTATTACGACGAGAACGGCCGCTCCAGCCGCAAATTCCTCGTGCGCAAGCCGATCTCCATCGGCGAGACGCGCTCGGGCTTCGGCATGCGCCGGCATCCGATCCTCGGCTATTACAAGATGCACACGGGCGTGGACTGGGCCGCGCCGATCGGCACGCCGATTCTGGCGGCGGGCAATGGCACGGTCATCAAGGCTCAGTGGGATTCGGGTTACGGCCGGCGCGTCGAGATCCAGCACGCCAACGGCTACATCACGACCTATAACCACATGTCGGGTTTTGCGCGCGGCATTACGGAAGGCGTGCGCGTCAAGCAGGGCCAGAACGTCGGCTTCCTTGGCTCGACCGGCCTCTCGACCGGCCCGCATCTGCATTATGAGGTCATGGTCAACGGCCATTTCGTCGACCCGATGCGCGTGAAGCTCGCGCGCACGCGCGAAATCGAGGGCCGGATGCTTCTCGATTTCAAGAGGGAGCGCGACCGCATCGACTCGCTGATGGCGAAGGCCCCCAACAGCAACAAGGTGGCGACGCGCGGCGGGGCGAACACGAGCGCGAACCGATAAGTCTCAGGCCGCGTCTCGATGGCCCGCGCGTTGCGCCATGCGCAGCGCCTGAGAAATCGAGTCAATGGAGCGCATCGTCTCGCGCGTGAGAAGATCGCGCGGCAACTGCGCGTCGAACTCGCGCTCCAGCGAAAGAAGCAGACGCACCGCCGAATAGGGCGTGAGGCCGAGCGCATAGAGATCGGCGTGCGGCGTGAGATTGGCGGCTGCGACATGCAGCCTCGCGTCGCTCTCGATGAGACGCTGGATCGTGGCGAACATCTTTGCCTCCCCTGCCTTTTCTTTATTTTCAATCAGGCCGCGATGCGCAGCTCTTCAGCCGCCGGGCGCGCGGATTCGATGGCCTTGGCGATCGCCATCATCGACGAGAGCGTCTCGCGCTTCAGCGTTTCGCGCGGGAACTCGATTTTGAATGCGCGCTCGATGGCGACGAGAAGGCGGATCGCGTCGAAAGAGGTGAGGCCCAGCTCGTAGAGATTGGCGCGGGGCGTCAGATGCGCCGCCGGGATGGCGATTTTGGCCTGCTGGTCGATGAGGGTCTGGATCGTGGCGAACATTGTGTTTCTCCCTGCCGCTTCTCAAATTCCGATGATGAGAAGGTAGCGGAGGGATCGCAGGAAGTTTGTGCGGAGGCGCACGCGGGGCGCGGGGCGGCTAGAAACCAAGGCGCTTGCGTATGTCCGCGGCTTGCGCCCCGGCCGCCCGCAAGGCCCGCAGCGTCTCGGAGCCCCGGCTCTTGGCGAGTTTCTCGCCGCCTTCGTCCAGAACCAGATCGTGATGGCGGTAGCGCGGCTCTGGCAATTCCAGCAGGCGGTGCAACAGGCGGTGCAGGCTGGTGGCGTTAAAGAGGTCGCGCCCGCGCACGACGTCGGTCACACCCTGCAACGCGTCGTCGACGACCACGGCGATATGATAGCTCGCGGGCGTGTCCTTGCGGGCGAGAACGACGTCGCCCCATTGCGTGGGGTTTGCGGGAATGTCGCCGCCGCCCCACTCCCGCCAGCTCAGCCCCGCGCCCGCGAGCGCCGCCGCCTTCCCCATATCGAGCCGTAGCGCCAAACCGCCATGCGCCAGAACCTCACGCGCGGGTCGGCGCGGTTTGTCGCGGCAGGTTCCGGGATAGAGCGGCGCGCCGTCCGGATCGCGCGGCCAATCAGTGTGCGCTGCGGCGAAATGCATGACGTCGGACCGCTTGCAGTCGCAGGCGTAAACAAGGCCCATTTCGTCGAGCCGTTCGAGCGCGCGGGCGTAATCCTCGAAATGCTCGGACTGGCGGCGCACCGGCGTTTCCCATTCGAGCCCGAGCCAGGCGAGGTCTTCATAGATCGCCGCTTCGAATTCCGGCCGGGCGCGGCCCTGGTCGATATCCTCAATGCGCAGCAGGAAGCGCCCGCCGCTCTCACGCGCGAGCGCAAAGTTCAGCAGAGCTGAATAGGCGTGCCCCATATGGAGGAAGCCGTTGGGCGACGGCGCGAAGCGGAAGACGCGGCGGCCTTCGGTCAATCGCGCCGCGCCTGCGTAATCGCCAGCGCCGCAGCGAAAGCTTCGTCGCGATCGAGTTCGCTCGTATCCAGAAGCGCTGCATCCTCCGCGGCTTTCAGCGGCGCCGCCGAGCGTTCGCTGTCGCGCGCGTCGCGCTTCCTCACATCGTCGAGGATGGCCGTGTAATCCACGTCCTCGCCGCGTGCGGCCAGCTCCAGCGCACGCCGCTGCGCGCGCGTCTCGGGCGTGGCGGTGACGAAAATCTTCACGCGCGCCTGCGGGCAGATGACCGTGCCGATGTCGCGCCCGTCGAGCACCGCGCCCTCAGGCCGCGCCGCGAAAGCCTGCTGCATGTCGATGAGAGCGGCCCGCACGGGCGGCATGGCGGCGACGACGGAGGCCGCCTCGCCCATCTCCCGGCCGCGCAGCCGCGTCTCGTCGAAATCCGTGAGTGAGAGACCCCGCGCCGCCTCGACCGCCGCCTCGACGTCGTCGAGCGGCAGGCCCTCGTCGAGCAGCGCGCAGGCGGTGGCGCGATAGAGAAGCCCCGTGTCGAGATGTGGCAGGCCGTAGTGCTGCGCGAGCCTGCGCGCGAGCGTGCCCTTGCCGGAGGCCGCCGGCCCGTCGATGGCGATGACGAAGCTCACGAGAAGCGCGCTCCGAGCCCTTCCATCAGCGGGCGGAAAGATGGAAAGCTCGTCGCGATCATGGTCTCGTCGTCGACCGTCACCTTGTTCGACGCGGCGAGGCCCATGACGAGAAAACTCATGGCGATGCGATGGTCGAGATGCGTCTCCACCACGCCGCTGCCCTTCACAGGTCCGCCGCGCACGATGAGATCGTCGCCGACGATCTCGCAATCGACGCCGTTCGCCTTGAGGCCAGCGGCGATGGCGGCGAGACGATCCGATTCCTTCACGCGCAATTCGGAGAGCCCGCGCATGCGCGTCTCGCCTTTCGCGAAAGAGGCTGCGACGGCGAGGATCGGATATTCGTCGATCATCGACGGCGCGCGCTCGGCCGGCACATCGACGCCCGAGAGCGACGAGAAGCGCGCGCGCACGTCGGCGACTTCCTCGCCGCCTTCCTCGCGCATATTGTCGAGCGTGATGTCGGCGCCCATCTCCTGCAGCGTGGTCAGCAGGCCGCTGCGCAGCGGATTGGTCATCACGCCTTCGACGACGATGTCGGAGCCGGGCGTAATCAGCGCGGCGACGACCGGGAAGGCGGCGGACGATGGATCGGCCGGCACGCGCACAGGGCGCGCGACGAGTTCGGGGCGGCCTTCCAATGTGATCTTGCGGCCATGCGCGCCATAAAGCTCGCTCGCGACCTTCGCGCCGAAATGCGCCAGCATCTTTTCGGTGTGATCGCGCGAGGCCTCGGCCTCGATGACGACCGTGCGACCGGGCGAATTCAATCCGCAAAGCAGCACGGCGGATTTGATCTGCGCCGAGGCGACGGGGGTCTTGTATTCCACCGGCAACGGCTCGCTTGCGCCCTGCAGCACGAGCGGCAGGCGGCCGCCTTCCGCCTGCTCCAGCACTTGCGCGCCCTGAAGCGTCAGCGGATCGAGAATGCGCTTCATCGGGCGCTTGCGCAGCGAGGCGTCGCCGTCGAAGCGCGCCACGATGGGATGGCCGGCGACGACGCCCATCATCAGCCGCGAACCGGTGCCGGCGTTGCCGAAGTCCAGCGTCTCGACCGGCTGGAGGAGCGAGCCGAGCCCGACGCCCCAGACGCTCCAGGAGCCCGGCGCGTGGCGCACGACCCTGGCCCCCAACTGGCGCGCCGCCTGCGCGGTGCGCAGGACGTCCTCGCCCTCGAGCAGCCCCTCGATCTTCGTCTCGCCCACGGCGAGGAGGCCGAAGATCATGGAACGGTGGGAAACGGATTTGTCGCCCGGCGGCCGCACGCGGCCGGTCAGCGGGCCGGAGGCGTGAGCGCTCAGCGGCGCGGCGGGAGCGTGGGTGGCGGTCAAATCTTGCGGGCCTTTTGCAGCGGCCCGCGCCCCGCCCGGCCGCCGCTCGAGGCGCCGCGGCCAGCGCGCGGGTTTTGTGGTCTGGAGCGGGCGATGGGAATCGAACCCACGACATACAGCTTGGGAAGCTGTCGTTCTACCACTGAACTACGCCCGCGCGACCCCTTGTGTAGCGCTTGTGAGGGCGGGTTTCAACGGGCGCGGGATTCCTATATCCTCCGCGAGGTCGCCCATTTTCGCTATCTGCTGGTCCGAGCCCGTGGTCAGCTTGGCTCTCGCTCGTCAGGCGGAGGTGAAAGCGGCCCTTCATGAGGACAACATAAATGGCATCAACGTCTTCTACACAAGGCGCACTCGACCGGTTCGGCTCGCTGCCCTTGAGATACAAGGCGCCCGCCCTCCTCGCCGCTTTTCTTGTGGTCTTCTTCGGCGGGACGGCGCTGCTCAATCTTGTGAACTACTCGGTCGGCACGCGCACCGGGGTCGTCGGCAAGCTTTCGCACAAGGGAATCGCCTGCTGGACGACGGAAGGGCAACTCGCCCTGCCCAATTTCGCTCCCTCGGGAAATTTACGCCAGGGTTCCGACAATACGTTCCACTTCTCCGTCCCGGACGAGGGGGTCCAGAAGCAGTTGGACGCGCTTCCGGATGGGAGCCCGGTGGCGCTGGACTATCAACAGAAGCTTTTCGCCCTGGACTGGCCCATTCCGTTTTTCTGCCGCCGCAGGACGGAGTATGAAATCGTCGGCGTGAGGCTGGCGACCGGCTTCCAGCAGAATATGCCGGTCAGGCCGTGAACGGATTGCTCGGGGCGCTACGGCGCCCCGAAATGTTTCGAAAGCTTCAGCCCCTGCCCCTGATAGTTCGAGACGCCAGCCTCGCCGTATACCGCCTGCGGCGTCTCCGCCATCTGCTCATAGACGAGGCGGCCGATGAACTGCCCGTCCTCCAGTATGAAAGGCACTTCGCGCGAGCGCACCTCCAGCACGCCGCGCGCGGCTGGCCGGCCGTCCGGTCCGGCGCCGAATCCGGGGTCGAAGAAGCCGGCGTAATGTACGCGAAACTCGCCGATGGCGGCGTCCATCGGCGCCATCTCGACGGCGAGATCGGGCGGGATGGCGAGGCGCTCGCGCGAGGCGAGGATGTAGAAGTCGCCGGGATCGAGGATCAGCCGCCCCTCGCGCGCCGGAAGGCGATCCCAATAGTCGTCCACGCGATAGGCGCCGATGCGATCGACGTCGATGACGTCGGTGTGTTTCTGCGCGCGATAGCCGACAATGCCGCCAAAGGCCTCGGAGCCGAGCGCGACGCGCAGCACCACGCCATCGCGCAGGTTCAACGGCCCATCGACAAGCGGGGTCTTCGCGTGCAGTTCAGCGAGCGCGGCGTCTGAGAGCGCGAAACTCCCCTGCCCCGCGCCCTCGGGCCGCGCGCGAAAGCGCAACTGGTTGAGCCGCGAGCCCATGCGCGCGCGCACGGAAAAACTGCGCGGCGACACCTCGGCGTAGAGCGGACCATTATAGCCGGGCTCCACCTCGTCGAAGCGCTCGCCACGATCGGTGATGAGGCGAGTGAAAATGTCGAGACGGCCAGTCGAGCTCTTGGGGTTCGCCGCGCCGGAAACCTCGGCGGAAAGTACGAGGCTCTCCATCAGCGGGACAACATAGACGCAGCCGCGCTCGAGGATCGCCCCCTCGCCCGCAAGCGACATCTCGTCATAGGCGAGCGCGGAAAGAATGTCGGCGACGCCACGGTCCTTGCCGGGCAGGAAGCTGGCGCGCACGCGATAGGCCTTGGCCCCCAGCCGCAGATCGAGGCTGGCCGGCTGGATCTGCCCATGCGCGAGCGGGGCGGCGACGCGGATCGCGCCGGCCTGCGCCATAGCCTCTATCTGCCGGCTGGAGAGCACGCCCCCCTGTGAAATTCCCAAAGGCGACATGCCGCGCCGTTCCCTGACCCGAGGTGCTTGAGGGCGCCGGCTAAAGCGGGAGGCGTCCCTGCTCCTCCGAATAGCCCGCGCGCGGCCGCGCGTCCATCTCCGGACCGCCCAGAAAGGCCGCCGCATCTCGCCGGATTTCATGCCGCCGCTCGGCGCTCATGGCGTCGAGAGTCTTCAGCGGCATGGCGAGCCGGGGCGTGATCGGCAACCGTTCGCGGTTCTCCATGAAGAAATTCCAGTAAAGATAGTTGAACGGGCAGGCTTTCGGCCCGGTCTTCGCCTTCACGTCGTAGGCGCAGCTTTTGCAGTAATCCGACATGCGGTCGATATAGGCGCCCGACGCCGCATAGGGCTTCGAGGCCAGCAGGCCGCCGTCGGCGAAGATCGCCATGCCGTGCACATTCGGCAGCTCCACCCATTCATAGGCGTCGGCGTAGACGACGAGATACCATTCCTCGATCTCGCGCGGCGCCACGCCCGCGAGCAGCGCGAAATTGCCCGTCACCATCAGGCGCTGGATGTGATGGGCGTAGGCGTGCGCCTTCGTTTCGCCAATGACCTGGCGCAGGCAGTTCATCCGGGTCTCGCCCGACCAGTAGAAGCAGGGGAGCGGCCGCATCGCGTGAAGCGCGTTCGTCTCGGCGTAGTCCGGCATCTTCAGCCAGTAGACGCCGCGCACAAACTCCCGCCAGCCGAGAATCTGCCGGATGAAGCCCTCGACCGCGTTGATGGGCGCGGCGCCTGCGCGCCAGGCGCGCTCGGCGGCGACGCAAACTTCATGGGCGGTGAGAAGGCCGAGATTGAGATAGGGCGAGAGCGTCGCGTGATGGAGGAAGGGCGCGCCCGTTTTCATCGCGTCCTGATAGTCGCCGAAGGACGGCAGGCAGTCGGCGATGAAGGCGTCGAGAGCGGCCAGCGCCTCCTCGCGCGTGACGCCCCAGCCGAACGGCGCACGATCGCCAAAATGATGGGGAAAGCGCGCCTCAATCAGCGCCATGACCTCGGTTGTGACGGCGTCCGGCGAGAAGCGCAGCCGGTCGGGGGCGCGGAATTTGGCGGGCAGCGCCTTGCGATTCTCCGGGTCGAAATTCCATTTGCCGCCAACAGGCGCGTCGTCCTCCATGAGAAAGCCGGTGCGCCGGCGCATCTCCCGGTAGAAGAACTCCATCCGCAGCCCGTTGCGCCCCTCGGCCCAGCGCGCGAATTCGGCCCGCGAGCAGAAGAAGCGGTCGTCGTCCCTGATCTCGACCGGCAGGCCCAGCGCCGCCTCCCAGCCGAGCATCATTTCCCGCACCCGCCACTCCCCGGGCTCGGTCACGACCACGCGTTTGGGGCGATAGCGCGCCACGGCGCGGGCGAGTTCGCCCGAGAAGGAGCCCGTGCTTTCCGGGTCGTCGAGCCGGATGTAATCGACGGCGATTCCCTCCTCTCGCAGTTCCGCCGCAAAATGGCGCATGGCGGAAAGGACGAGGACGATCTTCTGCTTGTGGTGGCGGACGTAACGCGTCTCGTCGGCGACCTCGGCCATCAGCACGACGTCGCCTGGCGCGAGTCCGTCTAGCGTCGCGATGGAGCGGGAAAGCTGGTCGCCGAGGATGAAACGCAGGGCCTTGGGCATTCACGGCGAGATATAGCCCCGCCCGGCGAAGTCAAAGAGAAGATTGACAGCCCCGCCCGCTTTTCCCATTAGTGGGCGACGTGGTTATTTGAGCCGGCCGGCTTGCCGCCACGAAAAACAAAGCGCTAAAAGGCCGGGTCTCCCGCAGGAAACCCGTTTGGCCGCGCGCCGCGAGCGCGCAAGAATGCCGGCGCATGAGGCGCTGAGGGAGAGGAATATGTCGAACGACGCCCCGCGCAAATTCAGGCCGGCGACGCTGCTCGTCCACGGCGGGACGACGCGCTCGCCCTTCGGCGAAATGTCGGAGGCGCTCTTCCTCACGCAAAGCTTCGCCTATCCGACGATGGAGGCCGCCGAGGCGCGCTTCAAGGGCGACGATCCGGGCTTCATCTACTCCCGTTTTTCCAACCCCACCGTCGCCATGTTCGAACAGCGCATGTGCCTGCTGGAAGGCGCCGAGGCCGCGCGCGCCACGGCGAGCGGCATGGCCGCCGTCACCGCCGCCATGCTGGCGCAGGTGAAGGCCGGCGACCATGTGGTGGCGGCGCGCGCGCTGTTCGGCTCCTGTCTCTATGTCGTTGAGGATCTCCTGCCGCGCTTCGGGGTCGCGTCGACGCTCGTCGACGGCGCCGACCTTTCCCAATGGAAGGCGGCGATCCGGCCGGAGACCAAGCTCTTCTTCCTCGAAAGCCCGACCAACCCGACCCTCGACGTCTACGACCTCGAGGCCATCGCCGACCTCGCCCACAACACCGGGGCCAAGCTCGTCGTCGACAATGTCTTCGCGACGCCGCTGTTGCAGAAGCCGTTCGACTTCGGGGCCGACGTCGTCGTCTATTCCGCCACCAAACACATCGACGGACAGGGGCGCTGCCTCGGCGGGATCATCCTTGCATCGCAGGCGCTGATCGAGGAGCACCTCCATAATTTCCTGCGCCAGACCGGCCCGGCCATGTCGCCCTTCAACGCCTGGGTGATGCTGAAAGGTCTGGAGACGCTGCCCCTGCGCGTCGGCCAGCAGACCGCGAGCGCCGCGAAGATCGCGGATTTCCTTGCGGAGCAGAAGGGCGTGACGAAGGTGCTCTATCCCTTCCGCAAGGACCATCCGCAGGGCGAACTCGCGCGCCGCCAGATGACGGGGGGCGGCACGCTGGTCAGTTTCTTCCTGCCCAGCAAGGCCGCGGCCTTCAAGCTGGCCAACGCGCTTCAGGTGATCAAGATCTCCAACAATCTCGGCGACGCCAAGAGCCTCATCACCCATCCGGCGACGACGACGCATCAGCGCCTTTCGCCCGAGGCGCGCGCGACGCTCGGCATCACGGACGGCATGCTGCGCCTCTCGGTGGGCCTCGAGGACGTCGACGACCTGATCGAGGATCTGGCGGGCGGCCTCGCGGCGGCGTGATCTGTGCCTCTGCGCCGGCGCTGGCCCAAAATCCAGCGATGCAATAAGAACGGGAGGCGGGTTCGAGGGCAGGAAGAATTTGGCCGGGACCGTCCGGGAACCGATTGATTTCAGTCAAAGGCGCCAATGTGATCGCCGACCCGGTTTAGAGAGAACAACTTCGAGCGATGGCTCGCCAGGGCGCGAGCAAAACATCGCCGCTTTGGGAGAGAGACATGAAAACGGATACGCGCAATCTTCTCGCCACGACGGCGATCATCTGGGCCGCCGGCGCGGGGGTCTATTTTGTCGGCCCGACGCTGACCCCGCAGACTCATGCGACCCACGAGAGCGCCGGGACCGAGGAAGCCACGGCCCCCAGGCACGAGACCGTCGCCGCTCAGCCTGCGGCGGCCCCGGCAGAGCACGCTGCGGCTGCGACAGCGCCGCCCGCCGCCGAGCCCGCCGCGAGCCCGGCCCCCTCGGCGGCTTCTTCTGCAGACGATCTGGCTGCGCTCACGAAAGACCCCAAGCAATGGGTCTCGCCGACCGGCGACTATTTCAACCAACGCCATTCCGCCTTGAAGCAGATCACCGCCGAGAATGTCGAAAAGCTTCAGCCC
>PERY01000048.1 GCA_002929055.1 Methylocystis sp. | reverse complement strand
GCAATCCTTTGTGATGGCGGCGTGACGAAATGCACGCGACGTGAGCTTCTCGCTAGTGAGATGAAAGTTATCAACTTTGCTGCGTCGCGTCGCACTGCCGCCGATCATGTGGCGGAAGTGCGGCGAAGGCCTCCCGCGCCCCGCCAACAGGACTGCGGCGATCTGTCTCTTCGTTAACGCCGAACGCCGCTGTTTCGTTGGCTGGTCGGCCAACGTTATCTTTTGCGCGAGAGGCGTGAGTGCGAATCGCCGAGTCGGACGCCCTAACGTGCGCATGACGATGATGGCGCAGCCGCGACATGAGCGCCTGGCCCAGCTTGGATTGAATGAGAAAAGAGAAGGGCAGCTTTAGTTTGTCAGTCGGAGCGCGCGCAGGCGCGCTCCGTCAGATTGTTTATTGAGGACGCGGCGTGTCGTTCGTGCGCGCCGGCAGGATCGGATAGGAAATCTTTGGCTGGTCGCCGTTCAACGTCCCCAGGAAAGCGACAATCGCTGCATCTTCATCGGGCGCAAGTGCGACGCCAAGCTGGTCCTTGGCCATTACGTCCACCGCTTCCTCGAGCGTCCAGACGGCGCCGCTATGGAAGTAAGGCGCACGCAGCGCGACGTTTCGCAAAGGCGCGGAGCGGAAAACGAAGTCGTCCGCGGAATCCTTCGTGACCTTGGCGCGACCACGGTCTGCGACGGGCATGATCGTCGCGTCGGGCTTGGAGACCGCACCGAAGGGGAAGTAGCCGTTGCCGCCGACGTTCACGCCGCTGTGGCAACCCGAGCAGCCCTTGTCCATAAACAGACGCAGACCCTTTTTCTCGGTGTCGTTCAGCGCATTGACGTCACCGAGGAGGAACTTGTCGAACTTCGAGTTCGGCGTCGTGAGGGTCGCCTCGAAGGCCTCGATGGCGTTGGCCATATTGTCGAAGGTGACCGGATTGGCGTCCGTCGGGAACGCGGTCCTGAACTCGACCACATAGGCCGGCATGCTCTTGAGCGTCGCCTCGACAGCAGCAGGCGTGTTGTTCATTTCAACATCAGCCTGCACCGGCCCCTTGGCCTGCGCCTTCAGATCGACGGCGCGGCCGTCCCAGAACTGGGCGACGTTGAAGACCGCATTAAGCACCGTCGGCGCACGGCGCGGGCCCTTCGCCCAGCCATGCCCGATGGAGGTGGAGCCGGCGTCGACGCCGCCGGTGCCGAGATTGTGGCAGCTGTTGCAACTGATGATCTGGCTCTTCGACAGGCGGGGATCGAAGAAGAGCTTATGGCCGAGCTCTATCTTTGCCGGGGTGATGGCGTTGTTCTTGACGACGGCGTTCACGCTGGAAGCGTCGATCGGTTTGAAGACCGCATTGGCGTCGGCGCGCAGGTCGCCGGCATGGGCCAGAGCGGGAAGCAGCAGCATCGCGCTCGTCGCGGCGATACGAAGTCCGGACATTCGTTTCTCTCCCCTTGCAGCTTTAGTCGTTGAAAGCTGATCGCCTCGCTGCGCGAAAGCGCGCGACGCTTGCGCCTCCGGCTATCACAACCCCTGACACTGCGGAAGCCCCGGCTGGCCGGCGCCAGCGGCCAATCCCCCGTAAGTCAGTGAGTTGCGGTTGGATCACAAATTACGCGCCGCCGGTATGACAAAGATTTCGGACGGGCGAGAACGTCCATCTGCGCAATATTGGGCACGTCGATTTCTTGCAGCGCACAAATAGTCGCGAAGCGCGCGAACGACGTTCAACTTACTCGGTGGCGTATTCGCCGAGCGGAGACTTGCCAACTACTGAAAACCGGCGCAATCTCGCGTCAAATAAATGCGGCGATAAGCCGCATGAGACGCGGAGGAAAAGAAGCCATGCGCTTGTTCAGGCTCAATGTTCGCGTTGAAAGGGCGCTCGCGGCCCTGTCTCTGGCGGGCACGCTCGGCGTCACCTGCGTCCACGCCGATCCGCTCGGCCTGCCGAAGGTTCCCATCCCCATCGACAATCCGCAGACGCCCGAAAAAATCGCTCTCGGGGACAAACTTTTCCACGATCAGCGCTTCTCGATCGACGGCACGGTGAGCTGTGCGACCTGCCACAATGAAAAGAAAGCCTTCACAGACAGTCCGCTGAAGACGTCGGAGGGTCACGCCAAACTCACTGGCACGCGCAACGCGCCGACGGTTATCAACGCAGCCTATTTTACGACGATGTTCTGGGACGGCCGCTCCTCTTCGCTCGAGGATCAGTCGCAGTTCCCGATGATCAATCCGGTCGAGATGGGCCTGCCCAACCACGATCCGGTTCTCAAGATCGTGCGCGAGGATCCCGCTTATGTCGACGGCTTCAAGAAAGCCTTCAACAAGAGCGGCAAGGACGTGACGATGGAGGAAGTGAAGAAGGCCATAGCCGCCTTCGAGCGCACCGTCGTCTCCGGCGACTCGCCTTTCGACAAATGGTATTTCGGCGGCGACGCCAACGCCATCAGCGCGCAGGCGAAACGCGGTTTCGACGTCTTCATCGGCCAGGGACGCTGCGTCTCCTGCCATGCGGTCGAACAGACGCAGGCGCTCTTCACCGACAACAAGTTCCACAACATCGGCGTCGGGATCAATCGCATTCAGGGCGACGTGCCGCGACTCGCGGGCGAGTTCCTCAAGGCGAAAGCCGCCGGGGCCGACGTCGACAAATCGGTGCTCGGCGACCCGAAAAGCTCCGACCTCGGGCGCTTCGCCGTGACCGATTCCCTTGACGAGATCGGCGGCTTCAAAACCTCGACCCTGCGCAACATCGCGCAGACGGCGCCCTACATGCACGACGGTTCGCTGAAGACGCTCAAGGACGTCGTCAAGCACTACAACGAGGGCGGAAAGAGCCCCGGAGATCCCAATCCCGTCAATCCATATCTCTCGGGGGGCATCAGGCCGCTCAATTTGACCGACCAGCAGATCGACGATCTCGTCGCCTTCATGGAGACGCTGACGAGCCCGTCTTTCGCCACCGCCCAATCGAAATGAATAACGCGGCCTTGAACCGCGACGGAGACAAGCAATGACGAAACTCATTACGAGGCGCAGCGTGATGGCCGCTGGCGCCGCGGGGCTCGCGGGCACGGTGAGCACCCTCCCCATCAGCATGGTGCAACTTGCCTTTGCCGGAACCCGTGAGGACGTGCGCTTCACCTACATCTCGGATTCTCACATCCAGCAGATCAAGGGCGCGAGCTTCGTGCGCAATTGGGACATGGGCCTCAAGCGCGCCGTGGCGGAGGCCAATCTCATACAGCCGGAAGTCGACTTCGTGATGTTCGGCGGCGACCTCGCGCAGCTTGGCAAGCGCGAGGAGCTCGATCACGGGGCCGAGATGCTCTCGGCGCTCAAAGGCAAGCTGCACGCCGTCATGGGCGAGCACGACTATTATCTCGACCTCGGCGAATATTGGTCGAAGCTCTATGGTCCACAGTGGTACAGCTTCGATGTGAAGGGCGTGCATTTCGTCGTGCTGAACTCCATCCTCACGACGGATGAATGGACCTTCCATCGCTGGCCGTCCGCCGAGCAGCGCATGCAGGAAATGGCGGGGCTCGACAACCCGAACGGTTCACCCTTCATGGTCGGCGAGAAGCAGCGCAAATGGCTCGCCGACGATCTAGAGAAAGTTTCGAAGGACACGCCTGTCGTCGTGTTTTCACATTCGCCGCTGCAGAAGATCTACAAGGGCTGGAACTTCTGGACCGACGACGCGGAACAGGTGCAGGCCTTGCTCGCGCCGTTCAAGAGCGTCAACGTCATCTACGGCCATGTTCACCAGATCCAGTACAATCAGATCGGCAACATCGCCTTCAATTCGGTGATGGCGACGGCCTGGCCCTGGCCCTACCCTTCCACCTACGCGCAGGCGGAAAGCCATCTGCCGGTGCTCACTGTGCCGATGAACCGCGCCGATCCGTTCTTCGAGCGCGACGCGACGGGCTGGCAGCTTGTCGACGTGAACTCGGGACGCGTCACGGCGCGCTATCAGCTTTGGGACAACGATCAGCGCGTCGTCGGTTTCGATCCGGCGGCGGGCCATCCCGTCGACAAGAGCTATCAGGATCCCATGCGCCGCAAGGCCACTCAGGCCCATTACTGACCCGCGAGGAGAACATCATGCGCATTTCCATGACAGCCCTCGCTCTCGGGTTGGGGCTCGTCGCCGCCCCTGCCCTCGCCGACGAGTTCAAGGGAACCGACGTCCAGCGCTGGCAGGCAGAGTACGAGTCCGTCGCCAAGAAGGGCCGGGAACTCTGGACGAGCGGCGCGCTTGGCACGAATGGCGTCGCCTGCGCGCAATGCCATCCCAATGCGGCGAACACGCATCCGGAAACCTATCCCAAATTCCAGAAGCAGTTCGGCAAGGTCACGCAGCTTTGGGAGATGGTGAACTGGTGCATCAAGAACCCGCTGCAGGGACAGGCGCTGGCGGCGGACGATCCGAAAATGACCGCGATCCTCTCCTACGTCGCCTATGAGAGGCGCGGCGTGAAGCTGGAGCCGGGCAAACACTAGAGGCGCGGCCGGCGTTGCGGCGCCGGCCCCCGCTTTCGCCGTCAGACGCCAGTGGGATAGTTCGGGCTTTCGCGCGTGATAGACACGTCGTGCACATGGCTTTCGCGCAGGCCGGCGTTGGTGATGCGCACGAATTGCGCCCGCTCCTGAAACTCCTTGATCGTCGGCGCGCCGATATAACCCATCGCCGAGCGCAGGCCGCCCGCGAGCTGGTAGAGGATCGGCGCGATCGGCCCGCGATAGGGCACCTGCCCCTCGATGCCCTCGGGCACGAGCTTGAGCTGGTCCTTCACATCGCCCTGGAAGTAGCGCGTGGCCGAACCGGCCGTCATGGCGCCGACGGACCCCATGCCGCGATAGGCCTTGAAGGAGCGGCCCTGGTAGAGAAACACCTCGCCGGGCGACTCCTCCGTGCCCGCGAAGAGCGAGCCCATCATCACCACCTCGGCGCCGGCCGCGACGGCCTTGGCGAGGTCACCGGAGTATTTCACGCCGCCGTCGCCGATCACCGGCACGTCGGCTTTGCGCGCCTCCTCGGAGGCCTCCATGATCGCCGTGAGCTGCGGCACGCCGACGCCCGCGACGATGCGCGTCGTGCAGATCGAACCGGGGCCGATGCCGACCTTGATGGCGTCGGCGCCGGCGCCGATCAGCGCCTTCGCGGCTTCGGCGGTGGCGATGTTGCCGGCGATGACCTGCACCCTGTTGTTCTCGCGCTTCACGCGGGAAACCTGGTCTATCACCGCCTGCGAATGGCCATGCGCCGTGTCGATCACGATGCAGTCAGCGCCGGCGTCGATCAGTTGCAGCGCGCGCTCATAGCCGTGGTCGCCAACCGTCGATGCGGCGGCGACGCGCAGGCGTCCTTCGGCGTCCTTGCAGGCGTGGGGGTGCTGGGTCGCCTTCTCGATGTCCTTGACCGTCACAAGGCCCACGCAACGGTAGTCCTCGTCGACGACGAGCAGCTTCTCGATGCGGTGCTCGTGCAGCAGACGCTGCGCCTCGCCCTTTTCGACGCCTTCGCGCACGGTGACGAGCTTCTTGGTCATCAGTTCCGCGATGGGCTGGCTCTTGTCCTCGGCGAAGCGAACGTCGCGGTTCGTCAGAATGCCGACGAGCCGGCCCTTGCCGCCGTCCGCCGCGCGCTCGACCACCGGAATGCCGGATATGCCGTTGGACGCCATCAGCGACAGCGCGTCGGCCAGCGTCGCCTCGGGGAAAATGGTGATCGGATCGACCACCATGCCGCTCTCGTAGCGCTTGACCTTGCGCACTTCGGCGGCCTGATCCGCGGGCGAAAGATTCTGGTGGATGACGCCAATGCCGCCCGCCTGAGCCATGGCGATGGCGAGCCGCGCCTCCGTCACCGTGTCCATGGCGGCGGAGACGATGGGCAGGTTGAGCGTGATTTCGCGGGTGAGGCGCGTCGTGATATCGACGCCGGAGGGCATCACGCGGGAATGGCCGGGCCGCAGCAGCACGTCGTCGAAAGTGAGCGCTTCGGTCAACGTGGCGGGCATTCGGGCCATGGGGCCAACTCCTCGGTTGTTACGGGTTGGCGCGTGCTCTTAGCATTAATCATTGCAAAGGCAAATGGCGGTCCGCGCCGATCCCCCGGCCAAGCAGCGAACTCGCTTTTAATCATCACCGGAAGCGGGGGTCTTTGGAGAATCCGATTAACCACATCTTGAGTGCTTGCAGGGAAAGTGCACATCGAAACGGAGCAAATTCAAATGTATACCCGCCTCGACGTTTTCACCCGCAAATTACTGCGCACCTTCCCGATATTTCTTCGGGCGCGCTCGGGCTCGACCGCACTGATTTTTGGCCTTGCCTTCATTCCGGCGATGTTCGCCCTCGGGGTGGCGATAGATTACGGCCGCGCGGCCATGATCAAATCGAAGCTTCAGGCGGCCACCGACGCCGCGGTGCTGACGGCCGGAGCGCAGCAGAAGCTCTCGAAGAGCGCGCGTGAAAACATCGCAAAGAACCAGGTTCTGGCGAACTTAGGCAGCGAGGCGGACGCCCTCGACGTCACCGTGACGGAAACGGAGCCTTCAGCCGGCGTCTTTCAGGTTCAGGCCACCGCCGTGCTGAAGACGTCAGTCATGAAAGTCGCGAATTTCCAGCAGGTGAAAGTCAGCGCCACTTCCGAGGCGAGCATCACGCTCGGCAGCGAGGCGCCAGTGGAAATGGCGCTCGCCCTCGACAACACCGGCTCCATGCGCGACGACATGGCCGATCTGAAAGCCGCCGCCAAAACGCTCGTGCAGAGCGTCATGAGCAACGGCGCGAAAGGCAAATTGCGCGTAAGCGTCGTGCCCTATGTCGCCGCCGTCAATCCTGGCCTGACCGAAAGCTCCTATTTCGACACCAAAGTCACGGCGCCGCTCACGGGCAATTGGTACAACTGGGCGTGGCTCGGCTACGACAAGAACTGCACGCCCAACTGGGGTTCTGGCGGCGGCGGTAGTGGGCCCGGCAGCGGATCGAGCGGCGACTCCGGAGACGCCAGCGACCTGATCGACCTGCTCAACCCGTTTCGCCGCATCGCCGAGGAACTGTTTGGCGTGAGCGCCGCCTTCGCCGACGAGACGCCAAACACCGTCCCGGCCCTGACCCTGCAGGACTTCAAATCACCCGCCACCGGACGCACCTTCAAGGCGCCTGTCGGCTTCAACTTTCAGCCGAAGGACAGCTTCACCGGGGGCTGCGACTGGATCGTCAATCCGGGTAAGGTCAGCCCGTATGAACTCTTCAATCGCCTCAAGGACGACAAGGGGAAAACGGTGGCCTGGAAAGGCTGCGTCGAGGCGCGCGTGAATGCGACTGAAGTCGCTGCGATGAATGCGTCCTGGGGCACGGGCTACAAGTCCGGGGTCGACTATGACGTGACGGACATTCCGCCCTCGTCCGCGGACCCGGCGTCGATCTTCACGCCCTATTTCTGGCCTGATGAACCCGATTACAATTTCGCCAGCTGGACCTACGCGGCGCCCGGCAAATGGACGTCCGGCTCCACGACGTTCCACAACAACTACAAGGCCGATTACGCCGTGCCCGCAGCGTGGAATTGGGTGTCCGACGGCTGGAACGCCGGCCAGAGCATCCTGAAATACGACGGCACGACGAACGCCGCGATCGTCAAGGAGACCGCCCCCGACACCTATGGCCCCAACGCCGCCTGCCCGGAGCCGCTGACGCGCCTGACCAACAATCAGGGCCGGGTGATCTCCGCCATCGAGGCCATGAACTTCTGGTTCAACGGCGGCACGGTCATCTCGGAGGGGCTGACCTGGGCCTGGCGCACGCTTTCGCCTGAGAAACCCTTTGGCGACGGCGCGCCCTATACGGACAAGACGACCAAGAAAGTCATCGTTCTGATGACGGACGGCGTGAATGGTCTGGCGGAGAACGGCAACGCGTCGGGCGCCGGAATCTCCGACTACTCGGCCTATGGCTACATGGGCGCCAGCCGCCTCTCCTGGGCCGACAATGTCCAGACCTATGCGGCGCTCGAAGCCTTCCTCGACGAGCGACTCAAGAAGGCCTGCGACAACGCCAAGGCGAAGGGCGTCACGATCTATACGGTGATGTTCAACCACAGCGGCTTCCTCAGCGGGCCCCAGCAGGCGCATTCGACCGCTTTGCTGGGCTATTGCGCGTCCAAGCCGGAAAACGCCTTCGTCGCCACGGACTCGCAGGCGCTCACAAACGCCTTCGCGAACATCGCCGTCTCGGCGACGTCGACGCCCCTGCGGTTGACGAAGTAAGGTTAGACATCGGAGGTGGCGCGCCTTCAGCGCGCCGCCTCGAACATCGCGGCCGTATCGTAATATTCGAAGAACTCGACGATTCTGCCGTCTGCGTCGAAGCGCCAGCTGTCGACCTTCGGCGTGTCGACGACCTTGTCGGTCGCCATGCACCGCCACGACGTGCGGGCGAGCGCGACAACACGGTCACCTTGCGCGACCAGATGATCGACGCAGTAGTCGATCATCTCCCAATCCTCGACCAGCCCGCGAAGATAATCCGCGACGCCCTCCCGCGAGTGACGCTGCTGCGTGAAAGCGACCGCGTTGACGCGGCCCTGCGCTAAAGACCCGAATGCAATCTCGCCACCAGCCATAAGGGCGAGCCAATGGTCCGCGCTCGCGCCCTTGCTGTCGGCCCAAAGACGATAGGCTTCGCGCAGCAGCGCTGTGTTGCGTTCTTCCTGCGACACGGCAATTCTCCTCAAAAATCCATGCGGCCAAGCTACGCCATTTTGGCGCGACTAGCCAAAAGGCGGTCCGGGAGGCTCAGATGAACTGGAAAGGCATCAAAGCGCTGGCGCTCGCCCTGAACCTTCCGGGCGTCGAGGAAGGACTTTCCTGGGGCCAGCCGGTCTTGAAGGCGCACGGCAAGCTCTGGGTCTGGTGGAGCCCGAGCGAAGACGCGCCTGTCTTCAAGGTGGCCATGGAGGAACGCGAGGTTCTGCTCGCGGCGGAGCCAGAGACCTTTTTTGTCACACCGCATTACAGGAACCACCCGCTGGTGCTCGTCAGAGCCGAGCGACTTGATCCTGATTGGGCGCGTGCGAACCTCCTGCGCGTGTGGCGCGCGCAGGCCCCCAAGCGCTTCTTGAAAGCGTATGACGAGAAGCGGCCGAAATAGCTGGCCGCTCAAGCGGCCGCGCCGCGCTCCGTATCGAACTGCAATTTCGCGAGGCGCGCGTAGAGACCGCCTGCGGCGCTCAGCGTCGCATGCGTCCCCTCCTCCACGATGCGCCCCTCGTCGAGAACCACGATGCGGTCCGCCTCCAGCACCGTGGCGAGGCGATGCGCGATGACGATGCTCGTGCGCCCCTCCATCACATCATGCAGCGCGGCCTGCACGGCCGCCTCGTTCTCGGCGTCGAGCGCCGAGGTCGCCTCGTCGAGCAGAAGCACCGGCGCGTCGGCGAGAATGGCGCGGGCGATTGCGAGGCGCTGGCGCTGCCCGCCCGAGAGCGTGACCCCGCGCTCGCCGAGCATCGTCTCGTAACCCTCGGGCAGCGCGCTGATGAAATCATGCGCCTGCGCGCGCTTCGCCGCCGAGACGATCGCCTCCTGCGACGCGCCCTCGCGGCCATAGGCGATGTTCTCCGCGACGCTGACGCCAAAGATCACGGGATCCTGCGGCGCGAGCGCGATGGCCCTGCGCAGATCGAGCGGATCGAAGGCGCGGATGTCCACGCCGTCGAGCGAGATCGCGCCGCCGTCAACATCGTAGAAACGCAGTAGCAACGAGAAGATCGTCGACTTGCCGGCGCCGGATGGTCCGACAAGAGCGACACGCTCGCCGGGCTTCACGCCAAGCGTGAAGTCGCGCAGCGCGGAGCGGTCGGGCGCCGTCGGATAGGCGAAGGCGACATGATCGAAGGCGATGGCGCCCTCCCAGCGCGGGGGCGGCGGCGCCGGATGCGCGGGCGCGACAATTGCGGGCTTTACTGCGAGTATCTCTGCGATGCGCGTCGCCGCGCCCGCAGCCGCGGAGACCTCGCTCCAGACCGAGGACAACTCGCCGAGCGAGGAGGCGCCAAGCACGGCGTAGAGGACAAATTGCGAGAGAAGGCCGGAACTCATGCGTCCCGCGAGAACGTCCTGCGCACCTAGCCACAACACGCCGACGACGCCCGTGAAGACGACAAGGATGACGCCAGCCGTCACCAGGGCGCGCATCAGCGTCGCCGCCTGCGCGGCCTCAAAGGCGTTTTCGACCGCGCGTTTGAACCGGGCGACCGTGAAGGTCTGCGCCCCATTCGCCTGCATGGCGCGGATGGCGGAGAGATTTTCGCCCGCATAGGCGGAGGCCTGCGCCAGCGTATCCTGCGCGTGCTTCGAGCGGCGTCGCACGCTACGGCCGGAGGCGATGAGGGGCAGCACAACCACGGGGATCGCCGCGAGCGCCATCCCGGCGAGCTTGGGGCTGGTCGCGAACATCATCAGCACCGCGCCGATGAACATGAAGAAGTTGCGAAGGGCGACGGACGCCGAGGAGCCGAAGGCCGACTTCAGCAGCGTCGTGTCTGCCGTGAGTCGCGAAAGCAATTCGCCGGTTTTCGCCGTGTCGTAAAAGGCGGCGTCGAGCGAGGCGAGGTGCTTGAAGAGATCAGCGCGCAAATCCGCTACGACGCGCTCGCCCAGCGTCATCACGAAATAGTACCGGGTCGCGGAGGCGATCGCGAGCGTCGCGGCGACCGCGATCATGGCGCCGAAATAGGCGTTCACCGCTCCGGCGCTGTCGGCCGAAAAGCCGTGGTCGATCATGCCGCGCACGGCCGCTGGCAGGGAGAGCGTCGCGCCGGAAGCGACGACGAGCGCGATCAGGGCAAGCGTGATCGTGCTCTTGTAGCGCAGCGCATAGGGCAAGAGGGGCTTGAGCGGCGATAGCGTTGCGCCGATTCTGCCTTTCGGTTCCGCAGCAGGCAGGCGGGCAGGCGCGGCGTCTCTGATCTGGGTCATGTCCGTCCCTATAGCGCCGGCACGGCGCGAAAACGACCCCCGTCCGATCCAAACGAGGCGAGCGTCCTCCGACGACCTCCGGTGCGGTGCGGCACAAATTTTTTTTGGCCAGGAAGACGAAAAATTATGCTCGCAGCAGACGCAGGCTTCGTTGTTTCAATGCACTACGCGATGCGACACGTTGTCGCGGCAAAAACGTCGCAGCGCTGGACACGGCCGCATCTTGTGCTAACCTTCCCTGCGTCGAAATGACGCGCACCCAGCCGATGGGGGCGAAAGCGCCAAAGAAGAAAAGATAAGGCGCAGCTCTGGGAACGGAAAGAGGAGTGAAGGAAATGGCTGACAAAGAACTCGAAGTCACGACGAACACCTACATCTTCGCCGGCGTTGGCGCGGTGCTCCTGGGCGGCCTCGCCGCTGCCGCTCTCGGCGGCCTGCAGAACACGATCGCGGCTGGCGTCGTCGGCGCTCTCGCGGGCGGCTGCCTCGGCATCTTCTTCTAATCGACCTGTCGCGCCCTCAGAGGGCTTCACAGAATGTCTCATCAGGGAGTGAAGACAATGGCTGACAAAGAACTCGAAGTCACGACGAACACCTACATCTTCGCCGGCGTTGGCGCGGTGCTCCTGGGCGGCCTCGCGGCCGCGGCTCTCGGCGGCATGCAGAACACGATTGCGGCCGCCGTCGTCGGCGCCCTCGCGGGCGGCTGCCTCGGCATCTTCTTCTAATCTTTCTTTCAGGCAGACGCTGGCCTGAGCCAGCGTCGCCGCAAGACGACATCAGCCAGCTTTCGCGATGCGATTGCTGGCTGTGTTGCTTTTACGCCTTGTTATTGAGAATGCGCCGCCTCAGAGCGTCGCCGTCGCCGAACCGCCCGGCCACATGTCACGCGCGCGCTCACGCAGGATGAATTTCTGGATTTTGCCCGTCGACGTCTTCGGCAAGGGACCGAAGACGATGTGGCGCGGGCATTTGAAATGCGCGAGGTGCGTGCGCGACCAGGCGATGATTTCGTCCACTGTCGCCGCCTCGCCCTCTTTGAGTTCGATGAAGGCGCAGGGCGTCTCGCCCCATTTCACATCCGGCGCGGCGACGACCGCCGCGGCGCTCACCTTGGGATGCTTGAAGAGCACGTCCTCGACTTCGATCGATGAGATGTTTTCGCCGCCCGAAATGATGATGTCCTTGGAGCGGTCCTTGAGCTGGATATAGCCGTCCGGGTGCATGACGCCGAGATCGCCCGAGTGGAACCAGCCGCCGTGAAAGGCTTTCTCGGACGCAGATTTGTTCTTCAGATAACCCTTCATCACGATATTGCCGCGGAACATGACCTCGCCCATGGTCGCTCCGTCGCGCGGCACAGGCTGCATCGTCTCGGGATCGATCACGTCGAGATCGTCCAGCACCATGTAGCGCACGCCCTGCCGCGCCTTCATCTGCGCCTGCGCGGTTTCGTCGAGATCGTCCCAACGGTCCTGCCATTCATTGACCGCCGCGGGGCCATAGGTCTCCGTCAGGCCGTAAAGATGCGTGACCTCGAAACCGGCGGCTTTCATCGCGGCGAGAACGGCCTGCGGCGGCGGCGCGGCG
>PERY01000047.1 GCA_002929055.1 Methylocystis sp. | reverse complement strand
ATCAGGCCCCATGTCGCCTCATCAGCCGTCATCGCCCGCTCAGCCGCTTCTCTTCCTGAACGCCCGTCTCGTCGACCCCTCCGCGGGGACCGAGACGCGCGGCGGGCTGCTCGTCGTTGACGGCCGCATCGCCGAACTCGGCCTCGTCGGCTCCGCCCCGGACGGCGCTCGGGTCATCGACTGCCGCGGCGACGTTCTCGCGCCCGGCCTCATCGACATGCAGGCCTTTGTCGGCGAGCCGGGCGCGGAGCATCGCGAGACCATCGCCAGCGCCACCGCCGCGGCGGCCGCGGGAGGCGTTACAACGCTTGTTGCAACATCCGCCGCCATGCCCGCCGTCGACGACCCGGCCGTCGTCGATTTCGTCCTGCGCCGCGCGCGCGACACGGGCCGTGTGCGCGTCCTGCCCATGGCGGCGCTGACCAAGGGGCGCGAGGGCAGGGAGATGGCGGAGCTGGGCCTTCTCAAGCAGGCCGGCGCCGTCGCCTTTTTCGATGGCGCGCGCTCGGTGAAGAATGCGCTCGTCATGCGCCGCGCCATGACCTACGCCCGCGATTTCGGCGCGCTGATCGTGCATTTCACGCAGGATCCGGATCTGGCGGGGGGCGTCATGAACGAGGGCGATTTCGCCCTGCGCCTCGGCCTGTCCGGCGTCCCGCGCGAATCCGAGGCGATCATGCTCGACCGCGACCTGCGCCTCGTCGCGCTCACCGGCGCCCGCTACCACGCGGCGATCCTCACCACGACGCTTTCGCTCGACGCCCTACGCGAGGCGAAGGCGGCGGGGCTGCCCGTCACCTGCGGCACGACGATCAACCATCTCACGCTCAATGAGAGCGACATCGGCGACTACCGCACCTATCTCAAGCTGCGCCCGCCGCTGCGCCATGAGGAGGAGCGCATGGCGCTCGTCGCCGCGCTCGCCGAGGGCCTGATCGACGTCGTCGTCTCCGACCATGATCCGCAGGACGTCGAAATGAAGCGGCTGCCGTTCGGCGAGGCGGAATTCGGCGCCATCGGCGTCGAGACCATGCTCGCCGCCGGCATGAGGCTCGTGCATTCGGGCGACATTTCGCTGCCGCGCCTCCTGGCCGCCATGTCGTCGCGCCCGGCCGAGATTCTGGGGCTGGAGCAGGGGCGCCTCGCCAAGGGCGCGCCCGCCGATCTCATCCGCTTCGATCCCGACGAGCCCTTCGTCGTCGATCCTGAGAAGCTGCATTCGCGCAGCCGCAACACGCCCTTCGACGGGGCGCTGCTGCAGGGCGTGGTGAAGACCACCGTTGTCGGCGGCGCGATCGTACATGAGGCCGCGCCATGAGCCGGGTCGCTCTCTATTCCGGCTCGTTCGACCCGCTGACGCAGGGCCATCTCGATGTGATCCGCCAGGGCGTGGCGCTCTTCGACAGGGTCGTCGTCGCTATCGGCGTGCATCCCGGCAAGGCGCCCTGGCTCAGCTTCGATGAGCGGGTGGCCGTCATACGCGCCTCCTGCGCCGCCGAAGGCTTTGCAAGCTCAGTCGAGGTCGTCAGTTTCGACGGCCTCGTGGTGGGCGCCGCAAGAGAGCAGGGGGCCTGCGCCATCCTGCGCGGATTGCGCGACGGCTCCGATTTCGACTATGAAATGCAGATGGCGGGGATGAACGGGACGCTTGCGCCCGGCATTCGCACGGTTTTCCTCCCCTCCGCGCCGGGGCTCCGCCATATCAGCGGCACCCTTGTGCGCCAGATCGCAGCGCTCGGCGGCGACGTTACGGCCTTTGCGCCGGCCGCTTCCGTCGAGGCCCTCGAACGCGCCATCAAAAGGCGCGATAAGACTTAAGACATAAGGGAGGCTTTTTCCATGAAACTCACCCGCCGTCTGCTGCTCTCCGCAGTCGCATTCTCGGCCGCGCTTGGCGCCGCTTCGCTCGTGCGCGCCGCCGACGAGCACACGATCTACCTCGACACCAAGGACGGCCGCGTCACCATCAAGCTCTGGCCCGATGTCGCGCCCAAGCATGTCGAGCGCATCGAGAAGCTCGCCAAGGAGCATTTCTACGACAATATCGTCTTCCATCGCGTGATCGACGGCTTCATGGCGCAGGCGGGCGATCCCACCGGCACGGGCATGAGCGGCTCGCGCTATCTCGACGTGAAGGCCGAATTCTCCGACAAGCCCTTCAAGCGCGGCACGCTCGGCATGGCGCGCGACCCGTCGGACAAGGACTCGGCCAATTCGCAGTTCTTCATCGTCGTCGCCGACCAGCCGCAGCTCAACGGCAAATACACGGCCTTCGGCGAAGTCGTCTCCGGCATGGAGATCGTCGACAAGATCAAGAAGGGCGACAAGGCCGAGAACGGCAAAGTCACCGACCCCGACAAGATCATCAAGATGCGCGTCGCCGGCGACGCGAGCTGATAAGAGCGCACATCTTCACCTCCCCCTTGAGGGGGGAGGTCGCGCCGTGAAACGGCGCGGGTGGGGGTGACGCCCCGTGACCTGGGAAATCACCCCACCCCGCCTCGCGGTGCGAGGCGACCCTCCCCCTCGAGGGGAGGGTGGGGCCTAGCAACAAGGAGCACAAATGACCGACGCCGCCGACACCATGACGCTGGAGACCACCAAGGGCCCGGTCGTCATCAAATTCCGTCCCGATCTCGCGCCCAACCACGTGGCGCATATCAAGAAGCTCGTCTCCGAGGGCTTTTACGACGGCATCGTCTTTCACCGCGTGATCGACGACTTCATGGCCCAGACCGGCTGCCCGAACGGCACCGGCACCGGCGGCTCGAAATATCCAAATCTGAAAGCGGAGTTCAACAACGAGCCGCATGTGCGCGGCACCTGCTCGATGGCCCGTGCGCAAAACCCCGACAGCGCCAATTCGCAGTTCTTCATCTGCTTCACGGACACGCCCTTCCTCAATCGCCAATATACTGTGTGGGGCCAGGTGATCTCCGGCATGGAGAATGTCGACACGATCAAGCGCGGAGAGCCCGTGCGCGATCCGGACAAGATCATCAAGGCGACGCTGGGCTGAGGTCGTTCCAACAACCGTCCGAATGGCCGGGCTCGTCCCGGCCATTTTTATGTGAATCGTAAACCTCATGCGCGTCGATCTCTTCGACTTCGAGCTTCCCCAGGACCGTATCGCGCTGCGACCCGTCGAGCCGCGCGACAGCGCGCGCATGCTCGTCGTCCCGCCGGCAGGCGCCTTCGAGGACCGGATTGTCCGCGAGTTGACGGACTTTCTGCGGCCCGGCGACGCGCTGGTGGTCAACGACACGCGCGTCATACATGCGCGGCTTTCCGGCAAGCGTATGCGCGGCGAGTTGAGCGCCGGCGTCGAGGCCACGCTGATCGAGCGGCTAGACGCATCACGCTGGCGCGCCCTGATGCGCCCGGCGAAGAAGCTGGCGATTGGGGACGAAGTTCGGTTCACCCGTCATTGCGAGCGAAGCGAAGCAATCGAGAGCCAAGGTGATGAAGCTGGATTGCTTCGTCGCTCCGCTCCTCGCAATGACGGCGACAACCTCCTCGCCCATGTCGACGCCAAGGGCGAGGACGGCGAAATCACGCTGCGCTTCGACCTCGCCGGGCCTGCCCTCGACGAAGCGATCGAAGCCGCGGGCGACATGCCGCTGCCGCCCTATATCGCAGGCAAGCGCGCGGCCGACGCAAAGGATGAAGCCGACTATCAAACGGTCTATGCGCGCGAAGCCGGCGCCGTCGCCGCGCCGACCGCCGGCCTGCATTTCACGCCGCAGCTTCTCTCTGCGATCGAGGCGAAGGGCGTCGCCCTTCACCGCGTGACGCTGCATGTCGGCGCCGGGACATTTCTGCCTATGAAGGCCGAGGACACCAAAGACCACAAGATGCACGAGGAATTTGCGCGCATCGACCCGGCGACTGCGCAGGCGCTGAACGAGGCGCGGGCGAAAGGCGGACGCATCGTCGCCGTCGGCACAACTGCGTTGCGCACGCTGGAAAGCGCGGCGCAGCCTGATGGCGTCATTCTCCCTTACGCGGCGCGTACCGGCATTTTCATCACGCCCGGCTACAAATTCCGCGCGACGGATATGCTCATCACCAATTTTCACTTGCCGAAGTCGACGCTCTTCATGCTGGTCTCGGCCTTCTGCGGACTGGAGCGCATGAAATCCGCCTACGCGCACGCAGTCGCGAACAGCTATCGTTTCTACTCCTACGGTGACGCAAGCCTGTTGTATCGTTCGGAACCATGAGCGAACCGCGCGACTTCCGCCTCGTGGCGCAATGGCGTGACGACCCCACCGAGGCGCCGATGACCGTCGATCTGCGCATGGAGGGCGCACGCCTCGCCTCGAGTTGGGACGTGTTCGGCGCCTTCGATCTCGACGGCGCCCGCCCGCGTCCCTTCGTGTTGCGCCGAGACGGGCGGATCGACTTCGGGGCGGGCGATGCGTGGCGCACGGATTTACGCGAGGCGGAACTGAAGGTGACGGCGCATTTCACCGTCTGGTTCAACGAGACGGACTGCGGACAATTCAGAATCGTGAAGATCGCGGAGCTTGGCGCCAAGGAACGCAAATGAGCGACAACTTTTCCTTCGCCGTGCATGCGACTGACGGCGCCGCCCGCAAGGGCGAGATTTTTACGCCGCGCGGAACGATCCGCACGCCCGCCTTCATGCCTGTCGGCACGGCCGCCACCGTGAAGGCCATGTTTGCGCAGGACGTGCGCGCGACCGGCGCGGATATTGTGCTCGGCAACGTCTATCATCTCATGCTACGCCCGGGCGCGGAGCGCGTCGCGCGCCTCGGCGGCCTGCATGAATTCATGCGCTGGCCGCATCCGATCCTGACGGACTCCGGCGGCTTCCAGGTCATGTCGCTCGCCAAGCTCCGCAAGCTCAATGAGGATGGCGTCACCTTCCAGTCGCATATCGACGGCTCGCGCCATCATCTCTCGCCGGAGCGATCGATGGAAATCCAGCATCTGCTGGGCTCCGACATTCAGATGCAGTTCGACGAATGCGTGCGCCTGCCATGCTCCGACGAGGAGGCCGGGCGCGCCATGCGGCTCTCACTGCGCTGGGCCGAACGCTCTCGCAAGGCGTTTCGCGAACAGCCGGGCAGGGCGGTCTTCGGCATTGTCCAGGGCGGCGCCAGCAAGCCGCTGCGAATCGAAAGCGCCCGGGCGCTCGCGGGCATGGACTTCAACGGTCTTGCGGTCGGCGGGCTTGCGGTGGGCGAGCCGCAGGCGGTCATGCTCGACATGCTGGAGACGACCGTCCCGCATCTGCCTGCGGTCAAGCCCCGCTATCTCATGGGCGTCGGCACGCCGGATGACATCGTGCAGGCGGTCGCGCGCGGCATCGACATGTTCGACTGTGTCATGCCCACCCGCGCCGGCCGCCACGGTCTCGCTTATACACGCTACGGAAAGATCAACATCAAGAACGCGCGCCACGCGGAAGATTTGCGGCCGCTCGATCCCCAGTCGAATTGCCCGGCGGCCCGGGATTATTCCCGCGCCTATCTCCACCACCTCGCAAAAGCGGGGGAAATCCTCGGAATGATGCTGCTGACGCAGGCCAATGTGGCTTATTATCAGGAGCTGATGGCGGGGCTTCGCTTCGCGGTCGACGAGGGGCGTCTTGGCGATTTCATCGCTCAGACACGGGAAGGCTGGGCGCGCGGCGAGAGTACGTCCGCGCCGGAATAGGGATTACGGAAGACATAACGCATGGGTCTTGCGATCTTCCCTGAGCGGAGCCAGCCATGGGCCGGTATCTCGAGGCGCTCACCCGCCTGTTTCTCGATGGAGCTTTCGCGCGCAAAGGCGCGCGGCCGGCCGCCGCGACCTATGTGCGCGCCCCAGTGCGAGTGGCGGCGCCGCGCGCCCGGTCCCTTCGCCCGTCAGGATTCGCGACTCCCATTGCCGCGCCGCATCTTGCTCCCACGCCGGGCGGCCGCAGGAGCCTCGGCGGGCGTCCGCGCAAATTCCCGCCGCCGAATCGAGGAGGCGAAATGATTCATCCCGGCCAAATACTGGCCAAGCATCTGTCGGAACTTGGCATGACCGCGTCCGACCTTGCGCGCGACATCGATGTGCCGGTCAATCGCGTGACCGCGATCATAAACGGCCAGCGCGGCGTGACGGCGGACACCGCGCTTCGTCTCGGCCACTGGTTCGGCGTGGCGGCCGAGGACTGGCTCGAACTGCAGCTCCAGTACGAGCTGGCGCTGGCGCGTCATGAGGTCGGGTCGAAAATCGGCCGGCTTCCACGCCTCATAGACCGCGTCGAATAAATGCGTCAAAAGCGCGTGCCGCAAGAGCGCGGGCCTCGAGAGCCCGCGTTTCTCGCGGCGCTTAGGCAGTTCGAAGCCTTTGGCGCACGCACGCAGACCGCCGAGGAAGCCGGCGTTCCTTACTTTGTCAACGAATTCTGGACCTCCGCGCAACGCGCCGCGCATTCCCTGCACGAGATCAGTTACCGCGCCTGCTTCAAGCCGCAGCTTCCCGCCTTCTTCATCGACCGCCTGTCGCGGCCCGGCGATGTCGTCTGCGATCCTTTCATGGGGCGGGGAACGACAGTGCTGGAAGCCGCCATGCGGGGGAGGCGGGCGGCAGGGTCCGACGCCAATCCGCTGTCGATCCTGTTGACCCGGCCCCGCCTGCGTCCACCCGCGATTGCCGACGTCGCCGCGCGTCTGTCCGAAGCGCCGCCAGGTGAAGACGTCATCGGTCGCGACGAGCTACTGGCCTTCTTCCACCCGGATACGCTGCGCCAGATCTGCGCCTTGCGCGGCTGGCTGATGGCGCGGCCCCTCGACCCTGTCGACGACTGGATCAGGATGGTCGCGCTCAACAGGCTGACAGGGCACTCGCCGGGCTTCTTCTCGGTCTACACCATGCCGCCAAACCAGGCCGTGAGCGTGAAGGCGCAACTCAAGATCAACGATCGGCGCGGGCAGACCCCACCGCTCCGCGACGTCGCCGCGCTGATCCTGAAAAAGTCGCGCGCGCTGCTTGCCGACGGCGTCCCGCCGCCCGGTCCCGAGGCGGTGGTCGCCGTCGCTGACGCCGCGCGCCTTTCGCATCTTTCGGACGCAAGCGTCGACCTCGTCGTCACGTCGCCGCCCTTTCTCGATGTCGTGGATTATCGCGCGGACAACTGGCTGAGGAACTGGTTCGCCGGGATCGAGACGGAAGCCGTCGGGATTTCTCAACTGCGCAGCGTCGACGCCTGGGCGCGCATGACCCGCGCCGTTTTTGAAGAACTGGCGCGAGTCATGCGCCCCGGCGGCCACGTGTCCTATGAGGTCGGCGAAGTGCGCGGCGGCGGCGTGCTGCTCGAGCGCATCGTGTGGGAAGCGCTGGAGGGGTTGCCCTTCGAGCGGCAAGGCGTGCTGGTCAATTCGCAGAAATTCACGAAGACGAGCAATTGCTGGGGCGTCTCGAACAACAGCAAAGGCGTCAACAGCAACCGCGTCGTTATTGCAGTGCGCACAGTAAGCCCGTAGCTTCAACGGGTAATTCAGTTTAGATTGTTTTCAGGAAGTTTTTAAACGGAAGATTCATGCCGACGGCCCTAGAAACCGGAATGCTCGACTGCTGCCAGTCGTCTGTTTGAATACCAAGGACCAAGTCCATGCAGAATGCTTCCGGCCTCGACGAAATCTTTGCTGCTAAACTGCTAGAATCACATGAATTTCGTTCCTGGCTCCTGAGCCGCACAAAGTTTGCCCGGCTGTGGCCCCTCGCACGCCTTCTGAAGGAAGAGCAGGAGGAGGCCCAGACCGCGGGGCCCTGGTGGGGCAATCTGCGCACCGAGACGCATGGCGGCCTGGCGACCAAGATGCTCTACGTCTTCGAAGTTGAGCAGACGAAATTGCGTTTTGCGCTGCATCTCGAGATGGTGAAGCAAGCCGGGGAGCTGGAAGCTTCAGAGCAGGGCTCCTACCGCACTTTCGCTCAGGCGATGATGAATCAGGAAGCCTTCCTGAACTACATGGATTTTGAGACGGTGCTGCTTGCCCCGCAAGCGCTCATCGTCGGCGACGCCCGCACGCTGAACTTCGATCGACGCATTCCCTTCGAGACCGTGGCAGGCTTCGTGCCCCAGTTCGGTCAGGCGCACCGGGCGGCGGCGTAACGCCGTCAGCCCGCGCGCAAAAGCCGGATCGCCTCATCCCGTTCGAAGAGATAGAGCAGGGCGCGCAGCGCCTTGCCCCTTTCGCCCGAGAGTTCCGGATCGCGGCGCAGGATCAGTTCCGCATCGTCGCGGGCGATGGCGAGAAGCCGTGCATGGACCGTGAGGTCGGCGAGTCGAAACCCCGGCATCCCGGCCTGACGCACGCCGAGCAATTCGCCTTCGCCTCTCAAACGCAAGTCCTCTTCCGCGATACGGAAACCATCTTCCGTTTGGCGTAACGTCATCAGCCGCGCCTTCGCCGCTTCGCTCAGCGGGCCTTTGTAGAGCAGCAGACAGCTCGATTCCCCCGAGCCGCGCCCGACGCGTCCGCGCAATTGATGAAGCTGGGCGAGGCCAAAGCGCTCGGCGTGTTCGATGACCATGATGGTCGCCTCCGGCACATCGACGCCCACTTCCACGACCGTGGTGGCGACGAGCAGTTTTGTCTGGCCCCGCTGAAACGCCTCCATCGCGGCGTCTTTCTCCGGGCCTTTCATGCGGCCGTGGAGCAGGCCTACGGCGTCGCCAAAGTAATGGCGCAGGTCGGCGGCGCGCTCTTCGGCCGCGGCAAGGTCGAGATCTTCGTTCTCTTCGACCAGCGGGCAGACCCAATAGGCGCGCGCGCCCTGCGCCAGAGCCCGCTGCAGGCCAGCCACGATTTCGCCGATGCGTGAGGCGGGCAGGACGCGCGTCGAGATCGGCGTGCGTCCCGGCGGCTTCTCGTCGAGCGCGGACGAGTCCATGTCGCCGAAAGCGGTGAGCGCCAGCGTGCGTGGAATGGGCGTTGCGGTCATCACCAGCACGTCAACAGCTTCCCCCTTGGCGCCAAGGGCGAGGCGCTGCTGCACGCCGAAGCGATGCTGCTCGTCGACGACGGCGAGGCCAAGGTCGCGAAAGGCGAGGTCGCCCTGCACCAGCGCATGGGTGCCGACGACCACGTCGATGTCGCCGGCGGCGATGGCGGCGTGCGTCGCGGCGCGCTCCCCGCTCTTGAGCCGGCCGGTGAGCAGCGCAACGCGGACGCCCGCCGGGCCCATGAGCGGCGAGAGGCGCTCATAGTGCTGGCGCGCGAGAATCTCGGTCGGAGCCATCAACGCCGCCTGCCGCCCGCATTCGACGACGCTCGCCATGGCCAGCGCCGCCACGACCGTCTTGCCGGAGCCAACGTCGCCCTGCACCAGTCGCAACATCCGCGTGTCGGAGCCAAGATCGGCGCCGATGTCCCCAAGCGCGCGCTTCTGCGCGCCCGTGAGCGTGAAGGGCAGGGCGGCCTCGATTGCGCGGCTGAGGCGCCCGTCGCCCTTGTTCTCGCGGCCCGGTAGCCGGCGCATCTTCGCGCGCATCAGCCGCAAAGCGAGTTGCGTCGCCAGCAATTCATCGAGCGCCAGACGTTGCCTTGCCGGGTGCTGGGGGGAGAGAGCCGCCGGGCTGTCGGGGCGATGAGCGGCGCGCAACGCATCGGCGAAAGCTGGCAGCTTGTTGGCCGCCAGAACGGTCGCATCCTGCCATTCGGCAAGCGCCGGAATGCGCGCAAGCGACTCTTCCGTGGCGCGGAAAACGAAGCGAGGCTGCAATCCCTCGGTCAGGCCGTAGACGGCTTCGAAAGGCGGCAGCTTCGCCAAAGCCGCTTCGTCCAGCACGCGGTCGGGATGCACCATCTGACGGCGGCCGTCATAGAGTTCGATGCGTCCCGAAATCCAGCGCGTGGAGCCGATCGGCAGGCTGCGCTCGATCCAGTCCGGGTTGTTCTTGAAGAAAACGAGTTCCACGTCGCCGGTGTCGTCTTCGACAAGCACGCGAAACGGCTGACTAGCGTAGCGCCCCTGCGGGCGGCGATGCTCGGCGACGCTGGCCTTGATGACGACCATCGTCTCCAGCGGCGCCTCGGCGATCGTCGGGCGCTGGCTGCGGTCGATAACACTCGCCGGCAAATGAAAGAGGAGATCCACGACGCGCGCCTGCTGGCCCGCCGCCAGTCCGGGCCGCAGGAGCAGGCGGTCGAACAGCGGCGCGGTCTTCGGGCCGACGCCGGGCAGGGCGGCGACGCGGCCAAAGAGCGGGGCGAGGATGTCGGGGCGCATGGGCCGCGCAGTTTAGCGACGGACAGTCATTTGTCATGTTGTGCTTTGCGGGTTGCTGTTATAACGTATGTTGCAACATTTAAGGTTAATACGGACGTTCGAACATGACCGACACAGACGGGGCGGACGCCTTCGGATCGCTCAAGATCATCCGCATCGGCAACTCGCTCGGCGTGGTGCTGCCGCGCGAAATCATCGCCGACCTCAATGTCGAGAAGGGCGACCGGCTCTATCTCACGCGCTCGCCGGAAGGTTATCGCATCACACGTAGCGACCCCGATTTCGAGGGCCGCGTGGCGCTGGCGCGGCGCCTCATGAGCAAGCGCCACAACGCGCTGCGCGAGCTCTCGAAGTGAGCCGCCCCCAGCCGACCAGCGGCTGGCGGTTTCTCGACCGCGACCTCGCGCTCGTCATCCATGAGGAAATTCTCGCAGCGCATGGCGGGCGGGTCGGCATTGTCAGCGAGGCGGCGCTCGCGAGCGCGATACTCCATCCGCGCGACGTCCAGCGCGAGGAGCCCAGAAGCGACGTCGGGCGCCTCGCGGCCGCCTGCGCCTCCGGCTTCATCCGCAGCCATCCCTTCGTGCATGGCAAGAAAAGGGTGGGGCTGCTCGCGATGGAGTTTTTCCTGACCGAGAACGGCTATGACCTCACCGCCCGCGACGAAGACTGCTTCATCCTGATCGAGCAATTCGCCAATCGCGAGATCGACGAGGAGGCGCTGGCGGCATGGGTGCGGGGGAACATCCAGCCCCGCGACCTGCGACGAAGCTGAGGCTTACTGCCCGCCGCATGACAGGTCGCCTTCCACGCAATCGATCTGACGTTGCAGCCGCTTCGTCTGCTCCTTCGTCAGCTCCGCCCGGCAGATGGCGACCTCCATCGGATTGATGGAGCCCCCGATGGTTCCGAGCGTCTCGAAGGCGCATTGCGCGTCTCGATATTTGATCCACGCCCGCTGCGCCTCCACCAGTTGCGTCTTTCCCTGCGGGCTGACCTTCGCCGCCAGCTTGGCATAGGCTGCGTTGAGCGCGGCGTCGGCCTTGTCGAACCTCTCGGCCTGGCAGACGTTGATCTCCAGCTGCGTATTGAGATCGGCGCAGTTCCGCTCGGCGGCGGAAGCGGGCGGGATCGCACAGAGGATGGCGGCTAGCGCAAGGGATTTTCTCAAGCGATCACTCCACTTCGAAGTCGTAACTCGTCGCCGCGCCCGCGGCCTTGAATGTGTAATGCCACCATTCGCGCGGGTAGTTCTCGAAGCCGTGCCGCTTCATAAGCGCGACAAGCGCCTCGCGATGCGCATGAGCCTCGCCGCTGGCTCTGGATTTCGTCCATGAGCGCGGATCGAAGAAATCGAAGGGCGTGCCGAAATTCCAGCCCTCGACGCCAAGATCGACGGCGAGGCCCGTCGAATGCGTCGATTGCGCGGCGATATAGCCCTGCGCAAAGAGCTGGCGCTTGTCGAGACGCGGATAATAGTCTGGCTTTGTCGATTGATCGGCGTTGCGCGACCAGTCCATGAAGGCGGAGACCGCACGCTTCGGGCGATAGCAATCATAGACGACGAGCGAGAAGCCATGCGCCCGCGCATCCGCCTGCGCCGCGGCGAGAGCGTTGGCGGCCTCGGCGCGCAGCCAGCATTGCGGCGCGCGATAGCCAGGCACGGGATGGCCGGTGAAATTATTGGCGCCCGCATAGCGCATCTCCTGCGCGATCCCCGGCGCGACGTCTGAGAGCCGCGCAAAGCCCGGCGGCGGCGCGGCGCAGGCAGGCGCGGCGGCGAGCGCGAAGAGGCAGAGGAGGGCGGTTCTGTTCATCCCGGGCTCATGTGCGCTTGCGCAAGTTCAAGGGAAGTCGGCGCGACTATAACCCATTGCGTGAACCCAAGGAGCTTTCGATGTCCCAGAATTTATCGCTCGCCACCGGCCTGACGCTCGCCGCCTTCGCGGCCGCTGTCGCCATGGCCGCTCCCGCGCTTGCCGGCGACCGCTGCAAGGTGACGGACCCGACCGGCACGCCGCTCAACATCCGCGACCAGAAGAAAAACATCATCGGCGCGATCGCCAACGGCCGCGACGTCTATGTCCAGCGCTACGGCGAGGACAGCGACGGCAAGCCCTGGGCCTATGTTTCGACCGCGGGCGGCAAGCGGCTTGGGTGGGTGTATCGGGAGTTTATCAGTTGCTATTGAGCGGGCGCGGCGGGAGAAAGCAAAAGGCTACCGCTCCTTCGCCTTCGCGGCGCCGCCATGCGCCACCGACCATGCGACCGGATCGGCGATAAAGGCCTCGATCTCCTTGAGCGCCTCCTCCGGGAAATATTTGTGCTCGCGCGCCACGGCCAGCACGTCGCGCCAGCTCGCGAGATAGTGCAGCTTTACGCCGATGCTCGCCATGTCCTCGCGGGCGCCGGCGAAAATGTCGTAGAAGAAGAAAACGAAAACATGGTCGCAGCGCTGGCCTGAA
>PERY01000046.1 GCA_002929055.1 Methylocystis sp. | reverse complement strand
AGTCAAAAGAAATGCGCGCCATTCGCCTCCAGGGGTGTCGGAAACAGGGCGCGCCGGGCGAGCTTATAGGCGAGAGGCGGGGGCGAGGCAAGGCGGCGCCCCATTGCCGAGCTTGCGTCACCCGGCCCCGCGCCTTTAACAGGGGGAATCGATAAGCCAAAATTTCATTCCGGCGAAGCCCGCCGCCCTGGAGAGAGCAAGAACGCCATGACAGATCAATCGCGCCGCAGGGTCGTCATCACCGGCATGGGCGCGGTCTCTGCCGCAGGGGTCGGCGCGGGCGTCCTCTGGGCGGCGGCGAAGGGCGGCGTCTCCTGCGTGCGCCCGCTCAATCTGGCGCGCCCCTATCCGGGACGCATCAAGATCGCGGCGCAGATCCCCGATTTCGACCCCACTGCCCATATCGAGGCGGAGCTTCTGCCCTATTGCGACGAGTTCACGCAATATTCGATCGTCTCCGCCGACGAGGCGATGAGGCAGGCGGGCTTCTCCGGCAAGGACGCGGGCGGACCGCGCACGGCGGTCGTCATTGGCACCGGCATCGGCGGCGCCCATACGATCGACAACACGTCCTATCGCGAATATGCCGAAGGGATACGGCCGGACACGCTCTCCGTGCCGCGCCTCATCCCCAGCGCCGCGCCGACGACGCTCGGCATGCGCTATGGCGCCAAGGGCCCGACCTTCGCCCTCGCCTCCGCCTGCTCCTCCGCGACGCAGGCCATCGGCGAGGCCTTCGAGATGCTGCGGGCCGGGCGCGCGGATCGCGCCATCGCCGGCGGGGCGGAGGCCTGCGTCACCAATGGCTCGATGCGCGCCTGGGAGGCGCTGCGCGTGCTGACGCCAGAGCTCTGCAGGCCCTTCTCCAACAAGCGCAACGGCATGACGCTCGGCGAAGGCTCCGCGATCTTCATCCTGGAGACGCTCGATTCCGCCAAAGCGCGCGGTGCGGCGCCGCTATGCGAACTTGCGGGCTACGGGACGACGAGCGACGCCTTCGATCCGCTGCGCGCGGACGTCGAGGGGCCGGCGCGCTGCATGCGCATGGCGCTCGAGAGCGCGGGGCTGGAGCCGTCGGCGGTCGATTACCTCAACGCCCACGGCACCGCGACCTACGCCAATGACATCACGGAGTCCGAGGCGATGCGTCTCGTCTTCGGCGACAGGACGCCGCCGGTCTCCTCGACCAAGCCGATCCACGGCCATGCGCTCGGCGCCTCTGGCGGGCTCGAGCTGACGGTCACGATCAACGCGCTGCGCGAGGAGATCGCGCCGCCGACGATCAATTTCATCGAGCCGGACCCCAAATGCCCGGTCGACGCCATCCCCAACGAGGCGCGCAAAATGCCGATCGGCGTGGCGCTCTCCAACTCCTTCGCCTTTGGCGGCATCAACGGTACGCTGGTGGTGCGCAGCGTATAGCGGAGGCCGCCTGCGGCGTCCGCGTCAGTGTCCCGGCGGCAGGCGGTGATAACCAGGATGGTGCGGATTCATATGCCTGCGTTCCTGATGCGGGCACGGGTTCCGCCAGTGCCGGATACCCTTTGTATGGTGCGTGGGCGAAGTCGTGACGAAACATCCGCTGCTGTGCGGGTGTTTCGAGCGGCCGTCATGGAGAAACGCATTTGCAGGCGATCCGCCAAGCGCGGTCGCTGCTACGATCAGCGCAATCAGATGAGGTCTCTTCACAATCACTGTCATCTCACCCTCTGGTGTTCGTTCTTCGCCGGATGCAATGCCGGCTCCCGCCTTAGCTGGGACTACCGCGGCGGGCCGTCATGTAGCCACTGCTTGAAAATCAGATAGGTTCAGGCGCGTCTCGGCTGGTCTGCCGCCGCGCTTGCCACCTCTGCGGCAAAGGCCTAGGAAACCCCAAGTTTCGATCAGGGTTCGCCAGAAGATGGCCAAGGAAAGAGAGAAGCCGTCCGACCCCGCCCTAAAAGGGGCGGAATCGGGCGGGAAATCAGCAGGCAAGGCGACGGACGGCCGGAAGGCTGACGCCCTTGCAGCGGCGCTACGGGCGAATCTCGCCCGCCGCAAGGCTCGAGACCGGGCCCTGAGGGACGCGGCGAAAAAGACCGACAGCGAGGGGTGATGGACAAGATTAAAATTGTCGGCGGGACGCCTCTCAACGGCGTGATCCCGATCTCCGGCGCAAAGAACGCCGCGCTTCCGCTGATGATCGCTTCGCTCCTCACCAATGAGACGCTGACGCTGGAAAACATGCCGCTGCTCGCGGACGTGACCCAGCTCGAGCGCATTCTCGGCAATCACGGCGTCGACTTCGCCATCTCCGGCAAGCGTAAGGGCGACACGGAGAACGCCGGCCGCGTGGTGCATTTCACCGCCAAGGAGATCGTCGACACCACGGCGCCCTACGAACTCGTCTCGCGCATGCGGGCGAGCTTCTGGGTCTTCGCGCCATTGCTCGCTCGTATGGGCGAATGCCGCGTGTCGCTTCCGGGCGGCTGCGCCATCGGCACGCGCCCCGTCGATCTCCTGCTCAAGGCGCTCGAAAAGCTCGGCGCGAAAATCGAGATCGAGAATGGCTATGTCGTCGCCACCGCAAAGGATGGCCTTGTCGGCGGGGAGATCGACTTCGAGAAGGTCACCGTCGGCGGCACGCACACCGCGCTGATGGCGGCCTCGCTGGCGCGCGGGACGACGACGATCCGCAACGCGGCGCGCGAGCCCGAGATCGTCGATCTCGCGGAATGCCTCATCAAGATGGGCGCGAAGATTACAGGCGCGGGAAGCTCGACGATCGAGATCGAGGGCGTGACGTCGCTTTCAGGCGCGCGCCATTCCGTGATGCCAGACCGCATCGAGGCCGGCACCTACGCCATGGCGGTGGCGATGACGGGAGGCGACGTGCTGCTTGCGGGCGCCCGCGCCGACAGCCTGCAGGCGGCGCTCGACGTGCTGGCGCATTCGGGCGCCAGCGTGACGGAGACAAACGCAGGGCTGCGGGTGATGCGCAACGGCTCCGGCATCGCTCCGGTCGACGTCGAGACGGCGCCCTTCCCGGCCTTCCCGACCGATCTGCAGGCGCAGTTCATGGCGTTGATGACGCGCGCCAAGGGCGTCTCGCGCATTCGCGAGACGATCTTCGAGAACCGCTTCATGCATGTGCAGGAGCTTGCGCGCCTCGGCGCCCATATCAAGCTCGAGGGGGACACGGCGATCGTGACCGGCTCGGATGATCTCGACGGCGCCCCCGTCATGGCGACGGACCTTCGCGCCTCGGTCTCGCTCGTCATCGCGGCGCTGGCCGCGCGCGGCGAGACGACGATCAACCGCGTCTATCATCTGGATCGCGGTTTCGAGCGCCTGGAGAAGAAGCTCTCGGATTGCGGCGCGCAGATCGAGCGCGTCAGCGGGCAGGGGTGACGCCGCGAGCTAGCTCAAAGGACGGACGACGACCCTCGTGCTTCGAGACGCCCTTCCAGGCTCCTCGGCATGAGGGGCTCGTTTTCGCGGAGTGAAGCCTCATCCTGAGGAGCGAGCGAGGCTCGCGTCTCGAAGGACGAGGCCGCCTCCGGCCTTGTTCATCCCCTAGCCGCGAGCGGCACGACATTGTGCAGCGCATCAGCCGAGTCGAAAAACTTGCGCAGGTTGCGGGCGGCCTGGCGGATGCGCTGCTCATTCTCGACCAGCGCGAGGCGCAGATAGCCTTCGCCATGCTCGCCGAAGCCCTCGCCCGGCGCGACGGCGACGTCAGCCTTCTCGATAAGGAGCTTGGAGAATTCGAGGCTCGTCATGGCGCGGAAGCGCTCGGGCACGGGCGCCCATGCGAACATGGAGGCCGAGGGCGCCGGGATCGGCCAGCCGGCCTGCGCGAAGCTCTCGACCATCACGTCGCGGCGCTTCTTGTAGATCGCGCGCATCTCCTTCACGCAGTCGTCGGGGCCGTTGAGCGCCGCCGCCGCCGCGACCTGAATGGGCGTGAAGGCGCCGTAGTCGAGATAGCTCTTCACGCGGCCGAGCGCGGCGCAGAGCCTCTCGTTGCCCACGGCGAAGCCCATGCGCCAGCCGGCCATGGAGTAGGTCTTGGACATGGAGGTGAACTCAACCGTCACATCCATCGCGCCCGGCACCTGCAGCACGGAGGGCGGCGGTTCGCGGTCGTCGAAATAGACTTCGGCATAGGCGAGGTCGGAGAGGATGAAGATGTCGTGCTTCTTCGCGAAAGCGACGAGATCCTTGTAGAAGTCGAGCGACGCCACCTCGGCCGTCGGGTTCGACGGATAGCAGACGATGACCGCAATGGGCTTGGGGATGGAATGGATCATCGCGCGTTCGAGCGCGTAGAAATAATCCGGCGTCGGCGCGGAGGGCACGGAGCGGATGACGCCGCCCGCCATCAGAAAGCCGAAGGCGTGGATGGGGTAGGAGGGGTTCGGCACCAGCACCACGTCGCCGGGCGCGGTGATCGCCTGCGCCATATTGGCGAAGCCTTCCTTGGAGCCGAGCGTGGCGATGATCTGCGTCTCGGGGTCGAGCTTCACGCCGAAGCGGCGCGCGTAATAGCCAGCCTGGGCGCGGCGCAGGCCGGCGATGCCCTTGCTGGCCGAATAACGGTCTGTGCGCGGCTTGCCGGCGGTCTCCACAAGCTTGTCGACGACATGCCTGGGCGCGGGCAGGTCCGGATTGCCCATGCCCATGTCGATGATGTCGGCGCCGCCCGCGCGGGCTTTGGCCTTCAGGCGGTTCACCTGCTCGAAGACATAAGGAGGCAGGCGCTTGATGCGATAGAAATCCGACATTCGTTCTTTGTTCCGGAAAAGGCCGCGCGAAGCAGGGAGTCTAGCTGATTTCGGCCGTGCGGGGGAGGGCTTTGCGCAGCTTGGCCATACGCCCGCCCGCCAGCCGCCGCCCCAGTTCGATCAGCTTCACTTCCCAATGCGTGTAAAGCAGCAGGCACAGGGCGATGACGCCCGCAAGCAGGAGAAGCTGCGGAACGATGTCCAGCTCATTGAAGGGCGCGCCGGTGACGAGCTGCTGCCACAGATAAATCGAGTAAGTGCCGCGCCCGAATGCGCTCAGCCACGCGGTCGACAACAGGCGGCGCGTTGAGTCCACCGCGCCCGAGAGCGTCACCAGCGCCGGAACGGCGATGATGTCGACCAGCCGTAAACCGTCGATCAGCATGGCGCGGGCGGCTTCGCTGTCGCCGAGCGCGGCGACGGCGGCGCGCGGCGTGAGGACGATCGCGGCGGAAAGGAGCAGCGCCTCGCGCCGCCATGGGGCGAGGCGCGCAAGAAGGCGCGCGCCATGTTTTGCGCTCCAATAGCCTGCGAAGAAAAGCGCATAGGCGATCAGAAAGCCCGTCTTGCCGATCCACCAGATCGTGAAGACGAGCGGCAGGGAGACGACGCCCGCGACGAGCAGCGCCGTGAGGAGCCGCGGCGCCCGGCGTAATTCGAGCCATGAAAAGACGAGCGGGAAAAGGAGATAGAACTGCTCCTCGAACGCAAGGCTCCACGTGTGCCCCACATACCAGTTGCAGGACACGGAAGGCGCCGACGTGTTGCAGAGGTAAAGTGCGGCGCTGAGGAAATTCGCCGGCGAAAAGTCGATGAAGCCCTGCGCGCCGAGCCACAGGCAAAAGCAAAGATAGAGCATCAGCGGCGGCGCGATGCGGAACAGCCGCCGCACATAGAACGCGGCTGAATCAAATCCGCCTGACTTCTCCACTTCGGCGAGGCAGGTTCGGCTCACAACATGGCCGCTGATGAAGAAGAAGATGAAGACGCCGACCTCGCCATAGTCTGCAAGGAAGCGCAGTCCATGCGATGCGTAAAAGGCCTCGATCTTCCCGTTCATGCTCAGATGGTCGAGCAAGACCAGCAAGACCGCGAGAGTGCGCCAGCCGTCGAGCCAGGCGAGACGAGAAGTTTGTAGATGCACGGTCCGATCCGGGGAGGTCTGACGTCGGAACTTCGAGCAATCTACCGGAAGCGCCTTGAACGTAGCTTTTGCTACGATTCAGCCGGTCTCGCAAATCGCGCGCACGCGGGCGGCGCAATCAGATTCAATTGGGTGTCTTCACCCGGGCGGCCTTGCGCCTGTTTTCCGCGATGGCGCGGTCGAGCTCCGCGCCCACGGTCTGCGCTTCGGCGGCGGGCCGTCTGCGGCTCGTCTCGGGCCTGGGCGCGAGCGGGACATAGTCCAGGCGCTCGGGGCGCGACTCGCGCACGAAATCCGGGGCCGGCGGGGGCGGCTTGAGAAAGCCCAGCGCATCGAAAAGCCCGCCGATGGCCTGGCCGCCCGTGGGCGGGCCTTCCTGCGCGCCCGCGGCGCCGGCGAGGATCACGGTCGAGAGGATTGCAAACAGGCGCGCGCGCATGGGGTATGGAACCCGTAGATTGGGGCGGGAGCAAGAAAGCTCAGACCCAGCCGGCGATCTCGCGCCGCGCCAGAGTCTCGATGAGCTTCATGCCCTCCTCGCTGTCGTTGAGACAGGAGAGGCGGGCGAATTTCTCGCCGCCCTTCTCGAGGAAGAGGTCGCGAATTTCGACGCCAAGCTCCTCGATCGTCTCTAGGCAGTCCGCCGAAAAGCCCGGCGCGACGATGGCGATGCGCTTGACGCCTTCGGCGGGCAGCGATTGCACCACGTCGCTCGTATAGGGCGCGATCCATTGCGCGGGTCCAAAGCGCGACTGGAAGGAGAGCCGCAGCTTTTCGGGCGGCATGTCGAGCGCCTCGCACAGAAGCCGCCAGGTCGCCTCGCAATGCTGGCGGTAAGGGTCGCCGCGGTCCACCTGCGCCTGCGGCAGGCCGTGGAAGGAGGCGACGACCGCCTCGGGCTCGAAATCGAGCGCGGCGAGCTGGCGCCTTATGCTCGCGGCGAGCGCGTCGATGTATGCGGGTTCGTCGTAATAGGGCGCGCCGATGCGCAAAGCGGGCTGCTTGCGCATGCGCTTCAGAGCCGCGAAGGCGTCGTCGGCCACGGAGGCGTTGGTCGAAGCCGCATATTGGGGGTAGAGCGGCACGAGCGCGATGCGCTCGCAGCCTTTCGCCATAAGTTCGTCGATTCGCGAGGCGATCGAGGGCGAACCGTAGCGCAGCGCGTAATCCACAATGACGGGCGCCTTGCCAGCAAGCGCCCCCGCATGGGCCGCGAGGCTTTCTGCCTGCTGGCGGGTGATGGTCTTGAGCGGGCCTTCGCCGATGTCGTGGTTCCAGATCGACTCATAGGCATGCGCCGACTTCTTCGGCCGCGTGTTCAGAACGACGCCGTAGAGGATGGGCAGCCAGACGAAGCGCGGCAGGTCGACGACGCGCGGATCTGAGAGAAACTGCGCCAGATAGCGCCGCACCGAGGGGACGTCCGGCGCGTCCGGCGTGCCGAGATTGACGAGCAGGAGACCGACGGGGGTCTCTGAAGAGGAGGTCATGAAGCGCCTGCCATAACGGGATATCGAAAACGCGCCAGGGCGCTTTGCGCTGTCATATAGGCCTTTGCCGCGCGGGGGAACACCGCTCCGCCAACGTCAGGCCCCGGCGTTCTAGCGAAAGAGGACGGCGCCCGCGACCCCCGCCAGCGCCATCAGCGGCAGGGGGTTCATATGGGTGGCCATCAGCACGGCGAAAACGGCGATGGCGATGGCCGCGCCCGCCCACCCCACGACCGCCGCCTTTGCGATGCTGATCACGCCGCCGAGCAGCAGGCCGATCGACACGGCGCTGAGCGCGCGCTGGATGGAGGCTCGCCACGGCCAGCCGCCAAGATGCGCCCAGACGCGTCCGACCCAGAGGGTCAGCAGCCCCGTCGGCAGAAAGAAGGCCAGCGTGACGGCGAGCGCCCCCAGCGGCCCCGCGACCCATTGGCCGACGCCGGCGATCATCATCATGTTCGGGCCCGGCGCCATCTGGCCGATGCTGTAGAGGCGCACGAGCTGGTCCGCCGTCAGCCAGTGAAAAGTGTCGACGGTCAGCGTCTTCATCTCGGGATAGGCGGCCATGCCGCCGCCGATGGTCAGCAGCGACAGATAGGCGAAGACGCCGATGAGGCCGACCATCTGTTTCATCGGTCGTCCTTGCGGGGCCGGAACCAGAGAGTGGCCAGCGGCCCGATCGTGACGACAGCGAGAAGCACCGATTCGTGAAGCACGTTGACGAAGGCGAGCGTCACCGCGGCGAAGACGGCGTCGGGCGCCTGCCGGATGGTTTTGCGCGCGAGCTCCACCGTCACGTAGAGCACCATGCCGACCGCGCCGGCCGAGACGCCGTGCAGCACGGCGTTGACGAGCGGATAGTCCTTGTGCGCCGAGCTATAGGCCATCGCCGCCGCGACCATGATGAGGCCGCCCGGCAGGCAGATGCCGACGAGCGCCGCCGCCGCCCCCGCCCCGCCGCGCAGGCGGTCGCCGACCAGTATCGCCATGTTGGAGGCGTTCAGCCCCGGCAGCGACTGGCAGATGGAGAGAAGTTCGACGAAGCTTTCGTCGTCCAGCCATTTGAGCGAGCCGACGAGGCTGGAGCGCAGATAGCCGACGACGCCGCCCCCTAAACTCGTCGCGCCGATGGTGAGGAAAGCCGTGAAGATTCGCGCGACCGACACGCCGGGAACGCCAGGCGCCGCGTCGGTCGAATCGTCGGGCGCGACGTCACTCATGGCTTTGCGGCGGGTTGCCCTTGAGGCGATAGACGGCGCCGGTCTTGGTCGTGCCTAGGCTGATCCAGTCCTGCGCCTCGTGCTGCAGCAGCTTGAAGAATTCGTCGCATCTCAGCAGCGCCCTGGCGCTCAGATCCTCGCGGCGCTGGAACTTGCACTGGAAGGAGAACTCGCCGACGAGCTGGTGCTGGTCGCCGCGCGTGCGCCACACGGCGACATTGCTCGCCGCCTCGAAGCCCTTGCCGAAATCGAGCGTCCCGAGTTGCTGCAGCACTTCCTCGACCGCCGTACGGTTGACGAGTTCGAGATGCTCCTTCTCGCCCGTCAGCAGGGAGCGCAAGGCGGGGAAAACCTCGACGAGCGTCGTCGCCGACGTCAGGTCTTCACTGAAGTTGAGCGGATTCAGCTTGAATTCGACATTGTGCGAGTAGAGCGAGCGCGCCCCGCCGATGCGCTCCTTCTGCGGCAGCCATTCTTCCTTGAACTTGACGCGATACATGCCCGGAATGCTCGGGCGCACGTCGAGCTGCGACGCGGTGTCGAGATCGGGATGGCGAAACTTGAAGACGATCTCCTGCTCGCCGGCGGGAAAGCCGTCCTCATAAGCCGTGCGGCGGCGCAGGATGAAGGCGTTGTTGTAGAGCGCGAACTCCTTCGTATCGAGAAAGAGCACTTCGCGAATCTGCGGGCGCAGGCCCTCGCAGGATTCGGTTTCGAAATCGACGCGCGCCTGTTTCGCGGCCTTGCGGACGATCTTCTCGAAATCCCTGAAGCTCTGGACGGAGGTGAAGCGCATGCCGTTCAGGATGATCTTGGCTTCAAGGTAATGGACGGCGTCGAGCGGATGGCCGTCGGCGTAGAAGCGCTCGCCCGCAGAATGTCGGGCGGGATTGAGATGGTGATCGACCAAACGGCGTACCCCTGTGACGTCCGCCGGGTAAAGTCGCGAAGCGTCTCAGATTTTGTCTCACCCGGGCGGGCGCCCGGTCAAGCGTATAGCCAAACGCTTGGGCGAGGCTCAGTCAGGCGCGGCCGCGCAGCCACGCCTCGAAGGCGGCGCGCTCCTCCTCCGCCAGATGAAAAGCGTGCTCCGGCCCCGGAAAGGCGCCGGCGCGCACATCGGCGGCATAAGCGGCCACGGCCTCCCGCAGCGCCTCGCCGACGCGCCCGTAGCGGCGGTTGTGCTTGAAATCGCGCTGCGTCACGCCCGCAAGATCATTGACGACGAGCACCTGCCCATCCGTCTGCGGCCCCGCGCCGATGCCGATGGTGACGGCCTTCACGGCGCGCGAAATGCGCGCGGCGAGTTCCTGCGGCACGAGCTCCAGCACGAGAAAGGCCTGTCCCGCCGCGTCTCCCGCAAGCGCGTCTTCGTAAAGCCTGAGCGCCGCCTGCGCGGTCTTGCCCTGCCGTTGCTTCACGTCCTGATGCTGCGATTCGAGCCCGAGGTGTCCGCAGACGTCGAAGCCTTCCGCAACAAGCGCCGCGACCACATCCGGCTGCGCGCCCTCGAATTTCACGCAATCCGCCCCGGCGTCGCGCAGGACGCGGGCGCTCTGCATCGCCATCGCCGGCGTGTCGTAGGTCGCGTAAGGCAGATCGCCGATCACGTAGATCTCCGGCGCGCCCCGGCGCACGGCGCCGATGTGATGCGCCATGTCCAAGAGCGTCACCTCGCGCTCATGCGCATAGCCGAGAATGTTCACGCCGACGCTGTCGCCCACGAGAATGGCGTCGACGCCCGCCGCAGCCTCGATGCGCGCCGTCGGCGCATCATAGGCCGTGACGACGACGATCTTCTCGCCGCGACGCTTTTTTTCCAGAAGGGGTTCTGCGCTGGGCAATCGGGGCTCCGCTCGGCGCTTGAGGTTTTAGCGCGCGGCGCCGTCCCGGCAGGCGTGGGGCTGGCCGGGGACGCGAATTTCCTGGAAGCCGCCGCATTTGTCGCAGGCCGAAAGCGCCAGCGAGAGCGAAAAGAGCGCCAGAACCAGTGCAGCCTTGCGTGTCATGCCGCTCCCCCGAGCCGAATAGCGCGGACCATATCCGCGCGCGGGGACGGCGACAAGCGCGGGCGCGCTCGCGAGGCTGGTCCGGCGGACCCCTTGCATCTTCGGCAAAGCTGCGTATAAAGCGCGCTTCGCGACGTTCCCGGCCGGGGGCTGAACGGAAGCGCTTGTCTTGCGCGCATCTTCCCTGGAACATGCGCAAAGGTCAGGCGAGGGGTTCTCCCCGTCTTCCGGTGTCTCCGCCTTCGAACTCACTTCCTCTCGAGCCTTTCCCGGGGATTTTCCCCTGAAGCGCTCGAAGGGCTTGGCGCCGGAGCGGCTCGCGGCAACGGAAAGGCGAAGAAACATGGCTCTCTACGAGCATGTCTATCTCGCGCGTCAGGACATTTCTCCCCAGCAGGTGGAGACCCTGACCGCGCAGTTCAAAACCATCATCGCGTCGCTCGGCGGCACGGTCGGCAAAACCGAATATTGGGGCGTGAAGTCCCTCGCCTATCGGATCAAGAAGAACCGCAAGGCGCATTTCACGCTGCTCAACATCGACGCCCCGCCGGCCGCCATCGCCGAGATGGAGCGCCAGCAGAGCATCAATGAAGACATTCTCCGCATCCTGACGCTGCGCGTCGAGGAGCTGGAGGAAGGCCCGTCGGCGCAGCTGCGCAAGCGCGACGACGACGATCGCGGCGAGCGCGGCCCCCGCGGCCCGCGCGGCGACCGCCCGGATCGTGGCGACCGCGAACGCCGCCCGCGTCGTGACGACGCCCGTGTCGAAGGCGAAGGAGAAGTCGAATGAGCACCGCGCCCCGTCGTCCCTTCTTCCGCCGCCGCAAGTCCTGCCCGTTCACCGGCGCCAATGCGCCCAAGATCGACTACAAGGACACGCGCCTGCTCTCGCGCTACATCAGCGAGCGCGGCAAGATCGTGCCGTCCCGCATCACGGCGGTCTCCGCCAAGAAGCAGCGCGAACTGGCCCAGGCCATCAAGCGCGCCCGCTTCCTGGGCCTGCTGCCTTATGTGATCCGGTAAGAGATCGGTGTTTTCGAGACTTGAAAGCCGCGCTCCGAGAGGGGCGCGGTTTTTTTGTGCAAGGCGCTTGCCCTGTTTGGGTTTTGGGCACTTGGTGCGTCTGGTTGCTCGGATAATTCGAAGTCTGTAATGCGCCAGAAGTGGACAAGCTTCGCTCTAACGGAAATAGCCACTGGGCGGCCGCTCAACCCGTCTTTGCGCTCATCCGTCGACCAATGCGGAAAGCGCGTCAGGCGCGGCGATCATCAGGGCGCCGCCGATCGTCAAAATGACCGCTGTAGCCTGCGCCAAAAGCTTCGCCTGAGGCAAAGTCTTCTCAGCGAAGACAATGACGGTCACGGTTGCCAGGACGGCGAGGTTCATCATGCCGAGCGGAAACATGATGGCGCAGAGGAGCCAGCAGCATCCCAGGCAATAGGCGCCGTGAATCGCGCCCATCATCACCGCGCCTTTCACCCCGTCGCGCCAGGAGGTCATGATGAAGCTGAGCGGCGTCCGGCACTTGGAGAGGCACAAATCCTTGATCGGCGTCAGCTGATAGAGGCCCGCTGCAATAAGAATTGCGCCGCCGAAGCGATTCATGGCCTCCGCCGAAAACGCCGCGCGAGAAGCGAAGACCTCGAAGGCGACCGCGCCAAAGTAAGCGGCGACGCCCGACAGCAGCCAGACGATCATATATCCGGCCAGAAACGCCCAGGTCGCCACAAAGGCCTCGCCGCGTCGGCGCTTGCTCTCCTGCGTCTTGTGAAAGGTGAGCAGCATCGGCGCGGCGGTGGGGAACATCATCGCCACGGTCATCGCCATCCACATTCCGACGAAGAGCGGCGCCTGCATCCCCATTGTCGGCGAGGCCATGGGCGAACCGGGGTGGTGGTGCATCCCCGCCCCCTGCCACCCGAGCCACGCCCAGGCCCCCGCGCAGAGCGCGATGAGAAGGCCCAAAATGATGTTTCGTTGGGTCGAAATCGGATCGATCCGGGCGTCTTCCATTTCCACTTTCCGCAGCCGCCGTCAGTTCGACCACTCGATCGGCGCGTAATGGCCGTTTCGACCCGCATTGTTCCAGTCCATGCCGTGGTCAACGTAGCTGTTTCCGTCCCGGCCGACGGCAAGGGCTATTCTTTCCGGAGCCACGGGATGGCCGCTCGTCGCCCAGATTTCACCGCCCGGATGCAGGCCGGTCAGCGGATCGACC
>PERY01000045.1 GCA_002929055.1 Methylocystis sp. | reverse complement strand
CCCTCGCCGATATGCCGATCGGCAATCGCGCCGAATTGAAGCGTTGGCTCGCACAGGTCGATGGCGTCTTTTCGGCGGTCGTGCCGCATGGCTGATGGCCTCGAAGCCGGCGAAGCGACCGGCTTTGAAAAGCTGATCGGCCGGACCGCGACCGAAACAGAACGACGGCAGCTTCGCCTCGTGAAGGAAACGCTCGGGCTTCGCGACAATGACGCGCTGTGGCTCGTTATTTTCGCGCTTCAATATTACGACAGCCTCTATCGCCAGTTCCCCAAAGCGATTGCGACCGAGGCGGCCGCGATAATGGCGCGCACGCGCGAGACGGCGGACGCGCAAATGCGCGCCGGGGTCGAACAGGCCAAGGCGGACCTCGCCCGCGCCGTCGCGCTCGCGGCACAGGACGTGGCGCGCGACGTGGCGCGACGGCAGGCGACGCAATGGCTCGTCTATGGGATGGCCATCGGTGCGGCGCTCCTTCTCGTCGGAATTGCGGTCGGGCGCGCGCTTACGCGATAGGGACTTCTGGATCCTTAGAGGGTGTTATGCACTCTGTATTATGAAGTCGGCTGCGCGTTTGAGCATGAGGCAGGCGAAAGCGACGACGTGGAGGCCAGCGAGTGTGTCGGCGTAGCGTTCGTAGTCTTTGACCAGCCGCCTGCATCGGGTCGCCCATGCGAAGGATCGTTCGACAACCCAGCGTTTGGGCAACAGCACGAAGCCTTTTTTCGCTTCGGAGAGTTTGACCACGCAGAGTTCGACGCCCTGCGCTTTGGCCGCCTCGGCGGCTTTCTCGCCGGTATAACCCTGATCGACATAAATAAGCTCGACGCTCTCGCCGGTGGCGTCCTGCACAGCGGCGGCGAGCTTACCGACCTCGGCGCGGTCGTCGACATTCGCTGGCGTAACGTGCAGCGCCAGCAAGTGCCCCAGCGTGTCGACCGCCATGTGCAGCTTGGAGCCGCGCTTGCGCTTGGCGCCGTCATAGCCGGCCCGTGGACCGCTTTCCGGCGTCGAGCGCAGCGTGCGGCTGTCGATGATCGCCGCGGTTGGCTCCTCGGCGCGACCGGAGGCGACGCGCAACAAGGCGCGCAGGTCCTGCGCAAGCTCTTCGAATACGCCCGCCGCCAGCCAGCGCTGCGATTGCTGATACACTGCGGACCAGGGCGGCAGATCGTTGGGCATGGCGCGCCATGCTATGCCGTAACGCAGAACGTAGCGCAGGCCGTTGAAAAGCTCACGAAGCAAATGCTGACGTTGCGGAGCGCCCTCGTCCATCAGCGTCAGATACGGCGCAACCAGCGACCATTCTTCGTCGCTGACATCAGACGGATACGATTTGCGAATCGGAGACATCCAATTCCATTAAGACAATCAACCACCAAAGTACATAACACCCTCTAGGCTCGCTGTGGGAGCGCCATCTACAAATCGCTTGCCGCTTTCGACGCGAAAGCGTTCGGACGGCAACCCCGAGCCATCCGAGCAACTTCGATTGTGCGACTCGTTATCTTCGGTTTTCACCCAAGATCTTCGCAGTCATATCCCTCGTATACCGAACCGTCTTTGCAAGAAGGCAGGTTGCCGTCGGACATATCGTTATGATCCACCCGATGCCCAAATCCAGACGCGGCGCCAGAAGCCTGACGTCGCCTTGGGCGGAGCGGGCTCAACAGGATGTTCGACCTTTGGTGACTGTCCGTAGAAGCGCGCTTTGGCGGCGCTATCACGACGGCGCTCGGCTTCAACCTGCTCGTCACTCCAAGGGCCGGCTTCGATCACCTCGCCGCGGTCGATCACGTAGTGTGATCGGCATTTCAGGGTCCAATTGCCGATTGACGGCCAAAGCGAGATGGTCTCGCCATCGAACGTCATCTTCCAGTCCGTCGGCGTGAAGGGGGCGACAACCTCCTCGTCGCAACCGCAGCAGCAGCTATGGGCCGATGTCGCATATTTTATCGAAACATAGAGAATGCCTGGCTCCAGGCGCTCCGGGATGTGCTCGACGAAACGATGCTCGAGTCGCTTGTGCCGTATCATCCGAGTTCTCCGTTGATCAGCATGTTGCCGTCGGTAGTGTAGGTGCAGTGATGCTCGCCCTCGAGATCACGGTAGAACCCGCGGATCTTCTTCCACTTCACCACCGCGAGGACCGCATTCAGGGCGTTGAGGTCCGCGACCTGGATGTTGGAGGCGTAGATGTCCTTGGCGCCGCCGCCGACAAAAGAGATGCGCTGGCGCGCATGATCCCGCTTATTCGGCGTGCTAGCGGTCACCCGTAGGATACCGCCGAGTGACCCTTCGTCGAGTTCGAGGCCCATGCCGACATCGACGAACGCGGCGCCGATCACCTCAAGCTTCTCCACGATCAGCCGCTTCGCATCGCCGGCGTCGAGCGACAGGAACGCGAAGGTGACGCCGTCGAGAAGGTGCAGGTTGTCGGCCCCGAGCTCGACATCGTGCGCCACGATGTTGCGGTGCATCCGGCTGTAGATGCGCTTCAGATAGTCAACCTTCTTCGGCGCCTCGCGCAGCTCCTCCAGGGTCGGCGCGCCCGGCGCCCGAAAGGCGTTGTGGGTCAGGAACTCGTCGCTGTCGAAGAGCCGGATCTCGCGGACCGGCGTCTTGGCGACGAAGTCCAGGATGTAGCCGCCGGTGCCGCCGCCGCCGATGATGGCGACCCGCTCGTTGACGAGCCGCTCGGTCAGGACGCCGATACCGACACGGTCGGAGGCGGTCTCGACATAGTTGAAGACGCTTTCCTCCTCCTCTTCCGGCTCGCGGAAGGTGCGCGGCGTCGCACCGGACTTCAGCACCGCGGCAGGGCCCGCTAGGATATTCGCGTAACTCGTCATCTTGTGATGGTAGTCCGAGTAGCCGCCGTCCGGCTTGCTGGAGAAGCTGTGCGTCGCCTTCAGGCCGTGACCGAGATCGAAGACACCGGTTCCATGTGAAATGCCTTGGATGGGAGTGCCATCGGCGTGGCAGGGGAAATCGCCATCCCAATGGATGACATGGGTGTCTGGCGGGCGCGTCTGATCTCCCGCCAGCGTCAGGCTCGAAATGAGGGAGCCGATGCGCACCTCCTGGCGCGCATTGACATATGGCACCTCGCGCATGACGAGATACCCACCCTGCTGATGGACGAAGTAGCCTTCGTCCAGCAGCCGCTTGAGGTCCGGATTATGACTGAACAGTGCGCGTGACATTGAACACCGTGCCCTTCTTCTTGACATCGACAGAGCCGCCAGCCCCGAGCTCACCGGCGTGCGGCGTCGACGCCGCGTGCCGGTAAGTCATCGAGAAGACGACGTTGGGTTCGTGCTGGCCCGGGAAGGCGAGCTGGACGATCTGTTCGAACGTGACCGCGCGGGCGTTCACCGTGCGCGGCCGCGAATTGACGATGATCTCGAAGGTCAGTCGCGCGGTGATGAACCGCTCAATGCCGGGCTGGGTCAGATCGATCAATTCGCCTTGCTCGACCAACCGGTCTTCACCGCCCGGGACTTCAAGAAAGACCCCTTCGCCGTCTGCCGGCTTGGACAGGCCATAGAGGATCGCGCCGGTAATGACCGGCTTGCCCCAGAGCAATTCGCGGTCGTTGAGCGTCAGCTTGAAGTCGCGGTCGGTCAGGAAGGCGACGAACCGCTCGGCGCCGTACTCACGCAGGTCGAAGGGCTCGTTCAACCGCACGTCCTCGAAATCGCCCGAGGGCAGGATCGCGAACAGGCTGTAGCCGTCCCGCGGGTCCAAGGCGCCGGCCTCGAGCAACTGACGACCGAGCGGCACGGGATCGCTCACCTGACGGGACTGGAAATTGAGATCGCCCCGCGCGAGGAGAAAGCGATACCCCCGCGCCGGGCGCAACGCGCGGCCTTCGCGCAGGGCGTCGCCGAGATCGTCGTAATCAAGAAGTTCTTCGGTGTTCATAAGATTGGATCCTTAGGTTTCTGCCGAGGCAGGGCCTCGGCTCTAAGGGTCCAATCGGAGCGAGATCCGCCGACCGGTAAGGTCAGGCGAACTTTTTTTGCAAAGGCCCGTCGGGGGTCTGCCCGCAGATGAAGAAGGCCGGACAATTCGGGCAGGTGCGCGACGAGGCATCAGCCGGAAATCGCCCAGCGCGGATGTCGCCGAGAAACTTTGCGAGCTTGTCCTTGCGCCCCTTCAACTCCCGATCCGACAAAGCGATCGCATGCGTCTCGCCGTCGGAGAGATAGACAAGCTCGGCCACGGCGCCTGGAAAGGCCTGCTGGACGGCCAGCACCAGCGCCGCCGCGCCGACATCCTTGCTCTCCGCCGACCGCCTGTGGCCCGTGCTGATGCGGCGGACCGCGCGGACGCCGTCTGGCCGCACCAGCACCTCATCCGGCCGAACGATGATCTCTTCGCCGCTGAAATTGAGGCTGAGCGCGACCGACGTCTCGGCGACCGCGTCGGCGCGATTGGCCAGGTGGAAGCGCAGCATCGCCAGGGCCAGATCGCGGAATTCCGCGCGATAGCCATGGTCGGCGAGCCCCTGAGCGGCAAGCGCCGCGTCGGTGCGATCCTCCAGGTCCCGCTCGGTTACGGGGCCATCAGAGGCGATCACCCCTTCGACCACCGCGCGAACGGCCTCGTGCAGGTGCATGAAGGCGGTCGCGGTCCGCCGCCCACCCACCTGCAAGACGTGTGTGTAGAAGAAGCGGCGCGGGCAGGACTCATAAAGGGCGATCTGTGGCGCCCCGAACTGCAGCCGTCCATGGACGATCAACTCGATGCCCTGGGCTTCCGCCGCCATCGGAAGCGGCCGCGCCGGCGCGACCGAGCCGCGCGTCAGGGTGGCCCCGAGACGATCGAGGAAGGGCGACAGCGGTCGATTGTGGCCGTTGCTCTTCTCGGTCGGCGCATAGAGAATCAACCGGTCGCGGGCGCGTGATTGCGCCACGTAGAACAAGCACTCCTGCTCCTCGGCCTGGCCCGCGCGGAACGCCTCCAGCGCAGCGCCTTCGGCGCCCGCGATCATGCCGTCGGGTGCCGGACAGGGCGGCGCCGGCGGCGTGCGCGGGAGGGTGTCGCTGTTAAGCCCTGGAATATGGACCCCGCGGAACTCCAGGCCCTTGGCGCCGTGAATGGTCATCAGCCGCACGGCGTCGAGATGTTGGGCTGCCGCCGGCAACTGACGCAAGTCGCGGTCATCGCCGAGCCGGACAAGCCTGCGCACCCGATCGAGCACGCGCGTGATCGGCAGCCCGCGGCCGGCCGGCTGGACCCGCAGGAAGTTGAGGAACTGCCAGATCGCGACGCCACGCGTGCGATCGGCGAGGTCCCCCGACACGCCAAGGCGCGCGGCGATGCGGGTGCGATCGAGCAGCAGCGTCGCGAGCACGGTCCAGGGCGAGGCCGTTTGGTCGAAGCCGCTGAGCGCGGCCGCGAGCTTGGCGAGCGCCTGGCGGCCAGTATCGCTGACGCCGGGGATCGCATCTATCTGCGGGAGCCAGCCGCCCGGAGCGTGGTCGGCCGCCCGCAGATGCTCGAAGATCGCCGCCACGTCCGCGAAGGACATGGTGAAGTCTGGCCAGCAGGCGATGCGTACCAGGCCCATGGCGCGCCGATCGACAAGGACGGAGAGCAAGGCCAGGAGATCCTTGACCTCGGACCGCTCGAACAGGCTGCCCAGAAACAGAACGGGCACGCCGAGCCGTTCGAGGTCCTGCCCGATCGTCGACAGCTTCTCATTACCGGTGCAAAGGACCGCCTGGTCACGGTAGGCGTAGCCCTCGCGGCGCAGCGCCTCGATCGCGTCGGCCAGCGCCACTTGCTGCTGCTCGGCGCGCTGCACCGTGCGCAGCTCGGGCTTCTGGCCATTGCCGTCGCGGTCGGCTTCAAGAGCGCTGTCCGCGTCGCCCGCGCGCATCGTGATCGCGAAGCCGGAGAAGTTGGCGACGATCTCCGGCACCGAGCGATAGTTGCGCTTCAAGCGGCCGCGCTTGCCGCCGGGAAAGTCCTCTTTCCCGAACCGGGTCATGTTGAAGGACGACGCGCCTCGAAACCGATAGATCGACTGCTTGGCGTCGCCGACCATCCAGAGATTGCGGCCGTCTGGCCGCAGCGCGCTCAGCAAGCGCACGCTGCTGCGGTTCACGTCCTGATACTCATCCACCAGGACATGATCATATTGCGCCTGCAGCACCGCGCAGATGCTCGCGTCCTTTTCAAGCAGTTGCACCGGCAAAGCGACAAGGTCGCCGAAGTCGATGCAATGCGCGTTGCGCTTGAGCTGTTCATAGGCCGCGTAGACGCGGGCCACCTCGCCGGCGCGTTCTGCCGTCTCGCGCGCATCAGGATCCTGGGCTTCGGCCAGCATAGTGCCTGCGAGCGCGGCGTAGGTTTCGGCGTCGACCACTTCATCCTTCGCCCGCGAGACGGCGGCCAACATGTCGGCGATGATCTGGGTCGGATCGTAAAGATTGCGGTAGTGTGCAAGCCTCAGCCGCGGGAACTCCTCCTCGAGGAGCTCGACCGCCTCGGTCCGATCCATCATCCGTGGATCCTTCGGCAGGCCGAGCTCCGCGTGGAAACGACGGATGATATCGAGGCCGAAGGCATGGAACGTGCCGATCCACATCGCGGCGGCAGCCTCGGGCCGCTTGTGCGCGATCCGCTCGGCCATCTCGCCCGCCGCCTTGTTCGAAAAGGTCAACAGCAGTATGCGCCGTGGATCAACACCCTCGCCCAGAAGGCCCTCGACGCGCGCGATCAGCGTCTGCGTTTTGCCGGTGCCGGGACCCGCCTCAAGCAAATAGCCTTCGCCACGATGCGCTGCGGCCGCGGCTTGCAGCGGATTGAGCGGCCGTTCGACATGCGCCGCGGTCGCAGCGGGAGGCGCCGGAGGCAACAGCAAAGCATCGAACAACTGCTGCGCGACGACCTCGAACGGCGCGCCGAGCTTCACGGCGATGGCGGACGCGGCGAGCCCTTGGTCGACATGGAGCGCCCGCGCGACGGTGCGGGGAAGCAGCAGCTCGCGCGCGAACAGATCCATCTGGACCTCGCGGCGTTGCCTGCGCCCATAATCGACAACCCGATCCATTCCGACCGGCGAGCGCTCGGCCGCACGGGCCGGATCAATTGTCGGCGCCGCTTTGCCATCGGGATCGTCGCCCAGCTCGACATGACCGATCTCGTGCGCCACGAGGAAGGCTTGCTCGAACGGAGAGCCCACCTTCTCGTGAAGGATCAGATCGTCGGCGGCGACGAAGGTCGCGCGGCCACCGTTGAGGACGGCTGCCCCGGCGGCCGTCGGTTCGACGTCAATCCCCCGCCGCTTGGCCTCGGCGACAGCAAGATCATAGGGCGACCAGGGATCGGCGCCGGATGCGACGAGGCGAGCGTGAAGCTCTGCGGCGACTTGCCTGGCAAGCTCCACGCTATCCATGTCAGTCCGCCTCCGCCAACAGCCGGGCGCGCTTCTCGGCTGGGACGCCGGCATCGATCAGCACTTGCTCGAAGGTGACCTGCTCGCCGGCCGCCGGCTTGCTGTCGGCCTTATAGCTGCGCGCGACGACCAGGTGGGCTGACCCCCAGGACGACTCCAACTGCGCGACAGAGCTTCGCATCGCCTCCGCCAACATCGCCAGGAATCGGCGCGGAATGCTGACGAGAGAGACCCGCCGTTCGCGGAGTGCGGTCACGACCTGCCGGGGCACGTCCAGACGCTGGGCGACGGCGCGCCAATCATCGACCGTCAGCGCCGCGAAAGGGTCGGCTGCCACCGGCGCAGCCTTTGCGTGCTGCGACCAGGCAGCATCGATCAGCGCCTGGTCGGCAGCAGAGAGGGGTGCGGCATCTTCATAAGCCTCCCTGCTAAGTTCGCGCGAGAGGTCGATGAGCGCCCCGGCATATTCCGGGTAAAGCCGCAGATAGCGTTCCAAGGTCGACCGGCCAGGCTCGCTCTCGACCGCAAACGCGTCGAGCACGGCCTCGCGGGACGGGCGTTCGCCGCCGGGGCTCACTGCTCGTATCCGTCGGCCATGGCGGCTCGCAGGGCCGCGAAGGCCTTGTCGCGGTAAGTTCGGACGGTCTTTTCGGAGCGGCCCAAGGCTTTGGCGATGGTCATGACGTCCGGTTCCTTGGAGTCGATGGGGAAGCCTTGTCTCAACATGTGAACGATCCTGCTTTGTTCTGTCGGTAGAGCGTCAATCGCTGCATCCAGGCGCAACTGGTAAGCCGGGTCGTCGAAATCCGACGTGGCGAAGGGATCGTGGGTCCCTGCGGCAGCCTCGACCTCCGGTGAGAGCCAGCCACTCTCCTCTTCATATTCGAGAGGCCGGGAACGGTTTTCGTCGCGCCAAGCCTTTTCCTGCGCGTCGCGCCGCAGGCTCGCCAGCGCGCCGTCGAAGCGCACCTCGAAGTAGTCGACCTTTTCGGCATAGGCGGCGCGGTCCGCCGAAAGGAGCTCGACGAACCGGCCCAACACCTTGTCTCGCACGACCCCACGCGTAAGCGATTCCATTTTGCCACCAGGGCTTTCCGCCCTAGGCAAGCTGCGGAGCACCCGTTCGGTCAAGATCCGATAGAGGCGCTCGAACCACACCTCATTATTGTCGCGACGGCTCGCGCGTATGAAATACACGAGACACTCGCTGGGGACGTAGCCGGGGTCCGAGCGCTTCGTAATTTCCGCCCTGGCGATCAACTCGTCACGCGGCAGGACCGCCAACTCGGCGATGAGCGCTTCTATCTTCCGGTCGCGCTCGTAGAGTTCGCCGCTGAGGCGGCGTTTGCGCAGTGGGGTTACGATCGCTGCACCCGCGCGGGGCGCGTCTGCCTTTCGCCCGGTGTCGACAGCTGCCTCCAACTCGTTCATCGCGCGGCCCCGCTTCGCGTATCGCCCTTCTCGCTTAGACGCGTCGACTGGTCGAATAGCATTGTGACCTGAGAAACTTTTCATCACGTCAGTGACTAAGATTGCAACTACTCACTGGCCACGCTTCAACAATTTGCTGCCCAAACGTCAACCATCTTCATCGCCTTCTTGCTCAACTGACGAAGCGCCGCCCAACGCATCATAGCGGCGCGACGCCAACCACTGAAGGCGCAAGGCCTGGGTCAGCAACACGCGTCGCAACCCACCCTGGACCTTGCGCTCGGAGATCACCTGCGCAAGCCGCGAAATAATGAGCGCTCTTCGAGCAATCCGAAAATCGGGATGTGACCGGAGCTCATAGACGCGGTCGGAAACGATTCTCGCGCGCAAAGATCGGGGCGCTTCAACGACGAGCGACCCAGGCGGTGGATCCTTCTCGTTCAGGATGGCTTTGAACTCTGACCGATCAACCGCGCGCTGCGTGATCAGTCGCTCCAAAGCATCAAGGTGCTTGCGCGCGTCGGCGTCCTTGCCACTTGTCTCCTGATATCGTGGCAGCGGCCAGACCTCGATTTCGAGCACTTCGAACGGGTCAAGCACTGACATGGCGACAGCGTCAGTGCGCTGATTGGTCAGATGACGACGAATGCGCGTCCGCAGCATCTCGTTCGTCTGCCCGACATAGATGGGTTCGCCGTCATAATCGAAGAAGGCGTAAACGCCCCATTTGTAGTTCCCGACCCGGCGAGTCTGCTCCACGGCCTCTTCGAACGGCGTATCGAGAAACCTCGTCAGATTGGCGCGCAGATCCTCCGTCTCGAACGGTGGAAAGTTTATGAAATCGGGATCGCGACGAGAAGCGGGCTCGATCGGATCAGGCATGTCGGATCGCCGTCATGTCGGAGGAATGTTGCACGACGCCGCCGCGCTCGATCGTGGTGCGCCGCATCGTCTCATCGCCGAGCGAGGCGATTTCGAAGCTGACATGATTAATCTCGTTATCGCGACCTCCAAAGCAGGAATGGAATGCAGCGAGGAGTTCGACGTTCATCAGTGATTGCGCGCCGACTTTTGGCGCTTCCACAGAGGGTATCGAGGATGGGAACAGATAGATGCAGGGCGGCGGCGCACAAAAAGGACCGATCACGGTCGTTCTGGCATCGCTCTCATCCAACAGCTTTGGGCAAGCGCGTCCGATCGTTCCGCACACCATATCCCAGATGACGAGACCATCGACGCGCTGATTGCGCGCGATGATCTGAGCGCTTATGCGCGTATGAACCCCAGACCAGGCGTTGCGCCGCGGGTCGGCGCCAACATTGGTGCACAGGCTCCAAATGACAAATTCATCTGCGCCATCCGGGCGTTCGAAAATTTTCGAGTTGTCGCCGTCCAAACAGCCTTTCAGGTCGATGATCGCCGTTCGTCCGCTTGGTAGCATCACAACATAGTCATGCAGCACGCCGCGCTTGGCGCGGTCCCAGCCCGCAATGAAGCGTCGATCCTCCATGTGATTGAGAACATGCTGGACGAACTCCCGCTTACCGCGCATCGCTGCGGCAAATTCTCCACGCACCTGTTGAATGGCGCCGCGGAAAATCGGCGAGGCGTAGAAGTCTTTCTCCGCAAGCCCATGGTCGCCGAGCTTATGCGCTTGCGTCTTGAGCACTTCAGCAAATTCTTCGATTTGCCGTCGCACGCTTGCGTCCTGCTCGCATGGAATAACGCTCACGCGGCCTTCTCCGCCGCGGCGCAGACGTCGAGAAGCGGTTCGAGCAGATAGCGCGCCAGATGCCGAACGACATCGACAGCAACGCCGTCGCCCGTCAAATGGTAGGCCTCGTTGTAATTTTTCGGCAGCTTATACGCTTCATCAAGTCCCATTAAACGGGCGGTCTCCCGCGACGAAATCAGGCGCGAACGAATCTTGTTTCCATCGACGACGACGATCGTCTGGCGGCTTGATCCGCCTGCGGGGGTCCGCAGACATCCCGCGACATCGTCGAACCGAATTTCCGCCCGTTGGACCTTGACGCCATTTTCGTCGAGACGGGTGCGCTTATAGACCCCGCCCACCATCCGACGCCCCGCGCGCTTGGCGGCTTCAACCTTCGCCTTGTTGACAGGCGACATCATCGCCAAAATTGCCTTGGTTTCGGCGGCGGTATGCCACTCAACGCTCGAAGGATTTTCTTCGATGATGTCGGCGAAAGACGTCTTGCGGTGCGGCGGCGGCGGTAGATTCCACCACAGCATGTTCTTCCGGGCGCGGGCGGAAACGCCGTCAACGGCTCTGCGCAATCCCAGCGTATGAAACGGCTCGATTGGCTCCGGCGACAGGAGCGACGGGTCTATCGTCACATCGTCTCGGACGCCGATCACAAACAATCGTGGCCGCGACTGCGGCACGAACAGAGACGCGTTGATGATCAGCGCGCCGTATCGATATCCCGCTTCGGCAAAGGTCTTGCAGATCGCCTCGAAATCTCGTCCGCCGTGGGAGGTCAGCGTGCCGCAAACATTTTCGATCGCGATGATCTTCGGCGCGCGCTCATCGTCGATCAGTCCCGTGATGACATCCCAGAACGGATAGAAGGTTCCAGAGCGCTCTCCCTTCAGCCCGGCTCCGCCGCCGGCCAAAGATAGATCCTGGCAGGGAAACGACCCCCAGATCAGGTCAGCGTACCCTGACAACTCATCCACGGTGACCTGGCGAACATCGCCGACCTTGAGCTCGCCGCCCGTGCCCCAGTTAGCTTGATAGGCGAGACCCTTCTTGTGATCGAAATCATTCGCGAATAGGCATGTCCAACCGGACCCGAGCCCCGCCCGGGCCATCCCGCCGCCAGCAAAAAACTCATAAAAATTAGGCATGTCGCTTCCGCTCAACGGCTTCGTCGTCGACCCCAACATCGTCCCGTTCAAGCTTTTCCTTGATGGCTTCGGCAATCCAGGTGTTTCTGGAAACATTGCCGGGACGCGCGCCCCGCGCTTGATCGATCGCCGCGAAGGTCTCGGGCGATAACCGAAGATTGATGCGATCCAGCGAGCGAATCGCCTGAGTTTTTGAAGAATCGAGCATGGCGCGAAGCTGGCGCCTTTTTGGCGCCATGTCCAGTATGTTCTATATATGTTCCCGTGTAATCCCGCTATTATCGGATGCGACGAGAGAGCCGATCGAGCCCCTCTCGCTGTAACATTTCTCGTTTCCGGGTGACCTCCATGCGTTGGGCTCCGCGCGCCTTCCCCGTAAAAATCCATCGCTGCCTGAATGTCGCGGACTTGGCCGACATTTCGCCCGAGGAACTCGAACAGGCGGAAGAGGAGGGCGCGCTCGCGGGCAACCGCGCCTATTGCGATCTGCGCGGCTGCGGCTGGGACGTCGTTCGGACAGCCCTCGATATCGAAACGAAATTCATTGACCGACTGAAGAGGGCGGATGACGTTGACGCGGAAATGTCGGCCTTCGAAGAAGAGCGCGCGACGGCATTCGACGACGAACCCGCACTCTGGGGGCTGGATGTCGGCGTCGCCGCCGCGACAATTGCGATTTCGGCCTACGGCGCAGTCCCTGTGTCCAGCTGCAACGCAGGCGCTTTTGGCGGACGCCACCCAGCGCGTTATCCTTACGTCGCATTTATTCTTCCAAAGGCGCTCGCCCCTGAAATCATGCGTTGCGCCGAGGCAGCCGACATTGGTCTGCTCTGCGATGAAAGCGGACTCGCGCAAATTTATGGGCAAGGGGAAATGGATCTCGTCCGTTTCGCGCAAACGGCATGGCAAAGAAGTGAAGAACAGGCGTGATGATCAAGGTGGCGAGCCGCCGCGCCAAGCGGATAGCGACAAAGTATCTTGCGGCGAGCGATCGCCGCGCCGGTCAATGCACGCCGGGCGTGGGCGCGTCTGCTGACCGCCGCGACAAGCAATCTTATGATGCAAATCGGCCTCGTTGTAATCGAGGGGCCGCGCGCGGCCCCTCGATCGCATTTCAGCGGGCCTTCTTGCCCTGCGGCTTCGCGGCGGGCGCATCGGTCTTCTTCGT
>PERY01000044.1 GCA_002929055.1 Methylocystis sp. | reverse complement strand
CGTTCTGCTGGACGCCGCCAATCCATTGATTCGAGGGTTTTTAGAGTTCGCTGCGGTCAAGCCTGCGACAAATTGCACCACCGCTCAGGTTGAATCTGATTTCCGTCGAGCTTGACACTTGTGCAATGCAGCAATATAACAGTGCGACGCAGCGAGAGTTCTCTCGCTTCGTAGCCCTCCTTGGGCGTTTCCTCCCTTGACTTGGGCCGCTGGTTCTCCAGCGGCCCCTTTTTTGTCGAGGCTCCGGAAAACTCAGCCGATCAGGTGAAAAAAGGAGCCCGAAACAAGGCTCTCGCGCAGTCCCGCCGGGGCGTCTGCGTCGCTGTAGGCGTCGCGGGCCATGACGAAGGGGGCGCCCTCTTCGCGAAGAATGCTTGCATAGTGGAATTCATGGCCGCGGAAGGTGCGTCCGGGCGATCCAAGGAAGTGTTCCGCAGGCAAAGTGGCCCGACGGTAACCCAGATGCAGTTTACGGCGCGCGAAGCTGGTTTCGAGGCCGAGCAGGCCGGCCATCTCATGCGCTGCCCCATCCGCGTCGATGAGCACACGGCCGAGCGTCATATAACCTCCGCACTCTCCATGAACCGGCCGCGTCCGGACGAAGCTGCGCAGGCCCTCCAGAAAGCGCCCGCATCCGGCCAGGCGGCCTGCGTGAAGCTCCGGATAGCCGCCGGGAAGCCAGCAGAGTCCGCAGCTCTCGGGGGGCGCCTCGTCGGCGAGGGGCGAGAAGAAGAGGATCTCCGCGCCGGCCCCCCGCCACGCCTTGGCAAGATGCGGGTAGAAAAAAGAAAAGGCGTCGTCGCGGGCCACTGCGATCCGTTGGGCGGGTGGGGCGAGCGAAAAGGCTGCGGTTTCCTGTTCCCTCGTGTCGCCTCCGGCCGCGGTCTTTATAACCGCGTCGACGTCGACATGAGCCTCGACGAAATCGGCGAGCGCCTCTAGCCGCGCCTCCAGTCCCGCCGTCTCGCTGGCCTGCACGAGGCCGAGATGGCGCTCCGGCAAGGCGAGGGCGTCGTTGCGGGGCAGGGCGCCAAACAATGGCAGGGCGATCGCGGCGAGGCTCTCGGAAACGAGGCGCTTGTGGCGCTCGCTGCCGACCTTGTTCGCGACGACGCCGACGACCTTAACCCTCGGGTCATGGCTCGCAAGCCCGCGCAGCACGGCGGCGGCCGTCTGCGCCTGGCCGGAGACGTCATGGGCGAGGAGGACAGGCCATCCGAGCAGGGCGGCGATGTCGGCGCTCGCGCCGACGCCCGAGGCCCCGCCGGGCGCGCCGTCGAAGAGGCCCATCGCGCCTTCCGCCACGATGATGTCGGCTCCCGCTCCCGCCTGCGCGGCGAGCGACGCGATGAGGCCTGCCTCCATCGCCCAGGAATCGAGATTGAGGCTGTCGCGCCCCGTCGCTGCCGCGTGAAACGCGGGGTCGATGTAATCGGGGCCACATTTGACCGCGCTGACGCGCAGGCCTCGGCGCGTCAGGGCGCGCATGAGGCCGAGCGCCAATGTGGTCTTGCCGGAGCTCGAGCGCGCCGCGGCGATGAGGATTCCAGGCGTCCTCACACGTCGCCCCTCGGCCGGAAACGGCGGTCGTAGCCGGCGTCGTAAAGTGCGCTTTCGCGAAAATCCTCGGCGCCGAGCGAGGGCCCGACAAGGATCAGGGCCGTGCGCTCCATAGGCGCCTCGGCCGCGCGCGCTTCTATGTCGCGCAGCGTGCTCCGAACAAGCGTCTCGTCCGGCCAGGAGGCGCGATAGACGAGCGCTACGGGGCAGTCGGGGCCGTAGAAGGGGGTCAGCTCCTCCACAACCTTGGCGAGGACGTGAATGGAGAGATGAATGGCGAGCGTCGCGCCGGATCGGGCGAAGGTCGCAAGCGTCTCCCGCTCCGGCATGGCGGAGGCGCGCCCCGATGTGCGGGTGAGAACGAGCGACTGCGCGACTTCCGGGAGCGTCAGCTCGCGCCCGAGCGCGCTTGCGGCCGCGGCGAAGGCGGGAACCCCGGGCGTCATGTCATAGGGAATGCCGAGCGCGCGCAGGCGTCGCGTCTGCTCTCCGACCGCGCTCCAGATCGACAGATCGCCGGAGTGCAGCCGCGCGACGTCGAGGCCGGCGTCATGCGCGGCCAGAATCTCTGCGATGATGTCGTCGAGCGATAGCGGCGCCGTGTCAACGATGCGCGCGTCCTTCGGGCAATGCGCGAGCACGCCGGCGGGCACCAGCGAGCCCGCATAGAGGCACACCGGGCAGCGCGCGATGAGATCGCGCCCGCGGATCGTCAGGAGATCGGCGGCGCCCGGGCCGGCGCCGATGAAATGCACGGTCATTCCGTCTCCTCTGCCTCTACCGCCAGCGCACAGGCGGCGTAAGGCGTCGCGACGCGCGGCGCAATGAGGCGGCTTCCCGGTCCCGCGCCGACGAGCGCGGCCGTCTCCGCGACGCTGCCGACGCCAAGCATCGCCTGCACGCGCGGCGAATGGGTGGGCGCCGCCCCTTTGCGGGCTTTCAGCGCCTCGAGCGGCAGAAAGACGACGTCGATCCCCAGTTCGCGCGCGGCCTCGTGAACGCCGGGCTCATCGGCCTTGCTCTCGAGCGTACAAAGGGAGACGCGCGAGAGGTCGGCGCCATGTTTGGCGACGAGGCCGCGCACGAGCGCCACGATCTCTTCCGCCGCGATTCCGCGCCGCGCGCCAAGGCCAACCGCATATCTCAAGGCTTCGTCGCGCGCCATTGCAGCACTCCCATTCCCGGATCGAGCGCATGAAAGCGGCCGACGGGCCGCGCGCGGGAGATTTGCATATGGGTGAGGTCGCCGCCTTTTTCATCGAAGGCCTGCGCCAGCAGCGTCTGCGTTTCGAGCGTCACTGCGTTGACGACGATTCTCCCGCCCGGCGGAAGCGCCCGCCAGGCGGCGGCGATTGTGTCGGCGTTCGCGCCGCCACCGATGAAGATAGCGTCCGGCGCAGAGAGCGCTTCCAGCGCCTGCGGCGCTGAGCCTGCGACGATCTCGAGATCGGGAACGCCGAGCGTCAGCGCGTTGCGGGCGATGCGCGCGGCGCGCTCAGCATCGCGCTCGACGGCGATTGCCCGATTGGCGGGGTGGCGCAGCATCCATTCTATGGAGATCGAACCGGAGCCAGCGCCTATGTCCCACAAATTCTCGCCCCTGCGCGGAGCGAGGGCGGCGAGAGTCACGGCGCGGATTTCACGCTTGGTCAACTGGCCGTCGTTCTCGAACCATTCGTCCGGCAGACCGGGCGCAAGCGGGATGATGCGCGCGCCGGGTTCGGCGACGATCTCGACAGCGACCGTGTTGAGCGGGGCGACGTCGTTGAAGCCATAGGCGTCGGCGCGCGTCTCGCGCAGGCGCTCGCGTGGGCCGCCCATATGTTCGAGCACGATGAGGCGCGAGGCGCCCATGCCGTTGCCGGCGAGATATTCTGCAAGACGCTTCGGCGTCGATTCATCCCACGACAGGGCGATGATGCGCGTGTGGGGTTGCAGATGAGGGGCGATGCGCTCGAAGGCGCGGCCGTGCAGCGAGACGAGCGCGCACTCCTGCTGGCTCCATTTCAGCCGCGCCGCCGCGAGCGAAAAGGCGGAAGGCGCCGGGATGCAGAACATCTCGTCACGCGCGACATGGCGCGACAGAAGCTCCCCGACTCCGAAAAAGAACGGGTCTCCCGACGCCAGCACGACCGTCGGCGCGCCGCGCTGCGCGAGAATGCGCGGCATGGCTTCCGTCAGCGGCGACGGCCATTGCAGGCGCTGCGCAGCGGTCTCCCCGATGAGAGCAAGATGGCGCGCGCCGCCCACGATGAGGCTCGCCTGGGGGAGCAGCGCGCGCGCGGCCGGCGTCAGCGCCTCGACGCCGTCTTCGCCCACGCCGATGATGGAGAGCCAGGGCGCGCTCATGTCGCCTTCCGGGACGTGTAGACCCAGTCTCGCGCGCCTTGCCGCGCAATGCGCCGCGTGCCGCTCGCGCCGATCACGACAAGCGTCGACATGTCTACTTGCGCAGGATCGACGTCAGCGAGTTGCGTGAGAAGGATTTCCTCTTTCTCGCGGCCGACGGATTTTGCAAGGCTCACGAAGGTCTCGCCGGGGAGAAAGCGCCGCAGCAGCGCAAAGGCGTCGGCAATGCGCCCGGGACGCGCGCGCGACGCGGGATTGTAGAGCGCAATGACGAAATCGCCGCGCGCCGCATGTTCCAGCCGCTTCTCGATGACGTCCCAGGGCTTGAGATTGTCGGAGAGGGAAATGGCGCAGAAGTCGTGTCCAAGCGGCGCGCCCAGACGCGCGGCGGCCGCCTGCATGGCCGAGACGCCCGGCAGAACGCGAATGTCGAGATCGCGCCACGCCTGCGGGCCATGATCGACCGCTTCGAACACCGCCGCAGCCATCGCAAAGACACCGGGATCGCCGCCCGACACGACGGCGACGATCCGCCCGGCCGCAGTGCGCTCCAGCGCTTCGCGCGCGCGGTCGATCTCGACGCGATTGTCGCTTGCAAGACGTGTCTGTCCCTCGCGCATGGGCACGCGCGCGACATAGGGCTCATAGCCGATGAGATCCTGCGCCTGCGCGAGCGCCTCCTGCGCCTCGAGCGTCAGCCAGCGTTCGTCGGCTGGTCCGAGCCCGACGATGTAAAGGCGTCCGCTCACGGCCGGCGGCCCTCGCCGGGGATGAGCGCCATGGAGAAATAGGGCGCGTGGTCGTCGCGCTTTTCGGCAAAGCGCATGATCTTTTCGTCCGCCATCGTGCCACGCTCGACATAAATCGCACGTTCAAGCACGCCCGCGCGTTTCATCGCGCGACGCAGCTTCGGGAAATTGCCGCCGAGCTTCATCACGACAGCGGCGTCTGTTCCTGCGAGGCGCGCAGCGAGCGTGTCTTCGTCGAGCGTCGCAGGGAGCACGGTGAGCACGTCGTCGCCCCAGGTCATCGGCTGCCGCGCCGCCGCGAAGCAGCCCGACATGCCGGCGACGCCCGCGCAAATCTCGACGCGGAAGCGCTCTTGCAGGCGCGTGAACATATGCATGAAGGAGCCGTAGAGCAGCGGATCGCCTTCGCAGAGCAGAGCGACGTTGCGGCCCGACGTCAGAACGTCGGAGAGTCGCTGCGCGCTTTCTTCATAGAAGCCCGCAAGCGCCGAGACATAGCCTGGTTCCGCAAAAGGGATCTCTGTCGTGACGGGATAAAAAAGCGGCAGCTCCTCGCATCCCTTGGCGAAGTAGCGCTCCGCGATCGTGCGAGCGTGGCCGTTGCGTCCGCGCTTCGCAAAGTAAGCGATCGTCTTCGCTTCGCCGATGAGCCGCGCCGCTTTCACCGTCACCAGCTCGGGATCGCCGGGGCCGAGCCCGACGCCATAAAGCGTGCCGAGCGTTGCGGCGCTGTGCTGCGTTTTCGAGGGAAGTGCGTTCATTCGGCCTCGCTCGCCAGCGCGTTGACGGCCGCGGCCGCCATGGCGCTGCCGCCCTTGCGGCCGCGCACGATCGCATAGGGAACGCGTCCGTCCGCAGCGAGCGCGTCTTTTGATTCAGCGGCGCCGACGAAGCCGACCGGCATGCCGATGACGGCGGCGGGGAGCCCTGCGCCTTCGTCGAACATTTCCAGCAGCCGGAAGAGCGAGGTCGGCGCATTGCCGATGACGACCAGCGCCCCGTCGAGCCGATTGCGCCACAGCTCCATGGCCGCCGCGCTGCGCGTGTTGCCGATCTCGGCCGCAAGCGCCGCGACACTGGGCTCGGCGAGCGTGCAGACGACTGGATTATTCGCCGGCAGGCGTGCGCGCGTCACGCCATGCGCAACCATATTGGCGTCGCACAGAATGGGCGCGCCCCGCCGCAACGCGGCTTTCGCTTCAGCGGCGAAGCCCGGAGAGAACACGATGTCGCCCGCGAGCTCCACCATGCCGCAGGCGTGGATCATGCGCACCGCGACCTTTTCCTCTTCCGGCGTGAAGCGCGCGAGATCGGCCTCCGTCCGGATGATGGCGAAGGAGCGCTTGTAGATTGCGGCGCCATCGCGGATGTAACTCAGGGCGTCGGACATGTTGGTTCCTTTGCGCGCGTTGAAAGCGCGCGTTCGACGGCGTCGATGTCGAGGCCCTGTAGAAGGGGCGCGTCGCTCGCGCGGCCATTTTCGATGAGATTGAAAAGGCCGCCATTCGCTACAAGCGTTACGGGCGCGGCGCCCGGTCGCGCGCAACCTTTCGCGCAGCCGGAGACATGCAGACCGACGCCATCCCGCCCGGCAAGCTTTTGCGCCAGCGGCGCGAGCCGCGCAAGATGCGTTCTTGTCTCGCCCTGCGCCTGCGGGCACTCCGGCGCGCCGGGGCAGGCGACGAGAGCGAGGCGGGGATCGTCGTGAGACACGATGAGGTCGAGAATGCGCGCCGTGGCGATCATGCGCTGCGCGGCGTCCGGCGTCTGCGCCGGCAGGAGAAAAGCGCGCCAGGGCGTGAGGCGCAATTCGCCGCGGCCGTGGGCGGCGGCGATTTCGGCGAGTTCCGAGAGCTCCTGGGCGCGCCAGCGCCCCGAGGGCGCGGCGACGCCAGCAAAGCAAACGTCGCCGGTCTCGCGCGCGCCGAGAAAGTCGCTCCGGGCGCTTGCGCGCTGTTCGTGATTCTGCGCGGCAAGCCGCGCTTCGTGCAGCAGCGCGTCATAGCCCAATACGGCGATGAGGCGGCTCATGCGACGCAGTTCGAAATCCTCTCCGCGCAGCGCGATGAAGGCGTGCGCGAGCCTCACCGCGGTCACGACGGCGTCGCGCTCATCGACGATCACGGCGCGATCCGGCGCGCCGGCGGCGCGAACGGCGACACGGCCTTCCGCCGCGCCTTGAATACGTATGTCGGCGTCGATGTCGTCGATCGCTAAATCGCCGCCGCCGTCGATCGCAAAGAGGAACTTCGCGGGCAGGGCGCGCAGACGTTCGTCAGCTTGCAGCGCCCGCGCAAGGTCGCGCGCCAGCGCATTCGAGTCAAATGCGGCGCGCGCCTCTAGCCCCGCAAGCGGCGAGGCGACGATATTCGTCACGCGCTCGGCGAACGCATCGGAAGGGAGCAGGCCCGCGGCGCCCAGACGACGGCGCGCCTCGGCGAGAGTCGCGTCGCTGACGCCGCGCAACTGAAGCTGTGCGCGCTGCGAGAGATCCACGAGGCCGTTGCCGCAGTCGGCCGAAATCGCCGCAATCGCGGCAAGTTGCCCGGCGGCGATGCGGGAGCCGATGACCTTGGCGCGGATCAGCAGACCGTCGTTGCTTGGCATCGGCCTGTGCGTCGTGGGGCACCACCCTTTGATTTCAGGCGTCGGCGACATGATCGCCTCCAACGGCTGCCAGCACGTCAAGAACGCTGTTGCGCCGCGTGGTCCATAGCTCGCGCGCGAGCGCCTCGTTGAAGGCCTGCGCGATCGCCTCCAGCGCCCGCGGATTTTCGCGCGCCAGAAAATCGAGCACCCTGTCGTCGCCGAGCGTCGCGGAGAAGGCGAGGTCGAATTGCGCGTCGCTGACGAGGCCTGTCGTCGCGGCGAAGGCGTAGAGATTGTCGACGCCTTCGGCGATCTCCGCGCCGCCACGATGGCCGTGCCGCATCTGGCCCTCTAGCCAGCGCGGATTGGCGAGGCGCATGCGCAGCACGCGGGCGATCTCGTCCTGCAAGGGGCGGGCGCGCAGCCTTTCGGGCCGGGTCGCGTCGAGATGCACCAAATCGGCGCCGCCTCCGAGCATTTTATTTGCGGCGGCGAAGCCGCCTTCGAAATCTGCGAAGGCGGGGCCGGTCAGCACGTCGACCTCGGCCATGTCCTGCACATGCACATGGGCGTCGGCGCGCGCGACCTGCGCCGTGAAGGCGCCAAGCGCCGGGGCGCTGTCTCCGGCGCGGTCGAGCGCATGGCCCCCGGCAGTGAGGAATGCGCGCGCAAGATCGTCCTGCGACGACCATTCGCCGCGGATGATTTTGTCGCTGACGCCGAGGCCGTAAGTCCCATTCGCGGCGCCAAAGATCCGCGCGAGATCGATCGACTCCTTCAGCGGATTGAAGGCGGCGTCTTCATCGAGCATGGCCACGGCGCGCACCACGTCGTCGAACAGCGCGATGAGGCCGGGGAACATGTCGCGAAACAGGCCCGAGACATGCAGCGTCACATCGACGCGCGGGAAGTCCAGCTTCGCCTGCGGGAGAATCTCGAAGCCGATGACCCGGGCGCTCGCATGATCCCATCGCGGCGTGACGCCGAGGAGCGCCAGCGCCTGCGCAAAATCTTCGCCGCCGGTACGGATCGTCGCGCTGCCCCACAGATCGAGCATGACATGGCGCGGATAGTCGCCGTGCGTCTGCGCGTGCCCCGTCATGATCTCATGCGCTGCGCGGCGGCCGATGTCGTAAGCGGTTTGCGTCGGCGCGTGCCGCGGATCGATGCAGAAGAGATTGCGGCCAGTGGGCATGACGTCGGCGCGGCCGCGCGAGGGGGCGCCGGCGGGGCCGGGCGCGATGAAGCGACCCGCAAGCGCGTCGATGAGCGCGCGGCGTTCACTGGTCGCGCAGCCGTTGCGCGCGGGATCGTCGACTATGCGGCCGAAGACATGCAGTCCGTCGCCGATGCGCATTTCCTTGAGGTCGCACATCCAGGCGTCGAGGCGCGTCAGCGTTTCAGCGATGTCCGTCTCGCGGGTAACGCCGCATTCGGCGGCCAGACCGCTGCGCTCCGCTTCATCCAGAATGGCGCCCGCAATGAGCCGCGCGCGTCGCGGATCAAGCGACGATGAGGTGGAATATTCGTCGAGCAACGTCTCGATCCGAGCGGCTGCGTCGAACAGTTCGGAGTCGATGAGCGGCGGCGTGAGATGGCCGAGCGTCACGGCGCAAGTGCGGCGTTTGGCCTGTGCGGCCTCACCTGGATCGTTGACGATGAAGGGATAGACGAGCGGAGTCGGGCCGAGCACGACTTCCGGCGCGCAGTCCTGGCTAAGCATCACCGATTTGCCGGGAAGCCATTCCAGCGTGCCATGCGCGCCGAGGTGGATCAGCGCGTCGATTTTGCGAAGGTGGCGCAGCCAGAGATAGAAGGCGACATAAGCGTGGCGCGGCGGCCGCTGCATGTCGTGATAGGACTCATAGCGCTCCGCGCGCGCTCCGCGATCTGGCTGCAACGCAATAATGAGATTGCCGCTCTCGATGCAGGAGAAGCGGAAGACGTTGTCAGCGATTGCGGGATCGGCGCTCGCGTCGCCCCATGCGTCATCGACGCTCGCGACGAAGGCGGCGGGGAGACGGGACAGCCATGCCCGGTAGTCCGCGAGCGGGACGTCGATAATGTGCACCGCGTTTTCGAGCGCGCGTATGACCTTGCCCGAAACGGGGCTCACGTCATATCCCGCTTCATCCAACGCCGATACGATCTCCGCAACGCTCGCTTCCGCATCCAATCCGATGGCGTAACCTCCGCGGCCGCGGCGCGCAGGGTAGTCGGAGAGGATGAGCGCAAGGCTCTTCTCGCCGTTCGGCTTGCGGCGCAGTCGCGTCCAGTTAGCCGCGAGATCGGCGACGAAACCAATGCGCGACGCATCCGGCGCGTGGCGTGGTTCGTCGAACTCCCCCGCGCCGCGCTCGGCGATTTCCTTGAAAGAGATGGCGCGCGTGAAGATGCGGCCGTCGACCTCCGGGAGCACGACATTCATGGCGAGATCGGCGCCATTTGCGCCGCGCGCGGAGGCTTCCCAGGCCTCGCGCATCGAGGTGGCGAGCGCGACCTGAAGAACCGGCGCGTCGGCGCGGTCGAGAACAGAGCCCCAGTCGCGCCGCGCCGAGAAAGCCGTTGCGTTGAGGATGACGTCAGGAGCGAAAGCGTCGAGCCTCTGCGCGACGAAGGCTTCGCTATCAGGCTCCTTCAGGCTCGCGGCATAGAGCGTGTCCACGGCGAAGCCGCGATCATGCAGGGCTTCTGCGAGCGCGAGGATGGGCGCTGCGTCGTCTGCAAGGTAGAGCGAGCGGTAGAAGACGATCGTTGCGCGGGGCGCGCCGCTATCGCCGGCAAGGCAGGCTCGCGCGTAACGGCCGGCATTGATGACGGGAACGCTTTCGCGCCATTGCGCCGGGCGTCCAGCCAGCGTCGACGCATAGCAAAGGAAGGCGCCGATATTCCCGGGGCCGCTGTCCTGAAAGAAGCGCCAGATGCGGTTAAGGGCTTCAGCCTCCAATGTCGAGGCGTTCGTGAGGCGCATGTCCTCGACTGTATCGCCGGGCACGATGGCGAGCGCAATGTCATGCGTGCGCGCCAGCGCCTCCAGTTGCTCGACGCCATAGGCCCAATAATCCTTGCCGCCGAGCAGACGCACCACGATGAGCTTGGCGTGGCGGGCGACCGTGTCGAGATAGAGATCGACGGAATAGGGGTGCTTGAGCTGCACGAGCGACGCGCAGCGCAGGCTCGGGAGCGCCGCGTCTTGCGCATGCAGCCGAGCGACGAGGCGCAGTTCGGAGTCGGAGAAAGACAGAAACACGATGTCGGCCGGCGATTGGCCGAGGTCCGTCGCCGCGCCGGCGTCGTCGAGACTATGAAGATCGCGCGGGAGGAGATGCATGGCGCGTCACGGCTGCGCCAGCATGGCGGCGATCGCCTCGCGGTCGAGGCCCTTTTCGCCGATGACGACAAGGCGGCTCGCGCGCTCTTCCCCGGGCTTCCAGGCGCGGTCGAAATGATGCTGGAACCGCGCGCCGACGCCCTGCACGAGAAGCCGCATCGGCTTGCCCGCGACTTCGACGAAACCCTTCATGCGCAGCACGTCATGCACGCGCGCGATGTCGGCGAGCCTTGCGACGAGCGCGGCGGGGTCGGCGACAGCCGGGAGGCCAATCACGAAACTGTCGAAGTCGTCGTGATCGTGGTCGGGCTCCGCGTCATGATGTGAGATGCGGTTCTGGTGATCGTCCTCCGCCGCCGCGGCGAGGCCGAGCAGCACCAGCGGATCGACGCGGCCCTGCCGCGCACGCACGATCTTCACGCTGTCGCGTGCGCCCCGTGAGAGCTGCGCTGCGACCTGCGACTCTTCGGCCGCGTCGAGCAGGTCGGTCTTGTTGAGAATGACGAGATCGGCGCAGGCGAGTTGATCCTCGAAGACCTCTTCGAGCGGATTGTCGTGGTCGATCGTTTCGGTTTGCGCGCGCTCCTGCGCGATGGCGTCGAGGTCGTCGGCGAAGCGCCCTTCCGCCACCGCCTTGCCGTCGATGACCGCGATGACGCCGTCGACCGTGAGCTTCGAGCGTATCGCCGGCCAATCGAAGGCTTTCACCAGAGGCTTCGGCAAAGCGAGGCCGGAGGTCTCGATGATGATGTGGTCGGGGCGCTTTTCATGTGCGAGCAGCGCTTCGATCGCTGGCAAGAAGTCGTCCGCGACGGTGCAACAGAGGCACCCGTTGGCGAGTTCGACGATGTTCTCTTCCGGGCAGTTCTGGACGCCGCAAGCGCGCAGAATTTCGCCATCTACGCCGACGTCGCCGAATTCGTTGATGACGAGCGCGAGGCGGCGGTCGCCCGCGTTCTCGAGAACATGGCGGACCAGCGTCGTCTTGCCGGCGCCAAGGAAGCCGGTGACGATGGTGGCCGGGATTTTCGCCGCGCTCATGCGGGCTCCTGCATGTCTGAGGTGACGAGGCGCCAGACGAGGCCCGCTAGCACACCCGCGAATATCCATGACGCCGCCTGCACCGCAAGAGACGAGGCCGCGAAACGGGCGGCCAGTTCCGCCGGAACTGTGCTTTCGGGCGCGGCGGGCGTCGGCCAGAAGAAATGCGGCGCGACGATCAGCGCGGCGCCGATCGCCTTCGCGGGCATCGCCTCGAGACGCAGCAGCGCGTAGAGGCCGGCGCCCGTCGAGGCGGCCGTGGCGAGCCACCATAACTGCCGGCCGGCGAGATCGGTCTCTGCGGCGCCGGGAAGCTGCGGGGCAAGGCCGAGGCTCGTCGCCAGCCCGGTGGCCGCGAAGGCGCAGGCGCCCCAGAGCGCGGCGCGCCGCGGGCTGACGGCGTCGCCGGAAAAGACCATGCCGGCGAGCAGGATCAGCGCGTAGCCGATGCAGACGGCGACGGTCGCGAAGCTTGTCGCGGCGGTGCGGCGCAGACCCTCGAAGGCGGGCGCCGCCTGCGCCGCGTCATGCGCGTGCTGGGCGGCCTCATAAACCTCGGCGGCAAGGATGAGCGGAGTCGTGGTGACGTGTTGCAGGGCCGCGACGGCCAACCCCGCGACGACGCCGGCGCCAAGGCCGGCCGCCAATAGGCGCGCGATCACACGCGGCGGTCAGTGGCAGGGGAAGGAAAGCGCGTGGCGCGAATCATGCGCCGCGTCATGCACGCCTTCCGAATTGGCGAAGCCCGCGCCATAGACGAGGCCAAGCCCGATGACGAGCGCAACAAAAGCGGCTTTCAGCGTCTCGATCCTGGAGGCGGAAAGCGCGCGGACAGTGGCGGCGTTGTTCATAAGCGTCTCCCTGCCGCCCCACCGGCGGCGAAAATTTCCGACTGGCGACGGCAGGTCTCCTGGCTCCCGGGTCATCCGTCCGCGCCGCCTTCCCAAGCTTTTGGCTCAGTGGCCGATGGCGCGGTCTTCCCGGTTACAGTTGCGGGGGCAGCCGCGGCATTGAGACAAGCCCATCTGGGATAGTCCCGCACCGCGTTCCCTTTTCGCCTTCTTGCGAAGGACCGTCGGGGTCAGTCATATGCTTGCGACACCTTTACGTCAAACGGCAAGGAGCCTCACGTGGCGGACGAGAAGGAAAAAGACGAGGCCCGGCGCCATCGCGAGAAGATGGAGAAGCGCAAGGCGGTTCAGGACGCGGAAGTGGCGTCCAAGACCATCTCGCAAAAGGGCCTGCTGATGGTCCACACCGGGCCGGGCAAGGGCAAGTCGACGGCGGCGTTTGGTCTCGCTCTTCGCGCGCTCGGGCACGGCTGGAAGGTCGGGGTCGTGCAGTTCGGCAAGGGCGCCTGGCGTTCGGGCGAGCGCGACATGCTGGAGAAGCTGGGTCAGGTCGAGTGGCACACGCTG
>PERY01000043.1 GCA_002929055.1 Methylocystis sp. | reverse complement strand
GCGGTCATGGCGATCCTCCTCGTTTTTATGCTTCTCTCGGGGGCGCAGGGAAGAGCAGCAGCACCTTGCCCAACGCATTGGCGTGAGCATGGAAATCCCACACACATACCTTCAGTCCTGGAGATGCGCGCAGCCTTGCTGTTTGAGAGACTTTCCAGGCCCCCTGACCCGACGGGTCTTAGCTTAGCTTTCCCATCGAACCACGACCTGGTCTGTGACTTTGTCATGAGCTAAATCAATTTTTCACCGCCAAGCTCACCACTTTGAGCAGACGAACTGTGACGCTCCGAAAGTCTGCTCAGGGTCCATAACGGTAAGCCAGCCAGCCGCCCGCGCTCCCTCACCCCGCCCGCACCTGCGGCGCCGTCGCCTCGTGCAGCCCTTCCAGCCCCGCGGTCCCCTTTGGCGGTTCGGCCATGAATTGCGCGGCCGCCAGCGCCGCGAAGCGGCCGCCCTTCGCCACCAGCGCCTCGAAGGAGCCGGCCTCGACGATCTCGCCCTGATCGAAGACGAGAATGTGATCCGCGTTGCGCACGGTCGCCAGACGATGCGCGATGACGAAGGTCGTGCGCCCCTTTGTGGCTGCGTCCAGCGCCTTCTGGATCTGGCGCTCGGTCGTGGCGTCGAGCGCCGAGGTCGCCTCGTCGAAGACGAGGATCGGCGGATTCTTCAACAGCGCGCGGGCGATGGAGAGACGCTGGCGTTCGCCGCCCGAAAGCGAGCGGCCGCGCTCGCCGACGCGCGTCTCGCGCCCGTCGCTCTGCCGCGAGACGAATTCGGAGGCCTGCGCCAGCTCCAGCGCCGTCTTGATGTCCTCGTCCGTCGCGTCCGGATTGCCGATGCGCAGATTCTCCTCGATCGTGCGGGCGAACAGCATCGGCTCCTGAAAGACGACGCCGATGTTGCGCCGCAGGGAGAGCAGCGTGAAGGCGCGAATGTCCACGCCGTCGATCTTCACCGCGCCCTCGTCCGGATCGAAGACCCGGTGCAGAAGGTTGAGCGTCGTCGACTTGCCGGAGCCCGTGGAGCCGACGAGGGCGATGGTCTGGCCGGGCCTCGCCGAGAAGCTGACGTTTTTCACCGATTTGCGGCGCCCGTCATAGGAATAGGTGACGTTCTCGAAGGCGACGGCGCCGGCGAGGCGCCCCGCGTCGCGCGCGCCCGGCTTGTCGGCCACCGCCGGCTGCGTATCGAGAACCTGAAAAAACTCGGCAATTTTGGCGGACTGCTGAAACAGCACATTCACGAAGCCGACGACTTGTTCGAGACGGCCGATGAGCATCGTGGCGAAATTCGTGAAGGTGACGATCTCGCCGATCGTCGCGAGGCCCTTGAGATGCAGCCAAGTGCCGAGCAGGAAAATCGAAAGGATCGTCAGCGTCGCCGAGGCGCGGCTGGCGACCGCGACCAGCGCCCACCAGGACAGGACCGGCATCTGCGCCGCCAGCAGGTCGTCGATGATGCGGTTGAGCGCGCGCGACTCGCTCTCGATGCGCGTGAAGCTCTGAACGACGGGGATGTTCCCCAGCGCGTCGGAGGCGTGCTCCGCAAGGGTGGAGTTGTAGCGCTCGACCGCGCCCTGCAGGGATTCGGTTCGCCGCAGCACGTAACTTGTCGCAAAATAGAACACAGCGACAAGCACGATCAGCAGGCCGCCGAGGCGCCAGTTGAGGAAGAGGGTCGCCGGCAGCAGGATGAACAGCGCGACGAAAGAGGCGCAGTTTTCCCGGAAAAACGACAGCCAGAGCCCGAAAAGCGCGCTCGTGCCGTCGAGCATGGTCTTCAGCAGCCGGCCGGAATGCACATTCGTATGGAATGTGAGTGGAAGATTAAGGACATGCTCGAAATAATCGGACATCAGCGCCAGCCGGCGGCGATGGGCGAGCCGGTCCGCATTCAGGCCGACGAGGATTGCCGCGGCGATCGAGAACAGGCCGAAAGCGCCCCAGGCGAAAAGAAGCGGGGCCAGATCGCCCCAGGTCAGCGTCTGGCCCGGCGCCTGGGCCTGGGTCATACGGTCGATGATGCGGCCAAACAGAAGGGGTTCGGCGAATTGAGCGATGGCCAGAGCGAGATTGGCCACGACCAGAATGACGGAGAGCCGCATCTGCGGGCGCAGGAGCCCCAGCACGCGAGCGTAGATACCGAGGACAGACATTGTCGCGCCGCCTCCTGGAAGCTGCTGACCGGCCTCTACAGGCGCGCGCGCTCCCGCGCAAGGCCCAAGCCTTGCGCCCCCGGCCGGGTCAGGACAGCATGACGCAGGCTTTCGCCTATACAAGGTTGGCCAGGAAACGAGCGACAGGGGCCTGGCGCATGTTGCAAGCCTTCTATTCGAAGGTCCGCATTCATTTGAATCGGCTGCGGGGGGCGTTGACCTATCCCGCGGACCCGCTGAGCGCCGCGCGCCTGCAGAGCGAGCAATACGCGGCGGTTCGACAGAACACCCCCGGCATGATGGCCGCGAATGTCTGTAACGCGCTGGTGCTCGTCGCCACGCTTGCGGATACGGCGCTCGCGACGCGCGCCATGCTTTGGTGCGTCATCCTCTTCGCCGTCACCTTTTACATTTTCATCCGGTCCAGACGCAGGGGCGCGATCCGCCATGCGACGGGCCCCACGAGCGTCGGCCGGCGCGCCGTCGCCTACGCGCTTGCGCTGGGGTCCGTCTGGGCGACGGTCCCCTTGCTCTTTTTCCTCGAGTCCGGCCCTGGCGCGCGCCTGATGGTCATCTCTCTCACCGCCGGGATGATGTTCGGCGGCGCCTTCTCCCTGTCCCGGGCGCCGCTCGCGGCGACCGCCTTCGCGACGCCCGTCGCGGTTGCGGCCACCATCACGCTGATCGGCGGACATGACGCCAACCTCGCCAACATAGCTATCGTTCTGTGGATTTATCTGAGCGTCCTGCTCTGGAACGTTTATGTCGAGGCGGCGAGCTTCAAGGATCGCGTCCTCACCCAGATCGGATCCGAGCGCGAGGCGCGGACGGATGCGCTGACCGGCTTGCCCAACCGCCTCGCCTTCGCCGACGCCATGGCGCGCGAATTCGGCCGCATGCAACGCTCGGGCAGCGGCTTCCTGCTGCTGTGCGTCGATCTCGACGACTTCAAGACCGTCAACGACCGTTTCGGGCATCCTGCGGGCGACGAATTGCTCGCGGAGGCGGCGCGGCGCATGCGGTCCTGTCTGCGGGTGTCGGACGTCGTCGCGCGTCTCGGCGGCGACGAATTCGCAATCATCGCGACAGATGTGACGAGCGACGACGCCGCGATCGTGCTCGCCGACCGCATCGTCGCCTGCTTCGGCGAGGCATTCATGCTCGACGGCGTTCCGGTTCACAGTTCGGCCAGCGTCGGGGGCGCGCTGGCGTCGAAGGACGGGCACGACCAGCGCGAGTTGATGAAATGCGCGGACCTTGCGCTTTACGAGGCCAAACGCCGCGGCGACTGCTGGCGCCTCTTCGAAGTCGCGCATGATCCGCGCGCCGGCGAGGCGCGGGCGATGGAGCACGATCTGCGCCGCGCGCTCTCGATGGAGCAGTTCGAGCAGGTCTATGCGCCCATCGCCGACCTCGCGAGCGGCGAGATCGTCGCCTGCGAGGCGAAGCTGAGATGGCGGCATCCGACCAGGGGCGCCATCGCCTCGGAGATTTTCCTGCCCATCGCGGAGCGCATCGGCGTCGCGCATGAGATTGGCTTCCGGGAAGTTGAGCTGGCCTGCGCCGCGGCGGCGGCGGCGCCCGACCGCCTGCGCATCACCGTCAATGTCTCGCCGGCGCAGTTCGAACGCCCCGACTTCGCGGAGCGCGTGCTGGAGGCGTTGACGCGCGCGGACGTCGCGCCTGGCCGGATCGAGCTGGAGATTTCCGAGTGGGCGCTGCCCGGGCGCCAGGCGGGCTGCGGCGCGACGGCGCTGAAACTGTCGCGGGCGGGGGTCGGGCTCTGCCTCGGCGATTTTGGCGCGGGCTACGCTTCGCTCGAACATCTGCGCAAGCTGCCGCTGGCGAGGGTCAACATCCACCGCGGCCTCGTCCGCGATCTGCCGGCCGCCGATTGTGCGGCGATCGTGCGGGGAATCGCCGGCATGGCGGGCGCTCTCGGGCTGGGCGTGGCGGCGCAGGGCGTCGATTCGGCGACGCAGCTCGAGTGGCTGAGCGTCAGCGTCGGCTGCGAGGCGCAGGGCGCGATGATCGCCGAGCCCATGAGCGCGCAGGAGCTTGGCGCCTTCATTCGCGACTGGCGGCCGAAGGGTCTCCTGAAAGGCGTTGCAGCGGGCGAGCGGGTCGAGAAGCGCGCCTGAGGGAGGCCTATTCGTCCTCGCCGAAGCGGTTGGCGACCAGCGCGTCGAGCGCATCGAGCGCTTCTTGCGCCTGCGGGCCGGCGGCTGTGACCGTTATCGTCGAGCCAATGCCGGCGCCCAGCGTCAAAATGCCCATGATGGACGAACCGCCGACCGTCTCCCCGTCCTTGGCGACGGTGATCTCGGCGTCGAATTTCTCGCAGCACTGCACGAACTTCGCGGTCGCGCGCGCATGCAGGCCCTTTTTATTGATGATGGGAAGATCGCGGGACACGGCGTTCCCGGCCGCCCGCTCTTGCGCATGGGACATAAGGATCACTTCGGGTTCAGAACTCGGCTCGCGATATAAACATATTTTCGGCCGGCGTCCTGCGCCTGCAGAACGGCCTGCTCCAATGAGGCGGTGTCGCGCACCGACGCCAGCTTGATGAGCATGGGAAGATTGATGCCGGCCAGCACCTCGACCTTGCCGCCGTTCATGACGGAAATGGTGAGATTCGAGGGCGTCCCGCCGAACATGTCGGTCAAGAGAACGACGCCTTCGCCGCTGTCGGCCTCGTGAATGGCCTCGAGAATGTCCGCGCGCCGGCGCTCCATGTCGTCCTCGGGTCCGATCGAAATGGAGATCAGCTGTTTTTGTGGACCCACGACATGTTCGAGCGCGGCGCGAAACTCCGTGGCGAGGTGGCCATGGGTCACCAAGACCATTCCGATCATTCGACCCTACCACTCATGAAGACGTCTCGCGCTGCGCGATGCCACGTAACGGCTTTTTTCGTAACCCCGCCGCGGCCTTTTCGCCCCCCGACGGCAGCATATACAAGCTGAACTGCCGCGCCCATCCCAATTTGCCCGGCGCTCGTCAGGGGCGTCATTTTGTGCGTCGCGGCGAAATTGGCAAGCAAAAAGCGCGACTGCTCCTCATATTGTCGTAATCCTTTGAACAAAAAAGATGATTCGCGCAACTGAGGCGTCACTGCAACCCAGCGTGGCAAGGCGTGGCAGCTTAATTCCCGCCAGCGAAGCCCATTGCGCTTCTTCGTCGGGGAGCCTTGGCGGCGCCTGTTCCCCCTGGTGGACGTCGATGACCGCATGGAGCGCGCAGACGGATTCGTGTGGCATACGCAACAGCCCAAGGCCGCGCGCTTCAATGACGCCGGCGATGGCAGGGTGCGGACGCGCCAGCAGCCGCCCGTTCATCGCCTCGACGCTGACCCGGTCGTCGCCGACGAGGCGCGCGAAGTCGCCCTTCTGCGAGAAGCGCGCTAGGAGCGCCAGAGCGAGGGCGCTCTTCCCGGCTCCGGAGGCGCCGCGCAGCAGCAGGCCTCTTTCCCCGAGCACGAGAGCGGTGGCGTGAATGAATGCGGGGCCGTCCGACGCGCTCATCTCGCGGCCGGCAGCCACACGACAAATCGCGCGCCCAGAACCTTGTCGTCGAGGTTGGGCTCGTCTGTGCCGTCGGGATGCGCGAGCGTGCGGTTGAGCGCGCGGATGCGCCCGCCATGCGCTTCGACGATCTGCCGCGAGATGGAGAGGCCGAGGCCGGAGTTCTGGCCGAAGCGCTGTTCGGGACGATCCGTGTAGAAACGCTCGAAAACGCGCTCGAAAGCGCCCTCCGGAATGCCAGGTCCGTCGTCGTCCACGATGATCTCATAGCCGTCGATCTGGACGCCGCCCGGCCCCTTTGCGCGCTCCGGCCACAGCAACACCCGCACGCTGGAGCCTGGCTCAGAGAAGGAGCGGGCGTTGTCGACCAGATTGTTGAACACCTGACCGAGCCGTGAGTCGTGGCCGCGAACCCGCCAGCGGTTGCGGGAGAGTTCGGTCGAGGCGTGGCGGATCGTCAGTTCGATCTTGACGTCGTCGCCGCGGTCGACGGCGCGCGCCATGTCGACGACGGCGATCAGCGCGGCGGAAAGGTCGACGTCGCCCATGTCGGCGCGCGCGAGTTCGGCGTCGAGGCGCGAAGCGTCGGAGATGTCGCTGATGAGGCGGTCGAGCCGGCCGACGTCCTGCTTGATGATGGCGAGGAGGCGTTCGCGCGCATTGTCGGTCTTGGCGATCGGCAGCGTCTCCACGGCGCTGCGCAGCGAGGTCAGCGGATTCTTCAGCTCATGCGACACATCCGCCGCGAAATGCTCGATGGCTTCGATGCGATTGTAGAGCGCGGTGGTCATGTCGCGCAGGGCGCCGGAGAGATGGCCGATCTCGTCCTGCCGGTCCGAATAATCGGGAATCTCCTGGCGCGATTTCGCGCCCCGGCGCACACGCTCCGCCGCCTCGGCGAGCCGTCGCATCGGCTCCGTGATGGTGTTGGTGAAGAAGAGCGAGAGCAGCAGCATCACGCCGGCGGAGACGAGGAAAATGCGGATGATGCCCCAGCGCTCCTGCGCGATGACCGCGTCGATGTCGCCCCCCATGGTGGAGAGGAGGAGGGCGCCGCGCACCGAGCGGAAGCGCTGAACCGGAACCGCGACGGAGATGATCGTCTCGCCCTTGGCGTTGGCGCGCACAACCGCATGCGCGCGCCCGTCGAGGGCGCTGCCCACTTCCGGATAGGTCTTGCCGTTGCCCATGCCAATGTCTTCGTAGAGCGGAAGCTCCGGCCGCCGCGTGAAGCGGCGCACCACGTCGAGGCTCTGCTGAAGAAAGGACGAGGCGTCGATCGTCGTTGGGCCGCGTCCTGTCGGCGGCAGATCGAAGCGCAGTATGTTGGAGCGGCCCGAAACCGAGCGCGAGTCGAGAAGAAGATAGCCGTCGCGGTCGTAGATGCGGGCGCGCAGGCGCGTCGGCGACACGAGCCGGCGCAGCAGGGGGCCGATGCGTTCGGGGTTGAGCGAAAATTCGATCGCCGAGCGTCCCTCGCCGGCGCCGGCGCTTTCGCCCGGCGCGAGCTTCAACAACTTTTCCGGATCGATGGTGATGGCGTCCGTGTCGACCGTGGCCGAGGCCGCGATGGCGGCGGCGATGATCTCGCCCTGCGTCTGCAGGCTCTGCACGCGCGCGTCGATCAGGCCTTCGCGAAACTGGTTGAGATAGAGAAATCCGCCGAGCAGGGCGACGAGGCCGCCCAGATTGAGGACGACGATGCGCCGCGTGAGCGAAGACGAGAGGTGAGACTGGATGGTGCGCCAGAATCGCCTGGCCCGCACCGAGGCCGTCTTCGCGCGGCGGCCCGGCTTTCTCGGCGCTTCGTTAAGGCGGTGCGCCTCCTCCTCCGGGGCCGTCTCCGCCCCGTCGGTCTGCGCAACGATTTCGCCGCTCTCGGATGCGCTCATGCCACGCGCGCTCGGCCGTTACATTTCCTTGAAACGATAGCCGACGCCGTAAAGCGTCTCGATCATCTCGAAGTCATCGTCCGCGACCTTGAACTTCTTGCGAAGGCGCTTGATGTGGCTGTCGATGGTGCGATCGTCGACATAGACCTGATCGTCATAGGCGGCGTCCATCAGGGCGTTGCGGCTCTTCACCACGCCCGGGCGCTGCGCCAGCGACTGCAGGATGAGGAATTCCGTCACGGTCAGCACGACCGGATCGCCCTTCCAGGTGCAGGTGTGGCGCTCCGGGTCCATCACCAGCGCGCCGCGCTCTAGAACCTTCGCCTCGGTCTCCTTCTGGGCTGCGGCCTCCTTGGGATTCGCGCGGCGCAGGATCGCCTTGACGCGCTCGACGAGAAGACGCTGCGAGAAGGGCTTATGGATGAAGTCGTCGGCGCCCATCTTGAGGCCGAAGAGTTCGTCGATCTCCTCGTCCTTCGAGGTCAGAAAAATCACGGGAAGGTCGGACTTCTGCCGCAGACGGCGAAGAAGCTCCATCCCGTCCATGCGCGGCATCTTGATGTCGAAGATGGCGAGGTCCGGCGGATTGGCGCGCAGGCCGTCGAGCGCCTGGGCGCCGTCGGTGTAGGTCTGGACGCGATAGCCTTCTCCCTCGAGGGCGATGGAGACGGAGGTCAGGATGTTGCGATCGTCGTCGACGAGAGCGATGGTCGGCATGATCACCCTTTGCTAGTTGGCGGCATAGAGGCGCGCGTGCGACGTGGCGTAACGCTCGACCGCGAAATATTCCGGTCTCGCGCCGTCTTTCGGCGCGGATCCGGCCAATGCTGCCCCCCGGCGACTTTCAAGCAAGTTTGCCTGCACAAAGTCCCGGCGCAACGCGGCTGAAATGTGGCCTTCCCCGAGGCCGACCGGCCGGATGCGCATGCAGGAGGCGCCCAAGGCTGCTACAGCCTCGATGCCCGCTTATATACGTGATTGGCCAACAAAGCGACCCTTAGGCCGCTACGAAACAAAAAAGCGAAGAAAGTCATGGTGATAGAGAGTGATGTCCCACCTCCGCGCGACCCTCGTCAGGATCCTTCCTTCGATCCGGTGGGCGAATCCAGGCGGCTGTTGCGCGCGATCCGCGCCGCCACACTGGCGACTTTGACGGAATCCGGCGCGCCCTTCGCAACGCTCAGCGCCATCGCCACGGATCATGACGGGACGCCTATCCTGCTCCTCTCGACCCTCGCCCATCACACCCGGAACCTCGAGCGCGACGGGCGTTGTTCGCTGCTTCTCGCCCGGGGCGGGCGCGGCGACCCGATGGCCCATCCGCGGCTCACCCTGGTGGCTCGGGCCGCCCGCACGCAGAGTCCTGAGGCGCGGGCGCGTTTCCTGCGGCGCAATCCCAAGGCGCAGCTTTACGCCGACTTCCCGGATTTTTCCTTTTGGCGGGCGGAGATAGAGGCGGTGCATCTGAACGGCGGCTTCGCCCGGGCGGCTGATTTCGGCCCCGACCAGCTTCTTACAGACGTCACGGGCGCCGAGGCGCTGATCGCCGCGGAAGGCGATATTCTCGACCATATGAATGCAGACCACGCGGACGCGCTGGCGCTGTATGCCGAAAAGCTCGCCGGGGGAAAGCCTGGGAAATGGCAGGCGAGCGGGATCGACCCCGAGGGGCTCGATCTTGTTTGCGGCGACGCCGCCGCGCGGGTGGCCTTCACCAGGGCCATCAAGAGCCCTGGGGAATCGCGGGAGGTTCTCGTCGAACTCGCCCGGCTCGCCCGCGCCTGAGGGGCGGGGAGCAGGGCGGGCAGGGGTCAGACCGTCGCGAGGAAGCCAGCGATCTCGTCCTTCAGGGAAAGGCGCTTCTTCTTGAGGCCCTCGATCGTCGCGTCGTCCGCCGGCTCGACATTCGTCTCCATTCGGTGAATGGTGCGGTTCAGCGTGTGATATTCCTCGGCGATGCGGGCGAAATGCGCGTTGCTCGCCTTGAGCGAATGAATCGCTTCGGCCTGATCGGGAAACTCTTCGTGCAGTTCGTGCGCGACGTGGCTCATTTCTGTTTCTCTCCCTTTGATTTGCCGGCGCGACGCCGTCAAACGTCCTCGCGCCTTTCATAACCGCTCTTGGAGGCCAAGAAGAAGCCCTCGGGCGATGCGGCGAATGCGCGCAAGCCATGCACCCCATTGATAAGCATCGGAAGAAATCTCCATCGCCTCAATGCGCCCGAAGCGCTCCGCGTGGAGACGCGCTATCTCCAGCGAGCAAGAGCGGCGCCTTGACAGGCGCCGTTGGACTTCATGTATTTTCAATAATCTGCAGCACGTCCGGGCCGGCTTTGCAGATGTCTTTGCGCAAGCCGTCTTTCGGCGTGTCCAGGCGCCTGATTTTTTCTTATGTTGCGCTCAATCTTCGCTTGACGCGCTGGCTGGCCCCGATTAGGTTCCGCCCACTTTCGACAGGCCGTAAGTTCACGCCGTCGGCGAGCGCCAAGCTCTCGACCTTCCGAACTTATACGCTGTCGCCTTGCCTGTGACCGCCAGTTAAGGCCGGCTGACCCCGGTTTGGCAATCATTCTGTCGCTCTCTCGGCGACGGACAGGAAGGCACGATCCCGGGTTTCCCGGGATCCTCTGCATTAGGAGCGCCTTGGCTTCACCGCCTCGGCGCTACGCTCGTTTGCGCGTCTTTGATGCGCCTGCGGGTCAACCCGAACATCCGCCATTCGCGAAATAAGCGAAGCGAAGGACTTTTTGATGCCGACGATCAGCCAGTTGATCCGCAAGCCGCGTCACCCGAAGACGTATCGCGAGAAGGCCCGCCATCTTGGCGCCTGCCCGCAGAAGCGCGGCGTGTGCACCCGCGTCTACACCACGACGCCGAAGAAGCCGAACTCCGCGCTTCGTAAGGTCGCCAAGGTGCGTCTGACGAACGGCTTCGAGGTCATCGGCTACATCCCCGGCGAGGGCCACAACCTTCAGGAGCACTCCGTGGTGATGATCCGCGGCGGCCGCGTGAAGGATCTTCCCGGCGTTCGCTATCACATTCTGCGCGGCGTGCTCGACACGCAGGGCGTCAAGGACCGCAAGCAACGCCGTTCGAAATACGGCGCGAAGCGTCCGAAGTAATCCGGCTAAGGAGACACCAAGATGTCGAGACGTCACCGGGCGGAAAAGCGCGAAGTCATCGAGGACGCCAAGTTTGGCGACATCGTGCTCGCGAAATTCATGAACTCGATCATGTACGACGGCAAGAAATCCACCGCCGAGCAGATCGTCTATGGCGCCTTCGACCAGGTCGAGGCGAAGGCCAAGAGCGACCCGCTGGCGATCTTCAAGCAGGCGCTCGAGAATGTTGCGCCGGCGATCGAAGTTCGCTCCCGTCGCGTCGGCGGCGCCACCTATCAGGTGCCCGTCGAAGTGCGCAACGAGCGCCGTCAGGCCCTGGCGATCCGCTGGATCATCACGGCGGCCCGCGCGCGCAACGACAAGACCATGGTCGACCGTCTGTCGGCCGAACTGCTCGACGCCTCCAACAACCGCGGCGCCGCGGTCAAGAAGCGCGAAGACACCCATCGCATGGCGGAAGCCAACCGCGCCTTCTCGCACTATCGCTGGTAAGGCGTCGTCGAAGCTCTCACCCAGGATCATTGTTATGGCCCGCTCCCATCCGATCGAGGACTATCGCAACTTCGGCATCATGGCCCACATTGACGCGGGCAAGACGACGACGACCGAGCGCATCCTCTATTACTCCGGCAAGAGCCACAAAATCGGCGAGGTGCACGAAGGCGCCGCGACGATGGACTGGATGGAGCAGGAGCAGGAGCGCGGCATCACGATCACGTCGGCCGCCACCACCACCTTCTGGAACGGCAAGCGCCTCAACATCATCGACACCCCCGGCCACGTCGACTTCACCATTGAAGTCGAGCGTTCGCTGCGCGTGCTCGACGGCGCGGTCTGCGTCCTCGACGGCAATCAGGGCGTCGAGCCGCAGACGGAAACCGTGTGGCGTCAGGCCGACAAATACAAAGTCCCGCGCATCTGCTTCGTCAACAAGATGGACAAGACCGGCGCCGACTTCTTCAAATGCGTGTCGGACATCAAGACGCGCGTCGGCGGCCGTCCGGTCTGCATCCAGTTGCCGATCGGCTCCGAGAATAATTTCAAGGGCGTCATCGACCTCATCCGCATGAAGGCGGTGGTGTGGGACGATGAGGGCCTGGGCGCCAAGTATCACGACGAAGAGATTCCGGCCGAGCTGCTCGAGCAGGCCAGGGAATATCGTCTGGCGATGATCGAGGCCGCCGTCGAACTCGACGACGACGCGATGGCCGACTATCTCGACGGCAAGGAGCCGAGCGACGAGACGCTGCGCAAGCTGATCCGCAAGGCCGTGCGCGGCATTGTGTTCCATCCGGTGTTCTGCGGCTCGGCCTTCAAGAACAAGGGCGTGCAGCCGCTGCTCGACGCCGTCGTCGACTTCCTGCCCTCGCCCATCGATCGCGAGGCGATCAAGGGCGTCGATATGGATTCCGGCGAGGAAATGGTCCGCAATCCTTCGGATAGCGAGCCCTTCTCCATGCTCGCCTTCAAGATCATGGACGACCCCTTCGTCGGCACCATCACCTTCTGCCGCGTCTATTCGGGCAAGATCGAGTCGGGCACGACCGTTCTGAACTCGACCAAGGACAAGAAGGAACGCGTCGGCCGCATGCTTCTCATGCATGCGAACAACCGCGAAGACATCAAGGAAGCCTATGCGGGCGACATCGTCGCCCTCGCCGGCCTCAAGGAGAGCCGCACCGGCGACACGCTCTGCGACATGCAGAAGCCTGTCATCCTGGAGCGCATGGAGTTCCCGGAGCCTGTCATCGAGATCGCGATCGAGCCGAAGTCCAAGGCCGATCAGGAGAAGCTCGGTCTCGCGCTGCAGAAGCTCGCCGCCGAGGATCCGTCCTTCCGCGTCTCGACCGATCAGGAAAGCGGCCAGACCATCCTCAAGGGCATGGGCGAACTGCATCTCGACATCAAGGTCGACATTCTGAAGCGCACCTACAAGGTCGACGCCAATATCGGCGCGCCGCAGGTGGCCTATCGCGAACGCCTCACCCGCAAGGCGGAAATCGACTACACCCACAAGAAGCAGACGGGCGGCACGGGCCAGTTCGCCCGCGTCAAGATCATCTTCGAACCCAATGAGCCGGGCGCCGGCAACCTCTTCGAGTCGAAGATCGTCGGCGGCGCGGTGCCGAAGGAATATATCCCCGGCGTCGAAAAGGGCATCAACAGCGTCATGGGCTCCGGCATTCTCGCCGGCTTTCCGATCGTCGACGTCAAGGCGACGCTGATCGACGGCGCGTTCCACGACGTCGACTCGTCGGTTCTGGCCTTCGAAATCGCCTCGCGCGCCGCTTTCCGTGAAGCGCTGCAGAAGGGTCAGTCCGTGCTGCTCGAGCCGATCATGAAGGTCGAGGTGGTGACGCCGGAGGAATATACCGGCTTCGTCATCGGCGATCTGAACTCGCGTCGCGGCCAGATTCAGGGCCAGGACATGCGCGGCAACGCCGTCGTCGTCGACGCCATGGTGCCGCTCGCCAACATGTTCGGCTATGTCAATCAGTTGCGCTCCGGCACGCAGGGCCGCGCCAACTACACCATGCAATTCGATCACTATGAACAGGTGCCCGAGGCGGAGTCGAAGAAGGTGCAGGCGAAATACGCCTGATCTCGCGAACGTCAAGGCAAACGGAACTCTCTAAAGGAGCACGGCAA
>PERY01000042.1 GCA_002929055.1 Methylocystis sp. | reverse complement strand
CCATCTGCTCGTGCACCATGGTGTGGCGCGTGATGCGATAGTCGAAATTTGCCTTCTCGGCCGCCGACGGCAATTCGCCGTAAAGCAGCAGATAGCAGGTCTCGAGGAAGTCTCCGTGCTCGGCGAGCTGCTCGATCGGATAGCCGCGATAAAGCAGCATGCCGGCGTCGCCGTCGATGAAGGTGATCTTCGATTCGCAGGAGGCGGTGGAGGTGAAGCCGGGATCGAAGGTGAACATCTCCGTCTCGCCGTAGAGATTGCGGATGTCCACGACGGAGGGCCCCATCGTCCCGTCTTTCACGGGAAGATCGATGGTCTTGCCGTCGATTGAGAAAGAACCCTTGATCTCCGCCATTGCGCACCTCGTTGATCGGCCCCGGCGCCGCAAAGGGCGGCGACCATGCGTCCAACTGCTCTCATATGATTGCGTCGCGACGCTGGCGGGCCTTGAATATGCACATTGGACCCCGGAAGATCCTCTTGTGCAGCGCAAAAAGGCTATATCAACCGCAAAGCCTGTCAAGCTTCAAAGCAGCGCGGAAAGCCCACGGCCAAGGCCCGAAAGGCGATCGGAGAGGCAATTTTGCACCGCCCCCCGACAGGTGTCAGGCGCTTTGGTCGGCGATCCGCGCAAGGCTTTCGTCCCGGCCCAGAATTTCGAGCACGTCGAAGATGCCGGGCGAGGTCGAACGGCCAGTCAGCGCAGCGCGCAACGGCTGGGCGAGATCGCCAAGCTTGACGCCGAGTTCGACGGAGAGATCGCGAACTGCGCCTTCCGTCGCAGCGGCTGTCCATTCGGACAACCCTGCGAGCCGGGGGCCAAGGGCGCCGAGCCGCGTCTTCGCCTCGGGCGAGAGCAGCTTAAGCGCCTTTTCGTCCACCGGTAGAGGGCGCGCGGCGAAAAGGAAGGCCGCGCCGTCGACGAGTTCATTGAGCGTCTTGGCGCGCGCCTTGAGGCCGGGAAGCGCGGCCCGCAGTTGCGCGCGCTTATGTGCGTCGAGCGCCTTCAGCACCGCCTCGCCGCCCTCCAGATAGGGCAGCGTCGCAACGAGGATGTCGAACAGCTCGTCATCGGGCGTGTCGCGCAGATAATGTCCGTTCATGTTTTCGAGCTTCACGAAGTCGAAGCGCGCGGGGGAGCGATGCACCTGCGAGAGGTCGAAAGCCTCGATCAACTCCGGGAGCGTGAAAAACTCCTTGTCGCCCTGCGACCAGCCGAGGCGCACGAGGTAATTGCGCAGCGCCGCCGGCAGATAGCCCATCGCCCGATAGGCGTCGACGCCGAGCGCCCCGTGGCGCTTGGAGAGCTTGGCCCCGTCCGCCCCGTGGATGAGCGGAATATGCGCGAAGGCCGGCGCCTCCCATCCCATAGCGTCGTAAATATGCCTCTGGCGCGCGGCGTTGGTCAGATGGTCGTCGCCGCGGATGATCTGCGTGACCCCCATGTCGTGATCGTCGACGACCACCGCGAGCATATAGGTGGGCGTGCCGTCCGAGCGCAGCAGGATGAAATCGTCGAGATCCTTGTTGGGGAATACGACGCGGCCCTGCACGGCGTCCTCGATGACGGTCTCGCCGTCCTGGGGCGCCTTGATGCGCACGACATAGGGCGCGCCGGCGGGCGCTTCGGAAAGATCGCGGTCGCGCCAGCGTCCGTCGTAGCGCGGCGGACGCTTTTCGGCGCGCGCCTTCTCGCGCATCTCGTCGAGTTCCTGCGGCGAGGCGTAGCAACGATAAGCCTTGCCGCTGGCGAGCAGCTCATGCGCCACCTCGGCGTGCCGGCCAGCGCGGGAGAACTGGTAAACGACGTCGCCATTCCAATCGAGCCCGAGCCATTTCATCCCGTCGATGATCGCGTCGATCGCGCCCTGCGTGGAGCGCTCGCGGTCGGTGTCCTCGATGCGCAGCATCATCCGCCCGCCGTGGCGCCTGGCGTAGAGCCAATTGAACAGCGCCGTGCGCGCTCCGCCAATATGGAGGAAACCGGTGGGCGATGGAGCGAAACGGGTGACGACCTCGGACATGGGGCAGCGGCGATCCTGATGACGGGAGCGCCCGTCTAGCAGGCGCGCCGCGGGGTGGGAATAAGTCAGGCCTCCTTGGCCTCGGCGGATTCGCGGGCCTTCTCGGGCGTCGGTTGCGCGGATTCGTCGGCGCCGGACCCGATCCGCACGATTTCGGTTTCAATCGCGAGAGCGCTCGCCGCGGCGGCCGCCGCGAGTTTGTCGAGTTCGGGTAGTTGCAAGATCGTCTGCGCGGGCTCGCTCGAGGCCGCCATCGTGATCCCTGCCTCTCTGAGGCGGCGGTGCAGGTCGAAATGCAGGTCGCTGCGCACGCGTGAGGATTTCTCGACATCCTCGACATAGCACCACAGCTCGAATTTGAAGCTTGACGCCTCCATTCCGAGGAACATCACCTGCGGCGCAGGGATGCGCAGCACGCCCTCCTGCGCGCGCGCGGCCGCGAGCATCAAATCCCGCATTTCTTCGGGATCGACGCCCGAATGCGGCGCCAGGGCCACCTTGATGCGCCCCACCCTGTCGCCGCGCAGCCAGTTCTTGACGACGCCGGAGACAAGATTGGAGTTGGGCACAATCATCGTCGCGCGGTCGAATGTCTCGATCTCGGTCGAACGGACGTTGATGCGTCTGACATAGCCCTGCTCCTCGCCCAGCACGACCCAGTCCCCGACGCGGATGGCGCGCTCCCAGAGCAGGATCAGGCCGGAGACAAAATTGCCCACGATCGACTGCAGGCCGAAGCCGATGCCGACCGAAAGCGCGCCCGCAACGATCGCCAGCTTCTCGAGGCCGACGCCGATATGCGACATCGAGACCATGGCGGCGACGATGAAGCCCGCGTAACCAAGGGTCGAATTGATCGAACTGCGCAGGCCGACGTCGAGCTTGGTGAGCGGCAGGAAGCGCGTATCCAGCCAGCGGCGGAAGCCCTGCGCCGCCGTCAGAATGACGACAAACAGCGTGACGGCCGAGAGCGCGCTCGAAGGCGAAATCGTGACGTCGCCGACTTTGAAGGAATAGAAAGCGCTGCTGACGTTCGCGAGGAGATCGTTCGACTCGTAACCGAATGGCGCGAGGGCGAGGAGCGCTGCGACGACCCAGGCGAGTATTGTGACGATGCCCGACAGAAGCACGCCGATCGGCGCCAGCTGTTCGCGACGCAGGCCGAGGCCATTGACGAGGCTGCGGCCGAGGAGCCCGTCTGGCGCAAAGGCCGTGGCCATGCCGCCGCTCGCAAGCGTGACGACGACGTAAAGCGCGAAGGCGACAGCCGCGGTCCAGGCTGCCTGCAAGATCACGAAATTGGCGAAAGTGACGTAGCCGGCAAGACAGGCCCCGACGATGAGAACCAGGGCGGCGACGCCGATGACGCGTGAGACGGCCAGCCAGTCACGCCCTTCGCGCGTTGTCCCGGCCTCGCCTTGGGCCGCGGCCCGGTGCGGGGCGAGCGACACGATGGCCCACAGCAGCAGCGCGGCGACGATCATCACACCGATGCCGCGGGTCACAATGACGAGAGGCAGGCTCGCCTGCACGGTCTCTTCGATCTGCTCGACAAGCCGGGTCACCGAGAGCGCAACGGCGCCGGCTGTGATCAGCCGCACGAGAAGCCGCGCGAGCCGGTCGCCCGGATCGATGACGCGCCACTCCGGGTGACCGGGGGCGAAGACGGCGCGCGCCGCGCCATAGGAGAAGGAAACGCGCGCAACGGCTTCGAAGAAGCGGCGCCACAGGGGCTCCGCACCCGAGTCCATGAGGTCTAGGCCGTCGAGCGCGACGCTGAAGGCCCCCGCGGCCGCGACCGGCACCGCCGCGCAGACGAGCGCCGTCCATCCCGCGGCTGCCGCACGGCGGGCGGGCGTCGGCGTGGTCCCGGCATGGTTGCGCTGTATGACCCGGCGGGAAAGGAGGAAGGCGGGCGGGAGCGAGAGCAGGATCGCAATCGCAATGGCGATGAACTCGACGCGGTGGCTGTCCAGACGGCTGGCGAAATTGGCCGCGCGATCCGAAATAAACGTCTTTGCGGCGTTGAACACGGCCGGCGCGTCGGAAATCGCTGTTCGCCACAAATCGGGCGAGAACAGCCCGTTGGTGCGCAAAAAAAGCGTGCGGGCGAAAAGCGCCCTTTGGCGCGCGACGATCTGCACGGATAATTGGCGCGCTTCGAGCAGCATGGCGCGGGCGCGTTTGAGCGTCGCGTCGATCCCATCGAAAACCTTGCGCTGCTCGTCGAGCTCCGCCGTGACGCTCGCCTCGGCCGAGGGCCCTGACTCAGGCGGGAGCGCCTTGGCCGGATCGGGTTTCGCCTCCGGTTGAGTCTTTGCGTTCGCGGGCCGCGGCGGCGGCAGAGGCGCTGGTTTCTGTTGAGCGGCCGCAGGCGCAGGTGCCGCCGCCGCAGGCTTTTCCGCTTCGGCGGGCTTGGTTTCGGCAGGTTTGGCTTCGGGCGGCGCGAGTTCCTTGATCCGCCCTTCGACGGCGGAGAGCCGCGGCGCAAGCGCCTCGATCGTCTCCTCGAGCTCGCGCTTGAGCGGATCCATGCGCTCGCGCAAGAGCTTGAGCGAGCGGTCGGAAAGATTGGGGTCTTCGAGCGCCTTATGCGCCTCGTCGAGCGTCGCGCGCGTGCGGTCGAGCCGGGCGTTCAGCTGGTCGAGCGTCGTCGGCGGCCCGTCGGCGCGCGCGACGAGCGGCGCGAGGGCGACGAGACAGAGAACCAGAAAAAGCGTCAGTCTGCGCAAGCGCGTTCGGCTCCTGGAGAGATAGATGCGACAAAGCCGCGAATCGCGTCAATCTTGGGGCGAGTTTAAAGCGCGTCGCGGTAGAGATGCACGCGGCCTGCGCGGTCAGCGACGCGCCAGCCGCCAGCCCCATCGGGCTCCATATCGGCCACAGTCGCCTTTCCGTAGCCGCCGGGTATGTCCAAAACATAGCGTGGCAAGCCGATTCCAGTAAGTCGCCGCGAAAGTTCCGCATACACGCCCCTGCCCGCCTCGATGCTCATGCGGAAGTGGCTCGTGCCCGGCGCGAGATCGGGATGATGCAGATAATAGGGCTTCACGCCGAGCGCCAGCAGATCGCGCATGAGCGTTTCGAGGACGGCCGGATCGTCGTTGACGCCCTTCAGCAGCACGGTTTGCGAAAGCAGCGTCGCCCCCGCCGCGCGCAGCCGGGCGATCGCCGCGCGCGACGAATCCGAAAGCTCACGCGCATGATTGACGTGCAAAGCAACATAGAGCGCCTTGCCGCTCGCATTCAGCGCCGCGAGCCGCTCCTTCGTCACGAGATCGGGCGCGGCCGTCGGCGCGCGCGTATGGACGCGCAGAACGGCGACATGCGGGATTTCCGCCAGCCGCTGCGCAACCGCGGCGAGGCGCCGGGCGGAGAGCATCAGCGGATCGCCGCCCGTGAGGATGACCTCGAAAATCTGCAGCGTCCCGGCGATGTAATCCAGCGCCGCGGTCACATCCGCATCTCCCAGAAGATCGCCCTTGCCACGGCCCACCGTCTCCCGGCGAAAACAGAAACGGCAATAGACAGGGCAGACGGTGAGAAGCTTCAGAAGCACACGGTCGGGGTAGCGATGCACGACGCCCGGAACAGGGCTGTGCGCGTCATCGCCGATGGGGTCGGCAAGCTCTTGCGGAAGCGTCGTGAGCTCGCGCGGGTCCGGCAGAAATTGCCGCGCGATCGGATCGGCGGCGTTAGAGGAATCGATGAGGCCCGCAATCTCCGGCGTAACGGCGATGCTGTAGCGCGCGGCGACCTCGCGCAAGGCCGCGCTTTCCCGCGACGGCAGAAGGGCCGCGGAAGCAAGGTCGGACAGCGATTGAAGGGTCTTGGACAGCTAAGGAAACTCTAGCGTTGGGCCGAGCGCCCTTGCTTATCCGAAACCCCGGGTGGCGCTCCACTCCAAACTTCATCCAAAAAAGCACACTCTTGTAACGTAAAATAAAAAAAACCACATTGACGAGTCGCTATTTTAAGGTCTATAAATTTTGTATTCTAGTTGCCGGAACCTGGAGACGTCCGATGGAAGCTCAAACCCTGGAATATGGCGCCGCCGGACGGGCGCGCCGGATCAAGATCAGAAGTCCCTCGAGCCTGCGCCTGAAGCGAGAGGCTTCGCGCAACGAGGCGGAGACCGCGGGCGGGACTGGCGCGGCGATTTATCTTGAAGCTTTCGCTCTTGGCTGCCTGATTTCGGTCATCGCCGGCCTGCTGCCGCTGGTCATGCTGCTGCATCGATGAGGGGTCATGCCTTCCCCGGCTCCGCAACGGGCGTCCAGAGCACTTGCTCGATGCGCTCGGCGCCGGTGGCGAGCATGACGAGACGGTCGAAGCCGAACGCCACGCCGGACGCCTCCGGCATCTCGGCCAGCGCGACCAGAAAATCCTCGTCGATCGGGTAACGCTCCCCGTAAATCCGCTCCTTCTCGGCCATTTGCGCCTCGAAGCGCCGGCGCTGCTCGGCAGGATCGGTCAGTTCCGCGAAGCCATTCGCGACCTCCACGCCGCAGATATACAGCTCGAAACGGTCGGCGAAGCGCGGATCGTCCTCTCTGGCGCGCGCCAGCGCCGCCTCGCTGACCGGGTAATCGGTGAGGATTGTCGGCCGCTCCGTCCCGAGGCGTCCTTCGACCTTCTCCGACAAGATCTTGCTGAAGAGGTCCGACCATGTGTCGTCCGGCGCAACGCGCACGCCGTCGCGCGCCGCCGCCCGCGCGAGCCCCTCGCGATCGCCGAGCAGCGGCTCGAGATCGATGCTGGCGTGGGCCGCGAAAGCCTCGCAGACCGTGACGACCCGGGGCTCCGCGAAAGGATCGCAGGTCCGCCCGCGCCAGCAAAAGTCCGTCGCGCCGGCCGCATTCGCCGCCGCCGCCATCAGCCCCGCGCAATCTTCGTAAATCCGGAAGGTGGGCTCGCCCGCGCGGTACCACTCCAGCATGGTGAATTCCGGGTGGTGCAGCGCAGAGCGCTCGCGGTTACGGAAGACTCGCGCCAGAGTGAAAATCCGGTCTTCGCCCGCCGCCAGCAACTTTTTGCAGGCGAATTCCGGAGAGGTGTGGAGATGGAGGCGGCTCCGCTCTCCCCCGCCTCCAATGAGCTCGGTGGAAAAGGCGGAAAGGTGGGTCTCGTTGCCCGGAGAGACCTGCAGCGCGCAGGTTTCGACCTCGGTGAACCCCTCGCCCGCAAAAAAACGCCGCGTTGCGGCCGTTATAGCCCCGCGCGCCTTGAGAAAAGGCTTGCGATCGGCGTAAACATCTCGCGCCCACCAGGGCGAAGCGCGCGTCATGAGCCCTCCCCGCGAGCCGCCATTTGCCGACGCACGCGAATTATGGTCTTACCCCCGTTCATAGACCAGCCTGGTCAGGGGCGGCAATGAACGCCAGCCGGCGCGCCGGCAATGAAGGAACCGAACCTGTGAAAGTCATCGCCAGCTCGATTCGCAAGGGCAACATCATTGAGCGTGAGGACGGGCAGCTCTACGTCGTGCTCACCGCCGAAAGCTTTTTCCCCGGCAAGGGAACGCCGACGACGCAGATCGACATGCGCCGCCTCTCCGACGGCGTGAAGACCACCGACCGCTACAAGACGACCGAGCAGGTCGAGCGCGCCTTCGTCGAGGATCAGGACTACAGCTTCCTCTATAAGGACGACGACGGCTACACCTTCATGAACCAGGCCAATTACGAGCAGGTCATCGTCCCTACGGACGTGCTTGGCGATCAGGCCCAGTGGCTGCAGGAAGGCATGGTCTGCATCCTGTCGATGTTCAACGGCCAGGCCGTCGCGATTCAACTGCCGCAGCGCATCACGCTCGAAATTGTCGAGACGGAACCGGCGATGAAGGGCCAGACCGCGTCGTCGTCCTACAAGCCGGCAAAGCTCGACAACGGCGCGCGCGTGATGGTGCCTCCGCACATCCAGACCGGCACGCGCGTCGTCATCCAGACGGAAGACGGCACCTATGTCGAGCGCGCGAAGGACTGAGCTTCCCGCTCATCCGGCGCTGCGATCCAGCAGCGCCGGCGTCATCGCAACGAGGATCTGCGTTTTCACGGTCTCATAGGCGCGGTCCGCGCCTAGGGTTTCAGCGCTCGTCTGGGCGACAGCGTCCACATAGGCGCCCTTGCCGATCCCGACGGCCGACACGGCCGCAAGCGAGTCGCTCGCATCGGCGACCCGATAGATTTGCGCCTTGTCGGCAACCGTCGGGGTCGAGATGGACGCGCGGGCGAGCGCGTCCGAAATCCGCACAAACGCCAGCAGTTTCTGGTTGATTCCATGGGTCGTCGCGGACACGACAAACATGTCGTCCTCCTTGCGTGAGTTGCCTTTGCAAGGTTCTAGCAAGCACGACGAACGGATGCTCCCGGTAAGACTGCGCAATGTGAAGCGCCCGCAATAGTCGACATTAAAGTTGCGCAGGAAAGCCCGAACAAAAAAGGCCGGGGTCAACGCCCCGGCCTTTTTCGTCTCGATGGGCGGCGATCAGCCCTTTACGGCCGCCGCGACTTCCGCCGCGAAGTCGCTCGTCTGCTTCTCGATGCCTTCGCCCAGCGCGTAGCGGATGAAGCCCTTGATGGCGATCGGCGCGCCGGCCTTGCCCTCTAGCTCTTTCACCGCCTGCGCGACGGTCTTGCCGTTGTGCTCGGGATGGTTCGAGGGCTGGTCGAGCAGGCAGACTTCCTTGGCGAAGGTCTTGATGCCGGAATCGACGATCTTCTCCAGCACATTGGCCGGCTTGCCGGCGTTCTTCTCGCGCAGCAGATTGGCCTCGCGCTCCACGACCGCCGGGTCGAGGCCGGCGGCGTCCATCGCCTGCGGATTGGCGGACGCCACATGCATGGCGACCTCGCGGGCGAGCTTGGCCAGCACCTCCTTGTCGCCGGTCGATTCAAGCGCCACGATGACGGCGATCTTGCCCTGGCCGTCGACAACCTGGCCGTGCACGTAGCGGCCGACGACGCCCTCGCCCACCGTCAGCGACGCCGCGCGGCGCAGCGTCAGGTTTTCGCCGATCGTGGCGATGGCGGTGGTGACGGCTTCCGCCACCGTGCCGCCGCCGGGATAGGCCTGCGCGCCGAGTTCGGCGGCGTCGGCCTTTCCGGTCTCGAGCGCCACTTCCGCAACATTCTTCACAAGCGTCTGGAAATCGCCGTTGCGCGAGACGAAGTCGGTTTCGGAGTTCACCTCGACGACGACGCCGGTCTTGTCGCCGGTGAGCGCGGCGACGAGGCCTTCGGCGGCGACGCGGTCAGCCTTCTTGGCGGCCTTCGAGAGGCCCTTCTTGCGCAGCCAGTCAATGGCGGCTTCGAACTCGCCCTCGGTCGCGGTGAGCGCGGCCTTGCAATCCATCATGCCGGCGCCGGTGCTCTCGCGCAGTTCCTTGACGAGCGCGGCGGTAATCGTTGCCATGGTCGAAATCCTTCTGCTTTGTGCCGATTTGGAAGCGCGCGCTGCGCCGCTTCCCGGCTCATTGGGGGCGTTTATTGCGTCGGGCGCCGACTCAGAGAGCCGGCGCCCGACGTAAAGACGAAAGGTGACGGTCCGTGCGTTACGCGGCGAGAAGCGCGCGCGCCTGATCGATCCAGCCGTCGCGGGCGATGCGGCCGTTGAGCTTGAGGTCGGCGTCGACCTTCTCGACGTCCGCCGGCGTCATCGCGGCGAGCTGCCAGTAATGATAGATGCCGGCGTCATTGAGCTTCTTGACGAGCTGCGGGCCGACGCCGTTGAGCTTGGCGAGATCGTCGGGCGCGCCGCGCGGGGCGGCCAGCAGTTCGAAAACGTCCGCCGACTCGAAGGAGTCGCCAGCCTCCGCCACCGCCACGGCCGGTTCGACGTCGGGCGTCTCGGCTGCGCCCATGTCGACGCCCATCGAGCCCTGGCTGCGGGAGATGCCGTCGATCGCCGCCTTGGCGATGAGATCGCAATAAAGCGCAATCGCGCGGCCGGCGTCGTCATTGCCCGGGATCGGATGGGTCACGCCGTCCGGATCGCAATTGGTGTCGAGGATCGCGACAACCGGGATCTTGAGGCGGTTGGCCTCCTTGATCGCGAGCTGCTCCTTGTTCGTGTCGATCACGAAAATGAGGTCGGGCGTGCCGCCCATGTCCTTGATGCCGCCCAGCGCCTTCTCAAGCTTCTCCTTCTCGCGGGTCAGGAGCAGGCGCTCTTTCTTGGTGACGCCCGAAGCGCCGGCAGAGAGCATATCGTCGAGCTTGCGCAGGCGGTTGATCGAACCCGAAATCGTCTTCCAGTTGGTCAGCGTGCCGCCGAGCCAGCGGGAGTTGATGTAATATTGCGCGCTGCGCTTGGCGGCGTCGGCGATCTGCTCCTGCGCCTGGCGCTTGGTGCCGACGAAGAGCACGCGGCCGCCCTTGGCGACAGTGTCGGAGACCGTCTTCAGCGCCTGGTGCAGCAGAGGCACGGTCTGCGCGAGATCGATGATGTGAATGTTGTTGCGCGCGCCGAAGATGAAGGGCGCCATCTTCGGATTCCAGCGATGCGACTGATGGCCGAAATGGGCGCCGGCCTCGAGAAGGCTGCGCATGGAAAAGTCGGGAAGCGCCATGATACTTTTTCTCCGGTTGAACCTCGGCGAAAGGATTGGGAAAGAGGCCGGAAGCCGGCCACCGGAAACGACATCTTGAGCAGACGCCGCATAACCTTCGCCTGTGGGATGGCGCGGCTATATACGAAGCGAGCGCCAGGGGCAATAGGCCGCCACGCCCGCCGCGGCGCCCGCCAGCTGGACCGAGGCCACGCGCGGGAGCCCGCTTGGACGAAAGCGGGTCTTCAGGCTGCGGCCGAAGGCCGAATAGTTTTGATTTTGCGCGCCAAAAAATTTAAGCGCCGCGACCTGTTGTCGCAGTCTATATCTCTGGTTTTCATCAGATAAACCGTGTTTTTCAAGTAGCAAAAACAGTCCCGCTGGCCGATTGCCAAGCGTTTTGAATCGAGCTAGGGTTACCTCGATGCGGCAAGCATTCTGGTAAAAGAAACAACAGGGGGAAATCGCATGGCCGTCAACGTTCACAACACCGGCGATATCGGCAAGATGCTGATCTGGGTCGCAGCCTTCGTCGGCTTCGTCGTCGTCGCTCTCACGTGGGTTCCGGACTGGATCTCCCCCGAGGGCACGAACGGCACGGGCAACCGTAACGGTATCGAGGGCACGGGCACCGGCTCGACCGCTCGCATGATTCAGTAATACCCCTGCTGAAAGACTTGCCGGGAGTTAAGCCTCCCGGCCTTGTCTTTTCGCAAGGGCGATCCGCCCGGTCACGGCGCGGATCGATCTGGAGCCGACGCTTTCGACTTTGATCGGGCGTCGGCTTCCGCTTTTTGGGGAGCTTTTCTCTCATTAAACTTTGCGCGGCGCAGCGCATGAAGAGCCCGGAGATGCCTGCGGGCGCGGTTATCGTCGGCCTTCACCGATCGGCGCATCGCCTGAAATTTCTGATGGCCGGTCCGGCTTCCACAAGAACGACTCCCAGCAAGATGAACAGGCAGCCGAGAACGGCCAGCCCGGTCAGGCGTTCGGACAGAAGGACGGCGCCCGCCACGGCCGCAAAGACGCTCTCCAGCGACATGATCAGCGCGGCCTCCGCCGCCGGCGTGTATTTCTGGGCGAATATCTGCAGCGTGAAGGCGATCCCGCCCGAAACAATGCCGGCATAAAGGATGGCCGGGGTCGCTGCTGCCAGTCCCTCCAGCGAGGACGCCTCGAAACCGAGCCCGCCAACCAGTCCCAGCACAGCGGCGACGCCGAATTGCGCGAAGGCCAGAAAGAACGGCCGATGTGTGCGGTTCAGAAAAATAGGGACCAGGCTGATCCCCGCCGCCCATGCAACGTCCGCGACGAGCACATAGGCGTCGCCGGCGGTCCATTGCTGCAGTTCGCCTTTTTCCGTTAGCAGCCAGGCGCCGGCAATGGAGACGCCGCTGGCGATGAAAATGACGGGGCGCGGTCTTACGCCACTCATCGCCCAGACGATCAAGGGCACGAAGATCACATAGAGCGCCGTCAGAAACCCGCCGTTTGTCGCGCTCGTCGTCACAAGACCGATCTGCTGCAGACCGGCGGCGGCGAAGAGGCAAAGGCCGATCAGTCCCGCGAGGAGTTGATCGCCTTTATTCAGTCGAGCGCGATCGCTTCGGCTCTGCTCACGGAGAGCCAGCGGCGCAATCACCACCAATGACAGGAGAAACCGCGCGCCGACAAAACTGATCGGCCCCATCGTGCCATTGGCGCTTTTTTGCGCGATAAACGCCGTTCCCCATATGATCGCGGCGAACAGAAGCAACAGATCGGCGCGCATGCGGGTCATTTTTGCTTTGCTCTAGCCGTGCCGCCGCTGCTGCACGCGCGCGGTCACAAAGCTCCATGCGCCAAGCGACGATCTGCCGACAGAGCCCAGCGCGCGCCAAAGCGCGGCTGCGGATTTAAGTGGCGGCGTCACCAGCATACCGAAGGAAGAATGCGGGTCGACGCCCTCCTCCTCGACGCCATAGGCGAGGCGCGGGTTCTTGCGCGATGGAACTTCCAGCGTGCCGAACATCCAGTCCCAGATCGCGAGCACGCTGCCGAGGTTGCGATTGAAATGTTCCGGGTCGTTCGAGTGGTGGATCTGATGGTGGGCGGGGCTCAGGATCAGACGCCCCCAGACGCCCCCGAACGGAATCCAGAACTGCGAATGCTGGAGATGTCCGATCGTCCAGAGGAAAAGGATGAAAAGAATGTTCTTCCCATCGACGGAGAAGATTTCCGTGTGCCGGCCCAGCAGCCAATCGAGGACGCCCGACGCGCCTCCGATGAACAGGGCGAGCATGTAGCCGAAAACGACATTGTCGATGGGATGATTTCTGTAGTTCGTCACCGGCGTCAGCACATCCGCCGTGTGATGCACCTTGTGGAGCTCCCACAGAAACTGGACCCTGTGTTTGAGGTAATGATCGACGAAATAACCAATCTCATAGGCCAGAAACAGGACGACGGTCGAGACGACTTTGATCTGAAGAGCGCAGCAATCAACAGGGGCGAGCGGGCCGAAGGCGCTGGTGAGCGTGGCGCGGACGGCCATCGACACGGCGTTTGCCGAGATCACCAGCGCGCCGATGACGGCCGGCATGAAAATGACGCTGAGAACCGCAAGCTTGACGTCGGCGGAGAATGAATTGTTCAGGATGAGGCGCTTGTCGAATATGGCGCGTGCGATGGCCCGCAAATTGACGCGCCCCCGGCGCGCTTTGTGGCGCCAGGCCAGGGCGCCAACCGCGATACAGAACGTCGTCGCCAGCGAGTAGACCGAGAAAATCGAACCCGGCGAAAACAGTTCAGACGACACTCTTCTCACAGAAAACTGGGCCGCGCTGTAGAGGTCCATAGAGAAGTCGGTTCCATCGGTTTGGGCGTTGAACCAGGGTTTCCAGCGCGTGGAGTGGTTTTCTGACCGCTCCCAAAGCGTATTGCGTGAGCGGGATATTGCCAAGGGCGATCTCTGGCGACGAGCCTAGAACTCAATGCCCTCCTGCGCCTTCACGCCGGCGGCGAAGTGGTGCTTCACCAGCGTCATCTCCGTCACGAGGTCGGCTGAGGCGATGAGTTCCGGCTTGGCGTTGCGGCCCGTCACGACGACATTGAGGTCGCCGCGCCGGGCCGCGAAGGCGGCCAGCACGTCCGCGAGCGGCAGATGCCCGTAGCGCAGGGCGATGTTCAGCTCGTCGAGCACCAGCAGGCGGATTTCGGGATCGTCCATCAGCGCGCAGGCTTTCTCCC
>PERY01000041.1 GCA_002929055.1 Methylocystis sp. | reverse complement strand
CCAGGCGCGCGAACTCGCCTTCCAGCTTGGCCTCAATCTCAAGCAGGTCTCGCGCGCGGTGCAGACCATCATGGGCGCCTATCGCGCCTTCCGCGACAATGACGCGACGATGCTCGAGATCAACCCGCTCGTCATCACCAAGGACGACAAGGTTCTCGCGCTCGACGCCAAGATGTCCTTCGACGACAATGCGCTGTTCCGCCGCCGCAACATCGTCGACATGAACGATCCCTCGCAGAGCGATCCGCGCGAGGCGCAGGCTCTGGAGCACGCTCTCAACTACATCGGGCTCGACGGCGAGATCGGCTGCATCGTGAACGGCGCCGGCCTCGCCATGGCGACGATGGACATGATCAAGCACGCCGGCGGCAATCCGGCGAACTTCCTCGACGTCGGCGGCGGCGCGAGCCCGGAGCGCGTCGCGACCGCCTTCCGTCTCGTTCTCTCCGATCGCCGCGTGAAGGTCGTGCTCGTCAACATCTTCGCCGGCATCAACCGCTGCGACTGGGTCGCTCAGGGCGTCGTCGACGCGGTGCGCGCCGAGAAGATCGAAGGCGTGCCGCTCGTCGTGCGCCTCGCCGGCACCAATGTCGAAGCCGGCAAGAAGATCATCAGCGAGAGCGGCATTCCGATCATCCAGGCCGATACGCTCGCCGACGCCGCAAAGAAGGCCGTCGCCGCTTATCAGAGCGTCAAGTAGCGCCGGGGAAGGACATCATGAGCATTCTCATCGACGAAAAGACGCCGATCCTCATCCAGGGCATCACCGGCGACAAGGGCAGCTTCCACGCCAGGGAAATGATCGACTACGGCAGCAATGTCGTGGCCGGCGTCACGCCCGGCAAGGGCGGCAAGACCCATCACGGCATTCCGGTCTTCAACACGGTGAAGGAAGCCGTGCGCGAGACAGGCGCGCAGGCCTCGATCACCTTCGTCGCGCCGGCCTTCTGCGCCGACGCGATCATGGAGGCGGCGGACGCAGGCATTCGCCTCATCTGCTCCATCACCGATGGCATTCCCGCGCAGGACATGATGAAGGTGAAGCGCTATTTCCTGCGCTTCCCGAAAGATCGCCGTCCGATGCTGGTCGGCCCCAATTGCGCCGGCATCATCTCGCCCGGCAAGGCCATGCTCGGCATCATGCCGGGCCACATCTACAGCAAGGGGCCGGTGGGTCTCATCTCGCGCTCCGGCACGCTGGGCTATGAAGCCGCCTCGCAGCTCAAGGAGCTTGGCCTCGGCATCTCGACGTCCGTGGGCATCGGCGGCGATCCGATCAACGGCTCCTCCTTCCTCGATCACCTCGTCCTCTTCGACAAGGATCCGGAAACGGAAGCCGTGCTCATCATCGGCGAGATCGGCGGCCCGCAGGAGGCCGAGGCCTCGGCGTGGATCAAGGAAAACTTCTCCAAGCCGGTGATCGGCTTCGTCGCGGGTCTCACGGCGCCAAAGGGCCGTCGCATGGGCCACGCGGGCGCGATCATCTCCGCGACGGGCGACAGCGCGGCGGAGAAGACGGAAATCATGAAGTCCTACGGACTGACCGTCGCGCCCAATCCGGCCGAGTTCGGAACGACCGTCGCGAAGGTGCTCAAGCGCGCCTGAGACGCGCGCGCGAAGCGCCGCTCTCATCGACAGAACGCCTGCGCCGGCGAAAGCTGGCTCGGGCCGACCATCCGCCACACGGCGTTTCTCGCATGCGCAGGGAGTTCTCATGACCACCGAGACGCAGAATGCTCGAGCCGCGATCAGCCTCCCCTCGGCTTTCGCGACGCGTTCCGTCACGGAGGCCTCCGCCTTTCTGCGCGAACAATTGCTCGCCGTCATCCGCCGGCACATGCCGGAGATTGAGGCCGTCGTGCGCGACTCCAAGGCCGGGGCCGGCCTCGAACCGCGGCAGATGGCGCGCGCGCTGCAGGCGCAGGGCATTCTTTTCCAGCTCGTCTCGATTGCGGAGCAGGCCTACGCCATGCGGCGCCGCCGTCGCATCGAACGCGAAAAGGGCCATGACAAGCTGCTTGGCACCTTCGACTATGTGCTGTCGAGCGCCGCCAACGCGGGCGTTCCGGCGTCCGAAGTGCATGCGCAATTGCAGACCCTGCGCATCCGTCCGGTCATCACCGCGCATCCGACCGAAGCCAAGCGCGTCTCCATTCTCGAGAAATACCGCCGCATCTATCTGCTGATGCGCGAGCTCGAATCGACCCGCTGGACGGATCGCGAGCGCGAGGCGCTGGTCAAATCGATCTACGACCAGATCGAGCTCCTCTGGCTTACGGGCGAATTGCATCTCGAAAAGCCGACCGTCGAACATGAAGTCGCCTGGGGCCAGCACTTCTTCCAGGAGAGCATTTTCGATCTCGCGCCCGAGCTTCTCTCCTCGTTCGAACGCGCGCTGAAGCGCCACTATCCGAATGAGAGGTTCGAGGTCACGCCCTTCTTCCAGTTCGGCTCCTGGATCGGCGGCGACCGCGACGGCAACCCCTTCGTCACCAATGAGGTGACGCGCAGCACCATGCGGCAGAACGCGACCGCGAGCCTCAATTATTATCGCAACCGCGTGGTGGAGCTTGTGCGCACGCTGTCAATCAGCGAGCGTGCGGCGGTCATTCCGCCCGCCTTCCGGGAGGAGCTGTCGCGCCGTCTCGCGGAGCTTCACGACGGCGCCGCCATCGCGCAGCGCAATTTCAACGAACCCTACCGCCAGTTCGTCACCACGATCCTGCGCAAGATCGACAATACGCTCGCCGCCGCGAACGACGAACCGACATCGGGGCCGCGCTATACGAGCGCCGACAAACTCATCGGCGATCTTTTACTGCTCGAGTCGGTGTTGGCGGAGGCCAAGAGCGACGCGCTGGCGACGGATCTCGTGCGCCCGCTGCGCCGCGCCGTGGAAATCTTCCGCTTCAGCACCGTGCGCCTCGACATCCGCCAGAACACGACGCGCACGACATCGGCTCTGCACGAGTTGTGGCGACTGAAGACAGGAGGCGAGACGCCGCCCGAGGCAACGTCGGAAAAGTGGCGCGCCTGGCTCATGAGCGAACTGGAGGCTCCGCGCGGCGCCCCCATCCCGCGCGACGCGCTTTCGGCCGAAACGCGCGACGTGATCGAGATGTTCGAGGTCGTGGCCGACATGCGCGTGCGCCTCGACCGCGAGGCCTTCGGCAGTTTCATCCTGTCGATGACGTCCTCGGCGAACGACGTGCTCGGCGTCTATCTGCTTGCGAAGGAAGCCGGTCTCTTCGCCGATGCGGCGGGCGTCGACCATGTGACGCTGCCGATCGTCCCGCTTTTCGAGACCATCGGCGATCTGCAGGACGCGCCGGCGATCATGCGCGACCTGCTGCAGATTCCCGTCGTTCGCCGCACGACCCGCGCCCAGGGCGATCTGCAGGAAGTGATGATCGGTTACTCGGACTCCAACAAGGACGGCGGCTTCCTGTCGTCGAACTGGGAGCTGTTCAAGGCGCAGGCGCGTCTGACCGAAGTCGGCCGCGAGATGGATGTCGCCATCGCCTTCTTCCACGGCCGCGGCGGCTCCGTCTCGCGCGGCGGCGCGCCCACGGGCCACGCCATCGCCGCGCAGCCCGCGGGCTCCATCCGCGGCCGCTTCCGCGTCACGGAGCAGGGCGAGGTCGTCTCCTTCAAATACGCCAACCGCGGCACGGCGGCCTATCAGATGGAGCTGCTCGCCTCCTCCGTCTTCGTGCATGCGCTGCGTTCGGAGCGCGAAGACGCGCTGGTGCCGCGCAAGGACTTCGACGAGGCGCTGGAGGAAATCTCCGCGGCCTCCTTCGCCAAATACGACCAGTTCGTCAGCGATCCCGATCTCGTGACCTATTTCCAGGCCGCGAGCCCGCTGGAAGAAATATCGCTTCTCAACATTGGTTCGCGTCCGGCGCGCCGCTTCGGCGCCAAGAGCCTTGCGGATTTACGCGCCATTCCCTGGGTCTTCGCCTGGGCGCAGAACCGCCATTCAATCACCGGCTGGTATGGCGTCGGTTCGGGCCTGAAGGCCTTTCTCGACGCCCGCGGCGATCGTGGCCTCGAATTGCTGCGCTGGATGTTCGAGGATTCGCGGATGTTCCGACTCATTCTCGATGAGGTGGAGAAGACGCTGGCGCTCGTCGATCTTTCGATCGCCCGGCAATACGCCAGCCTCGTCGCCGACGAGGCCGTGCGCGAAAAGATATTCAAGCTGATCGAGGATGAATGCGCGCTCACCCGCGAGATGGCGCTGCGCGTCACGGGCGACCGCGAACTCACCGAGCGTTTCAAGGAATATGAGGCGCGCCTCACGCATCGCCTGCCCGTGATCAATGAAGTCAATCGCGAACAGGTCGAACTGCTCCGCCGCTTCCGTTCAGCAGCGGACGAAGCGGAGAAAGAGGCCATCAAAGTGCCTCTGCTCATTTCCATCAGTTGCATCGCCGCGGGGCTAGGCGCCACCGGCTAAGTGCATCCCAGCGCGCTTGCGACGCCGTTGGATTCGGCCGGAAGCGCAATCAAACCAGAAGAAGGAAGGGGAATTATTATGAGTTTTACCTTGATCGAGCAGGCCACGCCGCGCCTGCACCGCTCCGAGCTCGCCGTGCCGGGCTCCGCGCCGGGCATGTTCGAGAAGGCCGCGCAGTCGAAGGCCGACCAGATCTTCCTCGATCTCGAAGACGCCGTCGCTCCGGATGACAAGGAGCAGGCGCGCAAGAACATCATCCAGGGCCTCAACGACATCGATTGGGGCAAGAAGGTGATGACTCTGCGCATCAACGGCCTCGATACGGGCTACTGCTATCGCGACGTCGTGGACGTTCTGGAGAACTGCCCGCGTCTCGACGTGGTGCTGATCCCCAAGGTCGGCGTGCCGGCCGACGTCTACGCGATCGACATGATGATCACGCAGATCGAGCAGCACAAGAAGCGCACCAAGAAGATCGGCATTGAAATCCTGATCGAGACCGCGCTCGGCATGGCCAATGTCGAAGCCATCGCGCAGTCGTCGAAGCGCCTCGAGGCCATGTCCTTCGGCGTCGCCGACTACGCCGCCTCGACCCGCGCCCGCACGACCGTCATCGGCGGCGTGAACCCGGACTACGGCGTTCTCGCCGACAAGGACGGCGACAAGCCGCGCGAGTATTTCTGGGCCGATCAGTGGCACGCCGCGCAGACGCGCATGATGGTCGCCTGCCGCGCCTATGGCCTGCGTCCGATCGACGGTCCCTTCGGCGACTTCAACGATCCGGAAGGCTATATCGCCGCCGCCAAGCGCGCCGCCGTGCTCGGCTATGAAGGCAAGTGGGCGATCCATCCCTCGCAGATCGAGCTGGCCAATCAGGTGTTCACGCCCTCCGAGGCGGAAGTCACCAAGGCCCGCCGCATTCTCGAGGCGATGGCGCAGGCCGCCAAGGAAGGCAAGGGCGCCGTTTCGCTCGACGGCCGCCTCATCGACATCGCCTCGATCCGCATGGCCGAAGCGCTGATCGAGAAGGCCAACGCGATGGCCGACGCGTAATATCTGCTCAGCTACCCGCCGCTCGCATGTGCGAGCGGCTGCCCTCTCCCGCACGCGGGAGAGGGATTGTTCAAGATCCTGATTGGGACTCAGCCACAAATGTCTGACGACGCCCGCAAGCTTCTCCGCGCCATGTTCGACGCCGCCGTCGGCGCCGCGCATCCGTCCGTCTGTCTGCCGCAGCATCTGGCGAAGATCACGCCGCCCAAGGGCCGCACGGTCGTCATCGGCGCCGGCAAGGCGGCGGCCTCAATGGCCGCGGCGGTGGAGGCGCATTGGAAGGGCGGGCCGCTCGAGGGCCTCGTCGTCACGCGCTACGAGCATGGAGCCGAAACCAAGCAGATCGAGGTGATCGAAGCCTCGCACCCTGTGCCCGACGCCGCCGGCCGCGAAGCCGCCAAACGCATCCTGCAAAAAGTGCAGGGCCTCACCGAAGACGATCTGGTGCTCGCGCTGATTTCCGGCGGCGGTTCGGCGCTGATGGCGCTGCCCGCCGAAGGCGTGACGCTGGAAGAGAAGCAGGCCGTCAACAAGGCGCTGCTGAAGAGCGGCGCGAATATTTCCGAGATGAATTGCGTGCGCAAGCATCTCTCCGCCATCAAGGGCGGCAAGCTCGCGGCCGCGGCGGCGCCCGCGCGCGTCGTCGCGTTGATGATCTCCGACGTGCCAAGCGACGATCTTTCCGTCATCGCCTCGGGCCCCACCGTTCCCGATCCGACGACGCGCCATGACGCGCTCGCTGTCATCGCCAAATACAGGATCGATGCGCCCGCCGCCGTGATGGCGCATCTCTCCACCGACGCCTGCGAGACGCCCAAGCCCGGCGACGCCATTTTCGCCAAAGTCGAGAACATCCTCATCGCCACGCCGCAGGGCTCGCTGGACGCCGCCGCCGCTGTGGCGAGCGCCGCGGGCTACACGCCCTGCATCCTCGGCGATCTCGAAGGCGAGTCGCGCGACGTGGCGCTGGTGCACGCGGGCGTCGCCAGGCAGGTCGCTCTGCACGGCCAGCCCTTCCAGCCGCCGCTCGCCATCATCTCCGGCGGCGAGACGACGGTCACCGTGCGCGGCAACGGCAAGGGCGGACGCGACGCCGAATTCCTGCTGGGCCTGACGCTGGCTCTCGAAGGCTTCGGCGGCATCTCCGCCATCGCCTGCGACACCGACGGCATCGACGGCGTCGAGACCAACGCCGGCGCGATCATGACGCCCGACAGCTTCGCCCGCGCGCAGGCCAAGGGTGTCGACATCAAGGCGCTCTTCGCCAACAATGACGCCTTCACCGCCTTCGAGGCGCTGGGCGATCTCGTGGTGACCGGCCCGACGCGCACCAATGTGAACGACTTCCGCGCGATACTGGTGCCCAGGCGCGTGGAAAAGGGTGAACAGGCGGCGCCCGCGCCGGCGAAAGCGAGCCAGGGCGGCGGGCTGTTGCGGTTTCTCGGCCTCGCGCGCTGATCCGCGTGCTGCGGCGCGGCAAGGTTCTTGGAGCCGCGCGCCGCGCTTGCTAATGTCGCCGACGAAAAGCGCCCCGGGCGTCGACGCCCGGCGCAGCTTTGTGAGGCGTCTCGCCCCATTTCTGGAAGCCCGATGAACAAGCCCGTGACTCCCGAAACCGACCCGCGCGGCGCCGCCGCGATGTTCGAGCGCTATCGCCGCGAGGATTCGCCGCGCCCCGTGCTCTGGAACGACACGCTCGATCTCCTCCTCGCCCATCGCTCGCATCGCAATTATCTCGATCAGCCGTTGCCGCCCGGCGCGCTGGAGACGATCGTCGCCGCCGCGCAGTCAGCCTCCACCTCCTCCAATCTGCAGGTGTGGAGCGTCGTCGCGGTCGAGGATGAAGAGCGCAAGAACCGCCTCGCCGATCTCGCCGGCGGCCAGAAGCACATTCGCGACTGCAAGCTGCTCCTCATCTGGCTGTGCGATCTCGCGCGCCTCGAACTGCTCGGCAAGGACAAGGGCCGCGACGCGGCGGCGCTGCCTTACGTCGAAATCTTCATGACCGGCGTCGTCGACGCCGCGCTCGCCGCGCAGAACGCCGTCACGGCGCTGGAGTCGCTCGGGCTCGGCTGCTGCTACATCGGCGCCATGCGCAACAAGCCGGAGGAAGTCGCGAAGGAGCTGAACCTTCCGCCAAACGTCTTCGCCGTTTTCGGCATGACGATCGGCGTGCCTGACCCCGCCGCGAACGCCGCCGTCAAGCCGAGACTTGGTCAAGCCGCGGTGCTGCATCGCGAGCAATATCATTGGGATGACGCCCATCGCGAAGCGATTGAAACGCTCGACGTAAAGTTCAGGGATTTCCAGAAGGAGCAAGGCCTGCCCGAACAGGGCTGGATTCGTCAGGTGCTCTCGCGCGTGCGCGGGCCGGACGCGATGAGCGGGCGCGACAAGCTGCGCGACGTGCTCAAGGCGCTGGGCTTCGAGCTGCGTTGATTGCATCTCCGTCATTGCGGGCGAAGCGAAGCAATCCAGGGCCACAATGACGCCACTGGATTGCTTCGTCGCTACGCTCCTCGCAATGACGGTGTTAGCCTTGATGAATGCCCTCCAGCAATTAGGCGCTTTGAAGTGACGCCGACGCTCCAAAGACTCGCCAGCGACCCGACGATCGATGGCGACCGCGTCGTCGCCAAGGTCGCCTGGCGCCTCATCCCTATTCTCGTCACGGGTTTCTTCGTCGCCTACCTCGATCGCGTGAACGTCGGCTTCGCCGCTCTCACCATGAACAAGGAGCTTGGCTTCACGCCGGAGTTCTACGGCTGGGCGGCGGGCGTCTTCTTCATCGGCTATTGCCTCTTCGAGGCGCCAAGCAATTACGTCATGCACCGCGTCGGCGCGCGCATATGGATCGCGCGCATCATGGTGAGCTGGGGCGTCATCGCCGCCATCACCGCCTGCATCTGGAGCGAAACAAGCTTCGTCGTCCTGCGCTTTCTGCTGGGCGCAGCGGAGGCGGGCTTCGCGCCGGGAGTCATTCTTTATCTCACATACTGGATACCCGCCGCGCAACGCGCGCGCATTCTCGCCGGCTTCCTCATCGCCGTGCCGCTCGGGAGCGCCATCGGCTCGCCGATCTCGGGCGTCATTCTCTCCACAATGGACGGCGTCGCCGGCTTTTCCGGCTGGCGCTGGCTGTATTTTCTGGAGGCGATTCCGTCGATGGCGCTCGGCGTCCTCTGCTTCTTTTACCTCACAGACCGGCCATCGGAGGCGAAGTGGCTGACGGCGCAGGAGCGCGATTGGCTGGAGGCGAAGCTGGCTGAGGAGGCGCCGCCCGGCGCCTATGAAAACTATTGGCGCGCGCTCGCCGACCGCCGCGTGCTGACGCTCGGCGTCGCCTATTTCGGTGTTGTGCTCGCGCTCTACGGGCTGAGCTTCTGGCTGCCGCAGATCATCAAGGGCTTCGGCGCCTCGACGCTCGCAACGGGTTTTCTGGCCGCCATTCCCTACGCCTTCGGCGCGCTGGCCATGTGGTTGTGGAGCCGCTCGTCGGACCGCAACGGCGAGACCGTCCATCATACGGCTATCGTCTGCGTTCTCGGCAGCATCGGCCTCGCGGGCGCCGCCTATGCGCCCTCGCATCTTCTCGCCATGATCGCGCTAACCTTCGCCGCCATGGGCTCGGTCGCCGCGTTGCCGACCTTCTGGACCTTCTGCACGCTGGCGCTCGGACCCGCCGACGCCGTGGTGGGCGTCGCGGTCATCAACTCCATCGGCAATCTCTCGGGCCTCGCGGGGCCGTGGCTCGTCGGCCTCATCAAGGGCGCGACGGGGGAGTTTTCCGATGCGCTGCTGGCGCTCGCCGCCGGGCCGCTGCTGACGGCCGCGTTGATTCTAAGGGTGGGGCGGGGCGTCTCCTCGAGAGAGGCCCCAAGACGCTGATCGCGCCGCCGGCCTGCGGAGGGACAGCACTTACCCCCCGATCTCCTCGCGCTTGATCTCCAGCTCCAGCCACTCTTCTTCCGCCGCCAGCAACTCGCATTCCACCGACGCCAGCATCTCGCTCGCCCTGGCGAATTTCGCCGGGTCTTTCGCATAGAGCTCCGCATCGTCGAGTAGCGCCTGCAATTTGACGCGTCTGGACTTCAGCTCTTCCATCTTCGCTGGCAGGGTGTTGAGCGCGTGCTGCTCCTTGAAGGAGAGCTTCGCTTTCGCGGGCGCGCGCTCGGCGGGCTTTTCCTTTACGGCCTTTTCCTTCGGCGCCTCGGGCGACGCAACCGTTTCGCGCGTCACCCCCTTGCCGCGCTGGGCGATCATGTCGCTGTAGCCGCCGGCATATTCCAGCCAGCGGCCGTCGCCCTCGCTCATCAGCACGCTCGTCGCGACGCGGTCGAGGAAATCGCGGTCGTGGCTGACGACGATCAGCGTGCCGGGATAGTCGGCGAGCATTTCTTCCAGCAGGTCGAGCGTTTCGAGATCAAGATCGTTGGTCGGCTCGTCGAGCACGAGAAGATTGGAGGGCTTGGCCAGCGCGCGCGCGAGCATGAGGCGCCCGCGCTCGCCGCCCGAGAGCTTGCCGATGGGCGTGCGCGCCTGTTCGGGTTTGAAGAGGAAGTCCTTCATATAGCCGACGACATGGCGTCGCTCGCCATTGATCTCGACCATGTCCGAGCCGCCGCCGGTCAGCGCGTCCTGCAAGGTCGTATCGGGCTTCAGGCTCGCGCGGCTCTGGTCCAGCGTCGCCATTTCGAGCGCGGCGCCGAGTTTCACCTTGCCGCTGTCGGGCGGCATTTCGCAGGTGAGGAGCTTGATCATTGTCGTCTTGCCCGCGCCATTGGCGCCGACGACGCCGAGCCTGTCGCCGCGCAGCACGCGCGTCGTGAAGTCCCCGACAATGACGCGGTCGCCGTAGCTCTTGTCGATCTTGACCGCCTCGATGACGAGCTTGCCGGAGAGATTGGCTTCGCTCGCCTCGAGCTTCACCTCGCCTGTCGGCATCACGCGGTTGCGCCGCTCGCCGCGCAGCGCATGCAGGCCCGCAAGGCGTTTCATGTTGCGTTTGCGCCGGCCCGAGACGCCGTGGCGCAGCCAGTGTTCTTCATTGACGATCTTGCGGTCGAGCTTGTGCGCCTGCTTTTCTTCTTCTTCCAGCTCGCGGTCGCGCCAGCCTTCGAACTCGGAGAAGCCGCGCGAGAGATGGCGCGCGCGGCCGCGGTCGATCCAGACGGTTTCGCGCGTCAGATCCTGCAGGAAGCGGCGGTCGTGGCTGATGAGCACCATCGCGGAGCGCAGGCCTGCGAGCTTTTCCTCCAGCCACAGGATCGTGGGCAGGTCGAGATGGTTCGTCGGCTCGTCGAGCAGGAGAATGTCGGGCTCGGGCGCCAGCGTGCGGGCGAGCGCCGCGCGGCGCCCCTCGCCGCCGGAGAGTTTCGAGGGGTCTTCCTCGCCGGTGAGGCCGAGGTCGAGCAGCAGCGTCTTTGCGACATAAGGGTCGTCGAGCGGCCCGAGCCCCGCCTCGACGTATGCGGCGGTCGTTGGAAAGCCGGAGAAATCCGGCTCCTGCGGCAGGTAGCGCAGGCTCGCGCCAGGTTGCAGGAAGCGCACGCCGGCGTCGCACTCCAGTTCGCCCGCGGCGATCTTCAGCAGCGTCGACTTGCCCGAGCCATTGCGGCCGACGAGCGCAATGCGCGCGCCGGGCGCGACCGAGAGGTCGGCCCCCTCCAGCAGCGGCTTGCCGCCGAGGGTGAGCATGACGCCCTGGAGGGCCAGAAGAGGAGGGGATGCCATCGGAACTGTTCGCCAATCAATCAGGAGCGCCGGGGTCTTTTCCATCGCCGGGCGACGTTTGTCACGACCCGGGGCGGCGGAGGCCGACTACGCCGACTTCCCGCCTTTGGCCTTTTGGCCTTTTGGCGGGAATTTTTTTGCGGGCCCATGTGCGGGCCGCGGGCCTTTGTCGTGGTCCTTCGGGGGAGGCCCCTTCTTCGGCGCGCCGCTCTCGCCGTCGAGCTGTTCGACACGGATGTTGTCGCCGCCCGGGCGGCGCATGTTGGCGGCGAAACCGGCGGCGGCGCTCGCAGCGATCTCGATGCGCGTGTCGTGATCGAAGATGCGGATTGCGCCGATCGCGTCGCGCGTGATGTCGCCTTTTCGGCAGAGCATCGGCAGCAGCCATTTCGGATCGGCGTTTTTATTGCGGCCGATGTCGAGGCGGAACCAGATCGCAGGCCCGCCGAGGCTTTTGGCGCGCGGCGCCTTGCCCCCGGACTCGCGCTGCGGTTTATCGGGGCGCGATCCTTCGCGCGGCGGACGGGCGTCGCGCGTCTCGCCGGGATCGATGACGTCCTCGATGGCGGGAAGGCGCGCGCGATAGAGCCGCACCAGCGCGGCGCCGATCTCTTCCGGCGTGCGTTCGCCGAGCAGCAGTTGGCCCAGCGCGATATCCTCTTCCGAGGGCGTCTCCTTCAGCAAGGGATCATCCAGCATGCGCTGCTGATCGCGCTTGCGGATTTCCTCGGCCAGCGGCGGCCCGCTCCATTGCGCGCGCACGCCGGCTTCCGCCAGCAGGCGCTCGGCGCGCCGCGCCCGCATGGCGGGCACGAGCAGCGCGCTGACGCCCTTGCGTCCGGCGCGTCCCGTGCGGCCGCTGCGATGCTGCAGGGCTTCCGCGTCATGCGGCAGATCGGCGTGGATCACGAGGCCGAGATTGGGCAGATCGATGCCGCGCGCGGCGACGTCGGTCGCGATGCAGACGCTGGCGCGTCCGTCCCGCAACGCCTGCATGGAATGATTGCGCTCATGCTGGCTGAGTTCGCCCGAGAGCAGCACGGCGGAGAAGCCGCGCTCGACCAGCGTCGCGTGAAGATGGCGCACCGCCTCGCGGGTGTTGCAGAAGACGATCGCCGTCTGCGCCTCGAAATAGCGCAGGAGATTGACGGTGGCGTGCTCGATTTCCTTGGGCGCGACGCGCACGGCGCGGTAGTCGATGTCTGCGTGGCCGCGTTCGCCGCCCGCGACGTCGATGCGCTGCGCATCGCGCTGATAGCGCTTGGCGAGCGCAGCGATGCCCCTCGGCATGGTGGCGGAAAAGAGCAGGGTGCGGCGCTCGGGCGGCGTCGCCTCGAGAATGAATTCGAGATCCTCGCGAAAGCCCAGATCGAGCATCTCATCGGCCTCGTCGAGCACGATGGCTTTCAGCTTTTGCAGAACAAGGCCGCCGCGTTCAATGTGATCGCGCAGGCGACCGGGCGTGCCGACGATGATATGCGCGCCCTCGGACATTTTGCGGCGCTCGAGCCGCGCGTCCATGCCGCCGACGCAGGCGACGATGCGCGCTTCGGCGTAGCGATAGAGCCATTGGAGTTCGCGCTCGACCTGCAGGGCGAGTTCGCGCGTCGGCGCAATGATCAGCGCGACGGGCGCGCCGGCCTGCCCCATGCGCTCCTTGTCGCCAAGAATCGTCGGGGCGATGGCGATGCCATAGGCGACCGTCTTGCCGGAGCCGGTCTGCGCCGACACGAGAATGTCGCGGCCGTCGGTGTCGCTGCTCAGCACGGCGGCCTGGACCGGCGTCGGCGTCGTATAGTCGCGCTCGGCCAGCGCGCGGGCCAGCGGGACGCCGGCATTGAAAAAAGTCACAGTTGCGTTCGCCTGTCGGAGAGGAGCGCGGGACGTTAGAGCAGTTTGCGTCCGCGCGCCATCTTTGGCGGCCGCAGGTTAAGGTAAATCCTGACGCATCAGCAGCAATTGCCCGCCCTGGACGATCTCGTCCTTCCCGTCCTGCGGGGCGAATTTATAGTGCGCTTGCGCCGAAAGCAGAAATGCGCGCTGCTTCGGGGAGCCGAGAAGCGGCGTCACGTCGATGATTCCCGACGATTCCTCATCGTCGGTCAGGCCGCCGTCTCCGCGCCTGCCGAACAGGCTCCCGTCGAAGGCGGCAAGCGCGGCCAGTTCTCCGCTTTTCGGATCGAATTGCAGAATATGCGGCAGATAGCCGGGGCGGCCGGGATCCTCCTGCAAGAAAACCTGGCCGTCGGCGGCCACGGTCATATTGTCGAGCATGTGGTAGCGCTCGCTTGCGCCCTTCGGGACGAGCCTGTCGGAGCCGTCGAGCAAAGGCCGCAGCGTCCCGCCGCGCTCGGGATGCGCAAAGTCATCGAAGGTCGCGGCCCAGAGCCGGCTCGGCAGGTCGAAAGCCGCCGTCGTGTTGAAATAGAAGCGGTTCGGATCGAGCGTGTGCCAGGCGCCGTCCTCCGGGCGCTGGAAATCCGTCACGCCCTGCGCTTTGCTCAACGCGTCCAGCTCCTTGCCCGAGAGCTTGCTGACGTCGCCGAGGTCGACGAGGCTGAATCGCGCGGGTTCGGGCGTCCTGTCTGTCGGCTCGACGGGCGCGGCGTCGAACTTCAGGCCGTAGAGCCGTCCATGCGCGAGACCGGCCTTTTCGACCGCTTCGCCCGCCGCCTGCTTCTCCCCGACGTAGAAATAGACCTGACCGAGCGGATGCGAGTCGTCCATCATGGCGACGATGGTCCGCCGGCCGGCGCGCGGATGGGCGACCAGATTCTCGAAGGCCATATTGCCGAGGAAGGCGAGCTCATAGGAGTTCCCGGCTTCGGCGCCCGTCACGAAATGCGCGAATGGACGGCCTTCCGGCATATTCTCCTCGCCGCTCAGGAATATGCGGCCGTCATGGCCGAGCTTGCTCTCCGCGTCGTAGAAGGCCGAGCCGCCGGCGAGGTCGGCTGAGCAGAGATTGGCGAGCGGCGCGGTCGAGGACTCGTAGCCGCCGGTCTGAACATTATAGACTTTGACGCCGCGGATCAGATCGGCGGCGCTGACGACGCGCAGGGTCGCCTTGTCGATGACGAGCTTGCTGATGAAGGCCCCCACGGCGCCGTGGGCGCGTGCCACGCCCGCATCGGGTTTCAGCTCGTGGTCCATCAGCACGGTGATGGTGCCGTCGCCATTGTCGAAGGCGCCGAGGCCGTCGGGAACGCCAACCATGCGCCAGGGGCCACCCTCGGGCTTTGCGCCGACTGCATCGCCGGCGGTCAGAATGGAGACGAAAGAGACGCCCGGCTGCAGCGGCTTCAGGTAAGGCGCGGTCGTCGTCGACGGCCCGGTTGCGCCGGGCGCGAGCGAGTCCCCGGCGGAGCCCGCAGGGCTGAAAGCGAGAAGGGCGGTGCAGAGGCCGCCGCCGAGCAGATTCCGCACGCGAACTCCCTATCGACGGAGCGCAGTTTTGCCGGGAGAGATGACAGGAAATTGACGTGGCGGGGGGTGAAAAGTCAGCCCCCCAGCCCCAGCGCCTTCCGCACCCGCGCCGAATAGCCGTAGAGATCGGGCCGCTGCACCAGCCGGCCGGCGTCATCCACATAAGCCGTGAAGTAAACGACATGCACCGGCAGGGGCCTCGTCAGGTTGATGTAGCGCTCGCTCGGGCCGATGAGCTTCTTCACCCGCGCTTCCGACCAGCCGCTCTCCGGGCCGAGCACCGCGCCCGCGAGCGCGAAGGGCTCCTGCACGCGCATGCAGCCGTGGCTGAAGGCGCGGTGCGAGGCGGCGAAGAGGCCGCGCGACGGCGTGTCGTGCATGTAGACGGCGTAATCGTTGGGGAAGACAAACTTCACCCGGCCGAGCGCGTTCTTCTCGCCCGGCGGCTGGCGCACCACCATTTGCCCGTTGCGGTGGGAGACCTGATAGCCGGCCCCGACGCCGCCGTGCCACTCCTTCTGGATGATCGACTGCGGCACATACCAGGAGGGGTTGACGATGATCTCCACCATTTCGTCGGAGAAGACCGGCGTCGGCGTCTCCACCTTGCCGACGATCACGCGGGTGCGATGCGCGACGGCGCCGTTGCGGATCAGGGCCAGTTCGAAATCGGGAATGTTCACCTCGATGCGCTGGTCGCCCATGTCGCGCGGCAGCCAGCGCCAGCGCTCCATATTGGCGACGATTTCCGCCTCGACGCTCGCATTGGATGCGCCGCCGACGGCCTCGCGCCGCTTCCTGGCCTTGCTGGTCGCGGGCAGGGCGTCGGTCACGCCTTCCTGAGCGGAGGCGACCTGCTCGGCAGCGGCCGGCAGGCCGGCGTGCTGGCCGCGCAATTCGATGAGTTTCTCGCGAAGCTGCTGATAGCCGAAATGCGGCGGGTTGAAGCCCTGAAGGGTCTCGCCGGCGCGATAGCCGGCGGCGGCGACCTCCGTCACAGTCTGGCCGGGATCGGCCAAAGTGGTGCGGGCGCCGATGAGATGCGACAGCCGCTCGGGCTGCAACCGCCCGCCGCGCGCCTGACTGGCGTAGACCGCGACCGCTTCGGTGAGAGCCAGCTCGTCGGCGACGGCGGGAGCCGTGTTGTCGACCGCGGGAATCGTCAGGCCGCGCAGGTCGAGCGCGTCGTCGCCCGCGAGCCGCAGGCGCTCCATGGCGGAGGCGGCGCCTTCCTTCCAGCCGGAGCCGTCAATCCAGAAGGGCGCGAAGCCGCGCGCGACATAGGCGCGGGCGACGCTGGCGCGCATGGCGCGGCGCGCGGGATCGCGGACTTCGGGCGCATTCGCCCAATTCTGAACGTTAGCGGCCAGCGCTTTGGCCCCGTCGTCGAGCAACGCCCAGGCGAGGTCAAGGCTGTCCGGCTCGGCCGGCTGCAGGCGCAGCTTCGACGCCGAGAGCGCGACGACGGGCGGCGCATCCGGCCAAGCGAGCGGGTCGAGCGAGGCGTCGGCCGGAGCCTTTGTGAGCCCGGAGAGCGCGACGGCGGCCGGGGGCGCGAAGAGTTCGGCGCGGCGCGGATCGGCGGAGGCGGGCTGTGCGAAAAGCGCCGCCGCGAACGCGGCGACGGAGACGCTGACATGCGCGATGTGCTTGCGAGCCTGCATGGCTGCTCCCGCTCGAAACCGACCACGGCGCGGTTTCAGACGTAAAAGGGTTCAAGGACAGGGTCGCGTCGCCGCCGGGCGCCGCGCCACCGTTCCGTCACAATATGTAGCGCGTGCGGGTCTGGCTGTGAATCAGCGCACAGTGTGGAAGCCTGTGCGCATGTCGCATATTCTGCGACTGTGTCGCGCGCGCCACATGCCGGGAGTCATGATGCGTCGGTAATGGGTCAGTTTGAAATCGGGCAGGGTTGACCAGCGTCGATTTGTCCCCACCTTGGACGCTCCATGTTAAGGTGCTGTCCATGACTACGAAACCGCCAAAGCGCCCACGCGACCCCAACCAGCTTGCGAAACTGGTCGTTGATATCGCCACCGGCGAGGGCCAAGATGCGCACGATTCGGACAAGATTCCGATGGCAATCTTAGGGAAGGCTGGCGGCGAAAGAGGCGGTCGCGCAAGGGCTGACCGATTGACGCCCGAGCGCAGACGGGAAATCGCCTTGCTCGCGGCGCGCAGCCGCTGGAAGGATCATGGCAGCGACGATTCCAATAAATGATAAAGTTGTTTTTGAAGCCGTCCAATCGGCCGAAGAGGCGATAGAGAAGCTACTCGAATGCGATTTAGTTAATTTTTTCGGAGAACTGCGATCGGCAGTCGTCCCTCACTTTCGCGATGTTTTGGAAGCGCTGGCATCGCGCCCTGGCAAGAGAAATACTCTTGGGATATGTTTAACAACACCCGGCGGTCAGGCCGAGGTCGTTGAAAAGTGTGTTGAAATTGCCCGCCATCATTACGACTTTCTGTATTTTATTGTTCCGAGGATGGCGATGTCTGCCGGAACAATATTCTGCATGGCGGGCGACAAAATTTATATGGATTACTCATCGTCGCTTGGCCCGATAGACCCGCAGGTTCCAGAGAAAGACGAGAAATACCTTGTTCCTGCATTGGGTTATCTTGATAAGGTCAGTGAACTTATAGAAAAATCGCGAGACGGAACGATAACTCCTGCCGAGTTTATGCTTTTGGAGAAGCAGGATTTGGCAATGTTGCGTTTCTATGAACAGGCGCGAGATTTATCAATAACGTTACTCAAGGAATGGCTTGCAAATTATAAATTTAAGGATTGGACCGAGCACAGAACAACGAACAAAGGCGCCCCAGTTACCGACGATGATAAGAAGCGTAGGGCAGAAGAAATCGCAACATTACTTTCAAATAACAAGCATTGGCACTCACACGGTCGATTCATATCTATGAAGACGCTTAAGGACGTTGTTCGATTGGAGATAGAGGATTTTGGCGCGGATAAGGAACTCCAAGAGGCGGTGCGGCGTTATTGTGACGTGCTTTCGTCGTTCCTTAACCGTAATGGTATCCCATATTACGTCTATAACCGGCACACATGCACTTGAGTGAGGCGACGATGGATCATGAGATCAAGGACGCTATGGCGTCGTTTGACCGAATGCCGGAATCTTTCCGGGATCAGGTCAAAAAACTCCGCGATTTCAGAGACCGGATGCGTAGCGCCGGAGCTGTTGCTACAGAGGAGCAGTTCGCAACTCCGCTAATGGAGCGGCTTGAATCGCCGCGCACACGGGGGTTTCAAGTTTTTCAAACTGACTGATAATGCTTGACGCTCAAGCATAAGGGGTCATACTATATCGAGCTATGAACAAGCTCGATACGAAAGCGCGCGCCCAAATCCTCCACCTTCTTTGCGAAGGCCAGTCGATCCGCGCGATTACGCGCCTCACTGGCGCCAGCAAAAACACGGTCGCAAAACTTCTGGCGGACACTGGCAAGGCTTGCTTGGCCTACCACGACACCAATGTGCGCAACGTCGCCGCCAAGCGCGTTCAAGTCGACGAGATTTGGAGCTTCACCTACGCGAAGCAGAAGAACGTAGCGGCTGCGAAGGCCGCCCCTGAGTGGGCAGGCGACACGTGGACGTGGACCGCGATAGACGCCGACTCCAAGCTGATTGTTTCCTACTTCGTCGGCGGCCGCGACGGCGAGTGCGCCATGATGTTCATGGACGATCTGGCCTCGCGTCTCGCTAACCGCGTCCAACTGACCAGCGACGGCCACAAGGCCTATTTGGAGGCCGTCGAAGGCGCGTTTGGCGGCGATATCGACTACGCCATCCTGACCAAGATTTACGGGACCGTTCCTGAGGCCGCTAAGGGCCGCTATAGCCCCGCCGTTTGCCTTGGCGCGAAGAAGGAGCGTATCGAGGGAAAGCCCGACCCCGCGCACGTCTCAACGTCCTACGTCGAGCGCCAGAACCTCACTATGCGGATGCATATGCGCCGCTTCACCCGCTTGACCAACGGCTTTTCGAAGAAGGTCGAAAACCACGCCTACGCCGTTGCGCTTCACATGATGTATTACAATTTCGTCCGCGTTCATTCGAAGCTGCGCATGTCTCCGGCTATGGCCGCTGGCGTGTCAGAGCGTCTTTGGGAGGTCGCGGATATCGTCGCGCTGGTTGAAGCGGCTGAGGAAGAGACCGCGCCGAAGAAACGCGGCCCGTATAAGAAGAAGGGTCAGGAGATTTCAAACTGACACATTACCGATGCGTCAGGCGGCGTGACGAATGGACGCGCTGCGCGTTATAGTGGCGGAGAGCAACGAGGCGGTGCGGATGAAGCCCTATATTGTGATCGTCCACAAGGACGAAAACAGCGCCTATGGCATGACCTTCCCCGACGCGCCGGGCTGCTTCTCGGCCGCAGATGAGATCGACGACCTGTTCGCGATGGCGAGCGAGGCGCTGGAGCTTTGGGGCGAGGGGATGCGCGAGGACGGGCAGCCGATTCCGGAGCCGAGAGGATTGGGGGCGTTGTGGGAGAGCCTCTATCCGCTGCACGAG
>PERY01000040.1 GCA_002929055.1 Methylocystis sp. | reverse complement strand
TGGTCCCGTTCCGTTCAGGCGGGTCCGTCGCCCGCGCGCGGGCGGGCTTTTAAGGGGAATGGCGGCCAAGAGCAAGGGGGGCGGGACGAACCGGGGCCGCCGACCCTTCGGATAGCGCGTCTGGAACGTCACTGTTCTTTGGCCGGCAATCCCAAGCCCGCGCCGGAACCTTCGCGAGGTTTCAGTGTTTTGGCCACCTGGGGGCGCCCTCCCACACAGGAGACCCTGAATGCCCGGCGAATATATGTGGCTTCTTCCGGCCTGGCTGATCGGCGCGCCCTTCGTGGCCGGCATTATCGAATACCTCCGGCTGCCGAAGGCCGTGCGCGGGATGTGATCGCGACAAAGGCGCCCTGGCGCCTTTGTCTCACCGCATCTGGCATCTCACGCGCACATATTCATCTTCCTTGGGGCCGGTTTCGCCGGTCAGGAGCGTCGTGTACTGGCTCGGCACGCCGCACATGACGCTTTCGACATGCTGGCGGATCACCGCCCGCGCCGTCTTGTCGTTGCAAGCGTCATGCGCGATGGCGTTGGAGCAGATGTAGAGAATGATGAGCATGGCTGCGTCCGCGCGCTTGGCTTTGCCAAAAGGTAGCGGCATGACACCGCGTTTGAACGCGGGAACATGACAAGTGCGCGCGGTATTTCGCCAGAAAGTCTTGCCCCTGGCCTTCCGTAATTAACCGAGATTGCCGGTAATCTTCGGGAAGGTAGCCGAAAGGGTGGTGCCGATGGCGCGCGAGCCGGCGATAATGGCGAGCACCAGAACGCCGACCAGCAAGGAGTATTCAATCGCCGTGGCCCCAGCCTCGTCGTTCAGGAATTTCCGCAACGAGATCAACATTGTCTGCCCTCACGGCGCGGCGTATCACGCCCATCGCGCCATCATGCGCCATAGACGTGACGAAGGCGTTAACTCCCGACACCCCAAGAGGGATTTAGGCTCAGGCGCCCTCTGCGTCCCCCTCATCCCCCTCGCCGACATCGCCAATATGCTCCACAGACACGACGCGCTCGTCCTCGGCGGTGTCGAAGACGATGACGCCCTGCGCGCCACGTCCGGCGACTCTAATCCCTTCCACCGGGCAGCGGATGAGCTGGCCGCCGTCGGTGACGAGCATTATCTCGTCGTCGTGGCCCACAGGGAATGAAGCGATGAGCTTGCCGTTGCGGGCGTTCACCGCCATGGCGACAATGCCTTTGCCGCCGCGGCCGGTGATGCGGTACTCGAAGGACGAAGTCCGCTTGCCGTAGCCGTTTTGCGAGACCGTCAGAATGATCTGCTCGGCCGCCTGCATTTCGTAGAAGCGCTCGTCGGAGAGTTCGACCGCGCCGGTCGCCTCCTCCGTCTCGACGCCCGCGTCCGGCGCGACGTCCTCGCCCATGCGGCGGCGCAGGGCGCTCGCCTTCTTTAGATAGGACGCGCGCTCGTCGCCCGTCGCCTCGAAATGCTTGAGGATCGAGAGGGAGATCACCTTGTCGCCGTCGGCCAGCGACACGCCGCGCACGCCCATCGAACTGCGGCCCTGGAAGACGCGCACCTCCGGCACGGCGAAGCGGATGCACTGGCCTTCGCCGGTCGTCAGCAGAATGTCGTCGTGCTCGCTCGCGGTGGCGACGTCGACGATCGCCTCGCCGTCGTCAAGCTTCATCGCGATGAGGCCGTTGCGGCGCACCTCGACGAAGTCGGATAGCTTGTTGCGTCTCACGGTGCCGCGCGTCGTCGCGAAGATCACGTCGAGCGTCGCCCAGCTCGCCTCGTCCTCGGGCAGCGGCATGATGGTGGTGATGCGCTCCCCCGGCTCCAGCGGCAGCATGTTGACCAGCGCCTTGCCGCGCGCCTGCGGGGCCGCGAGCGGCAGCCGCCACACTTTTTCCTTGTAAGCCTTGCCGCGCGAGGAGAAGAACAGCACCGGCGTATGGGTGTTGGCGACGAAGAGACGGTGGACGAAATCCTCGTCCTTCGTCTGCATGCCGGAGCGGCCCTTGCCGCCGCGCCTTTGCGCCCGATACGTGCTGAGCGGCACGCGCTTGATGTAGCCGGCGTGCGAGACTGTGACGACCATATCCTCGCGCGCGATGAGGTCTTCGTCCTCCACCTCGCCGTCGGCGTCGACGATCTGCGTGCGGCGCGGGGTGGCGTAAGCCTCCTTCACCGCCAGCATCTCTGCCTTGACGATGCCGAAAAGTCTTTCGCGCGAACCGAGGATTTCCAGATATTCGGCAATCTCGGCGGCGAGCTTGTTCAGCGCTTCGGCGATCTCCTCGCGGCCAAGCGCGGTGAGGCGCTGCAGGCGCAAATCGAGGATCGCGCGGGCCTGCGCCTCGGAGAGGCGGATCGTGCCGTCTGCGGAAAGCTTGTGGCGCGGGTCGGCGATGAGTTCCACCAGCGGGGCCATGTCCTTGGCCGGCCAGTCGCGCGCCATCAACGCCTCGCGCGCGGCGGAAGCGTCGGGGGAGGAGCGGATGAGGCGGATCACTTCGTCGATATTCGCCACGGCGATGGCGAGGCCGACCTGCAGATGGGCGTTGTCGCGCGCCTTGTTGAGCCGGAACTTGGTGCGGCGCGTGACGACCGTCTCGCGGAAGTCGATGAAGGCGCGCAGCACGTCGGAGATCGTCATCAGCTCCGGACGGCCGCCGTTCAGCGCGATCATGTTGACCGGAAAGCTCGACTGCAGCGCGGTGTGGCGCCAGAGCTGGTTGAGCACGACGTCGGCCACTGCATCCCGCTTCAGCTCGACGACGATGCGCATGCCGTCGCGGTCGGATTCGTCGCGCAGGTCGGAAATGCCCTCGACCCGCTTTTCCTTCACGAGTTCGGCGATTCGCTCGATCAGCGCCGCCTTGTTCACCTGATACGGGATCTCGGTGAAGATCAGCGCCTCGCGCTCCTTGCGCAGGGTCTCGATCTCCGCCTTCGCGCGCATGATGATCGAGCCGCGGCCCGTCGTGTAGGCGTTGCGGATGCCGCCGCGGCCAAGGATCGTCGCGGCGGTCGGGAAGTCCGGCCCCGGCACGATCTCCATCAGCTCCGCGACGGTCATGTCGGGCTTGTCGATCATCGCGATTGCGGCCTCGATCACTTCGCCGAGATTGTGTGGCGGGATGTTCGTCGCCATGCCGACGGCGATGCCGCCGGCGCCGTTGACGAGAAGATTGGGGAAGCGCGCCGGCAGGACGGTCGGCTCGCTCTCCTTGCCGTCGTAATTGGCCTGAAAGTCGACCGTGCCTTCGTCGATGTCCTCGAGCAGCGCGAGCGCGGGCTTGGCGAGCCGCGACTCGGTGTAACGCATGGCCGCCGGCGGATCATTGTCGACCGAGCCGAAATTGCCCTGGCCGTCGACGAGCATGAGTCGCATCGAGAAAGGCTGCGCCATGCGCACGAGCGCGTCGTAGATCGCGGCGTCGCCATGCGGGTGATATTTACCCATCACGTCGCCGACGATACGCGCGGATTTCACGTAGGGCTTGTCGGGCGTGTGCCCGTTCTCGTTCATCGAATGAAGGATGCGCCGATGAACGGGCTTCAGGCCATCGCGCACGTCCGGAAGCGCACGGCTGACGATCACGCTCATCGCGTAATCGAGATAGCTGCGCTTCATCTCGTCGGCGATGGAGACCGGCCTGATGTCGGAGCCGTGCTTCTCGGGATCGTCTTTTTTGCTGTCGTCGTCGGCCAATTGCGCGCCAATCCGGGCTGATACCTGATCATTCCGGTATAGGCGATTCGGAGCGGGGGCGCCAGCGCGGCCCTCATACGATCACGTATACAAAACAGTATCTTATGTTGACCTGCGCCCATTGTTGGGGATAGCCGCGCCCAAAGCTCCAGCCTTAGTGGAGGCCCTAGCAATTTCCGGCCGGCGCCGGGTCGAGAAGAAAGACGCTGTCGTCGGCCTTTCCGGTCCTGGTTTTCTTCTCGCCCTCTATGGTGAAACGCCCGTTCTCGACGGTGAAAAAATCCGTCTGACCTTCGAATGTCGTGCGGGGCGCGTCCATCTTCAGGCGGCCGCCGGGCGCGGCCGTCAGACGAAAGCTGCCCATGTCGCCTTCGCGCTGGCAGTCGAAGCCATCGCCCGCCGCCTTGCAGAAGGCCAAGCCTTCATATTGCTCGCTCGAACCCTTGCGCCTGGCGGAGACATAAAGGCTGAAATTCTTTGCCGTCGCCGGGGCGCCGTCTTGATTGGTCTTGCCGAAGGAGAGGGCGAGGCGCGTCGTCTGCTGGTTGGGATGCGCCGCAAGATGGGCGGCGTCATAGGCCCGCAGGTAACAGGCGGTCTTGCCGAAGACGTCTTCGAAGGGTTCCGCAGAAGCGGGGGCGGCCGCCAAGGTCAGTAGGAGCATGGGGCTCAGGCGATACATTTGCTTCACTCGCATTCGGACGAATGCGGCAAAGATAGCCGCACCCCGCCGCGACGAACATCCGCAGGCGCACGCTCGACGAATTCAGCCGCCAGCTTGGTTTCCTGTTGACCGCGAGCGGACGGGAGGAAGCGAAAGGCTCCTCGATCCGCTCGCGATCCAATGGGTTCAGCCCTGCGCGTGGCGAACCGAGCGGGCCTTGTCGCTGGCGGCGGAGGCCGCGTCCATGTCGCCCGGCTCAACGAGATCGAAGTCGTCTTCGTCGAAGACCGGGGGCGCCGCCGCCGGCGCTTCCGGCTCAGGCTTCGCTGCGAGGGGCTCAATCACCGCCGGCGGGGCCAGTTCGGGCTCGACGAGTTTAAGCTCTTCGAATTTCAACGGCTCGATGACCGCTTCGGGCTTCGGCTCGATGATGATCGCTTCCGCTTTGGGCTGCACGATCATCGGCTCCGGCATCTCCTCCAGCTTCTCGGCGACTGCCGGCGCCGCGCCCGGCAGAGTCCGCACGGCCCTCGTCACGCGCGAGACATTGACCTGCGGCGCAGGCTGCTCGTCACTGGAGCGGCGCATGCGCGCGGCCAGCTTCTTGAGGGCGGACGCAGGTTCGTTCGAGGTCTCGATCGAGTCGGTCCCGGTGGCGGGCGCCCGGGGGCCGGCCGCCGACGGTTCGTCCCTCTTCACAGCCGCGCGCAGTTGCGAGAGCTTCTCCATCAAGGAGCCAGCGCCCACCTCTTCAGCCCCGGCCCGGGCAAAGGCGGCGGCCTCGCCTCTTACAGTTTTTGCAGCCTCGAGGGGCGCGGCCTGCTTCGAAAGGCGGGCATGGAGCGAGGGCAGCATACGCGCGAAGAGCGACGCGAAGAGCGACTTGGGCAGCGACCCGGGCGCCTCATCGGACGCCGCCACGGGCGCGTCGGTCGGCGCGTTCTCCGCCTCGCCGTCCACCTCAGCATTGGCCTTGCGACGCTTGATGAAGGCATAAAGGCCCAGCGCGGCGACGCCAAAGAGAGCAGGTCCGAAGAACTTTGAGATGAGGTCGGACTCGGCAGGCGCTTCCGGCGCCGCCTCTGTCGCCGCGGGCGGGGCGGCCTGGACGGTGACGTCCCGCGTCAGCATATCCGTCACCGCGTAGGGCGCGACCTTGTCCATGGCGGCGTTGAAGTCGTCGTAGGCTTGGCCTCGATCGAAGACGATCGTATCCGCGAGCGTCATGGCTTCGCTCTTGAGCCGCTCTGCTTCCTCGCCGCCATCGGCAAGGGCCACCTTGATCGCGCCGGAACGTCCCAGCGCCCATGCCTCGCAATTGAAGTAGCGGTCGAGGCCGTTCTGATCGTTCTTGGCGGAGATGCTCACACAAGCCGACAGGCGATGCTTCGCGGTCAGCTCCGGTGCGCTCAGCCAGCCGCCTAGCGCAACAGGAGGCTGGCCGACCCGGCCACGCTGGGCGTTGATCTCGGGCAAGCCCGCCTCGAAAGCCGCAAGCAAGGCGTCGGGCTGGAGCGCCGTCGCCTCGCCGCTGGCGATATGGCCGTCGTCGAGCAGTTCCACCGGCGCGAGCCATTGCAGCGTGCCGCCTGCGGGCGCGATAAGCCCCTGGACCCCCGCGCGCCATTCGAGCCCTGCCTCCTTGGCGAGCAGCCTGGCGGGTTCCAGCGGAATGAAGACGCGGCCGGCCGGAAGCCACATGGTCGCGCGATCGGCAAGACGCACCTCGGCCGGACCGGCCACGCCCTGCGCGAGCAGAGCGCCGATGCGCATTTCGGGATTGGAGGACGCGTCGTCGGCGGCTGGGGGCGAAGACTCGGGCTGAGCCGCGGCGACAGGGGGCTCCGCAGGCGCGAGCGATTGCAGGGCGGGAACGAGCGCGGGCCGGATGTAGTCCCCTTGCGGGAGCACGACAGCGTCATCGAGGGCGACGACCGGTTGCTTGAGCGCCGCAAGCGCCTTGCGCGCCGGATTGAGCGTCATGACAGGCGGCCCGACCGGCGCTGGCTCGACGATCTGCGGCTGGGCCACCGGGAGCGGCGCCTCCGCCAACGCCTGCGGGGACGACTCGGGGGCGGCGCCAGCGGGCTGCGGCGGCTCGGCGACGAGTTGCGGCTCGCCCTGCTGCGCAGCCTCGGCGACGGGCGGCGTCGCTTCACCCGGCTTTGGAGCCTCCGCAACCTTCGCCGCCTCCGCGGGCTTGGGCGCTTCCGCGACGGGCGGCTGAGCGTCCGACGGCTTGGGCGCTTCCGCGACCGGGGCGGGCGCCGGCTGGGCGGGCGCAGCCTCCTTGACCGGCGCGGGCGCGGGCTTTTTCGCCATGCCCGGGACGGGCTTCAACGGCGGTATGATGTAGATGATCTCGTGCGACCCGTCCGGCGACATCGGCGGGATTTCATAAACGGTATTCCCGCCGCCGCCGTCGCGCGCGCTGGCCCCGGTGGGCAGAACGGACAATGCGGCGAGCAACGCCACGCTCGAGACGACAACAGGCGGTTTGGGGAACGACATCGACCACTCCACGACGCAATAAAACGCTCGTGGGGGAGCTTGGCGGCGGAGATTGAAAAAAACGCTATTTCTTAGGCAAGCGAAAAACGAAACCAATCATCAGCGTTAACGCCAGGTTTACGGAGGACGTCAGAGCCTCAAGAGTTCGCCGCGAGCCGCGCCGGATCCGCCGGCTGCAATTCGACACTCTCGCCGCAGCCGCAGGCGGAGGTCTGGTTCGGATTCTCGAAAACGAAGGTGGAGGAAAACTGGCTCGTCTTCACGTCCATCGTGGTGCCCAGAAGATAAAGCACGGCCTTGGCGTCCACGATGACACGACCGCCTTCGAAGTCGATGACCTCGTCTCCCTTCTCCGGTTGGGCGACGTCCATCTTGTAGGACATGCCGGCGCAACCGCCCTTCTCCACCGAGACGCGCAAGCCGGCGCCCGCCTCGGCGTTCGACAAAAGCCCGCGCACGCGCTCGGCGGCCGTGGGGCTGACGGTCATGACGCTGAAAGCCATTTTCTTTTTCCCCTTGCTGTTTCGCCTAGTAATTCGCCCAGACGCCGGGCGTCGCCAGTTCTACAAGATGATGATCCGGATCGCGGAAATAAAGGCTCTCACCCCCGCGGGGCCATTTCATCCGGGCCTCGACGCCGACCCCGCACTCCGCAAGCCGCTCTTCCCAGCCGGGAAGCTCAGCCGCTTCGACCGCGAAAGCCAGATGCAGCGGCCCAGTTCCGTCATGCGGCGGGATCACGCCGCCCGGCAGTTCGATCGGCTCCAGCGTTCCGCCGCGCTTGAAGAGCAGCAGCACGCTCGCCGGCCCGCAATCGAGCGCCCACATCCGTCCATCCTGCGCCATAGGCTCGAACCCCAACGTTTCACCGTAGAAGCGGCCGGCCCGCGCGAGGTCGTCGACGTAGAGCGCGGTCTCGAGCAGTTTAGCCCTCATGTACGGGGACGCCACGGCGACCTCCATCTCTCACCACATGTCGAGCGCGACGCGCGCCTCATCCGACATGCGGCTTTGATCCCAAGGCGGGTTGAACACCATATTCACCTTGACTTCGCTGACGCCCGGCACGGCGCTCACCGCGTTCTTCACCCATATGGGCATTTCGCCGGCGACGGGACAGCCGGGCGCGGTCAGCGTCATGTCGATTTCGACGACGCCTTCGTCCGAGACATCCACACGGTAGATGAGGCCCAGTTCGTAGATGTCGGCCGGGATCTCCGGGTCGTAGACCGTCTTGAGCGCCTTGATGATGTCATTCGTCAGGCGCTCATTCTCTATCGCTTCGGCGGTACGGTCGTCGACCGCAACGCTTTCCGTTTCGCTAGTGTTGAGAGCATCGCTCATGAGCACGAGAACCTCCTCAGGCGAAAAGTCTTTGGGCTTTAAGCAAAGCCTCTGCCAAACGATCGATTTCTTCGCGCGTGTTGTAGAGCGCGAAGGAGGCGCGGCATGTCGAGGTGACGCCGAAATGCGACAGCAAGGGCATCGCGCAATGCGTGCCTGCGCGCACAGCGACGCCGGAACGGTCGATGATCGTCGCGATGTCGTGCGCATGCGCGGCCGCCATCTCGAAAGCGACGATCGGCCCCTTGTCCGGCGCATTGCCGAAGATGCGCAGGCCCTCGATCTCAGACAGGCGCTGCTGCGCATAGGCAGTCAGTTGCGCCTCGTAAGCGCGAATGGCGCCGCGCCCGACGCTCTCGATATAATCGAGCGCCGCGCCGAGGCCGACGGCCTGGGCGATCGGAGGCGTGCCGGCCTCGAAGCGATGCGGCGGCGCGTTGTAGGTCACCGCATCGCGCGTCACCGTCTCGATCATCTCGCCGCCGCCTGCATAGGGCGGGAGGCTCTCCAGCCATTTGCGCTTGCCGTAAAGCGCGCCAATGCCGGTGGGCCCGTAAAGCTTGTGTCCGGTGACGACATAGAAATCGACATCGAGCTCGCGCACGTCCACGTCGAGATGCACAGCGCCCTGCGAGCCGTCGACGCAGACCGGCACGCCATGCGCATGGGCGATGCGGGCGATCTGCGCGATGGGCGTCGGCGCGCCCACGACGTTGGACATATGCGTGAGCGACACGATCTTCGTGCGCGGCGTGATCATTTTCTCAAACGCGTCTAGATCGATCACGCCATTGTCGTCGGGCACGATCCACTTGATGACCGCGCCCTTGCGCTCGCGCAGAAAGTGCCAGGGCACGATGTTGGAGTGGTGCTCCATCAACGAAAGGATGATCTCGTCGCCTTCCCCGATATGGGCGAGCCCGAATGAGGAGGCGACGAGATTGAGCGCTTCGGTCGCGCCGCGTGTGAAGATGATTTCGTCCGTCGACCCGGCGTTCAGGAATCGCCGCAGCGTTTCGCGTGCGCCCTCATAGCCTTCGGTCGCGGCGTTGGCGAGGTAATGCAGGCCGCGATGCACATTGGCGTATTCGTGCTCGTAGAAATGCGACAGCCGCTCGATCACGGCCCGCGGCTTTTGCGCCGAGGCGGCGTTGTCGAGATAGGCGAGCGGCTTTCCATAGGGGCGCTCGGCGAGGATAGGGAAATCCGCGCGGATCTTTTCGACATCGTAGAGGGTCACGGGCGCATGCTGGTTCATCATGACCTCGCCGCAAGCCATTGGGAGATGCGCGAGACGAGGAAGCCGCGCAAAGCCTCGTTCTCAAGGCCCTCGAACGCCTCGTTGGCGAAGCCCTCGATCAGCAGAGACTCGGCCTCGGGACGGGGAAGGCCGCGCGCCATCAGATAGAAGAGCTGGTCCTTGTCCAGCCGCCCGCAAGTGGCGCCGTGGCCGCATTGAACGTCGTCGGCGAAGATCTCGAGCTCCGGTTTGTTGTTCATCGTGGCGTGATCGGAGAGCAGGACCGCCTTGGACTGCATCACGCCATCCGTCTTCTGCGCATGCGGCCGCACCACGATCTTGCCCTGGAAAACGCCGGTTCCCTGCTCGTCCAGAATATTGCGGAAACGCTCGCGGCTCTCGCCGTCCGGCAGCGCGTGATCGACGACGAGCGTAGTGTCGACATGCTGACGGCCGCGCGCCAGCGTCGCGCCATTCAGCGAAACTTTCACGCGCTCGCCGTCGAGACGCGCGAAGATCTGCCGCCGCAAAAGCCCCGCGCCTTCTATAAGCGCATGGGAATTGAAGCTGGCGCCTTCGTCGAGATGCGCGAGCAGGGTCATGACGCGCACGAGTCCCTCGCCCTGCCCCGAGGCGTGCGTAACGAGATCGAGCGAGGCGCCCGAGGCGAGGCGCACGACGAGCGCCTGATTGTCCTGCGCAGGCGCAGCGGCGAGCGCGCCGGCTGTTTCAATGATGGTTGCGCGTGCATCTTTGCCGAGGATGACGAGCGAGCGCGTGAAGCTCGACTGCGCCTCGTCGGACGACACGAAAGTCGCAAGTTCGATGGGGCGATCGAGCGTCAGGCCGCCGGCGATGCGCAGGACCACGCCGTCCTGCATCAGCGCGGCGTTGAGCGAGACGATTGCGTCGTTGGTCTGCACGTCGGCGCTGGCGATCAGCGCCATGACGCCCGGCGCGCCCTGCGCCAGCGCATCGCGCAGCGACTGGACCTTGACGCCCTCCGGCAGCGCGGAAAGGTCGGAGATGTCAGGACGAAACACGCCGTCCAGCGTGACGAGCCGGAGGGAGTCATGCGCGCGCGGCAGTTCCGGCGCCGCGCTCGACACGGCGGCGATCGGCGCGGGCTTCGCGAGCGCCGCCTTCAGGTCCGTGTAATGCCAGGCCTCGACGCGGCGGTTGGGCAGGCCCTTCGTGTTGAAAGCCTCCCAGGCCGCCTGCCGCAGGCCGCTCGCGCCCTTGCCCTTCATCTCTTCGAAGAAGGAGGACCAGACCGCGTCTGTTTCCGTCGCGAGCTTGATCATAGCTCAGGCCGCCTCTTCGCCCAGATATTCCTGATAGCCGCGCTCTTCGAGCTCCAGCGCCAGCTCGGGTCCGCCGGAGCGCTGGATCACGCCCTGCGCCATCACATGCACCGAGTCCGGCTTGATGTAATCGAGCAGGCGCTGGTAGTGCGTGATGACGAGGAAGGCGCGCTCGGGCGAGCGCAGCGCGTTGACGCCCTCCGAGACGACACGCAGCGCGTCGATGTCCAGGCCCGAATCCGTCTCGTCGAGGATGCCGAACTTGGGCTGAAGCAGCGCCATCTGCAGAATGTCCATGCGCTTCTTCTCGCCGCCGGAGAAGCCGGAGTTGAGCGGCCGGCGCAGCATCTCCTGGCTGATGCCGAGCTTCGCCGCAGCTTCCTTCACGCGCTTCATGAAGTCGGGCGTCTGAAGCTCGTCCTCGCCGCGCGAGCGGCGCTGCGCGTTCATCGCCGCCTTCAGGAAGGTCATGGTGGCGACGCCGGGAATTTCGACCGGATACTGGAATGCCAGAAAGATTCCCTTGGCGGCGCGCTCATGCGGCTCCAGTTCGAGAATGTCCTCGCCGTCGAGCAGCACCTCGCCTTGCGTGACCTCATAGCCCTCGCGGCCGGCGATCACATAAGAGAGCGTCGACTTGCCCGTGCCGTTCGGCCCCATGATCGCCGCGACCTCGCCGTCATTTACGGTGAGCGTCAGGCCCTTGAGGATTTCCCGGTCGCCGACCGAAACGTGGAGGTTTTTGATTTCGAGCATTATGCGTGTCCTTGCCAGATGGGAGATGGGCGCAGGCGCGCTAGAGAACTTCCGGCATGCGGCGACGCGTATGCAGGTAGCGAAGAATTTCTACATGATTGGGATGCACCCGGTAAAAGATGGACCAGGAGCCCGCCAGAGTGCTGCGAATGTCTTCCCCGATCTCCTTTCGCAAACGACCGATCGTTGGACTCCGGGCAACCAGTTCCGATTTGGCCACCAGCAGATCGAAAATCCGATCCGCGGCCGTCTCGTTGTCTTTCGCGATGAAGTTCCATATTTCGATCAGATCCTGCTCAGCTCTTGCGGAGCGGCGAAGCCGCTTCACCACTCACCTGCCCTGAAAGCGACGACGCGCCTCCGCTCTAATGTCTTCAAAACTCTCGAAAAGCCCGGGACCGCTTTCAATCCCTTCCCGAACGAGGCGCCGCAGTTCTTCCACGCCGATCGCATCCACTTGTCTCTGGGCCCGCCATTCCTCGACAGCGCCAAGTAGCGCGTCGGTCTCGCTGGCATATTCCCCACGCTCGACTGCAGCGGATACTTCCGCCGCAAGGTCTTCCGGGAGAGAAATTTGAACCAGATGACCGCTCATTTTGCGCTCCCGAACCAATAGCTTTTCATCATCGACAGGAAGTTCGCGTCGGCCGCCGGCAAACCGGAACGATCCCCGATAATCGAATCCACGCCGCAGACGGGACAAAGCGCGGTGTCGCCATCGTCGCACCAGTCTTCGATCCGAGAAGGCGGGTATACGCCAAGACAAGAAAAGCAGCCGCAGAACCTGCTCCCCAGGATCTCGTCCTTGTGCATCGAGCAACGCTCATGCGCTTCGAGCACCTGGTCGGTCCGCGCCGTCATCACCCCACGCTCCCCTCGAGCGAGATCGAGATCAGCTTCTGCGCCTCGACCGCGAATTCCATCGGCAATTGCTGCAGCACGTCGCGCACGAAGCCGTTGACGATCAGCGCCGTCGCCTCTTCGGCGGTGAGGCCGCGCTGCATGGCGTAGAAGAGCTGGTCGTCCGAGATTTTCGAGGTCGTCGCCTCATGCTCGAACTGCGCGCTCGGATTCTTCGACTCGATATAGGGGACCGTATGCGCGCCGCAGCTCTGGCCGATCAGCAGACTGTCGCACTGCGTGAAGTTGCGCGCGCCCTCGGCCTTGCGGTGCGCGGAGACCTGCCCGCGATAGGTGTTCTGAGACTTGCCGGCCGAAATGCCCTTGGAGACGATGCGGCTCTTCGTGTTCTTGCCGAGATGAATCATCTTCGTGCCGCTGTCGACCTGCTGATGGCCGTTCGAAACTGCGATCGAATAGAACTCGCCCTGGCTGTTGTCGCCGCGCAGAATGCAGCTTGGGTATTTCCAGGTGATCGCGGAGCCCGTCTCCACCTGCGTCCATGAGATATGCGAGTTGCGGCCGCGGCAGTCGCCGCGCTTCGTCACGAAGTTGTAGATGCCGCCCCTGCCCTCGCTGTCGCCGGGATACCAGTTCTGCACGGTGGAATATTTGATCTCCGCGTCGTCGAGCGCGACAAGCTCGACCACGGCGGCGTGAAGCTGGTTCTCGTCGCGCTTGGGCGCCGTGCAGCCTTCGAGATAGCTCACATAGGAGCCCGCATCCGCGATGATCAGCGTGCGCTCGAACTGCCCGGTGTTCTGCTCGTTGATGCGGAAATAGGTGGACAGCTCCATCGGGCAGCGCACGCCCTTCGGGATGTAGACGAACGATCCGTCGGAGAAGACGGCGCTGTTCAAGGTCGCATAGTAATTGTCGGTCACCGGCACGACCGAGCCCAGATATTTCTTCACGAGTTCGGGGTGCGAATGCACGGCCTCGGAGATCGGGCAGAAGATCACGCCCGCACGGCCCAGCTCTTCCTTGAACGTCGTCGCAACGGAGACAGAGTCGAACACCGCGTCCACCGCGACCTTGCGCGTCTGGACTCCGGCTAGGATCTCCTGCTCGCGCAGGGGAATGCCGAGTTTCTCATAGGTACGCAGAAGCTCGGGATCGACCTCGTCGAGCGTCTTCGGCCCCGGCGTCGATTTCGGCGCGGAGTAATAGTAGAGATCCTGATAGTCGATCTTCGGAAAGTCTACCCGAGCCCACTCGGGTTCCTGCATGGTCAGCCAGCGGCGATAGGCCTCGAGGCGCCATTGGGTCATCCAGTCGGGTTCGTTCTTCTTGGCGGAGATGAAGCGAACGATGTCTTCGTTCAGGCCCTTGGGCGCTTTCTCCGACTCGATATCGGTCGTAAACCCGTACTTGTAGGCGTCGACGTCGATAGACTCGACGCGTTCAACGGTCTCCTGACGAGCCGCCATGTTTCTCTTCTCCTCGTCACGACGGGTTCAAGGCCCGCCTGCCGATCCGGTTCCGCCAATTAGGCGACGGAACGCCGCGACCTGATACGGTCCACGACGTCCGCAAGAACCATTCCAAACTCTTCTACATGCTCTTTGCGCGTCGTCCAACCCAGGCTCACGCGCAAAGCCTCTTTTTCTTCCGCCCCCATCGCCGCAAGGACATGAGACTCGCGCACCTTGCCGGACGAGCATGCCGACCCGCTGGACACTGAGACGCCAGAAAGGTCAAGGGACATCAACAATGTATGCGCCGGGATGTCCGGCAATGCGAAGGCGCTTACGCCCGAAACCCGCATGGTTTCTCTGCCGAAAAAGCGCGCCTCAGGCGCGATCCTGGCAATGCGATTTTCGAGGAAGTCCCGCATCGGCCCGAGCCGGGCGTTTTCCATCGCCATCCCCCCTAGCGCTGCCTCGAAAGCGGCCGCAAAACCCGCGATCGCCGGGATATTCTCCGTGCCGGCGCGGCGGCCGAACTCCTGACCGCCGCCTCTCACCAGCGATTCAGATATGTGGAGCGCATCTTGCGCTGCGGCAAGCGCTCCCGCCCCCGCTGGACCGCCAATTTTATGTGAGGAAAAGAACAGGAAGTCCGCGCCTGTCGTCTGAAAGCTTGTCTCGATTCTGCCAATGGCCTGTGTCGCGTCGCAGACAAGGACGCCCCCCGCCGCATGGACGCGCTCCGCCGCCTCTCGAACCGGCTGAATAACGCCCGTCTCGTTGTTTACGGACTGAAGCGCGACCATGATCCGCTTGCCGGCGTAGCGCGCGAGTGCGTCGTCGAGGGCGCTGAGCGAAAGCCCTCCTTCCGGGCTCAGCGCGACGCGCTCGACCGCTTCGGGGGAGAAACGATGCCCCGCTAGCACGGCGGGGTGCTCCCCCGCGCCAAGGAGCAGAACCTCGATGGGCGCGCGATCCGTCCCGCGCTGCACCATCGGCGTGAGGGCGAGATTGGCGGATTCGGTCGCCCCGCTTGTGAAGATGAGATTGCGCGCCGCCGTGCCCAGCCCTAGCGCGATGGTCGCCCGGGCCTGCTCCAGCAGCGCCTTGGCCGCGCGTCCCTCGCCATGCACGGAGGAGGCGTTCCCCGGCGCCTCCATCGCCGCCAGCATCGCCGCCCGCGCCTGCGGGCGCAGCGGCGAGGTGGCGTTATGGTCGAGGTAGATGCGGGTCTTTGACATTGGGCAATTCTACTCCCTCTCCCCGCTGACGGGGAGAGGGTTGAGCCTGGGGCGTTACGGCCGCGCCGTTTTCGCCAGCCTTGCGAGGTTCAGAAACTCCGCGCGATAGCCCAAGGGGTCGTCGCCCTTCGCGCCTTTCGCCAGGGCGATCACATCGTCGTAGCCATATTTGCCGCGATAGGGCGCGCCCTTCAGCAATTGCCCGAAGGCGGCGACCGCGATCGAGAAGCGCACATCTTCTGGCGCGGCCGCCAGCTTCTCGACAGCCTGAGCGTCGCCGATGGGCGCGGAGATCAGCTTCGACTCGTCCTCCTTCGGCAGCTTGTAGCGCAGCTTGAAGAAGCCGAGTTCGGAGTCGCCCGATGCTGCAGGCTCCGCCGCCTTCCTGCCGTAGCGCAGATCGTCGACGAGCTTCTTCTCGCCCGCCGGCGTGATCTCGTAGATCGCTGTCACGCGATGGCTAGAGCCGACATCGCCCGCGTCCACCTTGTCGTTGTTGAAGTCCTCGCGCCTCAGCGCGCGAGTCTCATAGCCGATCAGCCGATATTCGGAGACGCGCGCGGGATTCCACTCGACCTGTATCTTCACATCCCTGGCGATGGGGAAGAGCGTCGAGGAGGCTTCCTCCACCAGAACCTTCCGCGCCTCGTTGAGAGTGTCGACATAAGCGGCCGTCCCATTGCCGTTCTGCGCCAGCGTCTGCATCAGCGCGTCATTGTGATTGCCCTGCCCGACGCCGAGGATGGAGAGGAAAATCCCCTTGTCGCGCTTCCTCTCGATCAGACCCTTCAACTCGCCCTGATCCGTCACGCCGACATTGAAGTCGCCATCCGTCGCAAGGATCACGCGATTGACGCCGCCCTTGTCGAAATGCGTCTCCGCGAGGCGATACGCGTCCTGAATGCCCTCCGCCCCCGCCGTCGAGCCGCCCGCGCCAAGCACGTCGATGGCCGCAATGATCTTGCCCTTGTCGGAAATCTTCGTCGGCTCCAGCGAGACGCCTGACCCAGAAGCGTAGGTGACGAGCGCCACCGTATCTTCCGGCTTCAACTCATCGACCAGCATGCGCAGCGCGTTCTTGACGAGCGGCAGACGGTCCTCCGGCGACATGGAGCCGGAGACGTCGACAAGAAACACGAGGTTGGCGCGCGGGCGCTGCGCGCTTTGCAGCGCATAGCCCTGCACGGCGACATGCACGAGCCTGTTGTGCGCGTTCCACGGGCTGGGCGCGACCGTGATCGTCGGCTTGAAGGGAACCTCGGCGCTTTCCGGCTGCGGGTAGTTGTAAGGGAAGTAGTTGATGAACTCCTCGACGCGCACGGAATCTTTGGGCGGCAACTGGCCCGCGTTGATCATGCGGCGCGCGAAGGCGTAGGACGCCGTGTCGACGTCGATGGAGAAAGTCGAGACCGGCTCCTGCGCGACCTGCTTGACCGGATTGACGTCCTTGGAGTCGAACTGGTCGCGGAACTCCTTTTCCGCGAGAGGCGGAAGCATGTCCGCAGCATCCTGCGGCGCCTGCATGATGAGGCCATTCGCGACGGCGCGCGCCGCCTCTTTCGATTTGGCGAGCGGCGCGGAAGCGGGCATGGGGACGCTCGTGAAGCGCTCCGCCTCCATCTGCCGCGCCATCTTTGCTGGTTTGGCGGGAGCGGCAGGCGCATTCGCCGCAGAGCCAACCCGTCCCCCGCCGGCAGGGCCGCTTGTCTGCGGCGGGACCAAGACGCCCAGCCGTCCGCGCACCGTTCCCAGAGAACCGGTCGAGCTCTGCGCCGGCGCGGGAGCGGCGGGCGCTTGCACGGCGGCGAGCGCATCTTGCTTGCTTTCTTCGCGCGGGGGCGCGGGAGCGGGCGCCGCATCCGTTAACTTGCCGGAGACGGTGGCGAAATTCCCGCCGCCCGGCGCGTTGAATTTCGACAGATAGAAAGCTGCAGGCGCCGCGATCATCAGCGCGGCGATGGAGGCGGCGAGCCCGTAATTGAATTGAGAAGCGCGCATCTGCGTTTTTCCTTCCGTTCGAGACGATGCGTCTCTGAGACGGATGGGCGCGTCGTTTCCTTGGGTCGCGCTCCCGCTTTTTTTCTCGGCGTCGTCGAAAGCCGCCATGGCGGCCGCCAGCGCGGCGCGCTTGGCCTGCTCGCGCGGCGGCGGAACATCCTTGAGTCTTGTGAGGTCGGGCTCGGTCATATCGCCGCCTCCAGCGAAATCTTCAGCCGCTTGCGGGCCTCGTGCAGATGCCAGGACACGGTCTTCTCCGAACAGGCCATCAGCGTCGCGGCGTCCGCATGCGACATGTCCTCGCCATACACCAGCAGAACCGCGTCGCGCTGCTGCTCGGGCAGCGCGCGCACGGCGCGCCAGAGTTCTTCGTTCATCGCGGCGTCCTCGGGCAGGTCGCGCACTGTGCTCTCCGCCAACTCCTGCATCTTCGAAGGCGCGAAGGGGATCACTCGCGAGCGGCTGCGGATGTAATCCACAGCCGTGGTGTAGGCGATGCGATAGGCCCAGGTGGAAAAGGCGCAATCGCCGCGAAAGCTCCTGATGGCTCCGGCCATTTTCACCATCGTCTCCTGCGCGATGTCTTCGGCGTCGCCGCGCGCGCCCGACCAGCGCCAGGCGAGCGCATGGACGCGCGCGTAATGGCGCTCGGCCAATACGGCAAAGGCCGCGCGGTCGCCCGCGGCGGCGCGCTGCGCCAGTTCGCTCTCGGTTCCCTCGCCCGGCAATTCGCCCCCGATTGAATCAGCCCGTCGAAACCTTAGACGCAGGGATTGGGAAATCCTTGGGGCGTCCCCAAAAATATTTCAGATCGCGCGGCCCAGCCAGAATCCGAAACGCTGCGCCAGCATCGCAAGACCCAGAAGCGCGCCCAGAAAGGCGAAGATCGCCTCGACCGCTCCGGCCGCGAGCGCGCCAAGGACCAGCGCGCCGCGCCCGAGCATTGCGAGAATCGCCCGCGTCGCGCCGCCTTTGGCCGCCGCCAGTTTCGCCGCCTTGCCCAGTTCGGCGCCATTTTCGGCGAGGGCCAGCGCGTCTTTCGCCCCGCGGGCGCCGGCGTGGCGGTAGAGCAATGCAGCGTCTTCGCCCAGCAGGCGGAAGTTCCCGAGCGCGCCGGGCCGCACGATCTTCGGCGCAACGCTGCGGGCCGACGCGAAATCGAGCTTCGCGAGCGCAGAGGCGCCCGCCGTCAGCGCCTCGCGATCGACCGCCTTGGCGGCGGCGGCGGTCATCGCCCTGGCGAGCGGGCGCGAGAGGCGGCCGGCCTTCTGCGCGCTCTTCACGAACGTCAGACCGGAGCGCGCCGGGAGCATGGCGCCGACGCTCGACCAGGTGACGGCGCTGAGGGCGAGGCCCGCCGCGGCGAGGCCGATGACCAACTCGTCGGGCGCCTCGCCACGTCTGACCTTTTCGCCCTCGGTCCACAAATCTCTGACGTCGCCGAATCCCGAGAGATCGCTTGCGACCGCGCCGGCGAAGGCCGCGCCGCTGTCGCGCGCGCCGCGCAGAAAGCCTTCCGCAAAATTCTCGATCGCCTTCTTGCTTTCGTCAGTGCGCAGTTCGGTCAGCCGCGTCTCCTGTGCAAGGGTGGGCGCAAGCGCGCGCGTCTTTCCAAGTTCGACGAGGCTCGATGCAAGGTCGAGATCGCGCGCCGACAACGCCGCGTCGAACTGCGCCGAGAAGCGCTCGGGGGTGAGTAGCCCGTCGATCCGCGCCTCGCTCAGCGCGACAGGGTCATCTTTGGAAAGGACGAGCCGCCAGCCGTCGAACGCGGGCGCCAAGCTCCTCGCCGCGACCCAGCAAAGCGTCAGCGACAGCGCAAGATAAAGCGTGGCGGCCCGCCGCGTCTCGATGATTTTCATTCCGATGATGTGGGGGCGAGGCCGCAAAGCTCCAAGCCAGCCGCGTCTCGGCTGCCCAATATTGACGTGGCGCGTGAACGGGTTGGCCCCATGAAACGCGAGCTTTCCCGATGGGTTGGGTCACGTAGTGCGCGACCACAGGCCGCAATTGCCCCGCTTGTCAGATTTGCCGAGGAATGGGATGCGTTGAAGATGTTCGAGGATGCCTCCCCTTTCGACCCAGAACACAGCCCGCCCGTCGAAGCTGACGCGCAGGCCATGATCGATCGTTACGGGGACGGCGCGCTGCACGCCGCACGGTTGCGTTTGCACGCGCAGGCTGAGGGCGTCGACTTCAACCGCCCCCGAGACCATTGGGAAAGCGTGCAGAACGCAATCAGCCGCCGCCTGTGGCGGCCGGGAAGCGGCTAATGAAGAC
>PERY01000039.1 GCA_002929055.1 Methylocystis sp. | reverse complement strand
TTCGTCCGCGCAGACCAAGGCGACCAAGAAGGTCGCCGGCAAGATCAAGGGCGAGCTCGCGCAGTATCGCGAAATGGCGGCCTTCGCGCAGTTCGGCTCCGATCTCGACGCGGTGACGCAGCGCCTGCTGAACCGCGGCGCGCGCCTCACCGAGCTTCTGAAGCAGGCGCAGTTCTCGCCGCTGAAGATGGAAGAGCAGACCTGCGTGATCTACGCCGGCGTGAACGGCTATCTCGATCCGCTGCCGGTGAACCGCGTCAAGGCGTTCGAGGACGGCCTGCTGGCGCTGCTGCGCTCCTCGCATGGCGACATTCTGGAGAGCATCCGCACGACGAAGGATCTCACCGACGACACGGCGGGCAAGCTCAAGAGCGTCGTCGAGAACTTCGCCAAGTCCTTCGCCTGATCCGACGCTGACGGTTCGCGCGCCCATTAGCGGGCGCGCGACGGCCTCAAGACAAGAAGCACGCTCATGCCCTCGTTGAAGGATCTTCGAAACCGCATCTCCTCCGTCAAGGCGACGCAGAAGATCACCAAGGCCATGCAGATGGTCGCGGCGGCCAAGCTGCGCCGCGCGCAGATGGCGGCCGAAGCTGCGCGTCCCTATGCCGAGCGCATGGAGAGCGTGCTCGCAAATCTCGCCTCCGGGGTCTCGACAGGCGGTCCGCAGCTCCTCGCGGGCAACGGCAGGGACGACGTGCATCTGCTCGTCGTCGCCACGGCCGAGCGCGGCCTGTGCGGCGCGTTCAACTCCTCGATCGTCCGCCTCACCCGTGAGCACGTCAACCGGCTTCAGGGCCAGGGCAAGACGGTCAAGATTCTCTGCGTCGGCAAGAAGGGCTACGACCAGCTTCGCCGCCAGTACGAGAAAGAAATCGTCGAGCTCATCGAGCTGCGCGGCCTCAAGACCATCGGCTTCGAGAACGCGGATGAGATCGGCAAGAAGATCATCGCCATGTTCGAGGCTGGCGAGTTCGACGTCGCCACCCTCTTCTTCTCGCGGTTCAAGTCGGTGATCGCGCAGCTCCCTACGGCCCAGCAGCTCATTCCGGCGCAGATCGCCGCGAATGAAAACGCGCCGGCCGTCGAAGGTCCGCAGACGTCCTACGAATATGAGCCCGGGCAGGACGAAATTCTCTCCGAACTCCTGCCGCGCAACATCTCCATTCAGGTGTTCCGCGCGCTGCTCGAAAACGCCGCCTCCGAACAGGGCGCGCGCATGAGCGCGATGGACAACGCCACGCGCAACGCCGGCGACATGATCAAGAAGCAGACGACCCTCTACAACCGGTCGCGGCAGGCGATAATCACCAAAGAACTCATCGAAATCATCTCGGGCGCCGAAGCGCTCTGATCGCTAAAATAGACGAGGACGTAACATGGCCGCCAACAAAGCCACCGGGCGCATCACCCAAGTCATCGGCGCCGTCGTCGACGTGAAGTTCGACGGCCACCTGCCCGAGATTCTCAACGCGCTCGAGACGACAAACCAGGGCAACCGCCTGGTTCTCGAAGTCGCGCAGCATCTGGGTGAAAACTCCGTACGCACCATCGCCATGGACACCTCCGAGGGCCTGACCCGCGGTCAGGAAGTCTCCGACACCGGCGCGCCCATCTCGGTTCCGGTCGGCGAAGAGCTGCTCGGCCGCATCATCAACGTCATCGGCGAGCCGGTCGACGAAGCCGGCCCGGTCACGTCCAGCGGCATGCGCGCCATCCATCAGCCGGCGCCGTCCTATGCGGAACAGGCGACGGAAGCCCAGATTCTCGAGACGGGCATCAAGGTCGTCGACCTGCTCGCGCCTTACGCCAAGGGCGGCAAGATCGGCCTCTTCGGCGGCGCGGGCGTCGGCAAGACCGTGCTCATCATGGAGCTTATCAACAACGTCGCGAAGGCCCACGGCGGCTACTCCGTCTTCGCCGGCGTCGGCGAGCGCACGCGTGAGGGCAACGACCTCTATCACGAGATGATCGAGGGCGGCGTCAACAAGAAGGGCGGCGGCGCGGGCTCGAAGTGCGCGCTGGTCTATGGCCAGATGAATGAGCCGCCGGGCGCCCGCGCCCGCGTCGCTCTCACGGGCCTCACGGTCGCCGAGGAATTCCGCGACAAGGGCCAGGACGTGCTGTTCTTCGTCGACAACATCTTCCGCTTCACCCAGGCGGGTTCGGAAGTGTCGGCGCTTCTCGGCCGCATTCCCTCGGCGGTGGGCTATCAGCCGACGCTCGCCACCGACATGGGCATGCTGCAGGAGCGCATCACCACCACCAACAAGGGGTCGATCACCTCGGTGCAGGCCATTTACGTCCCGGCCGACGACTTGACCGACCCGGCGCCGGCCACCTCCTTCGCCCATCTCGACGCGACGACCGTTCTGTCGCGCTCGATCGCGGAAAAGGGCATTTATCCGGCGGTCGATCCGCTCGACTCGACCTCGCGCATGCTCTCGCCCGCTATCGTCGGCGAGGAACATTACGACGTCGCCCGTAAGGTGCAGTCGACGCTGCAGCGCTACAAGTCGCTGCAGGACATCATCGCCATTCTGGGCATGGACGAACTGTCGGAAGAGGACAAGCTGACCGTGGCGCGCGCCCGCAAGATCGAGCGCTTCCTGTCGCAGCCCTTCCACGTCGCCGAAGTCTTCACGGGTTCGCCCGGGAAACTCGTCGCCCTCGCGGACACGATCAAAGGCTTCAAGGGCCTCGTGAACGGCGACTACGATCACCTCCCGGAGGCAGCCTTCTACATGGTCGGCTCCATCGAGGAGGCGATCGAAAAGGCCGCCAAGCTCGCGAAGGAAGCGGCTTAACTTCGACTGGGCGAGATGGCCGGGCAGGTTCCGGCCATCCGCCGATCGGTTTTCGTGGATGGCCGGGTTCAAGCCTGGCCATGACGCGCCTTCAGAGCGCCGTCGGAGAAAGTCATGGCCGCATTTCACTTCGAACTCGTCTCTCCCGAGAAGCTTCTCTTCTCCGGCGACGTCGAATCCGTCGTCGCGCCGGGCGCCGAGGGCCAGTTCACGGTTCTCAAGGATCACGCGCCGGTCATGACCACGCTGAAGGCGGGCGTCGTGACCATCGACGGTGGCGACGGAAAGGTTGAAAAGCTTTTCGTGCGCGGCGGTTTCGCCGATGTGAACGCCGCTGGCTTCACGATCCTCGCCGAACTCGCGCTTGCCCTCGCCGACATCGACGCCGCGAAGGTCGACGCTGACATCAAGAACGCCAGGGAAGACCTCGCCGACGCAAAATCCGACGAGACTCGCGGGGCCGCTGCCGAAAAGCTCGCGCAACTCGAGGAAATGCGCGCATCTATTGGCGCGTAATCAACGGTTTTACAGCACAGGCTGCTGAGGGGGAACCGGTTCCTCGAGCTCGGATTCGATCAGGTCGCCGTGCTGCTCGTCGGGCGCGAGTTCCGACCGGGTGGCGGCGACGTCCCTGATCGACTGTCCGATCTCGGGAGTGCGCGTGATCAGGGTCTGCAGATCATAGGCGTCGAGGATGAGAAGCTTCGTCGTCTGGGTCGCGCGGACATTGGCGGTGCGGGGCGTCTCATGAAGAATGGCCATTTCGCCGAAGAACTGGCCGACGCCGAGCCGAACGGATTCACCCGGCAACTCCACCTCCACCTCCCCCTCCGCGATGAAATACATCGACTGCGCGATGTCCCCGCGCCGCACGATCAGCGTTCCCGCGGGCACGGATTGCGCGCTGAGGTAGCGCATGATCTCCGCTATGGCTGAAGCGTCGAGCGTGCGAAACAGCGGCACGCTCGCGACCATGCCCCAGGTGACGACAAATTCGCGCCGGTGGATTTCCTCCGCGAAGGCGGTTGCGACAATGCCAACCGGCAAACCGAGCATGACATAGCCCGTGACCATCGTGACAGAGGCGATCATCCGTCCCGCGAGCGTGATCGGCGTCACGTCGCCATAGCCAACCGTCGTGATGGTGACGATCGCCCACCACATGGCGGCGGGGATCGAGCCGAAATTCTCCGGCTGCGCGTCGTGCTCGGCGATGTGTATGGCGCTCGCCGAAAACAACACGGCGCCAAAGAGCAGAATGCCCGTCGCCAAGAGCGCCTTGCGCTCGGCCTCCATCACCGCGATCATCGTGCGGATGCCGGCTGAATAGCGCGCGAGCTTGAAGAAGCGCAGCAGCCGCAGGATCAGCAGAACCCGCAGGTCCGCCGCGAAAAAGAAGGAAATGAAGACCGGCAGGATCGTCAGCAGATCGATCATCGCCGAACCCGAGGCGATGAAGGCGAGACGGGCCCCCGCCGCGCTCTTCTCGGAATAGGCCGTATGATCCGGCGCGCACCAGAGGCGCAGAAGATATTCGATAGTGAAGACGGTGACGGCGAGATATTCCACGGCGAGGAAAAGCCGCCGGAACTGCCGGTCATAGGCCGGGACGGATTCCAGAATGACGGACAGAACGGAAAGCGCCACGAGGGCAATGAGCGCGCGATGGACGAAGCGCGTCGCGCGGTCGTGCGACCCGCCATCGAGAACGAAATGAACGCGTTGGCGCAGCCGGTAATACCAGTGGCGGCGCTCCGGCTTCGTCATTGCGCCGCCTTGGCGCGCAGCGCGTCCTCGACGCAGGCGAGCGCCTGATCGATCGCCCCGGCGTTCGGACCGCCGGCCTGCGCAAGGTCGGGACGCCCGCCGCCGCCCTTGCCGCCGAGCGCGACGCTGGCGACGCGCACGAATTCCACGGCGCTGTATTTCTGAGTCAGATCGTCGGTGACTCCCACCACGATGCCGGCCTTGCCGTCCGGCGAAGCGCTGGCGAAGGCGACGATCCCCGAGCCGATGCTTTTCTTGGCGTCGTCGACCAGCGACTTGAGGTCTTTCGGGTCGATGCCCTCGACGGCGCGGGTCAGCAGCTTCACCCCGGCGATCTCGCGCGCCTCGGGGCCTCCGCCGCCCGAGGCGCCGCCGCCCATGGCGATCTTGCGTTTGGCGTCCGCGAGTTCGCGCTCGAGGCGCTTGCGCTCTTCCATCAGCTGAACGAGGCGGTTCGGCGCCTCCTCGACAGGGGCGCGCATCTGGCTCGCGATTTCCTGGAGCGCGCGCGACTGCGCGGCGAGCCAGGTGCGCGCGCCCTCCGCCGTGCGCGCTTCGATGCGGCGCACGCCCGAGGCGACGGCCCCCTCGCCTACGATGGCGATGAGCCCGATGTCGCCCGTGCGGGAAACATGGGTGCCGCCGCAAAGTTCGACGGAGAAGGCGTGATGAGCGCCTGCGTCGGGGCGGCCCATGGCGACGACGCGGACTTCGTCTCCGTATTTCTCGCCAAACAGCGCGCGGGCGCCCGATTCGATCGCTTCGTCCTGCGCCATGACGCGCGTGTCCACAGGCGCGTTGTCCTGCACAATCTCATTGGCCAGCGTCTCGACGCGGGCGAGTTCGTCGTCGGACAGCGGCCTGGGATGCGTGAAATCGAAACGCAGGCGCTCGGGCGCAACGAGCGATCCCTTTTGCGCCACATGGTCGCCGAGCACCTGGCGGAGCGCCTCGTGGAGGATATGCGTCGCCGAATGATTGGCCCGCGTCGCGCGCCGGCGCGAATGGTCGACGTCGAGTTCGAGGGCGACGCCGGGAACGATCTCGCCCTCTTCGACGACGCCCTCGTGGACGATGAGATCGCCCAGCTTCTTGGCGGTGTTGTCGACGCGGAAGCGCACGCCCCTGGCCCCAATGACGCCGACGTCGCCCACCTGGCCGCCGGATTCGCCGTAGAAGGGAGTCTGGTTCAGGATCACCGCGCCGCGGTCCCCCGTCTTGAGCGCAAAGGCCTCGGCGCCTTCGTGAACGAGGGCGGTGACGACTCCTTCGCTCTTCTCGGTGTCGTAACCGAGGAACTCTGTCGCGCCGAGGCGCTCTTTCAGAGCGAACCAGAAAGTCTCTGTCGCGGTTTCGCCGGAGCCGGCCCAGGCTTTGCGCGCTTCGGCCCGCTGGCGCTCCATCGCGGCGTTGAACGCCTCCTTGTCGACGGCGATGCCGCGCGGACGCAGGGCGTCCTCGGTGAGGTCGAGCGGGAAACCGTAGGTGTCGTAGAGTTTGAAAGCGGTCTCGCCGGAGAACTTTCCGCCCTGTCCAAGCCCGGCCGTCTCTTCGTCCAGAATGGCGAGGCCGCGCGCGAGGGTGGCGCGAAAGCGCGTCTCCTCGGTCTTCAGCGTGTCGACGATCATGGCCTGAGCGCGGATGAGTTCCGGATAGGCCTGGCCCATTTCTGCAACGAGCGTCGGCACGAGACGCCACATCAGCGGATCCTGCGCGCCGAGAATCTGCGCGTGGCGCATGGCGCGACGCATGATGCGGCGAAGCACGTAGCCGCGGCCCTCGTTGGACGGCGTGACGCCATCGGCGACGAGGAAGGAGGCCGCGCGCAGATGGTCGGCGATGACCCGATGGCTGGCGCCCCGGGGCCCGGCGACGGGCGCGCTGGTCAGATCGGCGACGGCGCCGGTGAGCGCGCGGAAAAGGTCGATCTCGTAGTTGGAGGTGACGCCCTGCATGAGCGCTGCTATGCGCTCGAGCCCCATGCCGGTGTCGATCGAGGGACGGGGCAGCGGCGCGCGCTGCCCGGGCGCGACCTGCTCATATTGCATGAAGACGAGATTCCAGAACTCGAGGAAGCGGTCGCCGTCCTCGTCCGGGCTGCCGGGCGGGCCGCCGGCGAGCGCCTCTCCCTGATCATAGAAGATTTCGGAACAGGGGCCGCACGGGCCGGTGTCGCCCATGCTCCAGAAATTGTCGGAACTCGCGATGCGGATGATCCGGCTGTCGTGGAAGCCGGCGATTTTCTTCCACAGGCCGAAGGCCTCGTCGTCGTCGTGATAGACAGTGACGAGCAGCCGATCGACGGGGAGCCCGAATTCCCGGGTGATGAGGCCCCAGGCAAGCTCGATCGCGCCTTCCTTGAAATAATCGCCGAAGGAAAAGTTTCCCAGCATTTCGAAGAAGGTGTGGTGGCGCGCGGTGTAGCCGACATTGTCGAGATCATTGTGTTTGCCGCCGGCGCGCACGCATTTCTGGGCGGATGCCGCACGCGCCTGATGCCGCTTCTCCACGCCGGTGAAGACGTTCTTGAACTGAACCATCCCCGCATTGGTGAACATGAGGGTGGGGTCGTTGTGCGGAACGAGCGGCGAGGAGGCAACTTTCTCGTGTCCGTTTTTCACGAAATAGTCGAGGAAGGCGGAGCGGATGTGGTTGACGCCACTCATTGCGGGGCTCTCTGGAGCGTGATCGGGATCATGTCCGATCATATGGTGAAACGGTTGGCGGGCGCGAGGGCGGTTGCGCGGCCAAACAGCCCGCATTGCGGGCGATATGCCAGTCTGGAGCCGTTTCGGCAATGAAAAAGGCCCGCGAGGCGGGCCTTTCGTCTGCGTCCGCGCGAGGCGATGCTCCTATTCCTCCGTATCGGCGTCCTCTCCGCCGACATCGAGGATTTTTTCGGCGATGAGGCCGGCGTTCTCCCGAATCGCCAGCTCGATGCGCTGGGCGGCCTCGGGGTTCTGGCGCAGATAGGCCTTGGCGTTCTCTCGGCCCTGGCCGAGCCTCTGGCTGTCGTAGGAGAACCACGCCCCCGATTTCTCGACGACGCCCGCCTTGACCCCGAGGTCGACGAGTTCGCCGACCTTGGAGACGCCTTCGCCATACATGATATCGAATTCGACCTGCTTGAAGGGCGGAGCCACCTTGTTCTTGACCACTTTGACGCGGGTCTGGTTGCCGATGGCCTCGTCGCGGTCCTTGATGGCGCCGACGCGGCGGATGTCGAGACGCACGGAAGCATAGAACTTCAGGGCGTTGCCGCCGGTCGTGGTTTCGGGCGAACCGTACATCACGCCGATCTTCATGCGTATCTGATTGATGAAGATGACGAGGGTATTGGAGCGGGAGATGGAGGCGGTGAGCTTGCGCAGTGCCTGGCTCATGAGGCGCGCTTGCAGGCCGGGCTGCACGTCGCCCATCTCCCCCTCGATTTCCGCGCGCGGCGTCAGCGCCGCGACAGAATCGACCACGAGCACGTCGATGGCGCCGGAGCGCACCAGAGTGTCGGTGATCTCCAGCGCCTGCTCGCCCGTGTCGGGCTGGGAGATGAGCAATTCCTCGAGATTGACGCCGAGCTTGCGGGCGTAGACGGGATCGAGGGCGTGCTCCGCGTCGACGAAGGCGCAGACGCCGCCCAATTTCTGGGCCTCGGCGATGACATGCAGCGTGAGCGTCGTCTTGCCAGACGATTCCGGCCCGTAGATTTCGACGACGCGCCCGCGCGGCAGTCCGCCGACGCCAAGAGCAATGTCGAGGCCGAGCGAGCCGGTGGAAATAGTCTCGATCTCGACGGCCTTCTGATTTTTGCCGAGCCGCATGATCGAACCCTTGCCGAAGGCGCGTTCGATCTGCGACAGGGCGGCGTCGAGCGCCTTGGTCTTGTCCACGGAGGATCCTTCCACGAGGCGGAGATTGGCTTGGCTCACGGCTGAAATTCCTTCTGGCACGATCCTGCGGGCGGGGGCAACGGATGATGTCTCATTGTGCATGATTTGTTCTCAATGCCAAGTTCTTTTTTCGTTCCCTGCGCGCTCGAACGTCCGGGCAAATGTTCGCCTGCGCGCCGATCTAGAACTGCAACCAGAAGAATTCGAAAAGTAGGGTGACGGCAAGCGCCAGCCCCGCGATCCGAAGGGCGTCGTCGGTCTCGCGGCGCAGGAGCGTGCGGGGGCCCTTGCCGCCCGGCTTCTGCGGGACGATCATGTGAAAAGCGCCGTAGACGCCGGCCCCGATGAAAAGCGGGAGGGCTCCGAAGGCGACGACGGGGGAGAAATAAGGCAGGCCTAGAAGGAACATTACCGCGAATGTCCAGCCTATGAGGAGGAGCGCGATGGCGAGCGCGCTGGGTCGGCCGACGGCTGCGACATCCCGCGTCAGGGCCCAGAGGCCGCCGACCGGGCCGCCGATGACGATCGCCAAGAGGATTTGTTTGTTGGTGTAAATCTTGACGGCCACGCGAGCCTCTTGAAACCAATAATTCCGATCTGCAAAGCTTAGCGAAATTTCTTGCAAACGCAATCTATGCGGGTAACAGGCGCGAGTATTGCGAATACGCCCTTCACCGAAAGGGGGCGCGGCTTGGCGGGCGGCGGCCCGGCCTGCGCGACTCCCGCCAGACGCAAGCCGCTTGCGCCCTTACACCGCCATATCGAAAAGCAGGGCCTCTCCCCGTCCCGCCAGTCGCAATTCTAAAGCGTCGCTGATCCCGATCCCGTCCCCGGCGCTCAAGCGCGCGCCGTCGACCGTGATCTCGCCGCGCACGACCTGAACCCAGGCGATGCGGCCGGGCGCCAGGGGGCGCCACAGGTTTTCTCCCTCGCCGAGCACTGTCGCGTAAATGTCGGCGTCGCGGTGGATGGTGATGGAGCCCTCGCGCCCGTCGCGCGAGGCGACGAGCCGCAGCCTGCCGCGCTTTTCGACCGTATCGAAGCGCTTCTGCTCATATCCGGGCGGCAGCCCCTCGCGCTCAGGCACGATCCAGATCTGCAGGAAATGCACGGGTTCTGTTTTAGAGGCGTTGTATTCGCTGTGCGTCACGCCTGTCCCCGCGGTCATGCGCTGCACGTCGCCGGGGCGGATCACCGAGCCTGTGCCCAGGCTGTCCTTGTGCTCCAGCGCGCCCTCGAGAACATAGGAGACGATCTCCATGTCTCGGTGGGGATGCGTGGGAAAGCCGCCGCCGGGCGCGACTCGGTCCTCATTGATGACGCGCAAGGGGCCAAAACCCATGTGCTCGGGGTCGCGATAATGGCCGAAAGAGAAACTGTGGCGGCTGTCGAGCCAGCCAAAATCCGCTCTGCCTCTGTCTTCTGATTTTCGGATCGTCTGCATGTTCGCGCTCGCGCGGCGTCATTCGCCTGACGGGCAAATGGCGATTCCTTCGCATTTCGGCAAGGTGAAGGATCAACGGGCCTGGAATGTCTCGTCGATCGGCACGCCCAGCGCGGTCACCAGGCGGTTCGTCTCCGACGCCATGCCGATGACCGCCAGAAGCTCGGCGTATTCCGCGTCGGTCATGCCTTTCGCCCGCGCGCCCGCAGTGTGCGAATGGACGCAGTAAGGGCAGCCATGCGCGACCGAGACGGCGATGTAGATCATCTCCTTGACCTTCGGGTCCAGAGCGCCGGCGGCCATGATCGCCTTTATGCGCTCCCATGTTCGCGCCAGCGTCGCCGGATCATGCGCCAGAGCGCGCCAGAAATTATTGACGTAATCATTCTCGCGCGTGGCGCGGATGTCGGCGAAGACCGCTTGCGCCTGCGCAGAGAGTTCGTCGTCGTCCAACAGGCGAACGGTGGCCATGCTCAGGACTCCCTCAAAGGCCGAGCTCGGAAAGGCCCGGGTGATCGGCCGGGCGCGGGCCTTGCGGCCAATGATATTTGCGCTCGCTCGCCTTGATCGGCAGATCGTTGATCGAGGCGTAGCGCAGGCGCATCAGGCCGTTTTCGTCGAACTCCCAATTCTCGTTGCCATAGGAGCGGAACCAGTTGCCTGCGTCGTCGCGAAATTCATAGGCGAAGCGCACGGCGATACGGTTGTCTGCGAATGTCCACAACTCCTTGATGAGGCGGTAGTCGAGTTCGCGCGCCCATTTGCGTTTGAGGAATTCGACGATCTGGTCGCGCCCGACGGGAAACTCGGCGCGATTGCGCCAGCGCGTGTCGACCGTATAGGCGAGCGAGACGCGCTCGGGATCGCGCGTGTTCCACGCGTCCTCGGCCATGCGCACCTTCTGGATCGCGGTCTCGCGGGTGAAAGGCGGCAGCGGCGGGCGTTGCGCGTCGCTCATGTGGGTTCCTCCGTGCAATTCTTGTCGTTACGGAAAGGCAGGGCGCTTTCATGCTCCGCCATGATTTCATCGAGCGCAAGCCGTTCGCGCTTGCAGTAATCGTCTATCGCGGCGTGAAAGCCGGCGTTGGCGAAGTCATGCGCCGACCAGGTGAGCACGGGGCGATAGCCGCGCGCGAGCTTGTGCTCGCCCTGCGCGCCGGCCTCGACGCGCTTGTAGCCCTGCGCGATGGCGTAGTCGATCGCCTGATAATAGCAAACCTCGAAATGCAGGAACTGGCGCTCGGTCAGCGCGCCCCAGTTACGGCCGTAGATGGCGTCGTCGCCCAGAAAATTGATCGCTCCGGCGACATGGTCGTCGCCGCGCTTCGCCATGACGAGCAGAATCCGATCCGCCATCTTCTCGCTGACGAGATCGAAGAAGGCGCGTGTGAGATAGGGCCTCCCCCATTTGCGCGCGCCGGTGTCCATGTAGAAGACGAAGAACGAATCCCAGTGCGAAGGCTTGATGTCGGCGCCGGTGAGCAGCTCGATCGAAAGGTCGTCGCCGAGCGCCTCGCGCCTTTCGCGCTTCAGGCCCTTGCGCTTGCGCGACGGCAGCGCGCTGAGGAAATCGTCGAAGCTCGTATAGCCCTCGTTGAGGAAGTGAAACTGTTCGCCCGCGCGCAGAATGAAGCCCGCCGCGCTCAGCGCGTCGGCGTCGGGCTGCGTGGGATAGGTGACATGAATGGAGGAGGCTTGGGCCGCTTTGCGCAATCCCCTCAGCGCGGCGATCAACGCCTCGCGCGCGCCCTCCGGGGCGTCGCCCGCGACGAGGAGACGGCGCCCGGTCACGGGCGTGAAGGGCGCCGAGACCTGCAGCTTGGGATAATAGCGCCCGCCCGCGCGCTCATAGGCCTGCGCCCAGTTCTGATCGAAAACATATTCGCCCATGCTGTGCGTCTTCAGATAGGCGGGCGCGCAGGCGACGAGGCGCCCATTCGCGTCCTCCACCAGCGCATGAACGGGCGACCAGCCCGTCCCCTTGCCGACCGAGCCCGAGCGCTCCAGCGCATCTAGGAAAGCGTGCGCGACGAAGGGATTGAAACGCTCGCCGCATTCTTCCGTCAGCGTCGGCGGATTGGCGCAGGCGTCCCAAGCCGCCGCATCGACGGATGCGAGCGACTGCACGAAGCGCGCCGTGAATTGTTCAGCCATGACCGCCGTGGTTGAGAGCCTTCAGCGCTAGTAAATAGGAAAGGCCCGGCACAGCGCCAGCACTTCTTCGCGCGCCGTGTTGATTGCCTGCATATCGGACGGATCGCGCAGGATGCGCGCGATCCAGTCGGCAATTCTCTCGAACTCGGAAACGCCAAAGCCGCGCGTCGTTCCGGCGTTGCTGGAGAGCCGCAGGCCCGAGGGCGCTTCAGGCGGTCGCGGATCGAAGGGGATCATGTTCTTGTTGACGGCGAGCCCTGCCTTCTCCAGCGCCTTGGCGGCGATGTCGCCGGTGACGCCCGTGGGCGTGAGATCGACGAGCATCAGCCCCAGGTCAGTCCCGCCCGTCACGATGCGCAGGCCCTGCGCCGGGAGAGTGGCGGCGAGCGCGCGGGCGTTCGCCAGCACGGCTTCGTTATAGGCGCGAAAATCCGGCTGCAGCGCTTCATGCAGGCAGGCCGCCTTGCCGGCGACCGCATGCAGCATCACCGAGCCCTGCACGCCGGGGAAGATTCCGGCGTTGATGCGCTTCGAGAGGCTCTCGTCGTTCCAAAGAACCATGCCGCCGCGCGCGCCGCGCAAAGATTTATAGGTCGTGGTCGTCACGACATGCGCATGGGGGAACGGATGCGGATAGAGCCCGCAAGCGACGAGGCCCGCGAAATGCGCCATGTCGACGAGAAGCAGCGCGCCCGTTTCATCCGCAATGGCGCGCAGCCCGGCGAAGTCGATCGCGCGCGGATAGGCCGAGCCGCCGGCGACGATCATTTTCGGCCGCGCTGCGCGGGCGAGGTCGCGCACCTCGTCGAGATCGATCATCTCGCTCGCGCGGTTCACGCCGTAATGCGCAATGGCGTAATCGCGCCCGGTGAGCGTCGCGGGGTGGCCGTGGCTGATGTGACCGCCCGCCGCGACATTCATGGACAAAATGGCGTCGCCGAGTTTGAGGAGGCCCAGAAACACGCCGGCGTTGGCGTTGGAGCCCGAATGCGGCTGCACATTGGCGAAGCGGCAGCCGAAAAGCCTCGTCGCCCGCGCGATGGCGAGCGCCTCGATCGCGTCGGCGTATTCTGCGCCGCCGTAATAGCGCGCGAAGGCCGCGCCCTCGACGGTCTTGTTGGTGAGCACCGATCCCTGCGCCGCGAGCACGCATCGCGAGACGATGTTTTCGGAAGCGATGAGCTCGATCCCGTCGCGCTGGCGGGAGAGTTCGCCGTCGATGGCGGCGGCGAGTTCGGGATCGGCGTCTAGGCCGGCGGTGAAATAGGCGGGCGGGGGGAGGGGCATCGCGGATCCTGTTTGACGCGAACAGTATCGACGTTTGTCGCAACGCTTGCCACCCGTCATGGCCGGGCTTGTCGCGGCCATCCACGCGGCAAATGCGTCGGCTCACTTTTGAACACCCTCGCCACGTAGCGGCGTGGATGCCCGCGATGCGCGCGGGTATGACGCGGGGGGTGCGCCCCCGCACATCCTCCCCGCCTCGCACCCGTTAGCTTCCGGTCAACCAGAAAGACGGAGGCGCATATGTCCAGCGATTACGACTTTGAAGGCGCGGTGGTGAATATCCTTGCTACGGCGATGGCCACGGGCTTCTACGGCGCGATGATCTTCGCGCTCTACAAGATCGCCTCGGGGGCGTGACGCCACCCTCCCCTGGAGGGGGAGGGTCGAAGCGCAAAGCGCTTCGGGGTGGGGTGACGCCGCGACGATAGGGATGTTGGGTTGGATTGGTTAACGGACGCCTGAAAGCCGATGCGGCTTCACCCCACCCCGGCGCTTCGCACCGACCCTCCCCCTAGAGGGGAGGGTGAAGGATCGCCGCCTTCATCGGCGTTGCGCTCGCTTCGGGAAAAATCATTCCCCCGCCGCCGCGCGCGCCTTACCTTCATGCGCATGAGCGACCCCAAACCCTATAGCATCGTTGCCGGTTCTCTCGGCCCGCGCCGCGACTTTCGCATCACCGTGGGCCTGCGCGAGGGGTGGGATCCGGAGGGGCGCGTCTATGACGTCTCGGAGGCGGTGGGCGCCGCGCGGCGCTGGATGCGGCGGCGGATGGAAGAAGGAAATCCGGCCCTCTCCGGCATGGCCGCCCGCGCCGAGGTGACCTACGCCTGGCCGCGCGAGGACGGGACGGTGGGCTCCGACCGCGAGCCCGTCGCGATTTTCACCGGCGAGGCCGTCCACGCCTATCTCGGCCATCTGCCGGATGACGAGATCGAGGCCATGCTGAGCGAGCTGGCGATCGAACTGGGCCGCGCGCTCGGGCAGGAGCGCATCTATGTCTCTTTCTGCGACCGCAGCTGGATTTTGAGCAACGCGCCGGACCCTTCTTAAAAGGCGGCGGCGCGGCGCCGATATCGGGCGAGGCCCGGGGCGAAACCTGCGGCCCGGCTTCCACCTCCTTGCGGAATTCGATGTGAATGTGTATAACATTCACATCGGCGGCCCGGCACGAAACCAGCCGGCCGGCCGGCCATCAACTGGAGCGCAACATGAGCTGCGACCGTTATTCCCGAATGTCCCCGTCCTCCCCCTGGGGGCGTCAGGGTGGATGTGCGCAATGGAGGCCGTTCGAAATCGCGGCCGTCGTCATCGGTTTCTTCATCTTCTGGCCGATCGGCCTCGGCCTGCTGCTGATGAAGCTGTGGGGCAAGAGCTTCGGCTATGAGGGCGATCTCTTCTCTCTTGCGGCCGAGCAGGGCGCGAAGATGCGCGGCGCCTTCGGCGACGTGTCGCGCGAGGCGGCGCGCAGCGGCTGGGCCGGCCCCTCTTTCATGCGCTCGACCGGCAATGTCGCCTTCGACGAATGGCGCGAGGGCGAACTCGCCCGGCTCGAGGAAGAGCGCCGCAAGCTCGCCGAGGCCGAGCGCGACTTCTCCGAACATATCGACGAGCTGCGCCGCGCCAAGGACAAGGAAGAGTTCGACAGCTTCATGCGCGCCCGCAGGGGCGGCGCCCAGTAAGGCGCAAAAGCAGACCGAGCGTGGCCGGCCGCGATCATTGGCCGGCCACATTTCTTTATGGAACCTGCCTGTCACAGCCGAATAATATTTGCAATTAACTAAATTCTTCGACCTCCGGTTAACGGGCCGTTGGTCATTCTGCGCGGCATGTTCGGCCGCGTCTCCCTTCTCGTTCTTCTTCTCGCGGCGGCGCTCGCGGGCTGCTCCGCGCCCTTCAAGCCGCAGCGGCCGGCCTGGCGCGCGCAGGCGGAGAACGCCTGCATCGCGCAGCGCAAGGTGCAGCCCTCCGAATGGATCGCCCTCGCCAGCGAGATGGACGGCCCCGGCATTTGCGGCATGACGAAGCCCTTCAAGGTGACGGCGCTGCAGGGCGGGTCCGTGACCTTCAACGCAACGGCGACGCTCGACTGCCCGATGGTGGCCGAACTCGACGCATGGGTCGCCGATACGGTGCAGCCGGCGGCGCAGGCGCGCTTCGGCCAGCGCGTCGTGCAGATCAATTCGATGGGCTCCTACGCCTGCCGCGGCATGAATAATCAGCGCGGCGCGCAGCTTTCCGAGCACTCTTTCGGCAATGCGCTGGACATCGGCGGCTTCACGCTGGAGGACGGCCGCCAGATCACTTTGGTGCGCGACTGGTGGCGCGGCGACGAGCAGGCGCGCGCCTTTCTGATGGATGTGCACCGCGGCTCATGCGGGCATTTCTCCACCGTGCTGTCGCCGGGCTCCAACGCTTTCCACTACAATCACATTCATGTCGATCTGGCGCAGCATGGCCGCTCGGGCCGCTCCATCTGCAAGCCCGCGCCGCAGGAGACCCTGCCGCCGCCAGACCAGTCGCCGCTGATCTCCATGCAGAATGCGCGGCCCATGACGGGCGACGAGACAGACAATGACACCACCGGCAAGCCGCCGCTCGCGGCCTTCGAGGGCGGGGATTCGCTCGGGCCGCTCACCGTCCCCGAGACGCCGACGCCCCCGCGCCGTGACCCGACCGCAGGCGAGGCGGATCTGACGTCGACGATCAGGAGAAGGTGAGCCGGGCGCGCAATAGCGCGCTACTGCGCGAACTCGCCGCTCGTCTCCAGCTTTTTCGTCCTTTTGTCGAAGACGCAGACGACCGCGAGCGTGTCCTTGCTGTATTTCGACTTGCCCTTCGCGATGGCGATCCCATAGCTCTCGCTCCCGTGGGGATCGACGGCGATCGCGGGTTTCTCCAGCGTTCCGGCCACCGCCTTTTCGCAGCCCTTGCGCACCTCGGCGCGAAACGCCTCCCAGGACGCCTCGTCCGAGGCGAGCGCCGGCGTCGCGCTCACGAGCAGCGCGGCGAGAAGCGCGCGCCTCACCGGCGCCCGCCCATGTTCATCACCCGCAGCACCAGCCAGACCGGCACCACGAAGACCGCGCCCGCCAGCACATAGCTCGCCAGCTCCTTCACGGCGCCGAAGCCGAGCGCATAGATGCGGTCGAAAAAGGCCTGCACGCCGCGCAGAATGTCCATCGGCCGCAGTTCGAGCCACATCAGCAGCGCGCCGACGACGAGCGAGATGAAGAATAGCCGCACCGCGACATTGAGCGGCGAGCCGCCGAGAAAATTTTCAAGCGCGTTATTCGACGCCATGGGCAATGTTTCCAGTTCTGTGGAGCCGGGAAGGATCAGATATTCGCGCCCGCCGTCAGGCCGCTCGGGGCGCGGCGGTTTCTTGTCGAGATAGGGCCAGTTGGCGAAGGGCCCCTGGTCCGTTGGTCCGTGCTCGGAGGGTTCATGTTCCGTCATGGGCGCGACGCAGCCTCGCTCATAGCGTGCCTCCGGAGGGCGCTTCCTCCTTGAAGAGCCGCATTATGCGTCTCAGGAACCGCTCGGTAAAGCTGAGGGCCTTTTCGAACTCCACTTCGCCGGGGAGCGTCGAAGGCTTGCCGGGCGCGGCGCCGGCGGTCTTGAGCCGGGCGTTCTCGGCGCGCAGGCGCTCGATCTCGGCCTCATAGGCGGTCCGTTCGTCGGCGGAGAGGCGGCAGACGGAGACGCCGTCCTTGACCGAACAGAAGGAGACGGCGCCCGTGTCCTTGTTCATGCGCAGAAACCCGCCCTCGGTCTGCTGAAGCGTGAATCGCTCGCCCTCGGGCGCGACGATGGAGGGCGTTTCCCCGGCGAGGGCCGGGGCCGGCGCCAGCGAGAGCGCGGCGAGCGCGAGCAGCAGCTTGGGATGATGCATGGGGGCCGCCCGGGCGCGAGGAAGGCGAGAAGCGCGAGGAACAATTGTGCGCAGATGGGGGGCGGCGCCGCCTGCGTCAATGGCGGCGGGGCGCCGGTAGAGCGCGCGTCCCCGCTTGATCGCGGCGCCGCGCTCGGCCATAAATTGCGGGCCGGGACGCCGTTCGGGTCCCGCCATGATCGAGGCGCCAGAAGGGCTTCACATATGTCGCGTCCGCCGCTCAATTCCCCCTTTCTGCTGGGGTTCGATGAAATCGAACGGGCGCTGGACCGCGTCGCGCGCAGCGGCACGGACGGCTATCCCCCCTATAATATCGAGCGCCTGCCGCGCACCGAGACGGAGCCCGAACGGCTGCGGATCACGCTCGCCGTCGCGGGCTTCACCCGTGAGCAGCTCGACGTGTCGCTGGAGGAAAACCAGCTTGTCATCCGCGGCCGTCAGGTGGAGGAGCGCGAGCGCCACTTCCTGCACCGCGGCATCGCGGCGCGGCAGTTCCAGCGGGCTTTTTTGCTGGCGGAGGGGATGCAGGTGCTGGGCGCCGATCTCGTGAACGGGCTGCTGTCCGTGGACCTCGTGCGGCCGGAGCCGGCGCGGGTGATCAAGAAGATCGATATTACGGCGCGGGATTGAGCCTCACTCCGCTGGCGCCCTTGCCGGCGGCTGCGCGTTCATCGCCGTCAGCTTCGTCGCCGCAATGATCGCGATGATCGTCAGGCCATAGACCACCACCTGCATCTGCGAGGGCTGGTCGGCGTAGCCGATCAGCGTATGCAGCACGCGGCCGGGTATGCTCTTGTCGGACAAGAGCCACGACGTATCCCACAGCGTGTCGGTCAGCGCCGTGATCGCTCCCGCCTGTTGCAGGAAGGCGACCGCCTGCGCGGCGAGCCCGGCGGCAAGTAAGGTGATCAGCGCCGTCGTCACCGCGAAGAGCTTTTTCGGCGGGATGGAAACGAGTCCGTAAAAGGTCGCGACGCTGGTCAGCGCGCCGAGCGCGAGGCCCGCGGCGCCGCCGATGAGCACGCTGGCTCCCGATTCGCCCGACGCCAGCACGCCATAAAGAAACAGCGCGACCTCCGAGCCCTCGCGCAGCACGGCGAGGCCTACGACGGTGGCAAGTGCAAGAAGCGTGCGGTCGCCGCTCGCCACCGCCTTGCCGACGGCGGAAAGCTCCTGCGCGAGTTCGCGCCCGTGTTTCGCCATCCAGATGTTGTGCCAGGCGAGCATCACGACGGCGACGAGCAAAACCCCGGCGTTGAAGAACTCCTGCCCGCTGCCCGCGAAGGATTTGGAAAGCTGCTCGGCGAAAGCCGCGACGATCAGAGCCCCGAGAACGCCCGCCGCCACGCCGCCCGCGATGAAGCCGCGCGAACCCGCGACGCCGCGCGTCACCGCCGCGACGATGCCGATGATGAGGCCCGCCTCTATGGCCTCGCGAAAGACGATGATGAGCGCGCCGAGCATTTACTCCACCACGACCTCGCCCCTGGCGCTGTCCTCATGGAACTCGCCGAAGAATTTGTAGCGGCCGGGCTTCATGGGGCGCAGCTGAAAGGTGGCTTCGCTGTTGGCCGGAACAACCTTCTCGATGCGGAAGGGCTTCGACTCGAATTCCTCGGGCGTCGCGTCGAGGTTGTTCACGACCAAGGTCGCTGCCTTGTCGGCGGGGATCTTCAGTTCGGCGGGTTCGAATTTATGGTCCTTGATGGTGAGCGTGTAGCTCTCCGCCGCCGCGGCGCCGGCAAAGCCCATGCCCAACGCCAACGCCGCCGCCGCAATTTTCAACTCGCGCATCTTCTTTGTCTTTCGTCCTGACGAACTCTCCCATGCAACGTAAGGACCAGCCGCGGGAGCGTCAAAGGGTCGTAATCTGGATTGCTTCCAGATTGACGCTCCATCAGCCGCCGGGATAGCCGTGGCGGGCCTTGGAGGCGCGCACGAGCGAGATGGCCCTGGCGTCCTGTCCCGCCGAGCAGGCCGACGCAGCCTCTGAGATTTCGCCCTGAATCTGCTCGTAGACGCTCCTGTTGACGTGGCCCATGGAGAGGTCGTTCTCCATCACCGCCCTGTAGCGGCTGACGGCGCCCGAACATCCCGACCCCTCCGGCAGCGCCGAGGGCGTGACCGTTTGCCGCGGCGGGCCGACAGGATCGATCACCGGCTGCGGCTGACGGTTGGCGTTGCAGCCCGCAAGCAGGGCCGCGGCGGCGAGGGCGAAAAGAAGGGTCGAGCGCATCTCATGTCTCCAATGCTTCGCGATTGGCGACTGTCTTACCTGCCGGGGCGGCTCGCGGGCAACGGTCCAAAGCCCGCGATCGCTCGAGACCAACACGGCGGGCGTGAGCCTGCGGGAATATGTCTGGCTGAACGACATGCCGGTGGCGGTGGTGAATGGCGTGAACACGGCGGCGCCGGTCGTCTATTACGTCCACACCGATCATCTGGGCCGCCCGGCGCGGATGATCGCGCAGAGCTGGGCCTGGGTCTGGGACGTGATCTATTCCCCCTTCGGCGCACCGGCGGCCATCTTCGACGCGACCGCGAAGCTCGACATGCGCTTTCCGGGCCAGTGGTTCCAGATGGAATCGGGGCTCGCCTATAACTGGCATCGCCATTACGATGCGAGCCTCGGGAGGTATGTGCAGCCGGATCCGATTGGATTGCGAGGTGGTAGAAGTCTCTATTCCTACGCGTTGGGATCGCCGCTGGTTTACACAGACCCTGACGGAGAGCAGGTCAAGGAAATCATCCAGATCTGCTACCTTCTTTGCACCCTTTACATCAACCCATTGAAAATTCCTTCTCCTGTCGACTTTTCAAACCCCATGGGTCCGAGTTGTGCGATAAAGGATAAAAAATCCAAGTGATCGGAAAGCTCCAAATGGATACGACTCTCAAGCACTCGAGTAAGGAACGGGCGCTGCGCCGGCTAGTAAAAATCGAATCTCGCAATCGGCACTGGAGCATTTGCTTTGATCTAATCCGTATTATCGGCGGGTTCTCGATCGCGGCAGGAATATCGCTGTTGTGCGCATATGTTGTACTCGATACTGCAACCAAACTGCCTTATATAACATGCGTTGTGATGGGGATTGTCTGGGCGTCTGTAACGTGGTGGAAACCATCGATTTTTGTCAATAGCTTTGTCTTTCCGATCATGTTCTCCTCATTTGTCGGCACCGCATCTCCGGCAGATTTTTTCTGGGACAGAGAAAAGACCGCGCGGTGTGACCGACAAGTATTTAGGCGGCGGCTCCTGTCGCAGAAAATATCGTATCTCCGTTCAGAATTAGAGATACGGTGATGGAGGCTGAAAGGAGCCATCTTGGCTTGG
>PERY01000038.1 GCA_002929055.1 Methylocystis sp. | reverse complement strand
AAAAGGGCTAACCCGCGCTGTCAACACATCTTTCAGCAAAATCAGCGGGGCGGCGCCGATCCAGAAAAATGACTTAAAAACAGTATCTTGTGCATTTGGCGCCGAAATGCGCGGGGCCGGCGCGCATAATTTTTCTATGTCGGCCGCTCATAAATGGCGACGCCGCAGGCTTCCAGCTCAGAGCCGCCGAGACGCAGCTCCGCGCCCTCGATAAGCTGGGAAATGTCTCTCGGTTTGCTGGCGTAGTTGAACAGATAGCGCAGCGGGCCGCAGTCTCGGATCCGGAGATCCGGCCCGAGGGCGAGATTGGGGAGTTCGGCTTCTCCGCATATCCGGGAAGTCAGCGCGTCGAGAAGCGCCTCGTCCGGCCAGCCGGCGAGATAATAGCGGCCGCCCTGACGCAGCAGCGCGGGTTCGCCGTCGGCGGCGACAGCCTCGACGCCCGCATTCGGCCCAGGCTCCACCCATTCGCGCCAACGCTCGAAGGCTCCGGGCAAACCATGCGCACGGATCGACGCGCCCGGACGCAGGCTTTCAACCCGCGTCACTTTCAAATCGACAAGCGCGCGCAACGGCCCCGGCGGCAATTGCGCCGGTATTTGAAAGTCGAATGTCTTCGACCCCGTGCGAGGGCCGAGCAAGACGATATCGGCGGTCTTCAACGCGGCGACGAAATCTTCGCTCGCTGCAAACAGGCCGGGCGCCAGAACAAGCCTGCGGTTCGCAACCGCTTCCGCCATCGGGGGAACGACGTCGACGGAGAGTCCCGCGCGGCGCACGGCGCAATAGAATGCGTAGACCAGTTCGTCATACGAAAAGTCTTGCCCCTGCGGCTCTATTCCCCACGCCCAGGCGCTTTCATAGTCGAAGACGAGCGCCACGTCGGCCCGGTCGGCGCCGCCGCTCAGCCGCAAGCGCTCGATCTCGCGCGCGACCTGTTCGACCTCGCCGAAGCCCGGCGCGGGCTGCGAGTCCGGGCGCAACAACCCGGCGTGCATCTGCTCCTGCGCGAAGGGCGCCTGCCGCCAGCGAAAATAGCTGACGACCTCCGCGCCGGCGGCGAAGGCTTCATAGGTCCACATGCGCACGGCGCCTTTGGCGGCCGCCGGGTTCCAGGGCGCCCAGTTCACGGGGCCCGGTTGCTGCTCCATCACCCACCAGCGGCCGCGCCCGCAATTGCGATAAAGGTCGTGATGAAACGCCTGATAATCTGGATCGCCGACGCGCATGTAGCGCAGCTTGAAAGCGTCGTCGTGGCGGCCGCGCTCGAGGAAGCCGAGCGGGTAGCTGTCCCAGGCCGCGGCGTCGAGTTCGGCGCCGAGGCGATAATGATCGAAAGCCGTGAACGATCCCATGAAATTATGCAGGATCGTTCGCCCTGGCGAAAACCGGCGGATGATGTCGGCCTGGCGGCGGTTGAAGGCCACGACCTGATCAGACGAGAAACGCTGGAAGTCCAGCCGATGCGCCGGATTGGCCTCGGTGACGGTGAGGTTTGGCAATTCGATCTCGTCGAAGCTCGCAAGCTCCATCGACCAGAAGACGTTGCCCCAGGCGGCGTTCAGCGCGCCGATGGTTCCGTATTTCGCTGCGCACCAGTCGCGGAAGGCGCGAAGCGCCGCTGGCGAATAGCTCTCCACCGTATCGTGGCAGCCATATTCATTGTCGGTCTGCCAGGCGACGACGCCGGGGTGCGCGCCGAACGTTTCGGCGAGCGCCGAAACGATGCGGTCGCATTCGCGCGCATAGCCCTCGTGACTGAAGCAATAGTGCCGCCGCGAGCCGAATTTGCGCGGCCTGCCCTGCGCGTCGATCGGCAGCATGTCGGGCATCTTGTCGGCGAGCCATTTCGGCGGCGTCGCCGTGGGCGTGCCGAGCACGACCTCGAGCCCCGCGCCATGCAGGACGTCGATCGCGCGGGCGAGCCAGTCGAAATCATAGCGGCCGTCCGCAGGCTCGAGCCGCGACCAGGCGAATTCGCCGATGCGTACGATCGATATGCCAAGTCCTCGCATCCGGCGCGCATCCTCGCGCCAGAGGGCCTCGTCCCAATGTTCCGGGTAGTAGCAGACGCCGAGCTTCTGAAACGCCACCGCCGCCCCTGATCTCAAAACGCCGGCGGCGATTCGCCTGAGCGTCTCGCGAGGATGATGCGGCTTTGCAAAGGGTCTGTGACGACGCTGGAGGGCAGCGGCTCGGGGCTAACCCATATGCCAGCCGTGGCTGACGATGATCGACTCCCCCGTGAGCGCATTGGTCTTGAAGGCTGCGAGGGACAGGGCCACCTCGGCGACGTCGGAGATCATCGTGAATTGATGATCGACGGTCTCGCCGAGCATGATCTCCTTCACCACACGCTCCTCGCTGATGCCGAGATCCTCCGCCTGCTGCGGGATCTGCTTTTCGACGAGCGGCGTCAAGACGAAGCCGGGGCAGATGGTGTTGGCGCGCACATTATGTTTTGCGCCCTCCTTCGCCATCACTCTCGCGAGGCCGAGAATGCCGTGCTTGGCGGCGACATAGGCGGACTTCAGCGGCGACGCCTCGTGACTATGGACCGAGCCCATGTAGATCAGCGCGCCGGAGTTTTGCGCATACATGTATTTGACGCAGGCCTTGGTTGTCAGAAACGCGCCGTCGAGGTGGATCGCCATGATCTTCTTCCAGTCGGCGAAGGGGAAGTCCTCGATGGGGTGGACGATCTGGATGCCCGCGTTCGACACGAGAATGTCGACCGTTCCGAAGGCCTTCGCCGTCGCGTCGACCCCCGCGCTAACCTGCTCTTCGTTCGAGACATCCATGGCGACGGCGACAGCGACCTTGTCGCCGCCGATTTCCTTCGCCGCCGCTTTCGCCGCATCGAGATTGAGGTCGGCGATGCTCACCCTGCCGCCCGCCTCTACGAAGCGTTTGGCGATGCCGAGCCCCAATCCGCTCGCGCCGCCGGTGATGACCGCAACCTTGCCATTCAATTCCATATTGACGCTCCTTCAAGCGAGATAATCGAAAACGACCTTGCCAAGTCCGAGAGTGAGGTCCGCGACGATATGGGCGGACGAGATGATCTCCCGCACGGGAAGATCGGCGACGGGCGCCAGCGCATGCGGATTGAGCTCCAGCGAGGCGGGCCCTGTGTAGGCGCTCTTGAGCGTCACATCCTCGATCCGATAGTCCACCAGCTCAAGAATGCGCGGTGAGCCGTCCACATGCGGAATGATCTTCAGGAGATAGTTCGGCGACGCGAGGCCCTCGAGCACTTCGGCATGATCGAGGGCCTTGTGCTTGTACCCCATGACGCCTCGCGCCACACGAACCGAACCGTAATCCAGTGCGCCGACAAGCACGTCGCGTTCGACGGCAAGAGCGGGATTGGCGAATTTCTTCGGGAACCCCCACAACTCGCGCCCGCCATAGATCGGCGGCCCGTCGTTGAGATACATGGCGTGCGTATATTGCCCGAGCTGGCCCTTGAAGCGTACCGGAATCACCTGGCCCGACTCGCAGTAATCGCCGAAGCCTGTCGAGTCCGGCATGCGGATGAATTCATATTTGACGATCGGCTCGACGACTTCGAGAGGCTCCGGCACCACCCGCTCCAGAGCGTCGCGATCGGTGCGATAGACGATGATCAGATATTCGCGGTTGAGGAATCGGTACGGCCCGCGCGGGAAGGCCGGACTCGTCAGCGGCATCGCGAAGGCGGAACTGCGCACATCTTCAATTTTCATGATCCGGCTCCCTTGCCGCGCGCTGTGTCGATCTCTCTTGTGCAATCGAAAACGATGACGTCATCGTCGGGGCGAACCCGCGTCAGCCAGTCCGGATGGGTGAGCGTCGCCGTCACATCCGCGAGGCCCGCCTTCCAGTGATCCTCCATCGCTCCGCGCGAAAACTCGTAGTCCTTCGACTGCGTTTCGTAGGCGGCGCGACGATGGATCAGTTGCACGATCGTGACGCCCGCAACGTCGCCCAATTCGCTGAGCGCCAGCCAATCCGGGTCTTTGCGCAGTCTGGGCGGAACTTTCTCCGACAGGCGCTTGACGGCTGCGCGAAGCTCATGCGCGCGCTTGAGCAGATCCGTGTTGAGGCGCGTCCGGCTGGAGTAGCGAATGTCCTTTTCCCTCTGCGCCACATCGAGCAATGTCGCAGGCGTGGGTCCGCGCGCGCCGAAAAGGTCGACCTGGAACACGCAGAGGTCGCGCTTGGGCTCGCAAAGATCCAGTATGTATTGCAGCGGCGTATTGGAGACGAGGCCGCCGTCCCAGTATAATTCGCCATCAATCTCAATGGGCGGAAAGCCCGGCGGCAGCGCGCCGCTCGCGAGAATATGCTCGGGCCCGATTTTCCCCTCGAAACTGTCGAAATATTGAAAATTGCCTGTGCGGACATTCACGGCGCCGACGCTCAGGCGCGTCTTTCCGGCGTTGATCAGGTCGAAATCGATCAGTTCCCTCAACGTCTCGCGCAAGGGCCCGGTGTCGTAGAAGCTGAGGTCCGTCGGCGGATAGGGCCATGCCGGCGCGGGCGGCGGCAGCCTCGGCCTGAAAAAGCCCGGCGCGCCGAATGTCGCCGCGTAATTCGCGCTGGCGTCGGCGAAGATCGCGTTCATGAAGCCGCCCGAGAGGAAAGACGCCGGCGCGCCGCTCGTCACCTGCTCCCAGAAGGCGCGCAGCTTCTCGACGCGTTTCTCGGGTGGGTTGCCGCAGATGATGGCGGCGTTGATCGCGCCGATGGAAATGCCGGCGAACCATTGGGGGCAACATCCCGCGCCCGAGAGCGCCTCGAAGGCGCCCGCCTGATAGGCGCCAAGCGCGCCGCCGCCCTGAAGCACAAGGGCGATTGTCTCTTCCTTCGCCAACCAGCGACGCTCCGAAGATTGCGCAGGCGGCCTCATGCGGGCCTGCGCTCAGGAAACTCTAGCATACAAAGACTGGAAGTCGGCCTTGCGACGATCTTTGGCGGCCCTCCCCAGCGAATATGGCGCCGGGCAGGCGGCGTTGCGCGGCGCGGCGAATCCCGGCAGCATCCCTCACATGAGCGAATGCTACGACGTCATTGTGATCGGCCTCGGCGCGATGGGCGCCGCAGCCTGTTTTCACCTCGCCGCGCGCGGCTACAGCGTCCTCGGCCTCGAGCGGCACCACCTCGCCCACGACCGCGGAAGCTCGCATGGCGAAACGCGACTCATCCGCAAGGCCTATTTCGAGGATCCGAGTTATGTGCCGCTGCTCTGCCGCGCCTTCGACCTTTGGGAGGAACTCGAGGCGGCGTGCGGCGAAAGGCTCTTCGAGCGCAATGGCCTCGTGACGTTCGGCCGGCCGGGCGCGAGCAAGGCCTATGACGGCGCGCTGGCGAGCGGGAAACTTTACTCAATTCCGATGGAGGAGCTCAGCCGCGACGAAGCGCTGCGGCGCTGGCCGATCTATCGTCCGCCTGAGGGCTTTTCCGCCGCCTTCGAACCCGGCGCCGGCTTCCTCTACGCTGAAAGATGCGTGCTCGCCCATGCGCGAGAAGCCCGCAAGCGCGGCGCGGTTCTGCGGGAGAACGAACCCGTCCTCGACTATCGCTTCGAAAACGGCCGGGCGCTGGTGCGCACCCAGCAAGGCCGATATTCCGCCGCCCGGCTGATCGTCGCTGGCGGCGGGTGGAGCGCAAGCCTTCTGCGCGAACTGGGATTGCCGCTGGATCTGCGCAAGATGCTGCTCGGCTGGTTCCCGGCGACCGGCGCCCATGCCGCCGACAAAGGCGCGCCGGGTTTCGTCTTCGATCTCGACGACGATTTTTATTACGGTTTTCCCCAAATCGACGGAAAAAGCATCAAGGTGGCCGGACACCGCCGCTTCGAGCCACTAAGCGCGCCCGAGGAAAAGGACGCGCTGCCGCCTAGCCCGGAGCGGCTGAACGCCCTCCGCCGCTTTATCGAAACCTGCCTGCCATTTGCATCGGGCGAGTTGTTGCGGTCCCTGAGCTGCATATACACGATGACGCCCGACGAGGATTTCATCATCGACCGTCATCCGGAAACGCCGGAGTTGGTCTTCGCGGCCGGCTTCTCCGGCCACGGCTTCAAATTCGCGTCGGTGGTCGGGGAAATTCTTGCCGATCTGGCGACGGAAGGACGGACAGGGCGCCCGATCGGGTTTCTGTCAGCCGGCCGATTTCGCGCGAACCCACACGCTCGAGGCTGAAGGAAAGGCGCGGCAGCGTAGTGCGCAATGATTCTAATGCGTATTCTTGATTTTATGGTGCCCAGGAGAGGACTCGAACCTCCACGGCTTTCACCACTGGTACCTGAAACCAGCGCGTCTACCAATTCCGCCACCTGGGCATGTGGGCGCTCTCATAGGGGAGCGGCGCGGCCCCTGTCAATGCGCCGCGGCGTGAAAAAGCCGCGGCGGGCCGAAAAAGGCTCCCATTGCGCCGCCATCGCCGCCTCTTTGCATTCCCTTCGCGACGGAATTTCGCTAGAGCACGAGCAACGAATTTTTCGGGCCGACCTGTCGGCGCGTTGAACGGAGCGAGAGAACGATGAGCGGCGTGAACGTGGGCGCGGGGCGCGTTGTGACGGTGTTTGGCGGGTCCGGCTTCGTCGGGCGCTATGTCGTGCGGGCGCTGGCGCGCGACGGCTGGCGCGTGCGCATCGCCTGCCGGCGGCCCGATCTCGCCTTCCATCTGCAGCCGCAGGGCCGCGTCGGGCAAGTCATGGCCGTTCAAGCCAATGTGCGCCACCCTGAATCGGTCGCCGCCGCGCTGCGCGGCGCCTCCGCCGTGGTGAACCTCGTCGGCATTCTCGCGGAGGGCGGGGCGCAGAAGTTCGCCAAGGTGCAGGCCGAGGGCGCGCGCGTCATCGCCGAGGCGGCGAAGGCCGCGGGCGTCGAGAATGTCGTTCACGTCTCCGCAATCGGCGCGGACGCTAATTCCGCCTCCGAATACGCCCGTAGCAAGGCGCAGGGCGAGGCGGCGGTGCTCGATGCGGTTCCGTCCGCGGTGATCCTGCGCCCTTCGGTGATCTTCGGCATCGAGGACGAGTTCTTCAACCGCTTTGGAACAATGGCGCGCTATTTCCCCGTCATCCCGGTCGTGGGAGCCGAGACGAAGTTCCAGCCCGTCTATGTCGGCGACGTCGCCGACGCAGTCGCGATCGCAATCGCGGGCGGCGCCAGGGCGGGCGCAACCTATGAGCTTGGCGGGCCGGAGGCCAGGACGTTCGGGGAGTTGATCGAATATCTGCTGAAGGTGACGGAGCGCGACCGCCGCATCGTGAAGCTCTCTTTCGGCACGGGTAAGCTCGTCGCCGCGATCACCCAGCTCTTCACCAAATTGTCGCTCGGCCTCTTCCCCACGCTGCTGCGCATGACAGGAGATCAGGTCGAGCTTCTCAAGCACGACAATGTTGTCAGCGAGGCGGCGGTGAAGGAAGGCCGCACGCTGCAGGGACTGGGCATCCCGCCGCAGTCCATTGAGGCGATCGCGCCGACCTATCTCTACCGCTATCGCAAGACCGGCCAGTATCAGGCGCAGCGCCTGGGGGCGTAACGACGCGAGGGGTCAGCGCGCCGCCCAGCGCGCCTGACGATCCCGCTCGCGCTCCGGCGAGAGCATCTTGTGGATGCGGGTCATGAAGGCGACGCCAAAGAGCGGCGTCAGCACGTTGAGGCCGGGCGTGACGACGAAGGCTGCTATGAAGAGACCCGAGAGAAAAATCTGCGGGGCGTAGCGGCGGCGCAGGGCCACGGCCTCATCGAGCGGCCGGAAGCGCGTGGCGGCGAAGAGGAAATATTCGCGCCCGAGCAGATAGGCGTTGGCGAGCAGGAAGGCCACCGCGTTGACGCCAGGCACCAGCAGCAGGAACAGCGCGAGAAAATTCACGCCAGCCGAGACGGCGGCGAACCTCAGCCCCATCAATATCGCCTGCGTGGCGGGAATCGCGTCCCCCCGCTGGCCCGGCGGATAAAGCCCCTCCTCTACCGCATCGGCGAGATCGTCGAGGAAGAGGCCCGCGACCAGCACCGAAATCGGCCCGATGAGGAAGGCGAGGAAAAGGAACAGCCCCAGGCCTGTGGCGTAGGTCAGAGCGAGTTGCAGCCAGGGGTGGTTTACCGCGATGTAGGAGAGCGCGACCTTGTCCAGCCCAACCCAGGCCAGCGCCAGGAAGAGGAAGGTCATCCCGAGGCTCTTGACGAGCACATTGCGGAAAGGCGGCGAGAGAATCTCGCGCAGGGCCGCCATCGCGGCTTCGAACATGAACGTCATCGGTGGCCTCGATCAGCCGCCCGCGTAGCGACCGCCCTGCAGATGGCGATGGGGGCGGGCGGGCGCAAGAGGTCGGCTCAGCCCCAGTGTTTTATGGCATGGGCCCCCAAAGCGTAGGCGATCCATAGAAAGCCTACCGAAGAAACCGTGAAGCTGATCGCCGTGTAGACGCGCCAGATCTTCTTCTCCCAGAAATTTGGATCAAACGACGCAATCGTGAAAACGGTTGGATTCGAGAATCCGCCGACAGCGACGCACCAGCAGGCGATGACCGGCAGATCGACGCCCGAGCCGTAAAAGCCGACCCCGAACAGCGCCATGAGCGCATAGTCGACATGCGCCCGGATCATCGTCTTGTAATCGATGACAAAGGCGTCGACGGCCTTGATAGGAAACCATTTGGCGAGCGTCATGAGCCATGCCGTGACGATGAGCGCGGTTATGCAGGCGGCCGAGCCGATGAGAAGAACTTCCATCCCGAATCCTCAAGTTCCGTTGGGAGGAGTTCTCATAGCTCAGGCTACGCCGCCTGTCCCGCCCTCGCTGTCACCCCGCCTGCTTCACCTCGCGCTGCGCAAATCCGAGGCGGATGTTCAGCTCGTACAGCAACTGCTCCGCCGCCACCGGGATGTTCGTGCCAGGCGGGAAGATGGCCGCCGCCCCGAAGTCGAGCAGCGCCTGGAAATCGTCCGGCGGAATGACGCCGCCGATGACCATCATGATGTCCTGGCGGCCGACGCGCTCGAGCGCATCGCGCAGTTCCGGCGTGAGCGTCAGATGGCCGGCGGTCATGGTGGAGACGCCGACGATATGCACGTCCTCCTCCGCTGCGCGCCTGGCGACTTCGTCGGGCGTTGCGAAGAGATCGCCGATGACGACGTCGAAGCCCATGTCGGCGAAGGCCGAGGCGATGACCTTCTGTCCGCGGTCGTGGCCGTCCTGCCCCATCTTGGCGACGAGGATGCGCGGCTTGCGGCCGGTGTTTTCCTCGAAGTCGCGCGTCATGCCGATGACGCGGCCGACCTGCGGGCTGTCCTTGCCGGCCTCCTTCGCATAGACGCCCGAGATGACGTTGGCCTTGGGCTTGTGGCGCGTGAAGACCTTTTCCAGCGCATAGGAAATCTCGCCGACGCTCGCCTTGGCGCGGCCCGCCTTCACCGCGAGGTCGAGCAGATTGGCGCCGGAGGTCGCGCCTTCCGTCAGCGCATCTAGCGCGGCCTGGGTCACAGCTTCGTCACGCTCGGCGCGAAGCCGCGCGAGCTTGTCGAGCTGCGCGGCGCGCACGGCGGCGTTGTCGACCTTCAGAACATTGGGCTTCGCGTCATTCTCGGGGCGGTATTTGTTCACGCCCACGACCACCTGCGTGCCGCTGTCGATGCGCGCCTGCGTCTTCGCGGCGGCCTCCTCGATGCGCTGCTTGGGCACGCCGGCCGCAATGGCCTTCGCCATGCCGCCCAGTTTCTCGATCTCCTCGATATGCTTCCATGCGCCCTTGGCGAGTTCCGCGGTGAGGCGCTCGACATAATAGGAGCCGCCCCAGGGGTCGATCACGCGCGTCGTGCCGCTCTCCTGCTGCAAGACGATTTGGGTGTTGCGGGCGATGCGGGCCGAAAAGTCGGTCGGCAAAGCGAGCGCTTCGTCGAGCGCATTGGTGTGCAGCGACTGCGTATGTCCCTGCGTCGCCGCCATCGCCTCGACGCAGGTGCGGATGGAGTTGACGTAAACGTCTTGCGCAGTTAGCGACCAGCCGGAGGTCTGGCAGTGGGTGCGCAGCGTCAGGCTCTTTTCCGACTTTGCGCCCAGATCCTTCATGAGCCGCGCCCACAGCAGGCGCGCGGCGCGCAGCTTCGCCACCTCCATGAAGAAGTTCATGCCGATGGCGAAGAAGAAGGAGAGGCGTGGCGCAAAGGCGTCGATGTCGAGACCGGCCTCGACGCCGGCGCGCACATATTCGACGCCGTCCGCCAGCGTGTAGCCGAGCTCGAGGTCGGCCGAGGCGCCCGCCTCCTGCATGTGATAGCCGGAGATCGAAATCGAATTGAACTTCGGCATATGTTTGGAGGTGTAGGCGAAGATGTCCGACACGATCCGCATGGAGGGCTCCGGCGGATAGATGTAGGTGTTGCGCACCATGAATTCTTTGAGGATGTCGTTCTGGATCGTGCCGGTGAGCTTGTCGGCAGAAACCCCCTGCTCTTCCGCCGCCACGATGAAGAGCGCGAGAACCGGCAGCACCGCGCCGTTCATGGTCATCGACACCGACATCTGATCGAGCGGAATGCCGTCGAAGAGCGTGCGCATGTCATAGATTGAATCGATCGCGACGCCCGCCATGCCGACGTCGCCCATCACGCGCGGATGGTCCGAGTCATAGCCGCGATGCGTCGCGAGATCGAAGGCGACCGACAGGCCTTTCTGGCCGGCCGCGAGGTTGCGGCGATAGAAGGCGTTGGAATCCTCGGCCGTGGAGAAGCCGGCGTATTGGCGGATCGTCCAGGGCTGGGCGACATACATGGTCGAGTAAGGGCCGCGCACGAAGGGCGCCACGCCGGGGAAGCCGTCGACGAAGGAGAGGCTCTCGATGTCCTGCGGCCCATAGGCGCTCTTCACCTCAATGCCCTCGGGCGTCAGCCAGCTGCGCGGCGGCGCCTCCTGCGCGACATTGGCGGGGGCGAAGGGGATTTTGGTGAAATCGGGGATCGCGGACATCGTTTTCCTCGGCTGGCTCCAAGGGTATTTAGACCAGCCACCACCCGAGCGCAAAGGCGGGGAATCGCCGCGCGCCCGCGCCTTCCTTCGGGCTCAGCGCTTCTGGATCGCGCCCAGATAAGCGAGAAGCGCCTCGATTTGCTTCGTATTGAAGCGGAACTGGGGCATGTCCGACCCCTCGTGGCCGACGACGATGCCCTCGCCCAGAGCCTCCTCCAGATTCGAGAGCGGATAGCGCTGCGAGAGGTTGCGAAAGGGCGGAGATTTGGGATTGGGGCTCGCGCCCGTGCGGCCGGTGGCGTGGCAGCGGCCGCAGTTCGCCTTGGCGATGACCTCGCCCTGACGGAGGTCCGGCTTGCCCGAAGGCGCGGCGAGCGCCGCCGCCCCGATCGAGGCGGCGATAGCCGTCGCAAAACCACACAGGAAAACGAATCGCGCCATTCCGCGAGTGTACATGCCGGGGGCGCGCGCCGCCTGAGGCCTATTGCCGCGCCACGAGCACGGAGCATTTGGCGTGCCGCACGATGGTCTTGGCGTTGGAGCCCAGAAGATAGGTCGCCATCGTCGGCCGATGCGAACCGACGACGACGAGATCGGCCCCCCAGTCTTCCGCCTCCGCCAGAACCTCTGGATAAACCGCGCCAAAGCGGACGGTCGAGGTGGCCCGGCCAGGGGGCAGCGGGATTTTTTCCGCCAGGGCGGCGAGATCCTTCTCCGCCAGCTCACGCAATTCCTCGTCGAAATTCGGCGGGATGTAATCGACGAAGGCGACCGGCACGAGCGGCTGAACGTTGACGAGGCGAAGCTGCGCGTCGGCGCTGGTCGCGGCCAGCGCGAGAGCGGCGTCGAGCGCGAGTTGCGTCATGTCCGACTCGCTGAGATCCACGGGCACGAGAATTTTCTTATACATCGAACGCCTCCCCGTATCGCCGCGAGGCCGCCGCGACGCGCGACGCGATCTAACATGTTTCGGGCCGAGGCGCCTGCGAAGGATCGCCGCATGGCTAAGGAAGGGCGCTCACTGACGGCGCATGAGCCGGCTCACGGCGGATTTGGTCGCGAGAATCGCCGGCATTTCCTGCGCGCGCCGGGACGCCGCCTTCTGTACGGCGGCCTGAACCGACTCCGTCGCATATGGCTTCGGGATGACGAAATAAGGTTCCACGCCGCCCGTCCGCAGCCACTCCGGGACGGCTGTGACGAAGATCACAGAGGCGTCGATCGTCTTCAGCATTTCATCCACCGCGACGACGCCGGAGCTTCCATCGGCGAGTTTTACGTCTGCGATGATCACGGCGGGCCGCGCTTTCGCGGCAAGCGAGAGGGCCTCGTCCTGCGTGCGCGCGGGGCCGATGACCCGGTGGCCGAGATCGCGCACGATGTACTCGATGTCCTTGGCGATCGCCGACTCATCCTCGACCAGCAGAATGTCGAGCGACCGCGGCTGGCGCCTGGGCCTTCCCTGCGACGCGGCTTCGGGCGCCTGAAGATCTGCATTGGGAGCGTCGTCTGGAAGGCTCATGTCGCCTCGTTCCTCAACGCGGCTTTCCTGCGAAAAGTCGCAGGCTACGGCGCGGCGTCGATGCTGGTAAACTTCTGTTTCACCGCAATGTTCCGTCAGCCTGACCATTTTGCTTCCCGCGCGTGCGGGGAACGGCCCCCTGCCGCCGGTGTTGTTGCTCCAGCGGCGCCCGCAAACGGAGGAACTCGCCATTCTGGAAGTCGTCGAGTCGCTTCTCCTGATCTCCCTCCTCAGCGCTTTCATTGGAATTGTGGCCCTGATGGCGCTGTCGCGGCGAGGCTATCCTTAGAGGCCCGCAGTCAGGCGCTTTGCCGCACGCATGGCGAGCGGTCACATGATGACGAAAGAGAGCGCCCGGGCGCTCTCACCCCCGCGCCGCCGACTTCGGCCACAAGATCCAGCGGTGAACCCGGGCGAGAAACGGCGCCGGCGAGATCTGCGCCACAAGCGCGAGTCCCTTGTTGTACCACCCGCTGACGATCGCGCCGTCCCCGCGCATCATCGCTTCGAAACCGTCGAGCGCGACCTTGGAGGGCGGGTCCTTCTCGCTTCGCCCCATTCTCGTCTCGAGCATGCCGGCGCGGCGGAAGAATTCGGTTTCCGTCGCGCCCGGGATCAGGCATGTCACGCTGACGCGGCTATCGCTCAATTCGTTGCGCAGCGCCGCGGCGAAGGAATTGATGAAGGCCTTGCTCGCATTGTAGACGGCGTTGAACGGGCCGGGCATGTATCCCGCCACCGAACCGACGATCATGATGCGCCCGGCGCCCCGCGCGCGCATGTCTCTGCCGATCAGGTGGAGGAGGTAGACGGTCCCGGTGACATTGGTGTCGACCACCCGCCGGACTTTCGGGAATTCGAGATCGAGCACGGCGCCGGCGAAGCTGCAGCCGGCGTTGGCGATCAGCACGTCGACCGGGCGGGAGAAATCCCGGGCCAAGCGGTGCAGCGCTTCAACGCCCGAGGTGGTCGACAGGTCAGCGACGATGTCGCGCACCTGCGCACCGGTCTGTCGCAGCCTCTGCGCAGCGGCGGCGATCTCCGGTTCATCGGCCGCGACGACGAGATCATACCCCCTCTCCGCGCAGAGCCGCGCAAGCTCGTAGCCAATCCCGGAAGATGCGCCCGTGACCACGGCGAGACCTCGATCGCTCATGTGCTCGTTCCTTCTGGAAGGGGGAAAGGTTCAGGGGACGGAACGCGGCCGCTCGTCCGCAGGCCGGCCCTCGACGGCCCGCTCGACCGTCTGCTCACTTTCGCTCTGGACGGCGACGCGATGTCGATAGACCAGCTCTCCGCCGAGCCAGCCGGTGACTCCCAGAAGCGCGACCGCTGCGGTCGAAAGATAAAGCCCCTGCGGAAAGACTTCGCCGGCGCCGTAATTGTAGCGCAGCCAGAAACTGTAGAGCTCGATGACGAGGACGATGGCGTTGCCGGCTGCATGCCATTGCAGCTTGCCGAGAGCGCGCACGCGGCTGTCTCCCATTGCATCGACTGCGCCCACCATTCCGGCGAGCAGCCCCATTACGAGCCCGGAGCCGATCAGCCATAGAGCCGCCTCGGACCAAAAGGCGCCACCGGTGCGCCAATAGGCCAGATCGCATAGAAACGCCGCGATAAAGAAGGCTATGGGGAAGGGAACCAGCAACGGATGGATAGGATGGCCGCCAATTGCGGCTGTGCTTCTCGGGTTGGACATGTGCGCCTCTCTGTCGTTTGACGTTTCAACGTCGCGACAGGGCGGGCGTTCCGCGCAAGAGAGCGGCATCGGGAGCTGGCGCTATCTCTGCCGCGCATTCCAGGTCGACTCGCCGGGAGCGCGGAAATCCATGACCCAGTTGAACCGGCTGATGACGTTGTAGCCGAGGATGAAAGGCGTTTGCGGGCCGAGCGCCTCGCGCAGCACGCCGAAGTCATAGGCCAATGCATAGATGCCGCGCAGCCGTCGCCCCTCGCCAAGGTCGAGCGATTTGATCTTGTAAATTTTTGCGGAAAACTGCCTGCCGCCGGCTTCGCTTGCCGCGCTCTTCGCCTTGACGGGCGAAAACAGATTCCCGTGCGCCTCCACGAAGCGCTGGTCTACCGCGGAAATCTCCGCGCCCGTGTCGAAAAGCGCGACGACGGCGGCGTCGCCTGCGCGAATATCCACGCCGACAAGGCGCTGGTCGGGACCAAGCGTGCGGAAAGGCCTGGGATGGGCGTCGGCGGCCGACGCGCCGAAGAAGACCATCTCACGATGCGTAAAATCCAGGCTGAAGCGCGAACCTTTGAAGAAATCGAGACCCAGCAGATCGTCGCCGTCGTTGGCTGCGCAGCGGGAGACCTCGTAGGTCGCCCGTGCGATGTCATTACCCTGCGACGCCTTCAGGCCAAAGTTCCTGGCCTGGACATCGTCGCAGCGCGTCGATTTTCCGGACGCTCCGGTGGAGACGCTCTGGCCGATCGGCGGAAGATCCCTGTTCCAGGGCGCAAGGGCGACTCGTGTTGTGGAGGCGCCGGTGTCGAGACGCATCGTCCCGAGCATGTTCCCGAAGCGTACGGGGAGATAAATGCGCCCCCCGCCATAATCGCTCCTGGTCAGCGTCATCGGCACTGTGGACGGGCTGTTCTCGGCATGCGCGGAGCCTGCGGCGCAGAGCGCGGCGGCGAGACCAAATACAAATCGAAGGAGCATGTTTTTCCGACTTTCCGAAATGCGCCTGCATGATAGCGCATCTGTCGTCGAATTGCTCCCTTCGGGCGGGCGAGCTAGCGCAGCTTGATCGTGAGATCAGTGCCGACGTTCCCCGTCTCGCTGCTCAACGGCAAGTCGGAGATGATGATGGAGCCCCCCGTCCACAGACGCTCGGCGATGCGGTCGCGGACCTCCTGGGGGATTTCTACGCGTTCAAGGGCTTCTTCGGGGCCCGCCGGGGAGGCATAGGATGTCAGCGAAGGATAGGGTTCCTCATCCAGGGCCTTTCCCTTCTTGCGGGGCGCCGGCTCCTCGACGCGCTGCGTCGGCATAGAGACCACCGACCATTTCAGTGAAGCCCCGTCTTCGCCCGCAGCGGTCGCGATATAGAGATGCGAACCGAGCGGCGTCTTGGGATCGCGCACGGTCGCGGGCGCATCGAAGATCGGCGTCAGCCCTTGACGCACATAGACGCGCTTGTCCGCCTTGCTGATCAGGACGGACACGGGCGTCGTGCGTAGCTCCGCGTCCTTCTCGGCAGTCTCGGTGGCTTCGAAGGCTTTCGCAGCGGCTTGCCAGCGGCGATAGGCCTCGCTCGTTTCGGCGACGTTGGCGGTAGAAGCCTTTTTCGCGGCATCTAGCTTCGCCTGCGCGGCGGTGCGCTCCTCTTCGGCTTTCGTCTTTGCGGCGCTCGCCTCGTCCCTTGTCTTCGCCAGCGCGGACTCCTCGGGTTTCGCAGCCGTCGTCGCCTCGGCGGCGAGCGACGCCCGGATGGCCGCGTCTGCCCTAGCCTGAGCCTGGGCGACCCCAGCCTCGGCCGCCTTCAATTCGTCGGCGAGGCGCAGGCCTTCCGTCTCCTTGCCGTCGGCGGCAAGAAACGCTTCGCCGGCAGCCTTGGCGGCGGCGACCCTGTCCGCGGCGGCCTTCGATTTCAACCGGTCAGCGTATTGACGGGGGTTGAGCCGCGGCGTCTCCGCCGCCGCGGGGGCCGGCGGCGGCGCACCCGTCGCGCTGGCGGCGGCGCCGGCGTCGGCGACGAGTTGCATCTTCGGCGCCGGGAGGAGCGAATGCGAAAACTCGGTTGGCGTGACGTCGTCAGGAGAAATCACGACGCGTTCCCCGATGCGGGTCAAGCCCCAGAGCTTGGCCGCGAAATCCGCGGGAAGGCGGATGCAGCCATGCGACGCCGGATGGCCGGGGACGACGCCAAGATGCATGGCGATGCCCGACCAGGTGAGCCGCTGCATGAAGGGCATGGGCGCGCCGGAATAGATATTGGACGCGTGCATGCGCTCGCGGCCGAGGATCGTGAAGATGCCCCTGGGCGTCGAATGGCCCGGCATGCCTGTCGAAACCGCCGAGCGGGCGACAAGACCCTGGTGATTGTAGACCGACACGCTCTGGTCGGCGATGGAGACGATGGCGAAGAGAGGCCGCTCGACACGAACGGGCGCTGCGGGCTTGGACGGGCAGCGCCCGTCGACTCTCATGTCGCGATCGCATGACGCGGCCCGGGCGCGAGGCTTGTCGGCGCCGGCTTCGATCAGCGCCATTTCTCCTTCTGCCCGCGCAGCCTGGAAAAAAAGAACCGTCCAAAAGGCGACGCCGAAGGTCGCAAGCGCGGAAAATTCGCCGCAAAAGCGTGTGCGCGGCTGCATCGAATCCCTCCAAATCAGCCGCCACTGTGATTCAATCGCAAGGTCTTGGCTATTGCAAAGCTGCAACGATGGATGAAAATCAGGTGAGTCTCCGCCAAGGGCCCGCTAAAGAGCAACAATAATATTGACTTGAGGCAGTCGCCCGACGCTATTTCGAGGAAATCGTCACGCCCGACGCCGCGACGAAGGGATATGAGCCCGATCCATAATCGACGCTTTCGGCGGAGACCGCGTGGATGTTGCGCAACAGCTCGCAGAAATTCCCGCTCACCATCGTCTCTTCAAGAGCGTGACGGACCTGGCCGTCCTCGATGTAGAAAGAATTCTTGGCGATGCCCGCGAAGTCCAGCGCGGCGTTCGGCGCGCCGCCGGAAAACCGCGAGAAGAGAATGCCGCGCTTCGTTCGGGCGATCATGTCCTCGAGAGACATGTCTCCGGCAGCCACATGGAAGTTACTCGCGCCCGCCGTCTGCGGCAGGCGGAGCTTTTTTGAGAAGAAGAAGTCGACCAGATAGTCGTTCAACACGCCCTTCGCAACGAGATCGAGATCGCGCGTTGGAACGCCATGGTCGTCGAAATCGGCGCCGCCTGGCGATTGTGGATCGCGCGGACGGTTGGAAAGCGAGAACAGCGGGCTGGCGATCGCCTGGCCCTTCTTGCCCCTGAAGGGAGTCGTGCCGGCAAAGAGCGCCGCGCCCGAGAGAGCATTGACGATGGGACCAAGGAGAGAGGCGAGACACTCCGGCGTGACGATGACGTCGCCGTCGAATTTCTGCGGGACGGGCTTGCGGTCCAGCGACTGCGTGGTTTCGATCATCAGGCGCTCGAGACCCGCGGACTGAAACGGATCGACGAAGGGTGTGAAGCGCGACGAGTCGACGTAGTTGAGCGATGTCGTGCGCGCGCCGTCCTTCGCCATGAACATTGCGGTGAAGCCATAAGCGGCGCGGCGCTCTTTTTGCCGAAGGCCATGCGAATTGGCGAAGGCGACGTCGGCGTCGGAGAAGGAGGACAGGCAGTCTCGTGTGCGCAGAAGCGGAAACTCCGCGCGAATGCGTGACAGGAACGCCTCGATGCCCGCCGCCATCTGCGCGCGATCCGCGCTTTCCGGCCCATGTCGGCTCGGCGGCAGGGACGGCGCGTCGGCGACGTCATTGGCGTCGTCGGGAACGCCGGCCTCGGCGGAGGCCATCGCCGCCTCTATCGCAGCCGCGACGTCCTCCTTCGAACGGCCGTTGAGCGACGCCGCGCCGCGCTTGCCGTCGCGGAAGACGGTCAGAGCGGAGACTTCGTTCTCCGTCGAGCGCACGAGGTCGGGGCCGCGATTGTCGAACTGCATCTCGAAATAGCGACTGCGGCGCGTCTGCGCCTGCGCGGCGGACGCGCCCTTCGCCAGCGCAAGCGCGACGAGTTCGCCGCAAAAATCCTCGACAGCCGCGTCGTGCAAGGCGGTCATCCGCGTCCCCCAATGGTGATCTTGCACTTGATTGCGGGTCCGCCCATGCCGACGGCGATCGGCTGCTTCTTGCCGCACCAGCCGCCGGCGCCGGACCATTTGAACTCGTCCCCGACATGGGTGACGCTTTTCAGCATGTCGAAGGCGACGCCGGAGATCGTGGTGTCACGAATGGCGCGCCCGATCTTGCCGTTGCGGATTTCGTAGCCGCAGCTCACGCCGAACATGAACTCGCTCGTGAGATCCGCCTGGCCATTGGTCGCGCGCTTGAGATAATAGCCGCGGTCGATGGCGCCGATCATGTCGGCGAGCTTGTCCTTGCCTGCGAGGATGGCTGTGTTGCGCATGCGCACCAGCGGCTCGTCCGAGAAGGCAAAGGCGCGCGCATTGCCGGCGGGCTCGGCGCCGAGTTCAGCCGCCGTCTGCCGGCTGTGGAGAAAGTTTCGCAGCACGCCATTCTCGATGATCGTCACGTCGCGGCAGGCGGTGCCTTCGTCATCGACATGGATGGCGAAGCTCGACTTGCCGTCCGGTCCGCGTCCCGCGTAATCGCCGAGCGTGATCTTCTCGGAGGCGACCATACCCCCGACATGGTCTCCCGCGATGGAGCCGGCGAGCACAAGGTCGGCCTCGCAGGTATGGCCGATCGCCTCATGCGCGAGAATGCCGGCAAGATCGGAATCGAGCACCACGTCGTGCAAGCCGGCCTCGCACTGGCCGCCCTCGGCCTTGCGGCGAAGCTCCTCATGCAGATCGTCGAGCCAGGCGAGCAGGCTTTCTGGTTCGAAGCTTTGATCCTGAATCTCGCCAAAGCCGCCAAGCGTGTTGTGGAGATCGACGAGACCGCCATTGGCTTCGACGGCCATGCGCACCGAAAGCACGGAGCGCGGAACGTAGGAATAGGTCCGCACCCCTTCGGTGGTCGCAAGAGACTTCTCGCTGGCGTGGCTCGACAGCGAAATGTCGACATTGACCAGATCGGGATATTTCTCGCGAATGAGACTGTCGAGGCCCTTCAGTATTCGCACGCGCTGCGCAGCCGAACTCGCCGGTCTCTCGCTGCGATAATCATAGAGGCCCTCGCCGGGCTCGGATGCTGCCCGGGCCGGCGCATTGCGCCTCGCGCCGCCAACGCTGGCCGCGTTCTCCGCCGCTTTGGCGATGACAGTGCGGATGGCGTCGTCGTCGTCGCTTGGCGCGGCGGCGAAGCCGTAGATCCCGCCGTCGTAGAGGCGGGCCGAGACGCCGCCCCCGCGCGACTGCCCGTTCGAGAGCAGCACGCCCTTGCGCATCGTCACCTGCGTCGAGAGGTTTACGTGCCAGCGTAATTCGCCCGGGGCCTTGAAAGCCCCGGCGAATGCGGCGAGTCGGTCAAGCATCGGTTTCTCCTGCATCATGCATCAGGGCGATTATAGCGTATCGATGCGCACGCGCACGCGTCTTTTCCGCTGGAGAACCCCTCGCCCCAGGGCGGCAAGACTGCCGTCCTCAGCCATGCACGCCGGGAGCCTCGTGGCCGGTGCGGGCGACATATTCGGTGTAGCCGCCCTCATATTTGTGGACGCCTTCCGGCGTCAGCTCCAGCACGCGGTTCGAAAGCGAGGCGAGGAAGCGTCTGTCGTGCGAGACGAAGAGCATGGCGCCTTCGTAATTCGCGAGCGCGGTGATGAGCATCTCCTTCGTCGCGAGATCGAGATGGTTGGTCGGCTCGTCGAGAATGAGGAAGTTGGGCGGATCGTAGAGCATCTTCGCCATCACGAGCCGCGCCTTCTCGCCGCCGGAGAGAACGCGGCATTTCTTCTCGGCGTCGTCGCCCGAAAAGCCGAAGCAGCCTGCAAGCGCGCGCAGCGACCCTTGCCCGGCCTGCGGAAAAGCGTCTTCGAGCGTCTGGAACACCGTGCGGTCGCCTTCCAGCACTTCCATCGCATGCTGGGCGAAATAGCCCATCTTCACATTGGCGCCGATGGCGACGGCCCCGTCGTCCGGCTTGGCGGCTCCGGCGACGAGCTTCAGCAAGGTGGATTTGCCCGCGCCGTTGACGCCCATGACACACCAGCGCTCCCTGCGGCGCACGCCGAAATCGAAGCCCTCGTAAATGGCGCGGCGACCGTAGCGCTTGTGAATGTTCTTGAGCATGGCGACGTCGTCGCCGGAGCGCGGCGCGGGCGGGAAATCGAAGGCGATGGACTGGCGGCGCTTGGGCGGCTCGACTTTCTCGATCTTGTCCAGCTTCTTCACCCGGCTCTGCACTTGCGCGGCATGCGAAGCGCGCGCCTTGAAACGCTCGATGAACTTGATCTCCTTGGCGAGCATCGCCTGCTGGCGCTCGAACTGCGCCTGCTGCTGCTTTTCGTTCTGCGCGCGTTGCTGTTCGTAGAATTCATAGTCGCCCGAGTAGGTGGTCAGAGACCCGCCGTCGATCTCGACGATCTTGCCGACGATGCGGTTCATGAATTCGCGGTCGTGCGAGGTCATGAGCAGCGCGCCGTCGTAGCCCTTGAGAAAATCCTCGAGCCAGATGAGGCTCTCGATGTCGAGGTGGTTGCTCGGTTCGTCGAGCAGCATGGCGTCGGGCCGCATCAGGAGGATGCGGGCGAGCGCGACGCGCATCTTCCAGCCGCCCGATAGCGCGCCGACGTCGCCGTCCATCATCTCCGGCGAAAAGCTGAGGCCAGCGAGCACTTCGCGCGCCCGGCCGTCGAGCGCATAGCCGTCGAGCTCCTCGAAGCGGCCCTGAACCTCGCCATAGCGCGCGATGATCTCGTCCATATTGTCGGCCTGATCGGGGTCGGCCATTGCGGTTTCCAGCTCGCGCAGCTCGGCGGCGACGGCGCTCACCGGACCGGCGCCGTCCATGACCTCCGCGACCGCGCTGCGGCCCGACATCTCGCCGACGTCCTGGCTGAAATAGCCGATGGTGACGCCGCGATCGACCGAGACCTGACCCTCGTCCGGGCGCTCCTGCGCCGTGATCATGCGAAAGAGCGTTGTCTTGCCCGCGCCATTGGGGCCGACGAGGCCAGCCTTCTCTCCCTTCAGCAGGGCCGCGGAGGCCTCGATGAAAAGGATCTGGGAGCCGTTCTGTTTGCTGATGTTCTCGATACGGATCATGGGCCGCGCATGGATGGAGAGGCTGCGCCCGCCCTTTACGTCATGCGCGCCCGCTTAGGAAGAGCGTCGCACAAAGGAAAGCCCGGCGCAGCGGCCGGGCTTTCCAGTCGTCTCGCAATGAGCGAGGTTGCCGAATCAGTAGCGCGCGAGG
>PERY01000037.1 GCA_002929055.1 Methylocystis sp. | reverse complement strand
CACCGGCGGCGGCGGGATATAAACCGGCGCTTCTTTGCGCGAGGGCAGGTCGGCGGCGAAGGCGGAGCCGACGGTGAGGGCGGCGAGCGACACTGCCGCAGCCAGGAGGGACTTTTTCATGACAATTCCTTGGTTCTGACTCAGACGTCCGCTTGGGGCCGATCCGTCTTTGCACGCCGCGAAACTAGCAGCAGGGCGCCCACAAGAATGGATGTAGGCGGTCAAGAAATAGGCATTTGGTGCCAACTGGACGTTGTAATGACGTATTCCGAGGACTGTTGCCAATTCGCAACATTAATGAATAATGACCTTTGAACATAGACGTTTACATTTCACGGCGCCAGCGCGCGGGGGTTGTGCCGGTAAATTGGCGAAAGGCGCGAATAAAGGCAGTGGCGTCGGAATAGCCCATCGCCGCAGCGATATCAGAGATGCTCTTTTCGGACCGAAGGAGCCGCTGAGCCGTTTCGAATCGCACCTGCTGCGCGAGCTCGGAGAAAGTTATCTGCTCGGACGCCAGATGGCGTGACAGCGTCCGTGCGCTCATGCCCATCGCCGAGGCGACGCGGTCGGGCGCCAGAGGCCCGGTGAGAATCTGGACGCGCAGAAGGTCGCATACTTCCTGCCGAAACGTCTTCCCGGCTTCCGCCATGGCCTTGTCGAGCAGCGGGGCAAGGATTGCATGCAGATTCGCATCCCGGCCTTCAACCTGCAGATCGAGCTGCGATTCATCGAAAATGAGGCTGGCGACGTCGGCTTCGAAGCGCAATGGGGCGTTGAAGAACTTGGCGTAACCGGCGGGGTTGGCCGGTCGGCGGCGCGTCAGACACGCTTCCACAGGGGCCCATTGGGGGCCGCAAAGCGCCCGCATGATGTTGCAGCATATGGCGATCGCCGCATCGTCTATCTGTTCGGGAGCCTCGATGTGCGGGTCTGCGATCACCCATGAGATCGTGGCAAAACCTTGCTCTTGAGCCAGGCTGGCCTTGCCGCCCGTATCTGTCAGCCGCAGGGCGGAGATGAGCGTTCCGAGGGCGTCGCGCACCGTCGGCGCATTGGCGGCGACATAGCCGCTCAGTCCAAGGACTGGAATCGACTGGCGCATGCCGACCCGCAGCCCGAGTTCGTCGCATCCCGTGGCGTCCATGCACTCGCGCATGAGACGGCCAAGGGCTAGGTAGCTGATTACATTGTCGGGATTGGCGAAAACATTCGCTTCCAGCCCTGCTTGCGCAAGAATGCGCTTGAAATCGGCTCCAAGTTCCGCGGCGACGTCCGGCAGGGCCGTTAGATTGCGGATTCGGACAGTGCCCTGGGTTTTGATCGTCGGGAGCGTTCTCGCGTCCATGAAAAACCCTGGCCGGGCGAAGGGCCAACTCTGGTCGTTGCCGCGCTCGCGTGTCCACGCAGCCGGGGAGAGAAGCCCGGCCGCCTGGCCGGGCTCGACGTTGTCAGCGGGCGTTCTTCTGCACAGCGTCCATCAGAGACGACTTTGGCAGCTTCTTGCAGTAACGGGCGATTTTCTCGCCGTTGCGCTTAACATACTGCGAATCGACGACCGTGAGGTTCTTCTTCGACATGAAGTAGCCGCGCATCCAGTTGGCGATGAAATCCTTGAGGGCCGGCTCATAGCCTGCAAAGTCCTTGCAGGAGATTTCGGACATCTCGATCGTGACCTGCGCCGAAGCCGGAGCGGCCATAATGAGGGCGGCGAAGACGCCGCCGAGAATCAGATTGCGGTTCATTATGTATCCCCGATTCGTTCTTTACTTCGCGAAAGCGCGCTGCAGGCCGGCCATGACGGATTCGCCCTTGTTGGAGCTGCACCAGTCCATGACGCTGGCTGCGTTTTTCTGGAAAAGGGCCGTATCGATGAAGGTGCGGCCGCTGCGCTGGGCGAAGAAACCGCTCATGAAGGCCGCAAAATCACTCTGGTCTTCGGGGGTCATGGCGAGAACCTCGCCGCAGGTGACCTTGGTCATATCGATCTTCACCTGCGCCTGGGCGAGCGAAGGCGCAAACGCTCCCGCCATCGCCAGGGCCAGTATCAGCTTCTTCATGGTGTTCCTCCGGACAAATTCGCTCACGATCGAGCGTCGAGGTTCGGGCCCCGGCGTCAAATGACACAACTTCCAATTGTAATACTTGAAGCCATCCCCGATCGCGGGCGCGACATTGCCACAAAATGTAAACAAGTCCAAGCATTACCTGTAGCGGAGCAATAAACCTAGGATAGAAATCAATGTAGCCACAGGAGAAAATTTGTATTTTCAACAGCTTCACATCGCCATCGGCGCTTATTCCTATCCGCATGGAGTGGACGGACGCAAGCCGGCGCCCTAGGTTCCGGTCGGCCCCGCCCCCGTCGGGCGCCGTTTTCTAGAGACGAGAGAAGACGATGGACTGGGTCCGCGTGTGCGGTAATCCGAGCGGCGCGCGCCTGCGCCTGTATCTCGCCGCAGCGATGGCGGGCGTCGTGCTCGCCGGCTCTGGCCCTAATGCGCAGGAGGGCCCACCGCCCCTCCCGAGCGTCACCGTCTCGCATCCTGTCGCCGAGACCGTCCCGCGCTGGGACGAATATACGGGACGCTTCGCCGCCGTTCAGCGCGTCGAGGTGCGCCCGCGAGTCTCCGGCGCGGTAGAGAAGATTCATTTCACAGACGGCCAGGTCGTCAAGGCGGGCGATCCGCTCTTCACCATCGATCCGCGCCCCTATCAGATCGCCGTGGACAGCGCGAAGGCGGACGTCGTTCGCATGCAGGCGCAGACGGCCATGCTCTCGAAAGACGCCGCGCGCGGCGAAACGCTGGTCAGCGGCGGAACGATCACGCGGCGGGACATGGACCAGCGCCGCGGCGGATCCGATTCCGCTCGCGCCCAGCTCCTGGGCGCCGAAGCGGCGCTGCGCAACGCCGAGCTCAATCTCGAATGGACGCAGGTGCGAGCGCCGATCTCGGGGCGCGTCTCCGACAGGCGCATCGATATCGGCAATCTCGTGCAAGCCGGGACGACGCTGCTCACCACCATCGTCAAATTCGAGCCGATACATTTCGAGTTCGACGTCTCGGAGTCGGACTTTCTGAACTTCGCGCGTCGCACCGCCGGCAAGCAGAAGGCGCAGACGACGGCCTATGTGCGCCTCGCCGACGAAACCGCCTGGACGCGTTCGGGCGCGATAGACTTTCTCGACAATCAGCTCAACGTGCGTTCGGGCACGATCCGCGCCCGCGCCGTGCTCGACAACAAGGATTTGTTTTTGACGCCCGGGACGTTCGGCCGCGTGCGCGTCAGCGGCGGCGACGCGCCTGCTCTTCTTGTGCCCGACGCTGCGATTTCCTCCGACCAGACAAGCAAGGTCGTCCTCGTTGTGACCGCTGAAAACAAAGTCGCGGCGCGGCCCGTCACGCTGGGTCCGCTCCATAAGGGCTTGCGCGTGGTCCTCGCCGGGCTCGATGCGAGCGATCTCGTCATCACGGCGGGGCTCGCCAATCCCATGGTTCGCCCGGGGGCGACCGTCGCGCCGACGGAAGGCGCAATAGCGCCGCTTGGAAACTAGAAACGAAAGAGCAGATGCGCTTTCCGCATTTCTTCATCGAGCGGCCCATCTTCGCCGCCGTTTTGTCCGTGCTCCTGACCATCGCGGGGCTCATCGCGCAGCGCACGCTGCCGGTCTCGGAATATCCGGACATCGCGCCGCCGACCGTCACCATCACAGCGACCTATCCCGGCGCCTCGGCGGAAGTGATCGCCCAGACCGTCGCCTCGCCGATCGAGCAGGAGGTCAACGGCGTCGACGACATGCTGTACATCTCCTCGCAGTCGACGGGCGACGGCGTCTTGATGATCAACGTCGTCTTCAAGACGGGCGTCAACATAGACCTCGCGCAGGTGCTGGTGCAAAACCGCGTGGCCATAGCGACGCCGCGCCTGCCTGAAGAAGTGCAGCGCTTCGGCGTCGTGGTGAAAAAGGCGTCGCCCGATTTGATGATGGTGGTGCATCTGCGCTCGCCGGATGGCTCCCGCAGCCAGCAATATATCTCCAACTACGCCACGCTCTATGTGCGAGACGAACTCGCGCGTCTGGAGGGCGTCGGCGACGTGCGGGTTTTTGGCGCGCGCGACTATTCGATGCGCGTGTGGCTCGATCCCGACAAGGTCGCGGCGCGCGGCATGACGGCGGGCGAAGTGATCGCGGGGCTGCGCGCCGCCAATCTCCAGGTCGCGGCCGGCGCCATCAACCAGCCGCCAGCAGCGTCTCCCGGCGCCTTCCAACTCTCCGTGCGCACGGTCGGCCGCCTGTCCGATCCCGCCGAATTCGCCGATGTGGTGCTGCGCTCGGACATGGATGGCCAGGTGCGCCTGCGCGACGTCGCGAGGGTCGAAATCGGCGCGCAGGATTACACAGTCAACGCCTATCTCGACCGCGACCCGGCGACCGCCATCGTCATCTTCCAGAAGCCGGGCTCCAACGCGCTCGCAACGTCGGCGGCGGTTGAAAAAACGATGGCCGACGCGCGGAAGCTCTTCCCGGCAGGGCTAGACTATTCGATCGTCTACAATCCGACCGAATTCATCCAGCAGTCGGTGGACGAGGTGGTTCGCACGCTTGGCGAGGCGATCCTGCTCGTCGTCCTCGTGGTGATCCTGTTCCTGCAGACATGGCGAGCGGCCATCATTCCCATCGTGGCGATCCCCGTCTCGCTCATCGGCAGCTTCGCCATCATGAAGCTTGTCGGGCTGACCTTCAACACGCTGTCGCTCTTCGGCCTTGTGCTCGCCATCGGCATCGTGGTCGACGACGCCATCGTCGTCGTCGAAAATGTCGAGCGCTACCTTGCGCAAGGCATGTCGCCCAGGGAGGCGGCACACAAGACGATGGATGAAGTCGCCGGCGCGCTGATCGCCATCGCGCTCGTGCTCTGCGCCGTCTTTATTCCTGTGGCGTATATCACCGGCCTGCAGGGCGCCTTCTACAAGCAGTTCGCCATCACCATCGCCACGGCGACGCTGATTTCCGCCTTCGTCTCGCTCACGCTATCGCCTGCTCTCGCCGCCATTCTCCTGAAACCGCATCACGATGAAGCGCCGGCCAGCGGCCGCTTCGCCGCCCTGAAGCGTCCGCTCGACGCTTTCTTCGCCGGCTTCAACCGTCTCTTCGAGACGATGTCGAACCGCTATGGCGCGATCACCGCACGGCTCGTGCGCGTCGGACTCCTGTCGCTCCTTGTCTATGGCGCGCTCATCGGCGTCGCGCTGGAGCTGCTTCGCCGCACGCCGACAGGGCTCGTGCCGACGCTCGACCGCGGCTATCTCATCGCCGCTTTCCAGCTCCCGCCCGGCGCCTCGCTCGACCGCACCGACGCCGTTGTGCGGGCGGCCAGCAGCACCATCCTGAGCCGCCCGGGCGTCGCCTCGAGCGTCGTCTTCGCAGGTTTCGATGGCGCGACCTTCTCCAACGCGCCGAACGCGGGCGTGATTTTCGTCACGCTCAAGCCCTTCGAGGAGCGTCATCGCCATCATCTACCGGCGGTCGCGATTCGCGACGACATCCGCAATGCGCTCACGCCGATCAAGGAAGCCTTCGTCTTCGTGCTGGAGCCGCCCGCCGTGCCGGGCATCGGCACGGGCGGCGGCCTCAAGGGCTATGTGCAGGATCGCGGCGGCATCGGGCTACCCGCGCTGGAGCAGGCGGCGTGGGGCCTCGCCGGCCCCGCCATGCACACGCCCGGCGTCGCGCAGGCCTTCACTTTGTTCAACACGCGAACGCCGCAGATTTTCGCCGACGTCGACCGCACCAAGGCGGAGATGATCGGCGTGCCGATCTCGCGCGTCTTCGAGACCATGTCGATTTATCTGGGTTCGGTCTTCGTCAACGACTTCAACATACTCGGGCGCACCTACCGGGTCATGGCGCAGGCGGACAATCCGCATCGCCTGACGCTGCGCGACCTCTCCGAACTCAAGACGCGCAGCGCGACGGGAGAGATGACGCCGCTGGGCGCCGTCGCCACTTTCCGTGACGCGACCGGCGCCTTTCGCGTGCCGCGCTACAATCTTTATCCCGCCGCCGAGGTGCAGATCGATCTCTTGAAAGGCGTCTCCTCGGGGCAGGGCATCGCCACCATCGAGGCGCTCGCCAAGCAGACCCTGCCGCAGGGCTTCGGTTTCGAATGGACGGAAATCGCGCTGCAGGAGAAGCTCGCAGGTAATACGGCGATGCTCGCCTTTGGGCTCGCGGTCGTTTTCGTCTTCCTGTTGCTGGCGGCGCTTTATGAAAGCCTCGTGCTGCCGCTCGCGGTCATTCTCATCGTGCCCATGTGCGTGCTCGCCGCGATGAGCGGCGTCGTGTTCAAGGGCCTCGACCGCAATATTCTGGTCGAGATCGGTCTGGTCGTGCTCATCGGCCTCGCCGCGAAAAACGCCATCCTCATCGTGGAGTTCGCGCGCCAGGGCGAGGACGAGGGCAAGGAGCGCTTCACCGCGGCGATCGAGGCGGCGCGCACGCGCCTGCGCCCGATCCTGATGACGTCGCTCGCCTTCATCCTCGGCGTGCTGCCGCTCGCCATTTCTCACGGCGCGGGCGCGGAGATGCGCCAGTCGCTCGGCGTCGCCGTCTTCAGCGGCATGATCGGCGTCACATTCTTCGGCCTGCTCTTCACGCCCATTTTCTATGTGCTGGCGCGTGGGCTCGCGCTGCGGATGCGGGGCGGCGGGTAGCCTTGCCGCGCGGGCTGGAAAAAGCGACAGTCGCCCCGGCCTGCATGAAGGATTTCATATGTCGCCTATTTTAAGAACGGGGCTCGCCGCTCTGTTCGCGCTGACGACCGTCGCCGCGAAGGCGGAGGAGCCCGCCTTCGTCGGTTCGACCGCCTGCGCCTCCTGCCACAAGACGGAGCATGGCGACTGGCTGCAATCCCAGCACAAGGCCGCGATGCAGGAGCCGAGCGACGCGACAGTGCTCGGCCGTTTCGACGGCGGCGCGTTCAGGAAGGGCGCGGCGGAAAACGTTTTCGCGAAGAAGGACAGCAAATTCTCCATCCGCGCCGAAGGCCCTGACGGCAAGCCCGCCGACTTCGCGGTCAAATATGTCTTCGGGCTCTATCCGCTGCAGCAATATCTCGTCGAACTGCCCGGCGGGCGGCTGCAGGCTTTCGGCGTCGCCTGGGATTCACGTCCCGCGGAGCAGGGCGGGCAGCGCTGGTTCGATCTCTATCCCAACCGAAAATTGAGCGCGGGCGATCCGTTGCATTGGACGGGGATAGATCAGAACTGGAATTACCAATGCGCCTTCTGCCACTCGACGAATCTGCGCAAGAATCTTGATGCGGCGACGGGCGGTTTCGCGACGACATTCTCCGAGATCAGCGTGGGCTGCGAGGCCTGTCATGGTCCAGCGTCGAAGCATCTCGCCTGGGCGGCCAAGCCCGATGCGCAAACGCCGCATCACGGATTCGCCATGAGCCTCGACCAGCGCAAGGGCGTGACCTGGTCCGCGAACGCCTCCGGCACGGCGACGCGCGCAGGCCCGCCCGGCAGCGACAGGGAGTTGCTCGTTTGCGCGGGGTGCCATGCGCGCCGCCAGCAATTCTCGGACGACCCGCTCGCCGTCGCGAAATTCTACGACGCGTTCAGGCCCGTCACGCTGGAGGAGGGGTTCTATCACGCGGACGGCCAGCAGCAGGACGAGGTCTACACTTTCGGCTCCTTCATGCAGAGCAGGATGCATGCGGCGGGCGTGACCTGCTCCGACTGCCACAACCCGCATTCGGGCAAGCTGCGCCTATCCGGCAACGCCGTCTGCACGCAATGCCATGCGGCGCCGGTTTTCGACGCGCCCGCGCATCACCATCACGCGCAAGGCTCGAACGGCGCGCAATGCGCGAGCTGTCACATGCCGACGACGACCTATATGGGCGTCGACGCGCGTCACGATCACTCCATGCGCATTCCGCGTCCCGACCGCACGGCGGCGCTGGCGACGCCCAACGCCTGCAACACATGCCATGACGGCAAGAGCGCCGCCTGGGCGATCGAGGCGGTGAAATCATGGGGGGCGGGGGGCAAGCAGGGCGCGCAGAGTTTTGCGGAAGCCTTCTATCTCGCCGACCGCGGCGCGCCGGGCGCGGGGGCCGCTCTGACGAAAATAGCCGCCGACGAGAATCAATCGGCCATCGCGCGGGCGAGCGCGCTCCAGCGGTTGAGCCAGGCGCCGACGCCCGAAGCGCTCGACATTGCGACACGCGCAGCGGCGAGCAAGGAGCCGATGGTGCGCGTCGCCGCGGTGGCGGTACTCGCCGGCGCCGACGCGGCGACGAAACAGCAGACGCTTGCGCCCTTGTTGTCCGACGAGGCGCGCGTGGTGCGCATGGACGCCGCGCGCGCGCTCGCCGGAGAGGCGGAGGCCGGATTGCCGCTCGGGGATCTCCTCGCCTTTGAAAAGGCGCTGGCTGAATATGCCGCCGGTCAGTCCTTCAACGGCGAACGGCCGGAGAGCCACGCGAATCTTGGCGCGCTGAACCTTGCGCGCGGCAAGGCGGACGCCGCACGGGCGGAATATGAGAAAGCCCTCGTCATCGACAAGACTTTCGCGCCCGCCGCGATCTCGCTTGCGGAGCTTGCGCGCGCAAGCGGCGACGAGCGCGCGGCCGAGGAGACGCTACGCAAATCTCTCGCGCAGAACCCCGACTCGGGGCCGCTCGCGCATGCGCTGGGCCTCAGCCTTATCCGGCAGAAGCGCCTCGCCGAGGCGCTGCAAAGCCTCGAGCAGGCGACGGCGCTTTCGCCTGACGACGCGCGCTTTGCTTATGTCTATGGCGTCGCGCTTCACGACTCCGGCGCGCCGCAAAAGGGGCTGGAGGAATTGAAGCGCGCCCTCTCGCGCCATCCGTTCGACCGCAACATTCTGTCGGCGCTCGCGTCCTATGCGGCGCAGGCGGGGGATTTCGCCGCTGCGGCGCCGCACGCGGCGCTTCTGGCCGACCTCGAGCCGGACGACCGCGCCATCCAGAACATGGCCGCGGCGATCAAGGCGATGGCCGAGCGCAAACAGGGCAGATAACCCCCACGCGCATAGGTTGCTATCTGATTTCCGGCAGCCGAGCGGGCCCTGTGCCTGTTGCCGAATGGCAACGCTCGTCCGCAATTTCCATTGGAGAAAGGTAAATAAGCAGCCCGCGGTCAGATTCTCGTTTAAGTTTAGCGGAGTCGAGCCGCGCTGTCGGCGACAGGGAGTCCGAGGACGATATGCTCCACGATATGAAGACCCGCGCATTCTGGGCTGCCGTGACGGCGCTCGTCGCTGTTTCGCCTGCTGCGGCTGCGGACCTTCCGTCCCGAAAGGCGCCCGTCGCGGCTCCGCCGGTCTTCACCTGGACGGGCCTCTATGTCGGCATGAACGCCGGCTACACATGGGGCGCCAGCGACCCCATCAATGTTTCCTCCCTCAACCTCGTCGACAATACGCTTCTCGACTTCGGTCAGGTCTCCGCGCTGGGCGCGACGGGGACCGTGCGGGCGCGTCTCGACGGTTTCTTCTTCGGCGGCCAGATCGGCTACAATTGGCAATTCTCGGAGCGCCTCATCGCCGGCTTGGAGGCGGACATCCAGGGCGCGGGCGTGCGCGGCGGGAATGGGCAGCTCAGCGTCTGGCCGGCGGCGCCCGGTTTTGCGGCGACGAGCTTCAAGGTCAACCGGCAGCTTGAATATCTCAGCACGGTGCGCGCGCGTTTCGGCTATGCCGTCACCCCGACGATCATGGCTTATGTGACGGGTGGCTTCGCCTTTGGCGGCGCCAATCTTTCCGGCGCCGTCGCCCAGGCGCTGCGGCCCTCGCCCCTGACAACCGACACGGTGCGCGGCGACCATTACGACATTCTCACAGGCTGGACCGCCGGCGCCGGCGCCGAAATGGCGCTGGGCCGCAACCTATCGGCCAAGCTCGAATATCTCTTTTACGACCTCGGCGAGCTTTGGCTCGCCAATCCCTCGCTCGCGCATAACAACGTCCTGCTGGGCACGACGCCGCTGGTCGACGCGACCAGCGTGCACACGCGCTTTTCCGGCCATCTCGTGCGCGTCGGTCTCAACTACCGTTTCGACGGCTCCATTCCGCAGACAAACGGTTCGTCCGCGACGCCGCTTTTCGCCTCGCCGCAATTCGCCGCGGTCGAGCGCCCGAAATATGAAGGCTGGCGCCTCCTGGTCATGCCCTACATGTGGGCGATCAACCAGAACGGCACGATGACGCTGCGCGATAAGGCGCTCGGCGCCGACGCGACATTGATCGACGCGCTGACCAAGAGCGCCGCCTTCCCGCTCGCCTTCATGGGCCGGGTCGAAGCGTCGAACGGCCCCTTCTTCGCCTATGGCGACATGGCGTGGGCGCGCATGCGTTTTGCAGGCTCGACTCTTTCGCTGCGCTCGCCCATCGCCGATCTCTCCGTCGCCGCGAACGTGTCCGGCCGACTTCGCATGACGATCGCCATCGGCGAAGCGGGCTTCGGCTACGAGCTTGCGCGCTGGAAGCTGATGAGCGCGCCGGCCTCCTTCACCGCCATCGACGGCTATGCCGGCCTCCGCTACGTGAACATCGGGCTCAATCTCGACGCCACTGGCGTCGCCGCGGGCAATTCGCAATTGTTCGGCGTCCAGCAGATCGGCGCGAGGAGCGTTCTCGGCACGGGCGCCATGTGGTGGATCGATCCTGTGATCGGCATGCGCATGCGCCACAGCTTTGCGCCCGGCTCGACCTTCGAGATGCGCGGCGACATCGGCGGCTTTGGCGCGGGCAGCAGATTCAGTTGGCAGGCCTATGGCGGCTACAGCGCCGACCTCGAATTCAGCGGCGTGAAATTCACAACGCTCATCGGCTATCGCGCGCTTGGAGTCGATTTCTCGAAATGGGTGGAAGGACGCGAGAACGGCATCAACGCCGTCATTCACGGCCCCGTCACCGGCGTCGGCATGAAGTTCTGAGGCTGCAGGGCCTGCTCCCGCCGTCGGTCGCAAATGCCGTCATTTCGGCGCATGGATGAAGATTGGGGCGCCATGCCCCTCCCGTGCGCGCCGCCGATCGGTTCGATCGTCCGCGAAGTCCGCGACCGCATTTCCATCCCGGTCTCTGAACTCCAGTAACCCGTTTTTGCTCAAGCAGAATTTCGCCGTTATTCGGCGAGAATCTTGCTTGCTTTTCACATGGGATTCGCCCGCTCCGGTGTATGCAACCTGAGCTATGCAACTTATTGTTTGCATTCATCGCCGGCCCTGCTAACAAGGCTGCGTTGAAATAGCATTTTTTGCCTTCGCTCTATCAGGAGGATGCGGCATGGTCTTTACGTCTCCCGAAGCCTTACAACCCAGAATGGGCGATGCGGCGACGCTCCGAGAAAAATGGGGCTGGATGGTCGCCTTCGGCGCCATGCTGGCCCTCGCAGGCTTCGTGGCGCTGGGAAGCGTCGTCGGCTCCACCTTCGCGACCGTTCTGGTGGTCGGCGCGGCCATGATCGTCAGCGGACTGGTCGAGATCGCCTATGCTTTCGCCGTTCGCTCCTGGAAGAAGTTCTTCCTCTTCATCCTCATCGGCCTGCTCTATGTCGTGGGCGGCGGGGCGACGGTTGCGAATCCGCTGCTGGCCGCAAAGCTCCTCACGCTCTTTCTGGGCGCGGGCCTCGTCGCATCGGGGCTGGTGCGGACATTCCTCGCCTTTCAGCTACCCAAACAGGCGCCATGGGTCTTCGTCGCGCTTTCCGGCGTGGTCACTCTGCTTCTAGGCGGCGTGATCCTCGCTCATTGGCCTGTGTCCAGCCTTTGGGTTCTCGGCACGTTCCTTGGCGTCGACCTGGTCTTCGCGGGGCTCAGCTGGATGGGGTTTGGACTTTCGCTCCGCCGCGCTGAAGCGGCGCAGGGCGCTGGCGTTATCGGCAACGAAACAGGAGGCCTGAACATGCAGGACGGTTTTAATTTGCAGGATGGTTTTGCCAAGGGACTTGGCCGCAAACTTCTCGCGGAGTTTCTGGGAACCTTCTGGCTGGTTCTCGGCGGCTGCGGCAGCGCCGTGATTTCGGCCGGCTACCCGCAGCTCGGCATTGGCTTTCTGGGGGTCGCGCTCGCCTTCGGCCTAACGGTTGTCACCGGCGCTTACGCCTTCGGCCCAGTCTCCGGCGGCCATTTCAATCCGGCGGTGTCGTTCGGCCTCGCCATCGCGGGCCGCTTCTCCTGGAAGGAGCTCGGCCCCTATTGGGTGGCGCAGGTCATTGGCGCGACATTCGCGGCCTTCATCCTGCTCCTCGTCGCGCAGGGCAATGTCGACTTCTCGCTCGCTGGGGGCTTCGCCGCGAACGGATATGAAGACCATTCCCCGGCCGGCTATACGTTGCAGTCGGGCTTCATCATCGAGACCGTGCTGACGGCGATCTTCCTCATCGTCATTCTCGGCACGACGGAAGGCCGCGCGCCGGTGGGCTTCGCCCCGCTCGCCATCGGCCTCACGCTGACGTTGATCCACCTCGTCTCGATCCCCGTGACCAACACTTCGGTCAATCCGGCGCGCTCGACGAGCCAGGCGCTCTTTGTCGGCGGCTGGGCGCTCCAGCAGCTCTGGCTGTTCTGGGTCGCGCCCTTGCTCGGAGGGGCGATCGGCGGGCTTCTGCACCGCTTCACCCTCGCCGACGAGGTCTGAGCGCGGCGGAGATATTGTGAAATGCGGGTCCGGTCGTTATGACCGGACCCGTTCTTTTTTGGAGGATCGCATGCGTCTATTCGCCCTCGCCGCTTTTCTTCTCGCCTCGCTTGTCAGCGCGGCGTCTTTCGCCGCTCCTTCCCTGACAGGGCGTTGGAGCATCACCGCCGTCGCCGGCGCCGACGGTCTGGAGGTCGCGCGGACACGGGCGGAGTTCGCCACAAACGGTCGCTTCGCCTCGACGGTCGGCTGCAACCGCATTGCGGGCAAGCCGCAGATAGCGGGCTCTCAAATGACCTTCGGACCGATGATGGCGACGCGCATGGCCTGCCCGGGGCCGCTTGGCGAGGTCGAGCGCGCCTATATGGCTGCGCTGAGCAATGTGCGCGGCTACAGACTTGCCGGCGGCACGCTCGCTTTCCTCGGCGAGGGCGGCGAGGAGCTGGTCACGCTCGAGCGCGCGAAGTAATCACGCGCCTGCGCCGGCCTCGAGCCGGCGCGCGGCGAGACGCGCAGCTTCCGCGCCCGAGAGCATGGCGCCATTGAAGCCGTGCTCGCCGCCGAAGGCCGAAGCGAGATAGAGCCCGCCGACAGGCGTCAGCGGCGTGCGCGGAAAGCCCATCAGGATCGGCTCTTCCGGCGGCAGCGGCGCAAAGCCGTAGACCGCGCCCTCTGGCGTGTTGAGATAGCTCGACATTGAAAAGGCGTTGAGCAGCATGCGCGACGTCACCATGCTGGAGAAGCCGGGGCAGTCCCGCTCCAGCCGCGCCTGAATCGCGTCTAACCAGGCTTCGCGGCGCGACAGCGCCTCTTCCTTCGAGGCGCCCTTCCAGTTCTCCAGGCGGTCGAGGCCAAGCACGCTCAAAAGTATCGGCGGTTCGTCCCATAGCCCGGCGTCGACGGCGGTGAAATTGGAGATGGCGTGAAGCGGCAATTCGCCCCCGGGCATGCCGGCCATCGCCGTCGCGCCGTCGCCATATTGATCGAAGCGGCGCATGGGCGAGGGCAGGGTTATCGATAGAAAATCCGTCATGCCGACGCTCGACGGCTTTGCGCTCAAGCCGAAATTGGCGGAGAAGAGCGAGGTCGAGAGCGGCCGCGTCCCGAAGGCTTCGTCCATTTTCGCGCGCGCGGGCGCCGCCATCATCGCGCCCGCCACCGAGGGCGCGCAATTCGCCATCACGACACGCGCCTCGACGCGTTCGTCATTGTCATTGGTGCGGCGTGCGACATGCTTCACCGCGACGGCGTTCCCGTCAGCGTCGGTCTCGATCTGCGTGACAAGCCGGCCCATGCGCACCTGGCCGCCCGCCCTGGTGATGCATTTGGCGAGCTTGAGACTGAGCTGGCGCGACCCGCCCTTTATGTATGCGCCGCCCGAGGCGATGTAGCCGCCCTGCATGAGCGCGTAATAAATCCACCACAGCTTGCGCGGATCGTCGCCGTAATAGGCGAGATTGGCGCCGAGCGCGCATTTCAGACCCTCCGCTCCCGCGAAGTCGCGCGTGAAAATTTCGTCGAGCGACTTCTGCCAGCCAGCGGCCGCAGGCGCGACTTCCCACAGGCCGCGCGCGAATTTGGCGAGTGAGCCTTCCTCGCGCGCCTGCTTCATCGTCCACATCGCGTCGTGGATTTGTTCGACTTCGCCAAGGAAATTCTTGATCGCGGCGCTCTTGTCCGGGAATCGCGCGGCGAGTGCGTCATGCGCGGCGGCGAAACCCACCGGCAACTCGAAGCTCTCGCCGAGAGGGCCGCCTTGCACCTTGTAGAGCGGGCCGGTCGACTGCCATTCGATTTCATTCAGAATGCCGAGCTGGTCGAGGATGTGATGCTTGACGTCGCGAGGGTTGCGCGCGTCCGACGTCTGGTGCAGCGAGGCTTCCACCCAGAGGTCGCCGACCTTGTAGACCGAGGCCGCGCCGCCGATGCTGAAATTGCGTTCCAGCAGGCAGACGCTGTAGCCCGCATTGGCGAGCAGCGCGCCGGCGGTGAGGCCGCCAAGGCCGGAGCCAATCACAACGGCGTCGAATTTCTTGTCGGTCATCAGGGAGTCGTCGCCTCGTCTTCAAGTGATGCAAATAATTCCCGACTGTCTGGTCAAAGCCGGAATCAGCCCCAACATAACATGGGGCGGCGCAGGAGCGCGGGCCCCTTCGAGGAAGCGTCAATGGCGGATGAAATCTTCCCGGTCACGCGGACGGAAGAGGAGTGGCGCGCGCGCCTCACGCGCGAGCAATATGACGTGATGCGCCGCCACGGAACCGAGCGGCCCGGCAGTTGCGCGCTCAATCACGAAAAGCGCCGGGGCGTGTTTCAATGCGCCGGCTGCGACCAGCCGCTGTTCCAGTCGGGCGAGAAGTTCGAAAGCGGCACAGGCTGGCCCAGCTTTTTCGATCCGCTCCCCGGCGCGCTGGGCTCGACGGTCGACCGCGCCTACGGCATGGTCCGCACCGAGGTGCACTGCAGCCGCTGCGGCTCCCACCTTGGCCATGTCTTTCCCGACGGCCCGCCGCCGACGGGGCTGCGTTACTGCATCAACGGGATCGCCCTCAATTTCCTTCCCGAAACCGAGCCGGTTCGATAAGCCTTCGCAATCGGTCGATAGAACTGGCGCTGCGACAGGCAGGTGCGACAAAAATTTTTTTGGACCTGCCTGTTTCCTGCGCAATCGGTTCCACGGATACTCCCATCCAGGATGGGTCAGGGCAGGGGGCGCCTGACCGTGAGAGCGCATGACTGACATAAAGCGACCCACTAGCTTGGGTCCAGATTGATCCATTGAATCGGAACTCAACCTTGCTTTACATGACATAAAATCTGTTTTACGCGCAATCATAAACCTATCCAATAGAGTAGGCTACGGGTAGTGGCGTGACCCCGCTGTCAGCATGTGCGGCGCCGACGCGCGACTTCGTCGCGCGAGCGGGAAACGCGTCGCTTGTGCGCTGCAAACCATACATCTGGCCCGCTTTCGCCTGCTTGACGCGCAATTTTGATTGCAGTCATACGGAAGTCCGCAATCACGTCGTTCGATGGGCGCATTGCGCGCCGGGGCGGATTCTTTGTCGCGCGACTACGCCAACCGCGGCCATGCGGCGGGGCTAAAACGGTCGTAACAAACACGGCGGCCAGAAGCCGCGGGCAGGGCGCCGCTGGCGGCGCGAGCCCGTCAGGCGTTCCGGCGGCCAATAAAATTGCCAGGGCCTGTCAGACGCGGGCTCGAGAGGGAGTGGAGCTATATGTCGTCAACATCGTCAACCGCCGCGCCGGGCGCGAGCGGGAAAGACAATCAGCACCTTTCGCCCAAATCCGACATCGAAATTTCCCAGGCCGCCAACATGCGGCCGATCGTCGAGGTCGCCAGGGACAAGCTCGGCATTCCGGCCGAGCACGTTCAGCCCTACGGCCATTACAAGGGCAAGATCTCCCTCGACTACATCTCCTCGCTCGAGGGCAAGCCCGACGGTAAGCTGATCCTCGTCACCGCCATCACGCCGACGCCCGCTGGCGAAGGCAAGACGACGACGACCGTCGGCCTCACGGACGGCCTCAACTACATCGGCAAGAAGGCGCTCTGCTGCCTGCGCGAGCCCTCACTCGGCCCGTGCTTCGGCGTGAAGGGCGGCGCGGCCGGCGGCGGCTACGCCCAGGTCGTGCCGATGGAGGACATCAACCTTCACTTCACCGGCGACTTCCACGCCATCGGCGCCGCGAATAATCTGCTCGCGGCGCTGATCGACAATCACATCTACTGGGGCAACCAGCCCGCGATCGATGCGCGCCGCGTCTCCTGGCGCCGCGTCGTCGACATGAACGACCGCGCCCTTCGCTCGATCGTCTCGTCGCTCGGCGGCGTCTCCAACGGCTTCGCCCGCGAGGACGGCTTCGACATCACCGTCGCCTCGGAAGTCATGGCGATCTTCTGCCTCGCCTCGAGCTTCGCCGATCTGCAGTCGCGTCTCGGCGACATCATCGTCGGCCAGACGCGTGAGAAGAAGAGCGTGCGCGCCTCCGAAGTGAAGGCGGCGGGCTCCATGGCCGCGCTGCTGAAGGACGCGATCGCGCCGAACCTCGTGCAGACGCTCGAGAACAATCCGGCGATCATTCACGGCGGCCCCTTCGCCAACATCGCCCATGGCTGCAACTCGGTCATCGCGACGAAGGCGGGTCTCAAGCTCGCCGACTATGTCGTGACGGAAGCGGGCTTCGGCGCCGATCTCGGCGCGGAGAAGTTCTTCGACATCAAGTGCCGCAAGGCGGGGCTCAAGCCGGCCGTGACGGTGATCGTCGCGACGATCCGCGCGCTCAAGATGCACGGCGGCGTCGCCAAGGACGATCTGAAGGCCGAGAATGTCGCGGCCGTCGAGAAGGGCTTCGAGAACCTCAAGCGCCATATCGGCAACGTCCGCAAGTTCGGCGTGCCGGTGCTCGTCTCGATCAACAAGTTCTCGTCCGACACGGCGGCCGAGATGGCGGCGCTCGACAAGCTCTGCAAGGCGGAAGGCGTCGAGTGCGTCGTCGCCGACAACTGGGGCTCCGGCGGCGCCGGCGCGGCGGATCTCGCACGCGCCGTCGTTCAGACCATCGAGACGCAGCCCTCGAACTTCAAGCCGCTCTATCCCGACGATATGCCGCTCCCCGAAAAGGTGCGCATCATCGCCAGGGAGCTCTACGGCGCGGCCGACATCTCCTACGACGCCAGCATCAAGTCGCGTTTCGCAGAGCTGGAGAAGGAAGGCTTCGGCAATCTGCCGGTCTGCATCGCCAAGACGCAATACAGCTTCTCGACGGATCAGAACGCCAAGGGCGCGCCCTCCGGCTTCACGATCCCGATCCGCGAGCTTCGCCTGTCCGCGGGCGCCGGGTTCATCGTGGTTGTGTGCGGCGACATCATGACCATGCCCGGCCTGCCGAAGGTTCCGGCGGCCAACAATATCGCAGTGGATTCGAACGGCCGCATCGCCGGCCTGTTCTAGCCCTCGATTCCAACGAAATCCGCGACGCCCGGCGGGGCGCCGCAGGTTTGCCCATCCTGAAAAACTATCCGCTCAAAAGGAGCCAGCTAATGTTGAATTCCCGCGTTCCCGGCAGAAACTTCCTCTTCGTGCCGGGCCCGACCAATCTGCCCGACCGCGTCGTGCGCGCCATGGCGGTGGCGTCGGAAGATCATCGTTCGCCGACCTTCCCGGACCTCGTGAAGCCGCTCTTCCCGGGCCTCAAGAAGGTCTTCGGCACGGAGAAGGGCCACGCCTTCATCTTCCCGGCGTCGGGCACCGGCGGCTGGGAAGCGGCCATCACCAACACCCTGTCGCCCGGCGACAAGGTTCTCGCCCAGCGCTTCGGCCAGTTCTCGCATCTGTGGATCGACCTCGCCAACCGTCTCGGCCTCGAGGTCATCAAGCAGGAGCGTCCGTGGGGCACGGGCAATGATCCGGAGCTGATCGAAGAGACGCTGAAGGCCGACAAGAACCACGAAATCAAGGCCGTCTTCGCCACGCATAACGAGACCGCCACGGGCGTCACGTCCGACATCGGCGCCGTGCGCAAGGCGATCGACGCCGCCAAGCATCCGGCGCTGCTCTTCGTCGACGGCGTGTCCTCGGTCGCGTCGCTCGAGTTCAAGATGGACGAGTGGGGCGTCGACGTCATCGTCTCCGGCTCCCAGAAGGGCTTCATGCTGCCGGCCGGCCTGCTGCTGATGGCGGCGAGCCCGAAGGCGATCGAGAAGGGCAAGACCAACAAGGGTCGTCGCGCCTATTTCGAGTTCCAGGACATGATCGCGCAGAACGCCAACGGCTACTTCCCCTATACGCCGTCCGTTCCGCTGCTCTACGGCCTGAAGGAAGCGCTCTCGATCCTGTTCGAAGAAGGCCTCGACCAGGTCTACAAGCGCCACCATCACCTCGCCGAAGGCACGCGCGCCGCTGTTGCGGCCTGGGGTCTCAAGACCTGCGCCAAGGAGCCGAAGTGGAATTCGGACACCGTCACCGCCATTCTGGCGCCGGAAGGCGTCGACGCCGCCAAGGTCATCGAGACCGCCTACAAGCGCTATAACCTCGCGCTCGGCGCCGGCCTCTCGGAAGTCGCCGGCAAGGTGTTCCGCATCGGCCATCTTGGCGACCTCAACGAACTGATGCTGCTCGGCGCCATCGCGGGCGCGGAAATGGCGATGCTCGACAATGGCATCAAGATCCAGCCCGGCTCCGGCGTCGCGGCGGCTCAGGCCGTCTTCCGCGCCAACCCGCTGCTCAAGATGTAACTTCTATCATTCCCTCTCCCCGCGCTCGCAGCGGGGAGAGGGTCTCTCCCGGAGAGGGGAGAGCGCTGCAAGAACAGAAAAACCGGGGGAACTCCATGTCGCACAAAATCGTCTTTCTCGATCGCGAAACGCTGGACGCCAATGTGCGCATCCCGAACTTCCCGCACGAATACACAGAACATGCGCAGACGTCGGTCGATCAGATCGTCGAGCGCGCCAAGGACGCCGACATCATCATCACCAACAAGGTGCCGCTGCGCGAGCCCGTGCTGAAGCAGCTTCCGAAGCTGAAGCTGATCGCGGTCGCCGCCACGGGCACGGACGTGATCGACAAGGCCTACACCACGGCCAACGGGATCACGGTCTCGAACATCCGCAATTATGCCTTCAATACGCTGCCCGAGCATGTCTTCGCGCTGCTCTTCGCGCTGCGGCGCAACCTGGTGAATTATGTCGACAGCGTGCGCCGCGGCCGCTGGGGCTATTCCAATCAGTTTTGCTATTTCGACTATCCGATCTACGACATCGCCGGTTCAACGCTGGGGATCGTCGGGTATGGCGCGCTCGGCAAGGAAACCGAAAGGCGCGCGCAGGCGCTCGGCATGAAGGTGCTGGTCAACGACCTTTTCGATATTCCGGGCAAGGTCGATCTGCCGACGATCCTGCGGGAGTCCGACGTCATCACGCTGAACATTCCGCTGACGCCCCAGACGCGCAACCTGATCGGCGCGAAAGAGCTCGGCATGATGAAGAAGACCGCCAGCATCATCAACACGGCGCGCGGCGGCATCATCGACGAGGAAGCTCTGGCTGACGCTCTGCGCAAGGGCGTCATCGCGGGCGCGGCGCTCGACGTGCTCACGATCGAGCCGCCCAAGAACGGCAATATCCTGCTCGACCCGACCATTCCCAATCTGATCATCACTCCGCATGTCGCCTGGGCTTCCAAGGAAGCGATGCAGGTGCTGTCGGATCAGCTGATCGACAATATCGACGCCTTTGTCGCGGGCGATCCGCGCAATGTGGTGACTGCCTGATCAACTTCGCCGTCGGTGCGAGGAGAAGAGGTTTTCAAAGGAAGCAGTCCTTGGTCCTCCCCCTTCGAGGGACTGTTTTCGCCTCTCTCCCGCGCCGACGACAGGCCGCCCCGGCCGCAACGAACGAGACGCACATGACCAAGAAGCTTCTTTTCCTTTTCGACACGGATCCTGTTCCGAGCGTCTTCGACACCGTCGTCGGCTATGACGGCGGCGCCGACCACATCATCGGCTATGGCGGAGTCGACACGAAGAACGTCGGCGCGCTCGTCGACGGCTGCATCTACACGCGCGGCCCCAAGGAGAAGCAGTTCACGGCGATCTTCGTCGGCGGCGGCTCGATGGTCGCGGGCGAGGCCGTGTTCAAGGCGGTGAAGAAGCGCTTCTTCTCCAATTTCCGCGTTTCGGCCATGCTCGATTCCAACGGCTCCAACACCACGGCCGCCGCCGGCGTCGCGCTGCTCGCCAAGGCCGGCGCGCTCAAGGGCAAGAAGGCCGTCGTGCTCGCCGGCACCGGTCCTGTCGGCATGCGCGCCGCCGCGATGCTGAACATCGAGGGCGCGGAAGTCGCCATCACGTCGCGCGACAAGGCGCGCGCCGAAGAAGCTGCAAAAGCCATTCAGGAGCGCTTCGGCTTCACGCCGACCGCCATCGGGGCGGCGGACAACGTCGCGCGCGCCGCCGCCGTGAAGGGCGCCCAGATCGTGTTCGCCGCGGGCGCCATCGGCGTGCCGTTGCTCGACGAGAAGGATTGGCAGGACAATCCGACGATCGAAATGCTCGCGGACTGCAACGCGCAGCCGCCGCTTGGGCTCGGCGGCGTCGAGGCGACCGACAAGGCCAGGGAGCGCCACGGCAAGATCGTGATCGGCGCGCTGGGCCTCGGCGGCCTCAAGCTCAAGCTGCATCGCGAATGCGTCGGCAAGCTCTTCGAGAGCGCCGACCAGGTGTTCGACTGCGAGAATATTTACGCCCAAGCCAAAGTGCTGGCCTGATTTCGAGGAAGATGATGAGCGCGAAGACTGAAACGATCGGCAAATTCCTCGATGAGCTCGCGAGCAGCGCGCCCACTCCGGGCGGCGGCGGCGCAGCGGCCCTTTCGGGCGCGATGGGCGCGGCGCTTGTGTCGATGGTCTGCAATCTGACGATCGGCAAGAAGAACTACGAGGCCGTTTCCGACGATCTCAGGAAGACCCTCGCCAAGGCCGAGGAGCTGCGCGAGGCGCTGACGAAGGGCATCGACGAGGACGTCGTCGCCTTCAACACGCTGATGGGCGCCTATGGCCTGCCGAAAGCGACCGACGAAGAGAAGGCCGCGCGTACGGCGAAAATTCAGGAGGCGCTGAAGGCCGCGACTCTTGCGCCGCTCGCCACCTGCAAAGTGTGCTACGACGTCATCGCGCTGTCGAAGGAAGCGGCCGACAAGGGCAATCTCGGCGTGATCAGCGACGCGGGCGTCGCCGTGCTCGCCGCCAACGCCGGCCTGCGGTCCTGCGCGCTCAACGTCTTCATCAACGCGAAGTCGATCAAGGATCGCGATTTCGCCGAGAAGCAACTCGCCGAAATCAACGCGCTGCTCGCCAGGGCGGGCGCCGAGACAGAGGCTGTCTACGAGGTCGTGCGCGGAAAGATTGGCTAAAACGCCAAGGCAGGCGGCCGGCGCATCGCGCCGCCGCCCAATAAACGCGAAGAACCGCGAGGGAGAATCCGATGGACGTCCACGAGTATCAAGCCAAGGAAATTCTGGCCGCGCATGGCGTCGCCATTCCGCCCGGCACCGTGGCCTTCAGCCCGGACCAGGCCGTCTACGCCGCGACGGAACTTGGCGGCTCCCATTGGGTCGTGAAGGCGCAGATACACGCGGGCGCCCGCGGCAAGGCCGGCGGCGTGAAGCTCTGCCGCACCTATCACGAGGTGCAGCAGGCGGCGCGCGATCTTCTCGGCAAGCGCCTCGTCACGACGCAGACCGGTCCCGAGGGCAAGCCGGTTCAGCGCGTCTATGTCGAGGTGGCGGATCCCTTCGAGCGCGAGATCTATCTCGGCTATGTTCTCGACCGCAAGCTCGAGCGCGTGCGCGTCATCGCCTCCAAGCACGGCGGCATGGACATCGAGGAGATCGCCCGCACCGCGCCGGACGAACTGCTCCAGGTCATCGTCGAGCCGGCGGTCGGCCTTCAGCAGTT
>PERY01000036.1 GCA_002929055.1 Methylocystis sp. | reverse complement strand
CGTCACGCGCCCATGCGCTTCCGTCAGAAGTTTCGCTTTGGATTTGCCGAAGCCCATCGCTCGGCCGGCGCCTCCCTGCATCTGGCGCGAGAGAAAAATCCAGACGCCCAGAAACGCGACGAGCGGCAACGCGTTCAAAAGCAGCGTCATCAGCCAGCCGTTGCCGTCGTTCAACGGCTTGGCGCTGATCGCGACATTATGCTGCTGAAGGCGCGGAATCAGATTGGCGTCGTTGGGGATGTAGGTGGTGAAGGGGCGGTTGTCGTTGAAATGGCCCGCGACTTCATTGCCTGCGATGGTCACGTCATGAACGCGGCCCTGATCGATCTGGGTGAGCAGTTCGCTGAAGGAAATGTCGCGGATCGGCGTACGCTGGCCCGGCTGCTGGAAGAGCATCACGAGCGCCACGACCAGGAGGGCGATGATGGCCCACAAGGCGAGGTTCCTGAAGTTTGCGTTCATTGTGGATTCCGTATCTTGGCGCAGCTGCGGCGGATCGCACGGGCGCGCCGGTCTGGAATTAATCTAGGCGCGCCAATGGGGATTGCCAAGTGACGGCCGGCACAGGTCAAGTGTTGTCGCGCGGCGCGGGCGTCGCCTTGCGGCGCGGCGGTGCAGGGCTGAGCCTGACCGTCGCGGGGGTCGCCTCCAGAAGGAGATTGGCCAGCGTGATCCGCAGCGTAGCGCCGTCCCTGAGCGCCTTTGCGAGGCGCTCGGAGGCCCGCTCCAGCCGGTCGAGCCGCAGCGCCGCCCCGGGGATGAGCCGGTCAATCTCTGCCGCGAGCAGGCGCTGAACAAGTTCGAGAGGCAGGTCGCGAAGCGCGGCGGAATCGAATCGCGTTTCGCCCGCCCCGCCGCGCAGCAGGGCGCGCGTGCGGGCTGATTCTACGCAATGATCCAGCGCCTCGTCCGCGCGGCGCGCGCGTGCGCCCAGCCGCAGCAGCGCCTCTGTCCCGAATCCCTGCGCCTCCAGCAGCGGCGCCAGCTTGCGCAGTCGCGCCCGCGCATAGGCGTCGTCGGCGTTGGACGGATCGCAGACATAGGGATGCTTCGCCGCCTCGCAGGTTTCAATGAGGGTGGTTTTGCGAAGATGAAGCAGCGGCCGCAAAAGCGCGGCGGTCCCGATCCGGGACGCGGCGGCCATGCCTGCGAGCCCCGCAACGCCCGAGCCGCGCGTGAGACGAAAAAGAATCGTCTCGGCCTGATCGTCGGCATGGTGCGCGGTGACGATGGCGCTTGCGCCGATCTTCGCCGCGCACTCCGCGAGCAGCGCATAGCGCGCCTCGCGGGCGCGCTCCTGAATGCGCGTGTCGGGCTTGCCGCCCGCCCATGTCAGCAGATGATGTTCGAAGCCCAGCGCCCGCGCCCAACGCCCGACCCCTTCGGCTTCGGCGCGCGAACCGGCGCGCAGGCCGTGGTCCACCGTCGCGACGGCCATGTCATGCGCGCCGCGCTCCCGCCATTGCGCGCAGAGCAGCATCAGCGCGACGGAGTCGGGTCCGCCGGAGACGGCGAGCAGCAGCGAGCGATGCGGCGCCAGAAGCGCCAGCGCCTCCTCGCTCACGCCCGGGGTCACGTCCGGTCGCCTGGCGGCGTCAGCACTGGGTCTTCTTGCTCTCGCGCTGCGCCGCTTCTCTGATTCGCGCCGCGGAGCCCGGATATTTCATGCCGATCTCGTTGAAGGAGGCGCAGGCCTGCTCCTTCGCGCCCATCGCGGAGAGCGATTGGCCGAGCCGCAGCAGCGCATCTGGCGCTTGCGCGGACTGGCCGTATTTCTGGGAGATTTCGAGATATTTCTCCGCCGCCTCGCGGTAGCGCTGGCGCAGGAAGAAACTTTCGCCGAGGTTGAAGGTCGCGGCGGGCGCAAACTTGCCTTTGGGATTTTTGGCGAGGAAGGTCGAGAGGGACTTCTCCGCGGATTCGAAGCGTCCGGCCTTCAGCGCCGCGACCGCCTCTTCATATTCCTCCTTGGGCCCCATCGGAACCGCGACGGGCGCGGGGGCGATCTCGGGCGCGCCCGAAGGCTGGTCGCCGACGAGGCGGCCGTGGGCGATGTCCATCGGCTGGCCGGCCTCGCGCACCGGCGGCGGGGCCGTCGTTACGGCTCCAGAGGCTGTCGCCTTGGGCGGATTGGGAAGCGGCGCGGAAGGGGCGGCGGAGCCGAGCGGCTTCGGCGCGCCGGGGGCGGAGGGGTCGCTTGCGGGGTCGAAGGCGTCGCCGCGCTTCAGGCCTGGCGAAGAGGGCGCTGCAGAGACGGGCGCTGCGGACGCGGGGCCGGAGGCGACGGGGGCGGGCGACTCTTTCGCCGCGCTAAGCTGCTCCTCCAGCACCTGCACCTTGTGCTGCAGTTCCTCGTTCTGGCCGGTGAGGCGGCGGATTTCGCGCTCGAGCCGGTCGATGCGCGTGACCATGGCGGCGCTGTCCGGCGACGGCCCGCCGCCGCCCGGCGGATCGCCGGGGATGTCCTCCATCTCGACCGACGGGCGGTTGTAGCCCTGCGTCAGCTCGAGGTCGGAGTCGGGCCGGCCCGGGCCGTAGGGGTCATAGGCCAGCGCGACGCCCGCGCTGAGGGTGAGGGCGGCGGTGAGGGCGAAACGAGTGATCATGGTCATGATGTAGGAATGAAACGGCCGCGCTGAAAGCTGCAACGGCCTGGACGCCCAATCATAGGCGCGGGTTGGGCGTAATTGCGGCGGGCGTTGCGAGGCGGCGCGCCTCGGCTAGACTGGGCCGATGGCGGTTATTTTGATCCATTTGCGTGGGCGTCATTTAGCTCGGGCCACCGCTGTGGCGCTAGCGACGCTCTTTTTCGCTGCGCCCGCGCAAGCCCTCACGCCCGCGCCCGAGGCGGGCGCCTGCTCGCTCGAAAACGCCACGCCGGCCACGGTCGCCGGGATCGACGACGATTTCGATCTATTGCTCGACGACGGCCGCCGCGCGGCGCTTTCGGGGCTCGAATTCCCGAACGCCCCGGAGCAGCGCGCCGCCGCCCGCAAGCGCCTCTCCGACTGGCTGGCCGGGCGCGACGTCTTCATCGGCGCCCTCGGGGCCGCGCCGGACCGCTGGGGCCGCACCCCGGCCCGCATCTTCGCGACGCAGGGCAGCGCGGCCGACGCGCCGCTCGTTTCGGTCGCGGCAGCGCTTCTGGAGGAAGGGCGCGCGCGCTTCCGGCCCGATCCGCCCGCCGCCGGCTGCGCGGCGAGCTACCTTGCCGCCGAGGCTCCGGCGCGGGAGGGACATCTCGGCCAGTGGTCCGACGAGGCGATGCGCCCGGTCGACGCCGGCGCGCCAGACGCGGCGGCGCGGCTCGTCCATCGCAAGGGAATGGCCATAGTTTTCGGCGTGATAAGCTCGACCGGCGAGTCGCGCGCGGCGCTCTACCTGAATTTTGGCGAAAAGCGCGCGGAAAATTTCTCGGTCGTGATTCTGCGGCGCAATTTGGCTATCTTCGAGCAAGCGGGAATCGTTCCCCGATCGCTGATAGGCCGGCAAGCGCGCGTGCGAGGACTTATTGAGACAAGCTTTGGACCGCGCATGCAAATTGCGTCGCCTGCCGAAATTGAAATCTTTGACCGGTAAGGGAGCGCTGGCGTCTGTAGCGCTCGGCTGTGCGCTTTTCCTCTCCAGTTGCGCCGAACTCGAGAAACAGGGCCAGCTTTTCGCGCCGGCGCCGCCTACCCCGCCGACAAGGCCTGCGGCGCCGAAGCCCGAGAATCGCGGCTCTGTGCAGCACAAGGAGCTTGTCGCCCAGTTTGGCGGCGAATATTCGGCGCCTGCCGCCGAGCATTATCTCGACAGCATCCTCGTCAAACTGGCGCAGGCGAGCGACACGCCCGGCCAGACCGCCTATAAGGTGACGATCCTCAACACCCCGGTCGTCAACGCCTTCGCCCTGCCGTCGGGCAATCTCTATGTGACGCGGGGGCTCCTCGCGCTTGCCGGCGACGCGTCCGAGGCCGCGGCGGTGATGGCTCATGAAATCGCCCATGTGACGCTGCGCCACAGCGCCTTGCGGGCCGAGCGCGAGCGCGAGGCGCAGATCATCTCGCAGGCCGCTTCGGTCATCCAGAACAAGCAGAAGGGCGAGGAAGTGCGCTCGACCCAGCGCCTGTCGGTCGCAAGCTTCTCGCGCCAGCAGGAACTCGACGCCGACGACACGGGCGTTCGCGTGATCGCCCGGGCGGGCTTCGACCCTTACGGGGCGTCTCGCTTCCTCACGGCGCTGGGGCGATCGTCGGAACTGCGCGCTGCGCTTTATGGCAAGCGCAAGGATTCGATGGGCTTCGACATCATGTCCACCCATCCGTCAACGCCCGAGCGCGTCTCGCGAGCGGTCGCCGCGGCGAGGCAGATCGGCGCGCCTGGCATCGGAAACCGCGACCGCGCCGGCTATCTCGCCGCCATCAATGGCGTGGCCTTTGGCGACGACCCGATGGAGGGCTATGTCCGCGGCCGCAAATTCACGCATCCGCGCCTGCGCTTCAGCCTGGTCGCGCCGGAGGGTTTCCTGCTCGAAAATTCGAACGAGGCTGTTTTCGGCGTGCGCCAGGCCGACAATGTCGCGCTGCGCCTCGACAGCGTGCGCAATCCGCAGTTCGAGAGCCTCGAGGCCTATGTCGGCTCCGGCTGGGTCGACGGGCTGCTGCAATCGTCGGTCAGGAAAATCGACGTCAACGGCATGCCGGCCGTCACCGCCGTCGCCCGCGCCGGCGAATGGAATTTCCGCCTCGCCGTGATCCACAATGGAGAATACCTCTATCGCATGATTTTTGCGGCGAAAGCCCTGACGGACTCGGTCGAAAAAGAGTTCATCGAGTCGATCATGTCCTTCCGCCGCATCACGCCGGAGGAAGCGCGGGAAACGCACGCACTTAAAATTTCCGTAATCTCGGCAGGGCTCGGCGACACAGCCGAGAGCCTTGCCGCGCATATGACGACGCCCAATCGGCCTCTCGAATACTTTCGTCTTCTCAATGGGTTGGATGACAGCGAACAGGTGACGGCCGGCGAGCGTTACAAAACCGTAACGGAGTAGGAGCCGCAAAAGGGGGAACATGGTGCGATCCCACGGGTTGAACTCTTAGAGTTGTTCAAAACGCGCGGATATCTCGTCACCTATGCCCAGAGATAGCGCGCTATGGAGATTTGACCATGGCGTATCTTCCCGGTCTCGGCAGAGAACTCATGAAGGCGGCTGCCGACGCCCCTTTTCTGGAAAGAGATGAAGAAAAACTGCTGGCCATCGCCTGGCGCGATCATGGAGACGGGCGGGCCCTGCATAAGCTGGCCGCCGCCCACATGCGGCTCGTAATCGCCATTTCAGCGAAATTCCGCCATTACGGGCTGCCCATCGCCGACCTCGTGCAGGAAGGCCATGTTGGACTGCTCGAAGCCGCCGCCCGTTTCGCGCCGGAGCGCGACGTGCGCTTCTCGACATACGCAACGTGGTGGATCCGGGCCTCGATCCAGGACTATGTGCTGCGCAACTGGTCGATCGTCCGCGGCGGGACCAGCTCGACGCAGAAGGCGCTGTTCTTCAATCTTCGCAGGCTTCGCGCCCGCCTCGCCCGCGAGCCCGGGACCGCATCCAACAGCGACGCCTATCAGACCATCGCGCAGACGCTTGGCGTGTCCCGAGCCGATGTGGAGATGATGGACTCCCGGCTGTCGGGGTCGGACGTGTCGCTCAATGCGCAGCTCGTCGACGACGAGTCGGCAGGCTCCGCGCAGCGCATGGACTTTCTCGTGGACGGCGCGCCGCTCCCCGACGAGGTGGTCGAGCAGAACCTCGACTCCGACCGCCGCGCGCGCTGGCTGAAGGATGCTTTGGCGATCCTGTCCGAGCGCGAATTGCGCATCGTTCAGGAACGCAGGCTGACCGAAAATCTGGTGACCCTTGAAACGCTGGGCGACAAGCTCGGCATCTCCAAGGAGCGGGTGCGTCAGATCGAGAGCCGCGCGCTGAGCAAGCTGCGCCGGGCCCTGTCGCGCCTGAAAGACGACGACCAGGAAGGCGCGGCGCCCCCGATGGCGTGAAACAAAAAAGCCCTCCGGCAGGAGGGCTTTTTCTTGTCGAAGCGCGCTTTACGCGGCGCGATCCACATCCTCTTCGGCGTCGCCGTCTTCCGCCGCCTCGGCGTCGGTCTTCTGCCCGCGACGCGGACCCTTCTGCAGGAAGGATTCGATGAGCTTCAGCGCCTCCGAGTCGATCAGCTTGCGCACGGCCGCGATCTCGCGCGCCATGCGATCGAGCGCCGCCTCATAGAGCTGACGCTCCGAGTAGGATTGCTCGGGCTGCGTGTCTGAACGGTAGAGGTCTCGCACCACCTCTGCGATCGTGACAAGATCGCCAGAATTGATCTTCGCCTCATATTCCTGAGCGCGGCGAGACCACATGGTGCGCTTGACGCGGGCCCGGCCCGAGAGCGTCGAAAGCGCCTTGTCGACGACATTCGTCTCGGCCAGTTTGCGCATGCCCACATTGACGACCTTGCTGGTCGGCACCTTGAGCGTCATCTTGTCCTTGATGAAGCTCACGACGAACAGCTCGAGGCTGAAGCCGGCGACCTCCTGAATTTCAACGCCCGTGATCTGGCCGACGCCATGCGCCGGATAGACAATGAACTCGTTCAGCTTGAACCCGTGCTTCTGGTTGCTCGGCTTCGGCTTGGCCGGAACGGCCGCCTTGGCGAGGGGCTTGGTTGCGTCGATTGCAGTCTTGTCGGTGGCGACGGGGGAGGCCGTCACGCCGGGGAGCTCGGTTCTTTTTGCCAATTCTTTATCTTCGCCGACTGTCGAGGTTGCGGAGGTCTTGCCAGCTGCCGGCGCTACCGCAGAAGCGGCGGCGCCGGGAGCGGGGAAGGGGGGTGCGGCCGGTCGCGGCTGGCTTGGAGGCGGCGTCACGGCGACGGCCACGAGCGCAGGCGCGGGCTTCTTGTTGGCTTCGGCTTTGGCCGGAGCAGGCGCGGCGACGACGGCCTTCGCCGATACGGGCGCGACCTTTACCTTTTCAGGCGCGGGCGCCGGGGGCGCCTTGCCGGAAACGACCGGATTCTTGACCGCTTTGGAGGCCACGGCCACCGGAGCCTTGGCGGAGGGCTTCGACGGGGGCTTGGTCACAACGCCCGCCCGGGCAGGCGCGTTCTTGACCGCGGCCGGCGCGCCCGCCGCGTTCTTGACTGCCAAATTCTTGACTGCCGAATTCTTCGAGGCCGAACTTTTGGCTGCCGAACTCTTGGAGGCCGAGTTCCCCGCTTGCCTGGTTGTGGTGGCCTTCGCTGCGGAGGTCTTGGCTGCGGAGGACTTGGCTGCGGAGGTCTTGGCTGCGGAGGACTTGGCTGCGGGAGTTTTGGTCGAATTACTGGCGGTCGGCTTGCTCGTGGCCCTGGCGGAATTCTTTGCAGCCGCCTTCGACGCGGCGGCGCTGCGGCCTCCCGCCGTCCTCGTCGCCTTTGCAGACATCGAGGCTGTTTTGGACGTCGTTGTCGCCGGCGCGGCCTTGGCGCTTGTGGCGGCCTTGGCGGTCTTCGGGGAAGATTTGGTCGCGGCGGCCGTCGCGACCTTGGCGGCGGCGCGGGTCCGCGCGGTCGGCGTTTTCGAGCGGGCTGGAGCCTTGGTCGCGGTCTTGCTTTCCGCCACGGTCTTGCGGCTCGCGCCAGCTGTGCGCGCCTTGCCGCCCGTGGCGCGGGACTTGCCAGCGGATTTCTTGGCCGAACCGCGGGCGCTGGAAGACGCTGCTGGAGCGCCGCCCCCCTTTTTCTTCTCGTTTTTCTTGGCGGACGGCATACGCGGGACACTCCTTCTGCGTCCCGCTGTGGAGACGGGACGGCGCTAGCGATCCTGTTCAGGCGCCAAGGCTGGACCCCGACGCACAGGTCGCTGATATGGACACCTTAGCTAGAGGCGCGGGCGATATCTGGCTGGAACCGCTCTGTTCAAGCGCGCTTTCTTATGCTGCGAGGCAACGTGTTAGCTGGGGTCGCCACTCGACGAGGCGTTTATTACCAAAGCTTATATCACGTCGTGGCGCGAAAATCAAAGACTACAGCCGCTCCCGATCAAGGCTCAGGGTTTGAGCCTCGTCGCCAAGATGCAGAAAATAATAGATAATTCCGTCAAATTAACTTTGTGGAAACCTGTGGCGCGGCTTCGCGGCGGCGCTCAGGATCCAGGCAGGCTGATTCGGCGCGGATTCCATAGGCGCAGGGAGATTCAGTCTCCCTCGCCGGGCTCGGGCACGAAGTGCGCTTCGAATTTGCCCGGCTTGCCGTCCCATTCCTTGGCGTCGGCCGGGGGCTCGCGCTTGATGGTGATGTTGGGCCAGTTCTGCGCCATCTCGGCGTTGAGCTGCAGCCACTTCTCGAGATTCTCCTCGGTGTCGGGCTTGATCGCTTCCGCCGGGCACTCGGGTTCGCAGACGCCACAGTCGATGCATTCGTCCGGATGGATCACGAGCATGTTCGCGCCTTCGTAGAAGCAGTCCACCGGACAGACTTCCACGCAATCCATATACTTGCACTTGATGCAGTTTTCCGTGACGACATAAGTCATGTGGGGTCTCTTGAGCGTCTCGCGCCGATTGCTGCGCTAGCTAGCGTTTTTACTGCCGTCATGCAAGGCATGCACAGGAGCGATTTTGGCGTCGGCGTCCGACCGACCGGAACGCGGGTTGGAACGAGTTGATAATGGCAGAGATTGGGCTTCATGCGAATGCTGCGGCGACGCAGACGACAACCGCTCGCGCCTTGATGCTGGGCGAACGCATCGACACGGCGGGACTGGAGCGCGACGATCTCGTGTCCACGGCCCCTCTCGCCTTTCATGTGGGCCAGGCCGGTTTCGCCGTGCTCTACCGCTTTGGCGTCGCCGTGCTCTTCGGGCTTTCGCCGCTGGAGGAAGACGAGATCGTCACGAAGATATGCGCCCGCGTCGCCGGCCGGTCGCGCGGCGACGATGAGACGCTGGTGATCGAAACGCATCAGGACGGAGAAGACAAGGCGCTCACCAATGGGCGCCTCGCAGTGAAGGATCTCTCCGAGGAGCGTCTTCTCGTCATCGCCGACGCGCTCGCCAAAAGCGTCGCGCTCGGGCGGGACGAACGCCGCGTCAATGCGGTCTTCGACACCATCGAACCCTTCGCCGCCGAGCTTGCGAGCAAGGGCCGCCCGCCATGGCGACGCAAAACCATGCTGGAACTCATCGGCCAGACCCTGCTCGTTCGCCATCGCGTCTCGGGCCGCGTCGCTGTCGAGGACAAGCCGGACGTGCTGTGGGACCGGCCCGACCTCGAACGCCTCTACGCGCGTCTCGAAGACGAATATGAACTCGAGGCGCGCGGCCGCACGCTCAATGCGAAAATCGATGTGATCGGAGAGACGGCGCGCGCGCTGACCGACCTCATCGACGCCGACCGTTCGGTGCGGCTCGAATGGATCATCATCGTGCTCATCGCCATGGAGATCGGGCTGTCGCTGTTTCAGATATTCGCCGATCTTCATCACTCACGGCTGACGCATGCCGCTTCCAGCGCAGCCCATGTCTCCGCTCCGGAGAGCCATCTGAAGCCCGGCAATTGATGCCGCGCAAAGGTGAATTGACGCTTTGCGTAATGACGCGTGTCGCGTTTGCCGCGCATGATCGCCTCGTCGCGCGACATGCGCCCCTCGAGGAAAGCGATGAGATGCGGCACGCCATGAGCACGCATGGCGGGGAGCGCGGGGTCGAGCCCGCGCTCGCGTAAGGCGGCTGCTTCGTCGAGCGCGCCCGTTTCCATCATTCTGTCGAAGCGCGCATCGATTCGCTCGTAGAGAGTCTCGCGTTCGGGCGCGAGAAAGAATGCCTGGCATTGCGCGGGAACGAGCAGGGGCGCGCCGCGCGTCCCCTGGAACGACATAAGCGGCCTGCCGGTCGCGGCGAAGACTTCCAGCGCCCGCGTGATGCGCTGCGGGTCCGTGGGGCGCAGCTTCGCTGCAGTATTTGGATCTTTTTTCGCAAGCTCGGCGTGAAGCTCCTGGGGGCTCTTGCCCTGCGCAGCTTCGCGCACCTGCGCGCGCACCTCTTCCGGCACGGCCGGAATGTCGGAAAGGCCATAGAGCGCGGCCTTGAAATACATCCCTGTGCCGCCGGTCACGACGGGCGTGAGGCCGCGCGCGGCGATGTCGCGCAGCACAGCCCTAAGGTCTTCCAGATAGCGCCCGACAGAGTAATTCACCCCGGCGTCGACATGTCCGAAGAGAAAATGCGGATGGCTCGCTTCTTCTTCCGGCGTCGGCCGCGCGGTGATGACGCGCAGGTCGCGATACGCCTGCATGGAATCGGCGTTCACCACGGCGCCGCCGATGCGCGCCGCCATAGCCAGCGCAAGGGCGGACTTGCCCGAGGCGGTCGGACCTGCAATGAGAATGGCGCGCGGGGACGGAACGCTGTCGGACATGACGCTATTGCGGCGTAATTGATCGAGATGTCAAAGCCGGGATCATTGGTCGCGACCTTCGTCGCGGGGCAGGGCGCTTCGCTGAGCGAGGCGACGCCCGAGCGCGCGCTGCGCGAGGCCGGACTCGCCGCCTCGCGCCTCGAATGGCTCGCGCCCGGCGTCGCCGCGGACGCCTGCTTCGACGGCGACGAAATCGCCGCGACGCGCGCGCGCCTGCAAGGGGCTCTCGCAGGCGAACCCGTCGACGTCATCGTCCAGCCGCGCGACGGCCGTCGCAAGAAGCTCCTCGTCGCCGATATGGACTCGACCATGATCGAGCAGGAATGCATCGACGAACTGGCCGGCGTCGCCGGCATTCGCGATCGCATCTCGGCCATCACCGAGCGCGCCATGGCGGGCGAACTCGATTTCGAGCAGGCGCTGAAACAGCGCGTCGCGCTGCTCAAGGGCGTGACGCTGGACGATGTCGCCGCCATTGTCGCGCGCATCACTCTGACGCCGGGCGCCCGCGCGCTGGTGCAGACGATGCGCGCGAACGGCGCCTATACGGCGCTCGTCACCGGCGGCTTCACGCAATTCACCGATCCTGTCGCCGCGCGCATCGGCTTTGACGAGACATTCGCGAATCGTCTGGAGATTGCGGACCGGGCATTGACCGGCGTCGTGTTCGATCCCGTGCAGGGCAGGGCAGGCAAGCGCGCCGCGCTGGCGGCGTTGCGCGAGAGACTCTCTCTGCCGCGCGAGGCGACGCTCGCCATCGGCGACGGCGCCAATGATCTGGACATGTTGCGAGAGGCGGGGCTCGGCGTCGCTTTTCACGCCAAGCCGAAAGTCGCCGAAGCTGCGGATGCGCGGATCGATTGCGCCGATCTGACCGCGCTGCTCTACGCGCAGGGTTACCGGCAGGAAGACTTTGCGGCGTAACGCTCAAGCGCCGTCATACGCCCGCTTCAGCCCTGCGACGTCCAGTTTCACCATATGCTTCATGGCTTCCGCAACGCGCTTGGCGCGCGCGCGGTCCGGGTCTTTCATCATCTCGCCGAGCGCGCGCGGCACGATCTGCCAGGAGACGCCATAGCGATCCTTCAGCCAGCCGCATTGCTCGATAACGCCGCCTTCCGAAAGCGCATTCCACAGGCGGTCGACTTCCGCCTGGTCCTCGCATTCGATCATGAAGGAGATGGCGTGATTGAACGGCTCGAGGGGCCCAGCACTCATCGCGATGAAGGGGCGGCCGAGCAGCGTGAACTCGACGACCTGCACCGAGCCCGCCGGACCGCTGGGGCTGTCGGCGGGCAGGCCCGTTACGCTCTCGAGGCGCGAATTTGGTAGAAGCGACGCGTAGAAGGCGGCGGCCTCCGCCGCCTTCTCGCTATACCACAGGCTGGGAATGATCCTCGGCATCGGCCGCGCCCCTTGTTCGTCGAAAAGGCGCGAACGCCCCGCGTCATTCCACCGGCAGCGCTACGAAATGCGCATCGCCCGCGCCATTCGCGACGATCAGCAGCGCGGTCTTCTTGCCAGCCTCCTTCAGCGCCTTGATCTTCTTCACGGCGTCCGCGGGGTCGGCGACCGGCTCCTGATTGACCTCGAGAAGAATTTCACCTGGCTGCAACCGCTTCTCGGCCGCGTTTGAGGACGGGTCGACCGAAGTGATCAGCACGCCGCTCTTCACGCTCTCCTTGATCTGGTAACGCGAGCGCAGTTCGTCCGTGAGGCGCGAGAATTCGAGACCGAGCGCGCTCTGCGAAGAAGGGCTGCTCGTCTCGGATTTCTCTTTTTCACCGGACTCTTTCGAGGCCACCTTCTCGCCATCCTCGAGGCGCCCGAGCTTCACGGTCTTCGTCTGCTCCTTGCCGCCGCGCATGATGACGAGTTCAATGTCCTTGCCGACCGGCGCCGAGGCGACGAGCTTGGGCAGGTCGCGCGATTCCTTGATCGGCTTGCCGTCGAACTTCACGATCACGTCGCCGGCCTTGATGCCCGCGGGCTTGGAGGGGCCCTTGTCGTCCACGCCCGCGACCAGCGCGCCGCGCACCGAGCCGAGATTGAGCGTTTCTGCGATGGCGTCGTCGACGTTCTGGATGCGCACGCCGAGCCAGCCGCGGCGCGTCTCGCCGAATTGCTGAAGCTGCTCGATCACCGGCATGACGGTGTTCGAAGGCGTCGCGAAGCCGATGCCGACGGAGCCGCCCGAAGGCGAGAGAATCGCGGTGTTGATGCCAATCACCTCCCCGTCCATGTTGAAGAGCGGACCGCCGGAGTTGCCCTTGTTGATGGAGGCGTCGGTCTGGATGTAGTTGTCGTAAGGCCCGCTGTCGATGTTGCGGTTGCGGGCCGAGACGATGCCGGACGTCACCGATCCGCCGAGCCCGAAGGGATTGCCGACCGCGAGCACCCAGTCGCCGACCCGCGTCTTTTCGCTGTCCCCGAATTTCACCGCCTTCAGCGGCTTCTCCGGTTTCACGCGCAGCACCGCCACGTCGACCTTCTGGTCCTTGCCAAGAACCTCAGCCTTCAGCTTCTGGCCGTCGTTCAAGATGACCGTCACTTCATTCGCGTCGGCGATGACGTGATTGTTGGTGATGACGATGCCGGAAGGGTCGATCACGAAGCCCGAGCCCAGCGAAGAGGATTTTCGCTGGCGCGGCATGTCCGGCATGCCCTGGCCCTGACGGCGCTTGAAAAATTCTTCGAAGAGATCGTCGAAGGGCGCGCCCGGACCGCCCATTCCCGGCGGCATTCCCGGCGTGTCCCCGCCGCCCTTGCCGCGCTTCGACTCCACATTCTGCGTCGCGGAAATGTTCACGACAGCGTCTGAAACTTGCGCGGAAAGGTCCGCGAGGGAATCGGGCCCCTTGGCGAGCGCGGGCGAAATGAACAACATTGAAGAGGCCGCCGCGAGCGCGAATGCGGCGCGACGAATTGCGGATCTCATGCGTGCTGTCTCCTGCAGGGACAATTGACCTTGGTTGCGCGCCGTTTTCCGCGCGCGGTTAACGCTTTTGCGCCGGCTCCCTTGGCGTCAGCTCAGCGGCGCTGGCCGCGGCCGCGTTCCCATCGGGCGCCGAGAAAAAACGGAAGAACTCCGAACGCGGACTGACGAGGAAGCGTGTCTCGCCCGGCTTGAAGGCGGCTTCATACGCCTGCATCGAGCGATAGAAGGCGAAGAAGTCGGGATCCTTGCCAAAGCTTTCGGCGAAAATACGGTTGCGCTCAGCGTCGCCCTCGCCCTTCGTCTGGTCAGCCTGACGCTGGGCCTCGGCTTTGAGCACGATCACGTCGCGGTCGGCCTTTGCGGTGATCTTCTGCGCCTGCTCGGAGCCCTGCGCGCGATATTCAGCGGCCTCGCGCTGACGCTCCGTCTGCATGCGGCCGAAGACCTTCTCCGAAATCTGCTGGGGCAGGTCGACGCGGCGGATGCGCGCGTCCACGACCTCGACGCCGAACCTGCGCGCCTCGGCGTCGGCCTGCTTCTTGATCTTGCCCATCAGCGCGGCGCGTTCGTCGCGCACGATCTGCTGCTGATTGGCCTCCGAGAGCACGCGGCGCACGGCGGAGTTCAGCACTGAACCGAGCTGATTGTTGGCGCCGAGGACGCTGTTCACCGACTGGTAGAATTTCAACGCGTCTATGATGCGGTAGCGGATGAAGCTGTCGACCTCGAGACGCTGATTGTCGGCGGCCAGCACTTCGAGATTGGGGCTTTCCACGTCGAGGATGCGGTTGTCGAAGGTGACGACGTTCTCGATGAGCGGCAGCTTGAAATGCAGCCCCGGCTCGGTGATGAGGCCGCGGCCGGCGACCGGTTCGCCAAAACGCAGCACGAGCGCCTGTTCGGTCTGATCGACGGTGAAGAGCGCGCCGCCTGCAGCGAGGACGGCGATCAGCGCGAGAGTCGCGAGGGCGAAGAGGAGACCGTTTTTCACTGATGGCCTCCCTTGAAGGGCGCGAAGGAGGGCAGGGGCATGAAGGGCGCGACGCTGGAGCCCCCCTTGGCGGGATCGTCCAGGATCACCTTCTCGGCGCCGCCGAGCACGCGCTCCATCGTTTCGATGTAGAGCCGCTCGCGCGTGATCGCCGGGGCGTTCTTGTACTGCGCGTAGATCTGGTCGAAGCGGGACGCCTGGCCCTGCGCCTCGGCGACGATCTGCTCGCGATAGGCCTCCGCCTGCTGCAGGATCTGGGCGGCGGCGCCGCGCGCCTCCGGCACCACGCGATTGGCGTAGGCGTCCGCCTCGTTGCGCAGCCGCTGCAAATCCTGCTGGGCGGCGGTCACGTCGCGGAATGCGGCGATGACCTGCTGCGGCGGATCAACCGAAAGAAGCAGCACCTGCAGGACCAGGACGCCGGCATGATACTCCTCCAGCACCTTCTGCATCAGCGCCTGCGAGGCGGGTTCGATCAGCTTGCGGTCTGCGGTGAGAATCTTCTGGATCTGCGTCTGGCCGACGATCTCGCGCATGGCGCTTTCGGCGACGGCCTTCACTGTCGTCTGCGGATTGGCGACGCTGAACGCATAGTCTTCCGGCTTGGCGGGATCGATCTGCCAGATGACGCGGAATTTCACGTCGGCGATATTCTCGTCGCCGGTGAGCATGAGGCTTTCTTCCGGCGCGTCGGGGCCGAGCCGCGGGCTCTGCGGCCCACGGCGGCGCCCCTCGATCGGGGCGGCGTCCTCGCGGAAGCCGACGTCGGTGACGTTTCGGTCGGTCACGGCGAGCTTGATGACCGAGCCGATCGGCGCGGGCAGATTGTAGTTGAGGCCCGCCTGCGTCTTGCCGCGATATTTGCCGAAAATCAGATTGAGTCCGATTTCGTTCGGGCCGACGGCGTAAAGGCCGGACAGCAGCCAGGCGAGAAGCGTGACGAGGACGAGAATCGCGAGCCCTCTGCCGCCGAAGCCCGATGGCAGAACCTGCTTGAGGCCCTCCTGGCTGCGCCGCAGCAGCTCCTCCAGGTCCGGGGGCGTGCCGCCCGATCCCTGGCCCCAGGGTCCGCCCGGTTGCCCCCAGGGATTATTGTTCTGGTTACGTGGGCCGCCTTGTTCGCTCCAGGGCATTTTGTCTCGCGGGGTTCGCTCGTGGCCTCGGGCGCGGCCCTTGCCTCGCCCCTCGATGTTATAGGCATTCGGGGGCATTGCGGCAATGACGCGGCCGCACGGTTTCGGGGAGATGGTCATGAGCAGAGGCTATTCGGACGCCGCCGCCAACGAACGGACGTTTCTGGCGTGGGTGCGAACGGGCGTCGCCGTCATCGCGCTCGGTTTCGTCATCGAGCGCTTCAATCTCTTTCTGCTCGCCGTCGCGGCGGAAACAGGCCCCGGGCGCGGCGGGCAGCTCTTGCGGCTCGCCAGTCCCGAGGGCCGCTACGGGGGCATGGCCCTCGTCGCGGCGGGCGTAGCGATCATCTTCATCGCGACGATTCGCTTCCTGCAGACGGCGCGCTGGCTCGCAAGCGATGCGGCGCGGACGCCCCCGGCGATTCACGCGACGCTGGTCGCCCTCTCAACCCTTATTCTCGCCGTCGCGGCCTTCAGCGCCTGGCTGGCCTTCGGATGAATCAGCCGAACCAGACGAAAGCGAAGGACACGAGCAAGGCGAGCGCGAAGCCGATAAGCGCGTTTTTCAAAAAGCCGCCGCCAAATTCGTCCATCTTTCCCTCCGAATTTTGTAATTGCGCCGGAGAGTGCCAGCGTCCGCCGGAAGACGCAATGGGGGCAAGGACTTGCGCTGCGGGCGGGCGGGGCGATGGCGGAGACGGTGGGATTCGAACCCACGATAGGGTTTCCCCTATAACGATTTAGCAAACCGTCGCCTTCAGCCTCTCGGCCACGTCTCCGCTCGCTTCGCGCTTTGGGCGTCGCTCGCGACATATGCCAAAGCGCCCCTGTCTTGGCAACCTGTCTTGGCAACCGTTGTTGGCGACCGGTCTTGGCGACCATTCCTTCAGCACGGGCGTCTGGCACCGTCGCACTGCCTCTTTTTCAGGCAGGGACGCCCCCGCCGCTGTGTCATCGATGCAACAGTCATCATCTTACTGCGTCGGCGAGACGTCTAACGGCCCCGATTCCGTTGACTGCGCAGGCTGCGCGCGAGCTTATTGGACCGTGGTTCGTGGAGGGGGATTCTTTCTTCCGGCGGGCCAGGCAGAAACCGGGAGAACGCGCGCTTGGGCGCGGTCACCCCTCCAAATAGTCATATGAGGCTGGAATGAAAAAAATTGCTCTTTCGGTCGCCGCTCTGGCGCTGACCGCCGGCTCGGCGCTCGCCGCCGACCTTCCGTCGCGCAAGGCCCCGCCGATGCTTCCCCCGCCGCCCCCGCCGCCGCCGATGTGGACCGGCTTCTACGTCGGTCTGAACGCCGGCGGCACCTGGGCGAACAGCTCCAACACCAATCTGGTCAGCGCACCGGTGACGTTCAACACGAATGTCGGTGGCGCGCAGGCCGCCGGCATCGCTTCGGCGGCTGCGGGCAGCGCCTTCATTCCGACGGGCAGCCAGGGCGGCTTCATCGGCGGCGGCCAGTTCGGCTACAACTGGCAGTTCTACAACAGCTTCGTCCTGGGCTTCGAAGCCGACATCCAGGGCATCGCGGGCACCTCGGGCAGCAACGCCTCGGTCGTCGGCGCCGCGCCGGTGCCGGGCATCGCGCCGGTTACGGCGGTCGCGGTCAACACCGCCAACGCCAGCCTCGACTATCTGGGCACGGCGCGCGGCCGTCTCGGCTGGCTGTTCACGCCCACCCTGCTGCTCTACGGCACGGGCGGTCTCGCCTATGGCGGCGTGACCTCGAATGTCGCGACGGCGCAGGGCTTCATCAATCAGGCCAATGTTCCGGGGTTCTTCGGCGGCAGCAACTTCTCAGGCACGCAGGTCGGCTGGACGGCCGGCGGCGGCGTCGAGTGGATGTTCATGCCGAACTGGTCGGCCAAGGTCGAATATCTCTATTACGATCTCGGCACGGTGACGCAGAACTTCGCCTACGCCACGGTCGGCGCCGGCAACACGCCGATGCTCGGCAACGTCGTCCAGGCGACGCACCGCTTCAACGGCAACGTCGTCCGCGCGGGCCTGAACTATCACTTCAACTGGGCGTCCGCTCCGGTTGTCGCGAAATACTGATCGACTCGCGTCGATCCAGAGAAGCCCGGCCGAAAGGCCGGGCTTCTTTCGTTTAGAGAAGCGTGAAGTGTGGCTTCTCCGCCACAAGGCGCGCAAAACCGCACGCGCATGAGAATTCACCTTTGACTGTGCAGGGATGCGAGGCGCTTTAATGGATCAAGTCAGCGGGTCGATTCACGCAGGCTCCCGACGTTCAGGAATTCGCGCCATGAAAAAGATTGTTCTTTCGATCGCCGCTCTGGCGCTGACCGCCGGCTCGGCGCTCGCCGCCGACCTTCCGTCGCGCAAGGCCCCGCCGATGCTTCCCCCGCCGCCCCCGCCGCCGCCGATGTGGACCGGCTTCTACGTCGGTCTTCGGCGGCAGCAACTTCTCAGGCACGCAGGTCGGCTGGACGGCCGGCGGCGGCGTCGAGTGGATGTTCATGCCGAACTGGTCGGCCAAGGTCGAATATCTCTATTACGATCTCGGCACGGTGACGCAGAACTTCGCCTACGCCACGGTCGGCGCCGGCAACACGCCGATGCTCGGCAACGTCGTCCAGGCGACGCACCGCTTCAACGGCAACGTCGTCCGCGCGGGCCTGAACTATCACTTCAACTGGGCGTCCGCTCCGGTTGTCGCGAAATACTGATCGATCCGAATCAGTTCGACTACGGAAAGCCCGGCCGAAAGGCCGGGCTTTTTGCATGCAGGCCATCGGCGGCAATCTTTGGTTGTCCTTTCCCCTTCGACGCCCTACCTTGAGCGTAGCCATATGGATTTACGGCGGGCTGCCTCGTGCACGCGGACGATTTCTTCGATCTGATCGACAGCCTCTCCCGCGCGGACCGGGTCGATGGCGCGTCCGAGATCATCCAGACGTTCATGCGCGCCTGGGGCCTGCACAACGTCGCCTACGCCGCGCTGAACATGCCGACGCCCGGGGCGCCGCGCCCGCTGCTCTCCGTCAGCTATTCGGCGGAATGGCAGAAGCATTACGCCCAGAGCGGCTATGTCGACCTCGACCCCATCGTGCGTAGCGGGCTGGGGGGCATCCTGCCGATCGACTGGGCGGAGATCGACCGCAGCGATCCCATCGTGCGCAAATTCTTCGGGGAAGCGCAGGAACTGGACGTCGGCGCCAATGGGCTATCGATCCCGATCCGGGGACGGCTCGGCGAATTCGGGCTTTTCACCGTCACCTCTAATGAGAAGGACGCCGAATGGCGCGGCATGAAGAAAGATCTCATCCGCGATCTGATGGTCGTCGCCTTCAACTTCCACGCGGCGGCCCTGCGCTCATGCGGCGCGCCCGAGGAGCCTGTGCATCTGCCGCTGCGCGAAGCGAGCTGCCTGCGCTGGAAAGCGCTCGGCAAGACCGATGAGGAAATCGGCAAAATCCTGGGAATCAGCTCACATACGGTACGCTTCCATCTGGAGTCGGCGCGGGCGCGGCTCAATACGGCGAACACCACGCACACCGTCGCCCGGGCCCTGGCGCTCGGGCTGATCAACATGTCCTACGAACCCAATCATCTCATCCCTCGAAAGCGGCGGTGACCCCCCATTTTCGGGAGGTGCTAAGCTACTGTGTTTCTTCCAAGTTCGATGCACTTAGCAACCAGGTGCGAGGACTTGCATCATGATCAGGATCATTCCCGGCGAGTGGCGCGCGCGCCATCCCCGCCTCATCGACGAAATGCACAAGCTGCGGCGCAGCGTGTTTCACGACCGGCTGAAATGGCAGGTCACCGTCATCAACCGCTGGGAGATCGACGGCTACGACGCGCTCGATCCGCTCTATGTGCTCTCGCTGGACGAAAACGAGCGCGTCGTCGGCGGCCTGCGCCTGTTGCCGACGACCGGCTTCAACATGCTCAACGACACTTTCCCGCAACTCCTGCCCGACAGCGCGCGGGTGCAGAGCCCGCTCATCTGGGAGTCGAGCCGCTTCACGGTGCGCATGACGGGAGATTGCCGGATCGACGCGCCCGTCATCAGCCGGGCGACAGCCGAACTGGGCCTTGCGCTCAACGAGATCGGCAAGGCTGCGGCGCTCACCCACATCGTCACTGTCTATGATCGCGCGATGCATCGCATGCTGTTGCGCAGCGGCTGCGCGGGCGAACCGCTCGGGCCGCCGCAGATGATCGGCGGGGTGGAGACCTATGCGGTGTCCTACGAAGTGGGGCCGGAGTGGGACGCGCGCGTGCGCAAGCTCGCGGGCCTATGCAGCATCGACCTCGAGACCGCCGTTCTCGACAAGCTGCGCGCGCGCCTGGCGTCGTGACGGATCAGGGGATCACGGAAAACGTGGTGAGGAGAAGGGCTGGGAAATGATGCTGATTGTGACGGAAGATAATGTCGTTCGGCTGGACTGTGAAACAGGAAAAGATGACAGGCGCCGCTGTATAGCTCGCGAAGACAGGCGCCACTGTCCCTGCGCGCGCCGCGCGGCGGCGGACGAGGGCGCGAACTGGCTTCGCAGACTAAAGCTCGATGTCGAGGCTCTGCAACGATCGCAAGATCGCAAAGGCTACAGAGGCCGTCGCGGCGCCAAGCGGACTGTCGCGACACGCTGAACTGGCAAACACAAAACGACGCGCGCTCTCGACGCGCGTCGTCCTTCAATGCCGATTCGCTCAGTTCACGTAAGCGGTGATCGCGAAGGTCACAGCGGCCGCAGCCGCGAGGATCGAAACGATGGCGGTAAAAGAGTTCATGGCGCTTCCCTCTGCCTGATGTTGTTTCGCTGTTTCGGTTTTCTTTTCTTCTTGTCCGACAGCGCGACAAAATTACGCACCCAGTTTGGAAAAGGCGCAAGCGGGAAAACATATTGCATCGCGAAGGGATGACGCGCCAAACACCGCGAGCCGAACCGGTCAGGGCGTTGAAATCACGCCTTTTCCCAGGCCCTCGCGTCGCAATGACGATCGCATCTCGCCTATGCGGCCGTCCCTGCGCGCGTCAGGCGATCGCCTGAAGCTTCGCCTTCAGATCGCCGATTTCGGTCTCCGCGCGCACCTGATCCGTCACGTCATATTGCACGCCCAGGAAATAGATCAGCTTGCCCTGTCCATCGAAGAGCGGGGTGATGTTCAGCTTGTTGTTGAACAGGCGTCCGTCCTTGCGGTAGTTGCGGAGCGTGACCTCGATCGGCTGGACGTTCTTTATGGCTTCCCGCAGGCGCCGCAGGCTCTCCTGATCGCGGTCTTCGCCCTGGAGAAAGCGGCAGTTGCGGCCGATGATCTCCTGGGGGCCATAACCCGTGATCTCCTCGAAACGCTTGTTGGCGTAAACGATCGGCGCATCCTCGATATCGGGGTCGGCGAGCGTGACGCCGTTGACGCAGGTGTCGAGAATCGTCGTGAGAATGTCGGGTATGATCTCCGCGTCCTTGCGCAGGGAGAACATCTGCGCCTTGTCCTGGCTCTTGGCGCGCGCCCATGAGCGATAGGCGGAGGGGGCCATGCCCGCGTAGCGCCGGAAAGCGCGCCGGAAGCTCGCCTCGTCGATGAAGCCGGCGCTCGCCGCCAGCTCTTTCACCGGCTTTTCGCTGGTTTCGAGCAGGGTGCGCGCCGTCTCGACGCGAATGCGGTCGATGAAGGTCTTGGGCGATTCGCCGCAGGCCAGCTTGAGCTTGCGGTGAAGCGTGCGCTCCGACGTCGACAGCGCGCGGGCGAGATCCTGCGCATTGAAGGCGGCGTCCGACTGGCGGACGATTCGTTCAGCGTCGGAGAGAAAGGCGTCGGCGCCTCCGCTGATGAGATTGGCCGTATAGGCGGCCCCGCGGACGCCGCCTTTGGCCGGCGCCGATTCGCCGAGGGTGAAATCGGCGGCGATTCGGCCCGCCTCGGGCCCGCAGAGCGAGCGCAGCACATGCAGCGCGACGTCGATCCAGGACAGGGGCCCGGCGGCGGTGACGACCCGGCGGTCGTCGATCAGCCGGGCGCCCCAGGCGGCGTCAGCGCGCGGATAGCGCTTCTTCAGTTCTTCCTGATGCCACCAGCTCGTGGTGCAGCGCCGGCCTTCGAGCAGTCCGGCTTCGCCCAGCAGAAAGACGCCCGAGCCGCATCCGCCGATGAGGGCGCCGCGCGAGTGATGCCGGCGCAGCCACGCAGCCGCGGCGCCCAGTGAGGACATGTCCGGCGCCTTGCCCTCCGGCGTCGGCGCAAAACTCGGCACGATCACCGCGTCGCAAGCGGCGATTTCTTCGAAGGAAGTCTCCACCTCGAACCGAACGCCGGAGCCGTCCCGAATCGGATGGCCGTCGGCGCTCGCCGTGACGATCTGGTAATCGGGCCGCGAACCCGCGGCCTCGGAAGGCGGCAGCGTAGCCGCGATAGCCCGGCGCGCGAGCGTCATGAGGTCGGTCAAACCAATGAATGCGGAGCCCAGACAACCGTCCAGTCCGGCGATGACGATCTTGAACATTTCCACCCGACGTTTGTCTTTTGGCGAATTATGGACCCGATTTGGCTATTTCGCCATCCTGACCTAGGATGCCTTCAACCTCATATCGGGTAAGGCGAGGGCATCCGTCCTCTGTCTTGATGCTGTCATTCGGGCGGGAAGTTACCGCGAATTCAGCGGGTCTCGCTCAGGGAGGTGAAAATGAAGGCGAATTGGAAGAAATATTTGCCCTGGGTCGTCTTCGTCGCCGTTGCGGGCGTCCTTTTTGCGATGTTCCAGCATCAGCAATCCCGCACGCCAGCGCGTGAGATCACCTTCAGCGAACTGCTGGTGCAGATCGACGAGGGACGCGTGCATGACGTCACGATCTCCGGCAACGAAATCTCGGGCCACTTCAGCGACAACCGCACATTCACGACTTACGCGCCGAACGATCCGGGCCTGGTGCAGAAGCTCGAGTCGAAGAAGGTGCAGATCAGCGCGAAGCCCGCGGGAGACAATCCCGGCTGGCTCTCCACGCTTCTGGTGAACGGCTTGCCGCTTCTGCTTTTCATCGGCGTGTGGATATACATGGCGCGCCAGATGCAGGGCGGCGCAGGCGGCCGAGCGATGGGCTTCGGAAAGTCGAAGGCGAAGCTGCTCACCGAGATGGCGGGCAAGGTCACC
>PERY01000035.1 GCA_002929055.1 Methylocystis sp. | reverse complement strand
AAAAAACAGAGCGCGCCGCGAAAGCGGCGTGCTTTTTCTATGGAGGGCGCGGGGCTCTGGCGCGCCCCGACTCGCTCAGCGCGCCGGCCGTTTCCGGGCCCGCGCGGGCCTTAGCGCGGCGGCGCCTTCCTGCCGCAGGCTGTCGATGACAAAGACCGCGGCCGTCAGCACGGCTCCGACGATCTCCAGAGTGACTGCAAAATCCGTTTCGAACATGTGAGCGTTCTCCCGCGCCGCGCAAGGCAGCCGTTGACCCTTAGATTCGCGTCGGCGCTGCAAGGAGGGACAAGCGCCGACGCAAATCCGCCTGGGGGGCTTCAGACGGAAGCCCGAAACGGGGGGGCGCGCGGGCGGTGGGCCAAACGGGGCCTGGGCGTCGGCGCAGCGCGGTCCGCCACCATCCAGCTGAGGGAGTCGCGCTGGATGGGCGCCGCGCCGACAAGACCGGGCCGTCCCGCCGGGGGGAGCGCGCCGCAGCAGAGCGTCTGGCACAGGACGCAGTCAATGCTACGGTCGCTCGCGGGGGCCGGTCGCCCCGTCTGCGCGTCGGGCAAGGGCGCGCCCGACGCGAAACACACAAAGATGGACGCAAAAGCCTCGCCGCGCCCCGCAAGCGCGCCGGCCGCCAGCCGCGCCGCAAAGGGCGCGCCGGTCGCAAGCGCCGCCGCCAGCAGCAGGGCGACGCCGAAACGGCGCGCCGGGCTGGCCGAGCGGAGGATGGAGAGGCTGTGCGTCATATGCGCCGCCCTAGCTCTCGAAGGCGAGGCGGGCGAAACGCGCGCGCCGCTCGAGATCGATCAGGCGGATCGCGCCGCGCCCGGCGCTGCGCCAGATCGCCGCCACCGGCGCGATCCTGAGCGGCGCCGTCGCGGCGATTTCATTCTCGCGAGTCTCTTCTTGCTTCAGCGTCTCGAGCGCCGCTTGCGCCAAAGCGCTTTCCCGGCCGGTCGGCCGTCTATGCCTGGTCATGGCTGTAAATTCTCCCGTTGCCGCATGGGCGGCGGTCATCATTGGCCGCAGACAACCGTGCTTGCGCGCGTCAGAGGCGCGCCGGAAAGACGGCTGCGGCGTGAATGATCAGGAGAAGATGGGCGGCGCCCGCGCCTGGCGCGCATAGTCGCGGCCGTGGGCGGGCAAGGCGCGGTCCGCCACCGTCCATTGGACTTCAGTCCAGAGGACGGGCGCCATGCCGGTTACGAGGACGGGCCTTGTTGCGACCGGCGCGACGCCGTCGCAGAAGGCCTGACAAAGGACGCAGGACTCGTGATGGCCATGCGTATGGTGGCCCGGCGTGCGATGACGATCGTGATCCGGACCGACCTTCAGACAGATTTCGCTCAGCCCATGCCCGTCAGCGCCGCTGGCCGCCGCAACGCCGCTCGCTACCGGCGAGAAGGCCTGAACGGCCAGCGCCAGCGCAAACAGAATTGAAGTGAGCCACCTGCCCGGCATGAAACTGAAAGCCTGAAGTCTATGGAAAGCCAGAACGCGCTTTCTGAGCGTTTCCAATTGAAGCAAAAACCGAACGGCTCGGCAAGCGATTAGGTCAAGAACTGGCGGATATCCGGATTTTCGCGTCGGGAAATTTTCCGCATGGCGGCGGTCAAGGAATGCGACGAAGAGCCAAAGACCGTTCCCCTTTGCGAAATCCCGTTCTAAGCTCGGCGCCATGTATATCGCTATCACACGAGACATCCAGGTCACGGCGCTGCCGGATTTTCTCCCCGACCGCTCGGACCCGGACCAGGGGCGCTACTTCTGGTCCTATACGATCGAGATCGCCAATCTCGGCCGCGTGCGTGTTCAACTGCTCTCGCGCCACTGGATCATCATCGACGCGGAGGGGCGGCGCGAGGAAGTCCGCGGCCCCGGCGTCGTCGGCGAGCAGCCGGTGCTGGAGCCCGGCGAAACTTTCCGCTACGCCTCCGGCTGTCCGCTCAGCACGCCGTCGGGAATGATGTCGGGCAGTTATCGTATGGTCACGGATTCAGGCGAAACCTTCGATATCGAAGTTCCCGCCTTCTCCCTCGACAGTCCGATGTCCAACCCCACCCTGAACTGATGGACGCTCTCGAACGCGCGATCGACATGACCGCCCGGCTGGTGGCTTTCGACACCGAAAGCTCCAAGTCGAATCTGGCGCTGATCGACTTCATCGAAGCCTATCTGCGCGAACAGGACGTGCCCTTTGTGCGCGCGCCGAACGCCGCGGGCGACAAGGCGGCGATCTTCGCGACGATCGGCCCGATGCAGGACGACGGCGTCGTGCTCTCCGGCCACACCGACGTCGTGCCGGTCACGGGCCAGGAATGGCTCGCCGACCCCTTCGTGCTGCGCCGGGAGGGCGGCCGCCTCTACGGCCGCGGCGCGGTGGACATGAAAGGCTTCGGCGCGGCGGCGCTGACCATGATCCCCGAATTCAAGAAGGCCGCGCTCAAGAAACCCATCCATATCTTCCTCACCTATGACGAGGAGACGACCTGCCTCGGCCCGCTCGAGCTCATCGCACGGCTCGGCGCCGATCTGCCGCGGCCGGGCGCGGTGATCGTGGGCGAGCCGACCTCCATGCAGGTCGCCGACGCGCATAAGGGCATCACCACGCATCTCACCCGCGTGACCGGCCATGAAATCCATTCGGCGAACCTGCATCGCGGCGTCAGCGCGGTGCATGTCGCCTGCCGGCTGGTGATGGAGCTGGAGCGCATCAACGAGGATCTGCGCCGGGCGGGCGATCCTTCGGGGCGTTTCGATCCGCCCTATTCCACCATTCATGTCGGCGTCATCAAAGGCGGCACGGCGCGCAACATCGTCGCCAGGGACTGCGAATTCGAATGGGAGTTCCGCGCCCTGCCCAGCGATCCGCAAATGCTGGCTTATGACCGTCTGGAAGTCTTCTGCGACGAGCTGCGCCGCACGATCTTCGCGCCCTTCCCCAAGACGGGGATCGTGACGGAGACGATCGTCGAAATTCCCGGCCTGTCGCCGCAGCCGGGCTCGGCGGCCGAGACGCTCGCGCTGCGCCTTGCGCGCCGCAACGCCACCATCGCCGTGCCCTATGGCACCGAAGCCGGCCAGTTCCAGAAGGCGGGCCTCGCCACCGTCGTCTGCGGCCCCGGCCGCATCGACCAGGCGCATCAGCCGGAAGAATATATCGAGATATCCGAGCTCGCCGCCTGCGTGGAGTTCATGAAAGGGCTGGCGCGGGAGCTGGCGGCGTAAGACAGCGATCCCCGCCGTGCGCCTCCTTCCAAACTCCACAAATTTCGGGAGTGTTGCGCCGACCAATCGGAGACTCTGCGCGCGCGATCAGCTACCTGAACCTCCCGGTCAAGGCCGACGCTTTGTGCAAGCATCAGTTCGCAGGCATCAACTGCTCTCTAATCATGACGCGTCGCAATCCAGATGCAATGGCGCGCGCCACGCCCATTGCTGTTCGCGCGGACCCTGATCTCATCCACATGGAACCCCGCCTTATGAAGGCGCGCCCTGAAGTCCCGGTTGAAACCAGAGGACCACACGGCCAACACGCCGCCAGGGCGCAGCGCCACGCGGGCCGCGCGCAGTCCTCCCAAATCGTAGAGCGAATCATTGGCATTGCGCGTCAGCCCCTCAGGACCATTGTCGACATCGAGCAGAATGGCGTCGTAGCTCGAACGGTGAGTGCGAAGAAGGCGGCCAACGTCGGTTTCTTCGATGCTGACGCGAGGATCCGCGAGACTGGTTCCGAAGACCTCCGACATCGGGCCGCGGGCCCATGCGACGACCGCGGGGACAAGCTCCGCGACTACGATCTGCGCCTCTGCGCCGAATGCCACGAGCGCGGCGCGCAGCGTGAAGCCCATCCCCAACCCGCCAATCAGAACTCTTGGCGCTGAGCACGCCTGAAGTCTCTCGGCCGTTAACGTGGCGAGCGCCTCCTCGGACCCGCTGAGGCGGCTGTTCATCAATTCGTTATCGCCAAGAACAATTGAAAATTCCGAGCCGCGCCGCTTGAGGCGAAGCTCGCCTTCTCCGCCCGGTATTTGCGCTGTGTCGAGCAGAACCCAGGGAATCATATGTTTCTCGCGGTCGAGAACATCTTCAGCAGCCTAGCGCGCGGGCGCGCAAGCGGCGCTTCCATTTCTCGCCGGGTCTGAGTTCAGTTTTGCGAACCCAGCGGTCCTGGATGGAGCTGCGCTCGCGCTGTGTCTCCGCAACAGAACCGATGCTTGTCGTTACAGGGAGTTGTGAGGCTTTTCTCTTCGCCGGCTCGCTCAAGGGAGTTGAAACGACGGCTTTGACCGCTTCTGGCTTCGACGCCTTCATAACGCGAGCCGCGCGATGCGCCTTCCTGGGTTTTTCCGCTGGAGGCGTGGAGCGTTCTTCAGTTTGCAGGAGGCAAGGAAGAATGCGGCCGGTCGGGACGTTGGAAGGCTCCTCTAGCGCAACAACCTCCGCTTCTTTGACGCCGAACACAGCGTCGGCAGCGGCCATCGCGGCCGCGTAATCCTCCTCGGAGCCAGACATGGCAGGCTCTTTCGCGCCGGGCCTGGCGAGTGACGGCTTTGCCGTCACCTTCTCGGGTTCATCCAAATCCCACGAACGAGCCGCGCGCGGTTTCGACGATCGGTTTTTATATGCCGTTACGAACGGCCGGACAGGCTGGCGCATTATCGGCTTAGTTGCCTTCCAGGGCCATGCAGCCCCATCAAGCTCCCATAGGGAGCGGCTAAACAAAATACTTCAATCGTGCTTCGATTCTGGCGCGCGCACACTGAAACCGTTAGTGCTTCACTGTTCTGCTTTCATCATCTTATGGTTTAAGGAAAGGGAGCACAATGACGGGCGCGCATCCGAACTCGCCGCCTGCGTGGCGTTCATGAAAGGGCTGGCGCGGGAGCTTGAGACGCAAGTAGCTACTTTGCGAAGAGCTCGGTCAGTTTCGCCGGGAACTTGCTCAGGAGCCGCAGCACGCCCGTCTGCACGCCATTCTCGCGGCAGGCGCGCAGAATCTCGCGATTGAGGACAATGGTGCTGCCGATCCCGCGCGTGCTCACGCCGCCAACGCGCATGCGCACGAAGACTTCAGGCACATGCCTGTAGCGAACGCGGCCATCGTGGAAGGCGCGCACGATCCACTCGAAGTCGCCGGCGATGCGATAATCCGTCCGAAACGGACCGACCCGCTCGAAGATTTCACGCCTCATGAACATGCCCGGGTGCGCCGGCATCAGGCCCGCGCCGAGTTTCTCGGGCGAAAAGCGGCCCGAGTCGTAGCGACGGATGACCTTGTCCGGCCGCTCCGGCGAAAAGAAGCTCACATCGCCGAGCACGGCGTCGAGGTCGCCGCCCTCCATCAGTCGCGCCACACGCTCGAGCACGCCGTCGTCGGCGTAGAAGTCGTCGGCATTCAGAAAGCAGATCACGTCGCCAGCAGCCCGGGCGACGCCCTTGTTCATCGCGTCATAGATTCCGCGGTCAGGCGCCGAGACCAGAGAGACGCACGAGTCCGCCCGCGCCTCAATCAGCGCCACCGTGCCATCGGTCGACGCCCCGTCGACGATCACATGCTCCCGGTCCGCCCAGGACTGGCGCGCGACGGAGTCAAGCGTATCTGCGATAGTCGAGACATTGTTGTAGCAGACAGTGACGACGCTGAACTTCACTCCCCGGCTCCCCATTCCATTTTCCTGGCCGGCGCCGCAGCGGCCGCCGGACCTGCGCCACTTGCGGCGGGCGCCGCCGGAGCAGGTGCGAGAACCGCCTTGTTGCGACGGGCCAGCGCAGCCTGGAAACCAAGAGACCCGAGCAGCATCCAGAACATGCGGTCGCCGAGATTGCCGAAAGACGTCAAGTCGCCGCCGGCTGGAATCATGATGAGCGTCATCAGGGCGACAACCACGAACTCAGGCGATGCTAGCGCGCGACTTACCCCGACAGTGCGGAAATAGGCGATCTGGGTGCCCAAAACTATCGTCATAACCGCGATCATGAAGGGAATGCCGCCCTGGACGGCAAGACTGAGCACGAGACTGTGGGGATCGTAAGTCGGGTCGTAACCCGCGCCCACGCCGCCCTCCAAGTTGACATCGCCCTTGCCGCCCTTGTTCTGCTTGGCCAGCAAACCCTCGCCGAACGTCGGCTCGTTTTGGATGCGCTCGATGCCGAAGGACCAGTTGTTGTCGCGCGAGCTGGTCACACCCTGGTCGAGGCGAAACTCCGAAAGCTCTGCATCGAAATCAAAGCCCGCTACGATACCCCCGAGAAGAGCGCCGACGATGACCGTCACCATGATGATCCCGACGCCGAAGACACGCGGAAGGATGATTTTGCCGTCCTTCGTCGTCACGACGGCGACGCCTATGCAAACCAGCGCATCGACCAGGAGGCCTCTGGTTCTCGTTACGTACAGCAAAAACAAGGAAAGACCACATAGAATGAGGTAGATGTTCCTTTCCCTCTCACCTGCCTTCGGGCTAGCGCCCTTGACCGCAAAGGCTGCGAAAACAGAAACGAAAAAAAACATATTGCTGGCAACAGCGACGGAGATAAAGCTTCCCTGAAACCGACCGCTCAAGCTGTCATAAGCTAAGTCCGACGCCACCACCATCATCGGAAAGCTCAGCACGACCGGAATTCCTATGACGACCAGCATATGCCGCCAAACCTCTATTTTTGTGAGAGAGTATACGAACGGCGCCCAGAAATAACAGGAAAAAATCATCATGCCGAACATAACCACGGAAACGTAGTTCAGTGGAAATCCAGAAGCATAAGCGCTCACGAGCGACCATAAAATCGCTATCACTGAAATAAAAAGGAAGTTGTAACGCCCGTTGTAGACCTCACTCTTCAAACAAAAAATCGCCGCCATGAGAAGGGAAATCCCCGAGCTCAGGGCGTAGTGCAGCATAGTGGGATCGTTGCCCACGAAAAAAAAGCTCTTGGCGAGATAGCCCTCCACCAGGAAGGCAGTCAGCACATAAAGCGCGGACTTGCTGGAGTTCTTCGGCTTCGATTGCGAAGCCGTCTCGCCCGGAAACCTGCCCCTCGCGTCACGGCCCAAAGTCGAATTGTACATGTCCGTCACACCGTCCGTTCGGGCTGCGGATTGCTTTTCTCGATACCCCTTTGACACCGTGAAATCAACGAAAGCGCTCGCTTTCGTCCAGAAGCCGCCGCGTTTCGCTCGACTAGGAGCATTCACTTCTGAGATTATTCGCCACACGCCGTCCGACGCGGTTCATGAAGCTGCCATTCATAATCATCAGACCGCATAAAACAAACAGATAGAAATAGCGGACAATCGCGAAAGCCGCGCGATTAGATGGCTTGACATCGCAATACCGGGTTTGGACGAGACGGTCTTCCGCTTGCCTTACGTTTTCCAGATTGGTCGTCTTGCTGGTAGGGTGGATACGAAAGTTACCTATCGTGCGATCGATATGGACAGGAGTGCTGCGGCTCGCCATCCTGACGAAGAGATCATAGTCCATGCAAAAACGAAGGGATGCGTCAACGCCGCCGACCTCGTCGTAGAGCTTTTTTGACCAGAAGGCGGACATCTGCGGGACGGTGAGGAATGCATATTTCATAACGCCCAGCACAAACTTCACCGAACGCTTATGGGCGATGAGTTTGCCCTCCGCGTCTATAAGATCCATATCACCATAAACAAACCTCACTTCTGGATGCTCGGCTAGATAGCTGCCGATGGCCAGCAGCGCGCCCGGATTATATGTGTCGTCCGAGTTGAGCCAGGAGATGTAATCTCCGGTCGCGATCTCGAAGCCCTTGCGGATCGCGGAAGCTTGGCCCCCGTCCTTGCCAGAGGAGATATGAGCGAAATGCGACTTGTAGCGTTCGACGATCGACATCGTCTCATCCGTCGAGCCGCCGTCCATGAGGATGAGCTCGAGGTTGGGATAATTCTGCTCGACGATGCTGCGGATCGTGCGCTCGATGAACATCCCCTGCTGATAGGAAGGGATGACGACCGAAAGCTTCGGGAAGTCGATCATATTGGACACGTGTTCTTCTCCGCGCTTCGACTATTCAAGATTCACGCCTCGGAACGGAAAAACAACAGATTGGCCTGTAGCAACCGCCATGTCTCGCGGTCGGTGAACTCCTGATTGATCGTCCATATCCCGTAGCCCGCCGTCCGCATGTGCTCGATGAGCGCAAGGAGATCGGGCTGTCCCTCATAGAGCGGCGCCAATGACGCCTCCATCTGGACGCCGACAAGGGACTTCAGCAATTCCGGCGCGCCCTTCAGGACCTCATATTCGAAACCCTGCGTGTCGATCTTGAGGAATGTGGGGCGATCGCGCGGAAAGAGATCGCAATCATCGAGGCGAATAACGGACGCCTTCTCCTTGTCCACATAGCGGGACGCCGGCGCGCTACCGGTGTGCTGTTCGAGAATAGGCAGGGCGGAACTGCTGACCGAGTTCTGGGAGATGTTCATCTCGATTTCGCCCGGCGCGGCCCCGACTGCGCAGCGCGGCGCCACATCCCAGAGCGGATCATTCGCCGCTGCGCGCACCAGTTCCGCGTGAGCGGCCGACTGCGGCTCGAACGACAGGATGCGGCCCTTGTATCCCGCCTGCCGCAATGTCGTGGCGAACTGGCCGATGTTGGCGCCAACGTCGAGAACTGTCTCGACCTTGTTGAGGGCGAGAAAGGTGTTGAACTGGTGCATTTCGTCCAGCGTGAAACGCCGGATTTCCCAGCCGAAGCCGCGCAGGAACCGCTGGATTGCGAATTTCACGCTCGTCGATATGCTCATGCTTTTATTCCGGTCAGGGGGTAGAGAGGGCGGCGGATACAGGGCTGATTATTCAGAGTATCAGCCCGACGTACTCCCCTTTGGGGAAATATGTCTTGAGGTAAGGCCATTGGTAGAAGAAGCGTTCGGCAAGATGATACATGATCTTTCCCGTCGCGGTCGGCACATTTACTTTCCCGACAGTTTCTACATAGACGGTCTTCACGCCGAGCAGTTTGCCGACCAAGGTGAAAGCCACTGAGAAGCCGCCGCCTGTCGTCAAGATGACGCGCGGCTTTTCCCGGCGAATGATCGACCACGCCTCGTGGAGATTGACAAGAAACTTCCAGTCGCGCTGGGAGAGCGTGATGATTTGCGTGCGGCCCTGCATGTCCGGCGGTTCAATAATAGGCGTGTTCATGGCGTAAAAATGCGGCCTGTCTCTATAGCACTGGCGAAGCGCCCGTATTTCCGCGAGATGCCCACCTGAGGGACACACTAGAAGGACCTTCCCTCCTGCTGGCGCGAAGTCGTCAATTGCCCGCTTGATTCGGGCGATCGCCTCTGAATTTTCTTCTAGTCTCTCGGGATTGACGGGATCAGCTATGGCTAGGGCGACGACTTCGGAGAGATCCGCCTCGTTTCGCAATGGGTGGATTAATCCTTGTTGAGCCAGTTCCTCGACAAGGGCGATCTGGTGATCATCAACGTGCTCGGCGAAGGCTTTCAGACGGGCGATGACGACCGGCTTCTTTCCCAAACGCAGGGCGGAAAAGACTGAGCCGCCGCCGCCATGCGTGATGAACAACGTGCAGGCCGCGAGAAGCCGATTGTATTCCGCTTCGTCAATAAATGCGACATTGCGCGTCTTCGCGCAGGAGAAGGGCGTATTTCCATATTGCACGACCACCGGCTGCGGCAACTCGTCTGCGATTTCCGCTACCCTGTCGAGCAGACGAGCGAAACTTTGCGTTCCGTTACCAATCGAGACGAATGTGCTCATGCCAGTCTCGCCCGTTCAGGAAAGTCACAATTTGGAATTTTTGCCGCTTGAGAGACAAATCACTTCTCCTCGCTCGACCAGACGTATTCGGTATTGTAGATTCTTATTATGTCGGCATAAACGGTGACCCCGTAATGCGGTGCATGCTTGCGTACAAATTTCGCAAGCCGGGATATAGTTGGATATCCGAGCGTTCCGCGAAACAAGCGGGCGTCGTCGATCAGAATGACGTGCGATTTTACCGCGTGGTCGAAGATCAGTTTGAGTTCCTCCATAATCGGAACTTCGGTGTCTCCCCCGCCAGTCACGCCGCCAGAATAATGGCCATCGAGCCAGAAGAGGGCGGGCTCCTCCAACTCCGCGAGCACAGTGGGGAGCATCTTGGCCGAATTGCCCTCAATGATCTTGATCTTGGTTTCGTCTGCAAAGCGCGCAGTCGCCTTGGCTGCGAGCGCCGGGTCAATCTCGATGCTGAACAATTTGTCGAAATGCGGCGCCATAGCCGCGGTGGTGGTTCCACGAAAGGTTCCTGTTTCGACGAATGCGCGCAGGCCGTAGTTCGTTCCGAAATCCCTCAAAATAGTGCGCTTTTCGAACTCCGAAGGGAACGTAATGATATACGAGTCCAACAAATACCGCTGGATGAACAGCCAACGGAGAGGTCGCTTCAATAGCTCGATCATTGTTTCTCTCTCGCTCGTCTATCAGACCCGTCGACCGACGATGCCCCTGACATTTGTTTCAGTTACCCGGCGGATTTAGCGCTTTCAATACTCAAGCCCCGTCTCCTCGCGAAACATCTGTGTTGTCGTGTTTGTCCGTGACTGAAAGCATCGCGAATACCGTGGAGCTTGTGATTATCCCATAGACGATGCGCACGGCTACAGCGCCAATCAAGCCGAGGCGAGGGATAAAGAGCAACCCTGCGAGGAGCCCCAAGGCGCCACCAAGCACTACGACAAGAGCGACAAATCTAGCGACATTCGCCCCCAGCAGAAGGAAGTATGGTCCGATGTTCAGGGCCAGAATAACGAATGCGATGGTCAGCCATCGGAGCAGCGTCGCATTTTGGTCGGCAAAGTCGCGACCGATCCAAAGCTCCAATATCTCATGGCTAAAAAAGATCAAGGGAGTAGCGAGCGCCGCGGCGAAAAGGCCGAAAGCAACTGTTGCGCCGAGCCCTATCCGCCGTATGTTTTCGCCTGCCTGAATCCTGCGGCTGACGAGCGGAAAAACAAAACCCGCGCCGGCAGCGGGCACGGTATGGACCTGCTGCGCAAGCTGCAAGCAGACGCTGTATTGCGCCAATGCCGTGGAGCCGAGCAGGCTGCCGATGAGCAATCTGTCAGCTGTCGAAAACAACGCCGTGCCGATCGACTGAACCCAAGCCCATTTGCCAAAGCGAATAGCTTCCTTCACATACGCCCTATCCCAGACCGGCGTAAGAGACGCCGTTTTCAGCAGCATGCTGGCGAGTGTCGCCTTCGCTGCCGCCCGCAGCACCGTCACGGCCAATACGCTCCAGAAAATTGTAACGAGATCCCGCGAGATCCAGGCAGCAACGATCGCCACAAGCACGATCACAAACTTGCTCGACATCTCGATTTTCGCCGCGACGTCGAACCGCTCCATGCCGCGGATCGTTCCCGCAAAAACCGTGTCGATCTGCTCCAGGGTCACAAGGGCCGCAGCGAAGCCGATGACGCGGCGCACGGCCTCCGGGTCGCCCACCCTGGATAGCCAGGAGGCGCCGGCGAAGAAGGCGAGCAGCAGGATCACGGCGGCGAGGCACAGGCTACTGGCGAGAGTCACGGCGAAACAGGCGCGCACGGCCTTTGCGGCGCCTGCAAGGTCGCCACGCCCGCGGTGCGCCGAGACTTCCTTGATCGTGGCGGCGCCCATGCCCAGGCCCGCGACGCCGCCAAAGCCGGTGAAGGCGAGCATGAGCATCCATTGCCCATATTGCTCCTTCCCGAGTTGCGACAGGAAGAAAGGCGTCGCGAGAAACATGAGCAGGGGGTAGGCGAAATATTCCGCCATCCCCCAGAGTATCTGCGGCGCGTGCAATCGGACGGCAGGAAGCCGCGCCAGGACGGAAGCCGGACTCGCCATTATGCGGCGACCAAACCGGCCCGGAGAGCAGAGCCTGACGCAAGCGGAAGGGGGCGGCGTATGCGCATCACCATGCTCCGATCCCCATCTCCCGCGAATCACTCATCAAACCACTGAAATCAGAGTGTTTTCAGCCAACTCGCTCGCCCGGATAGTCGCAAGGCGCCGCCTCATTGTCAATAACGCCAAGGCGCAGCTATGCCCATGACGTCGTTATTTTTTCTCGCTCGCCAGCGTCCTCGTCATGCGTTCGAGATCAAAGGACGGCGGCTCCGGGCTCCGCCAGTTCAAGACTTTCTGCGCCTTCGAGCAGTCGATCTCAAAATCGCCGAGCAGCCGCTCGACCATAGCTCCGACGCCCGCAAGCCGAGCCAGCTTTCGAATCGACGCCACCGGAATGACGATCAGCCGCGCCCGGCGGCCTGCGGCCGACGCCATGGCCTCCACGAGCCCGCGGGTCGACATGGGCGCGCCGTCGCAGATGAGGAAGGTCTCGTTTGCGGCGCCGGGATGATCTAGCGCCGTGTCGACAAATGAAGCGAGATTCCGCAGTCCGATCAGGTCGCGCCGGTTCGAGGCCGCGCCGCCGAGCGGCAGCGGGACGCCTTTTACGGTCGCGAGCGCCAGGGCGCGAAAGACGCCCTTGATGTTCGCCCCGTAAACGAGCGGCGGGCGAATGATGGTGAAGGCGAGCCCCTCCTTCCCGGCGATTTCGACGATGGCCTCCTCCGCCCCGCGCTTCGAACGGGCGTAGGCGTCTTCGCCCGCAAGTGGAGACTCTTCGGTAAGGGCGCCGCGCGTCGTCTCGCCATGCACCCCCGCAGAGGACAGGAAAACAAAACGCTGAACACCGCTGCGGGCGGCGAGGGTCGCCAGCTTTCGCGACAGCTCCACATTGGTCTGCGTCAGGTCGGCGGCGCCGGAAGCTGGGGTGACGGCTGCAAGATGGACGAGCGCCCTGGCGCCTCGCAACACCTTCGACAATTGCTGTTCGACCGCTGGCGCGCCAATATCCTCGACGATCAGCGGCAGGCAGCCTTGGGTGACGCCGCCAGCCGAGCGGAAGAGCCCGACGACGGCGACATCAGTGCGCGCACGAAGCACGTCGAGGACTTCGCGGCCCACGAAACCGGAAGCTCCAGTGACGACGACCTTCGGGCGGTCCACGATCGCCTCAAGCAGAGCGTCGGCGTCTTCGATTCGATACAGGCGGACGCTCGCGTCCGTCGCGACACGGTCCGCGCCCCGCCCCGCGCCAAACACGGTGCGCATGATGATCGACAAGTCGCCCCAGAAAGTTTGGCTGCGGGCATATTCGCCGTCGATCCGTGCGAGACGCACCGGCTCTGACATGTCGACGCCCTGGATTTGCGCGAGGCCCGTTATGCCGGGCCTGATGTCGAGGGCCCCCGACGCCCGTCGCGCTTCGATCAGCGCGATCTGGGTGGGCAGACAGGGGCGCGGGCCGACAAGGCTCATTTCGCCCAGCACGACATTATAAAGCTGGGGAAGCTCGTCCAGTTTCGTGCGGCGCAGGAAGGCGCCGATGGAGGTGAGCGAAGATTGAGACACCTCGTGCGACGGCCTGTCGGGCGTGTCGACGGTCATCGTCCGCATTTTGTAGCAGGTGAACCACTTGCCGTCCCGGCCAACGCGAACCTGCCGGAAAATGCCGGGGCCGGGAGAGTTCCGCCGCACGATCCAGATGAGAAGGAGGATCGCGGGCGACAAGAGAACGAGCGCCGCCCCGGCCGAAAGGAAGTCGAACAGCCTCTTCATCTGGGGCGCGCTCTTGCTGCCCGCCGGATGGAATTGCAAAGGAGGTTTTTCAAAGTGCAGCTCTTAAGTCATTGCGCTCGCAGCGCGGCCGCTCCTCATACCAACTTTTGGCGAAAGCGCCACTTCTCTCGCTTCGCCGAAGGCCGTCGCCAGAGTGGCGCAGCAGGCTGCGAAAAGCATCATGAGCGCTTCCGTTCGCAGCGGGTAATCCCACAGGGAGTGAATCAGAAGGAGCGCCACAACGATGAAGGCGGCGGCGCGCTCTTTTTGTGAGGAGACCTGACTGTCTTGGAAGTTTCGCACAAGGCACGCCGCTGTCAGCGCGAAGAAGCCGGCCAGGGCGACGAGGCCGAAAGCGCCGGTTTCGATCAGTAGTTCGATCCAGTCGTTATGCGCGTGATTGACGACCGCGGGGATGATGTCCCGGGTCGGTTCAAACCGCGGAAAAACCCGCTCGAACGTCCCCAGCCCGGAGCCAACAGGGAAGAACTCCTTGATCGCTGCGACGGAGAGCCTCGCGATCTTCCAACGATAGTCCGCGACGATGATGTCGGTCTGGAACCGGTCGAGAATCTGAAGCAGGCCAAAGGACAGCGCGAGCAGGCTCGTCAAAACCAGACCGCCGAGCACGCCTAGCAAGGCCCAGGTCTTCCGGCCCGCCAAAGCCCATCCCCCACGCCGAAGCACGAGCGTATATGACAAGAGGTGGGCGGCGACGCCGAGCAGGAGCGCCGATTTCGATCCGGTTGTCATCAGTCCCAGAAAATTGAGGACATAGAAACCGATGAGCCCCGCCAGCGCCTGCGGCCGATAACGCGCGGGCGCGCGCTCGAACAGCAGCGCCGCGACCGGAATCATCAGATACAGGAAGGCGGCGTTGTGATTCCTGTTGGCGAAAAAGCCCGGGCTTTCGGTTTTGCTCGCGAGTGCGTGAAACCGAAGGATGCTGTCGGGTCCATCGACCATCTGAGCGGCGTTGAGGAGGATGGAGAGAAATCCCACGGCGAGGATGACGGCCCAGAGTCTCATGCGCGCACCAGCGTCGCAGGCCAGGAAGCCAAAAAAAACGGCGACAGGCGGGAGGAGAGACAATGCAACGCGGATCGTCGCCCAGGGACTCATGGAGATTGGCAGCCACGAGGGCGCGATTCCGGCGACCCGAAAAACCTCGACTTGCGCTGAGCGTCCCGGAAGCGCCTCCCAAACGGCTGGCGGCAGGGGGATCAGCTGAATGAGGGGAATGGCGACGATGAACGCCAACAATGCGAGCGGCCCGGCGCGACCCCGGAAAATGGCCGGCAACTGCGGCGCGAGGAGAACGAGAATGGGTAGCGAGAGCAATTGCGGCACGGCGTCGGACGCCGCCCCGACCCTCGCCGCTCCGCCAAAAAAGAACGACGCCGCGAGAGCGGCGCCGCCATAAATTTCAGCCTTGCGCACTTACGCCGATTACTGGGCGCTGAGCGGGGGCAGCGGGAGCACGCCGAAGCCGTTGTAGGGGTTGTTGGAGTTGTTCTGGAGACCGACCGCCAGACCAACGCCCAGACCGACCGCGCCGAGACCAGCGATCGGAATCCACGGAACACCACCGCCGAGCAGGTCGTTGTTGCCGCCGAACTGACCGACCACACCGGGATTGGAAACGCTCTGAGCCGCGCAGACGAGGCCGTCCTTGCCGGAGATCGTGACCATGGAGCCCGAGGCCAACTTCATCGAGTTCTGGCCAACCGAGATATTCGCGGAGCCGTCACGAACAAGAATGCGATCGCCGGCAGCCAGCGGAGCGCCAGCCTTCAACTCGGCGAACGAACCGCCACGAGACAGCATGACGCCGCCCTTCATGGACTGGATCTGGGCGGTCGGAGCGCACATCGCGCGCGGCGCCTTCGCCGATTCCTCGGCGATGCCCGATACGGGCGCTAAAGCGGTAAACGCTGCGAGAGCGCAGGCAATTCTTTTCATAGATCGTCCCCTTTGACGTCTCGCCGCCAAACCAAGCACATCCAACGGCGGGCGAAAACTAAACGAGACTTCTATTAACCCGAGCGACCCTTAACCTCAAGTTGAGCGGCGGGGCAAACATGAAAAAACCCAAGGCTGTTGCTATGGTGCAACAGATTCAATTCCGAGGTCGGAATATGACGCCATTCCGCTAACTTGCTCTTCGGAGGCGATCCGTGAAGGGATTTCGAGGACAAGATTTTGCAACTCGCAGCCGGCGTCGGGAACAACGAATTCGTTCCGGAACCGCTTCGGCGCAGTTGTTCCTTTCACTACAGACGTCTCCGCCAGAACCGTCGTTGAAGCGACGCAGTATAGTCGCCACCTCAATCCTCTCGCATTTTCAAGACCTTCTGTCTGAGAAACGCCATTGAGCGCATATTTCCCCGGCGCGAGCACCAGTAAATGCGAGACATTTCGAAACTGCACCCTACCGCCCTGAAATTCAACGTTTAATTTCCGGCGCTTCTCTTCGCCTTCGACAGTGATGGCGACGCCCTTGGCCGCCACGAATCGCCAGTCGAACGGAAGCCCGGTCAGCGGATATTCGAAGTCGTGATTATAAAGCAGACCGAGTTTGGTGAGGCGCTCGGCCGGCAGGGAATCGACCCAGAGGAGATAGGCCTGATCCACCTTCTGTTCGGCGAGCAGGCGGTCGATGAGCGGGCCGACCTCCGACATCGCCGGCGGAGCCGCCGTTTGACGGAGCCGGTTGAATATCCTGAGCAGCCGGTCGGAATCGCCAGGCTGGGTGCAAAGATAGAACAGGAAGGGAGACCGCCAGATCGGCGAGGCGGCGAGGAGATTAACGAGGCCGGCCTCGGCCTCGGGGCGCGCGGCGAGAAGCGCGAGGACGGACGGCACGAATTTTGGACCCAACGACGGCCGTCCGCGCAGGAGTATGTCGAGTTCAGTCAGCATGTCCGCCGCGTTTGCGGTGCGAGCGGCGTAATCGTACAGCCATCCATGGGCGACGATGTCGATGGGAAGGTTCTTCCCGGCGACCCGCATGATCTTCGCAACCCGCTCCGGCTTGGCGCCAAGCCTGTCCTGCGTTGCGCCAAAGAGTGAGAGCCCCCCAGACGCAAAGGGATCGCGCGCCACGAGACGCCCGGCATAATCAGCCGCACGGCGCGCATTCACGCGCCGTTCGGCGTCGTTCCCCGCGCGCTCCAGCTCGGTCGTGGCCACGTTACCGAGCGCAACGGGGTGAGCAGGATCCCAGAACAAGGCGTCGAGGGGAGATTCGGCGGCAAGCATATCCGCCAGCGTCCGGACGCAAATCATCCAGGCCAGCGCCAGAGAGAGGCCCAGGGCCAGCGTGATGGAAAGGATGACGGCGGGCGCGGGGTAGCGCGACGGCCTGCCGGTTCTCTTCATTTGATCTGCGCACTCGAGGTCGGATTTGAATCGCTCAGGGAACCGAGCGAAGAGGCGCCGACGCTGTCCGGGAACTGGCAGATGAGCCAGATCGCCGAAGACAGCGCTTCCTGCGCATCGATCGAGGGGAGCATCATGGCGGCCATGAGGCCGAGCGCCGCATAAACCAGCTTTCGAAGGCGCGACGATTTACGGATGGGGGCGCGCTTGCCCGTGATCGGGCGAGGCACCCAGGGAATGCGGGTATGGGCCGATGTCATCCGGCCGATCCCCGCAGCCGGATAAAGCGATGCGTGAACACTGAATTGCGGTCCGCCACCCATTCCACGGGACGGAACCGCGGCCACGGCGGAGCCCTCGATCTCCTCGAGCCGCGCCTTGCTGCTGACTTCGTTCCAGGCGGCGAGAACTCGCTGCGCTGACGCCACTTGCCAGCTGGCCGCCCCATGATCGGGATGCAACCATTTCATCAGCCAGCGCAAATGCGCACGAGCCTCCTGACGGGAGGCGCCCGGGCTGATTCCAAGTATGCGGTAGGCCCCCGCGTCAGGAAACAGCAGTACCTGATGCAGATAATATTCGCAGGCCGATTTAATGAATGAAGCGTCCTTGCGCGTGCGCTGTACCGCCGCCTCGATCGCTTCACTGTCGCCCGACGCGATCCGGATAACCTCGAGGACGTCCTCGGGCAAAGGCATGGCGCGGGCGCGCGCAGCCATCGCGGGCATCTTCGCAAGATCGAGTGCGTAGAGCAGAGCTCCACCGTTTCCCATCGTATCGCTCCAAGAACCGGTTCAACTCGCGGGAAGCTTCTCTTTACGAGCGCCAGCCGCATCACCCTCCGACTCGCCGCCATAGCCATAGCCATAACCGTAGCCATAACCGTAGCCGTAGGAATGACCGGTCTTGGATTGATCAAACTTGTTGAGCAGCGCGCCGATCACATTCGTGCGCGCGAAATACAGCCGCTTGACGGCCGCCGCCACGATGCGGCGACGCGTGTTGCTGGAATCGATGACCAGAAGCGTGGCTTCGACAAGGCTTCCGAGCAAGGGCGCGTCGGCGAGCCCCATCACTGGCGGCGCATCGACGATCACGATGTCAAATCTCTCTCTCGCCGTCGTCAGCAAAGAGCCGAACTTCGGGCCTGCGAGGAGTTCCGCCGGATTGGGCGGCAATGGCCCGGAAGCCATGAAGGTGACGCCGTTGATGATATTGTTATGGACAACCTGACCCGGGTCCATCGTGCTGGTCAGGACATTCGACAGGCCAACGATGTTTTCAGTCGCCAGAACCGTGTGGAGCGACGGCTTGCGCAAGTCGGCGTCGATGAGCAGCACCTTCATGCCAAGTTGCGCGAAATTGGCCGCCAGACAAACGGCGGTGGTCGATTTCCCCTCGGAAGGCTGCGAACTGGTGACGAGGAGTGTTTTCGGCGTGCCGGCCGCCGTGGAGAAGCGCAGAGCGGTGCGCAAGGAGCGATAGGCTTCGGCGGAAGCGGAGAGCGGGTCGGCGATGACTTCCTTCGCCATCGATTCCTTCGCGCCGCTGGAAGCCGACAAGGGAATGACGCCGAGCACTGTGAGCCCGAGCATCTCCTCGATTTCCTCCGGCACCTTGAATGTGTCGTCGATGAACTCCTTGATGCCGACGGTCGCGGCCGAAACGAGCAATCCGAGGAACAGCGCAACGGCGACATTCAGGGCGAGGATCGGGCTCGAGGGCGAGCGCGGCACTTCAGCCTTGTCGATGATCGACACATTGTTGGTGCCAACCGCGCCGGTTACGCCGATCTCTTTGTACTGTTGCAGCAGGCCGTCATAGAGCGACCGGCTGGTGTCCACTTCGCGTTGAAGGATATTGTACTGAATGCTGCGGTTGCGCAGATCCAGCATCTCGGTCTTCAACTTCTCCATTTTCTGGCCGAAGGACGCCTCCTGGTCGCGCGACGCTTCGTACTGCGCCTTGATGGACTGTTTGATGAGGTCGACCTGCGCCTTGATCTGGCGATCATACTCCGCGATCTGCGCGCGCGCCTGAGACATCTCGGGAAAGTCGGGCTTCATGACCCGCAGCTTGTCCTGATAGTCCGCCATCAGCTCCGTGCGCCGCTCGCGGGCCTTCTGGATCGACGGATTGTTGAGAATCTGCGGAAGACTGTATCCGTTGGCGCTTTGAGCCTGCTGCCAGAGTTGCTCGTTCTTGATTCTCTCGGCAGTCGCCGCGGCCATGGACTCGTTCAGCATCTTCAGATTGGCGCCGACCTGGGGCAGTTTGTCGTCGACGTTCACAAGCCCCTCTTTCTGGGCGTAGGCGACGACCGCCCTTTCGGACTCCTCCAGTTTCAACTTCAGCTGTTGCAGCTTCTCCTCGAGGAAGGTGCGGGCGTAGGATGACGCCGAAAAGCGTCGATCCAGATTCATGCCGACGAACGACTCGGCGACCGAGACGCTCACATCGCGGGCGATGGTCGGATTTCTGTGGCTGAAATTGATCTTCACGATGCGGGAATTCAGGACCGGCTGGATCGTCAGCCCCTTGGAGATCATCAGGATAGCGGCCTGCCGCTTCTGCTCGATCTCCGATTGGCTCCTGCCTTTCGAGGAGGAAAACAGTCTCGAGAACCGCGCCAGCAGCGACGTGTCCTGACCGGTGAAATCAGGATTGTCGATGAGCGACAGACTGTTGACGACCCTTTCCGCGACGGCGCGGCTCTTCAGCAACTCATATTGCGTCGTGTAGAATTGGGGATCATTCGTGTTCTCGCCAGAATCGTCCTGCGAACGAACGACCTTCGCCGCCTCGCGATCGATCTGGATCGTGGTCGTCGCCGTGTAGATGCGGGTCATCATGAAGGTGACGATGAACCCGCCGAGCAGAAAAGACGCAGTGATCGCGGCGATCAAAATCTGGTGCTTGCGGAAAAGCCCGACATATCTCCCGAATGTCTGTTCCGTGGAATCGAAACCGAATCCGCCGCCTAACTCACGCGCGGCGCCGACGGGGATAGCAACCGCCTGCGCGTCCGTATCCTCGACGACTGCCGGAGTGCCGCTGCCTCTGGACGACCCCTCTATGCTCATTGCGAATAAAACCTCATTTGTCCTGTCGCGCGGCTATCACCAGGGGCGAGCGCCGACAGCGACGGCAGCGGGCACGGCATTCTTTACAACGCTCAAGCCCTGGCGAGCCACCGATTCATTCACGGTGATGAAGTCGCCGCCGTAGATGATGGGATCGTTCGCCTGTCCGGCGCGGATCGCGGCGACGTCGTAACGGGCCTGCACCTGCCGCCCGTCCGAGGTTCGTGAGACGGTGACGACCGAATCGCCGATGTCGTTGATGCCGTCGGCCATGGCGAGCGCCTGCACGAGCGTCGTCCGGCCCTTTAACATGTAGACGCCCGGCTTTTTTACGGCGCCGTCGACGGTCACGCGGAGACCGACCGACTCCTTGAGGAAAACAGAGACCTGCGGCGACTGCAGGTAGCGGGCGCCAAGCAGGCGGGTGACCTCGTTTTGAAATTCGGTTACGGTCTTGCCGCCAGCCGTCACCGCTCCGATCAGCGGAAGGGAGGCGCGCCCGGCGCCATCCACCTGCACAGTGCGGCTGAGGTTGGGGAACTGATAGACGTTCACCTCCAGAATATCCTGCGGCGACAAGCGATAATCGCTCTGAACGACAGCGGGCTTCGCCCGAACCGAATCAGCCTCGGGCAAATCCCCTCCTACGCCCATCTCGGTGGAGCTACAACCGCTCAGAAGCAGGCAGCACGCCGCAAAAAAGAAGGAGGCGAACCTGCGTTTGCCCAAAACGATTGACCCCAGAATCATTGCCCACTCCAAGAGAGGATTACGCTGGATGATACCTTGCTCGCGACAATTGCAAAAGTCACGGCGCAACGCCGGAATTTAGTTTTTTCGAACGCGCCGCAGACTGTGCTCGCCTTGCCGGGCCAGAGGCATCGGTGTATAACCCGCTCAGCTTGCTAACCCAAGCGCGTTTGTGTTTTCAGCCCATTGACGGAAAAGGGGAATTACCTGATGAGCGGACGCCGGATTTGGGTTGCTGGGCACAAGGGAATGGTCGGGTCCGCCATCGTGCGGCAACTCGAAAAATCCGGCGACGACGTCCTTAAAGTCGACCGCTCCATCGTCGATTTGCGCAATCAGATTGCGGTCGAAGTGTGGCTGAAGCAAAATCGCCCGGACGCCATCCTCTTCGCGGCGGCGAAGGTCGGCGGCATCTACGCCAACGACACCTTCCCTGCGGACTTCATCTACGACAATCTGGCCATTGAGACGAATATCATCCATTCGGCGCACTCCGCCAATGTGGACCGGCTGGTGTTTCTCGGTTCGTCCTGCATCTATCCAAAATTCGCTCCTCAGCCGATCCGCGAGGAAGCGCTTCTTACAGGGCCCCTCGAGCCGACCAACGAATGGTATGCAATCGCAAAAATCGCCGGCATTAAACTCTGCCAGGCGTATCGCAAGCAGTATGGTCGGCGCTTCATATCGGTCATGCCGTGCAATCTATACGGTCCAAATGACAATTTCGACCTGACCACGAGCCACGTGCTGCCTGCGCTCATTCGAAAGTTTCACGAGGCGAAGAATCAGAAGGCTCCCGAGGTCGTCATCTGGGGCACAGGCGCCCCGCTTCGCGAGTTCCTGCATGTCGACGACCTGGCCCGCGGCGTCATCTTCTGTCTCGACAATTACGACGAAGACACGCACATCAATTGCGGCGCCGGCTCGGAGATTTCCATTCGCGGCCTGGCGGAGACGGTCTCCCGCGTCGTCGGCTACGAGGGCAGCCTCGTGTTCGACACCACGAAGCCTGACGGGACACCGCGTAAGCTGATGGACTCGGGCCGACTCCGGGCAATGGGCTGGACACCGGACATTTCCCTCGAGGAAGGCATCGCCGGCGCGTATCAGTGGTATCTGGCGAATGTCGTCTCCAATGCCACGTAGTAAGTAAACGTTGCTGGCGGCGGCCGCTCCCCAAATCGTTTCGACATCATTCCTTCGCAAGAGCCGCGTCCGGGACGCTCGCAGAGGCGCAACTTTTCGGTCGCGCCGACGCTGTCGTCCTCGTTTGGCCCTGGGACGGGCGAAACCCATCTCTCGCTGACGCTCGGCCTCAAGGCCAACATTTAAAGCGGATTCGCTTTAATCCGGCTGCGAAGAAGTTTTGCGCATTCGTTCGGCACGAACTCGCCGAGCAAAGCGCCGATCCGATCCCACAGCGCGTCGACGGTTCGCTCGGCGGCCTTTCTCAGCAGCGCTTTGAGCTTCGAAAAGGCGGAGACCTCTCGAAAGATCGCGTTGGCGACGGGCTTTTGGCCCGCGCCGTGTCACGCGGCGGCGTATTTTCCTGTCAGGAAGATGAAGCGGCGCATGTTGTAGGCGAGATTGGCGAGGCCGATTTTCACCCTGGCCCTTGCGATGCCGATGGTGCGGACAAAGAGGGCCATCGGTCCCTTCTGCAACGCGAAGACATGCTCGACCGCGCTGCGCACTTTCGACTTCTGCGCATTGGCGATCCGCAAGCGGTCCGGCATCGGCTTGCCCTGCGGCTTCTTCCTGTGGATGCGCGAGACGAAGCCGCGCCGCGCCAGCATGGCCTCGTTCTTCGCTGAGCGATAGGCCGTGTCGGCCCAGACGTCGCTCGCCGTGTTGGCCCGATCCAGAACGTCTTCGAGCAGCGCGCCGTCATGCGCTGCGGCGTGCGTCGCCGTCCATTTGCGGATGAGGCCGAAGCCGCGGTCGATCGAGACGTGGTTCTTATAGCCGAACGCCGGAATGGCCAGATCGACCGGCGGCAGCGAGCCGTCCTCGCGCGGTTTGGCCTTGCTGTATTTCACCGTCCAGCGGGCGTCGCGATCCTTCTGCGCGAGCTTCTTCGGCTTGTCCGTCCAGCCCTCGGGAATGCGGCCGTCCCGGATCGCCTTCTTTTCATCGAGCGTATTGCGCTGCCTGGGCGCGGCGACAATCGTCGTGTCGACGATCTGCCCGCTCATCGCCAGAAAGCCCGCTTCGCGGAGCGCCATGTCGAAATGCGCAAACAGGCCATCGACGGCTTCGGCTTTCTTCAACGCCTCGCGGAAAGTCCAGATCGTATTCGCGTGAGGAACCACGTCCCCCAGGCCGAGGCCGAGAAAGCGCATGAAGGACAGGCGGTCCTTGATCAGATACTCGCAGCGCTCGTCGGAGAGCGCATGCATCGCTTGCAGGATCAGGATCTTGAACATCAACACATGATCGAACGGCGGCCGGCCGCCCTTCGAGCGGTCGCCGCGCGGAACCGCCGCTCCAGAGCAGGCCGGAACAATTCGAAATCGACGAGAGCGTTCAGCCGCTCCAGATCGTCGCCCTTGGCCGACAGCTCCGCCAGCCGTTCGTCGACATCAAAGAAACCTGGAGCCTCTTTCGTCATGCCTGCTATCCCTCTCGCGACATGATCTCAGTGAATCAGCTCAATGCCGATTTGCCCAGAGGTTTCTGGAGGTCTCCAGGTTTCTGGAGGTCTCCAGCTCGCTGATCGTCATGTCCGGCACCGCCTCGATCAGGCCGAGCAGATAGTCGCGATGCGGGTCGAGTTTGGAGCAGTGCGACAACCTTGTTTGCACGCTTTGCGCTCGCCCGTTTGTCGCGCCCGGCGAACCCAGACGATCGCCGTCACTTCGCCAATCCCGAAACGCTCGGCGGCGACGCGCGCCGAACGCCCCGCCAACGTGGCGTCGATCACGCGATCACGCAAATCTTGGCTATAAGCCCGCGCCATCAGGCCCCCCATCGCTGATTGGATAGAAGGGTCACACAGCGCAAGCGGTTCGTGAATCGTCCATCAAATCCGAAAACGACGCCCCTGCTCTAGGCGCGTATATC
>PERY01000034.1 GCA_002929055.1 Methylocystis sp. | reverse complement strand
CGTTCGGCGCCGGCGCGGCGAGCTGCCGTCGGGCTCGTTTCGGTGCCGATGGCCGGCGCGTTTCTGGAGGGGCGGAGAGGATCGAATCGACGTCGAACATGCGCGCAAGCATGGAGCCGAAACGGCGCTTTGTCACGCTATTTTGAACCAAATCCGCCGCGCTTGTCTTGTGCTAAATATGTCCGATAATGTGCGCTTATCGGACATGATTCGAGACGCCCAAATCGCCGGGCGTGTCGCTCCGTTTTAATGAGCGGACAGCCAATCGAGGCGTCGGATTTTCGCGGCCGCCCTCCGGCTTAATTGGCGGACTCCCCGGCCGCCCGTGTCGGACAGCCATAATTTGTGGGATTGGGCGCTCGGCATAGCGGGAGCGCGCATAATTTCGGGCTTCCGATTCACAATTTATGAGACGAACCGCGCCGAAATTTGTGGGACTCGCGCATAATTTGTGGAACTGCGCCGATACGCGGACTGAGGCAGGTCACTCTTTCTCAAAACCAGCCGAGCGATTCCTACATCAGCTGGCCCACGAGCCGGTCACGGCGGGACGCGCCAGAAAGCCCTCAGCGATCGATCCTTGCGCCGCCGGACGTAGCCTCATCCGGGCCCGAGGCCGCGAAAGCGGCCGCGAGCGCGTCCAAGCTTTCAGCTCATCGAGCGCGAACCTCGGGGGTCCAAAGACCTCGCGCGCGCCGGCGCGATCCAGCAGCTGCGCCACGCCGATCCAGGTCACCGTGCGCCAGTCGAGGCTAGCGGTCGAAAGTGGCGCGGCGCGATCCCGGGCCATGCCGCGCGCGGATCGTGGATGGCCGACCATCCAAAAAAGCAGCGGTCGCCGGGCCATGCCGGGACGCGGGAGCGACCACAACAGACGCGCCGCCGCCATGGCGTCGTCATCTGGCGACGTCGCGCCAAGCGCGGCGAGCACCGCCTTTTCCCCAGGCGGCGGCTCGCTGCCCTCGCCAGACGCGTCGGGGACGACCGCCGCGCAGCGCCGGCAGACGAGACGCGCCGCGCCGTTCAGCAGGTTGAAACCAAAGCCGCGCGCGCCACACCGCTCGCAATCCTCGACGAGAAGGAGCTCATGTCGGGCGCACAGGAGCGCTTCCACCCGAAGCCAGGGGCGCCGCAGATACTGGTCGCGCCCCGCCTTCGCATCCTCGTCGAGACAGGCCGGACACGCCGGAAATCCGACGAAGGCGCCCCCTGCCTCATGGGCCCACACATAGCGATCCTGGGCGCGTCGGCGCTTGAGAGCAAAGCTGCCGATCCGCACCGGGTCCAGCCGGCAAGCCTGCGCCCACGCGGCGACGACCTCGGGGTCCGGCGCATAGTCGGCGGCGGCAAAGCCCTTCGGCGCGGCGAGCGCTGCAGGAAGTCCGAGCGAAAGGCCAAGCGCCTCCCGGTCCACGCCATAGCGGCAAGCGACCCGCCCCTGCCACGACGACAATAGCTCATCATCATGCGGGCGCGGCGCAATCGGCAGGCGACGGCTCACCGAGCCGCAGCGCGCGCCAGCCGCGCATCCATGTGCCGACTCATCGCCGCCAACGGCGGCGCGAGATCGGGGCTGAGGAAGCTTTGCGCGGTGATCCGCTCCTCGCCCGATTGGATCGCCGCGATCGCCGCGCTTTCGACGAGCCGAAAGATGCGGACCGTCACCCCGTCGGTCAGTTCGAGAACGCGCCGCCGCATCTCGGCCGTGTGCAGCGCCGACGGCCGGCGCAATGGAAGCACGCCGGCGAGACTGATCAAGAGCTCCGCCAAACGACGGTCGTTCTTCCACCTGTCGAGATGAAAGGCCTCGAAGCGCTCGGCGAGCTGCGGGTCGGTCAACAGCGCCTGGCAGGCGAGATCCGTCCCGGCGCAGACCAGCGGCGCCCTCAGATCGTTCGCCAGGAAGCGAAGGGCGTTGAGAAAAATTCGCTGCTGCCGAAACGTGCCGGCGAGCAAGCCATGCACCTCGTCGATGACGAGCATCCGAACGCCGAGGTTTTTCATGAGCGCCCGACAGGTTTCCTTGAGCCGATGCGTTCGCGCTTCGATCGGCGCCGGCGCCTGCAGCGCGCCGAGCAGTTCGCTGTAAAAGTCGCTCTCGAGCGGTTCCGCTGGCATCTGCATCGCCGCAATCGGCGCGGCGGTCACCCCTGCCCTGCCATCGAAGCGCGGCGGGTGGTCCCTGAGAAACTTGCGCAGGATCTTGGTCTTGCCCATCCCGGTGTCGCCGTAAATCAGCAGGCACGGCATGCGGTCGCGCGGTGGATAGGTCAACAGATCCTCGAGCCGCGACAGCACCTCTTCGGCGCGCGCCGTCGCAATCCATCGATCCGACCGAATCCAGGCGATGCGCGCGGCGTCGCTCTCGGCCGCCTTCGCCCGGCAGTCCGGCAGGATATGGCCATAGCTTTCCGACCCCGCGTCGATCGCGTTCACGACCATTCCTCCACGGTCAAGGGACGCAGGTCAGCAAACTCTTCAACGTCCTCGACGGCTGTCGCTGTCGCGCCAGGCTGTTCCGCCGACGCCGCCAAGGCGCGCTCGCGCCGCTCAATCTGGCGTCGCGCCGAGCGCGTGGCCATCGTCGCGGCGGCTTCCAAAGCGCGCTGCTGCTCGATGGTTTCGAAGATCAGACGCTCGTCGACGAGCGATCGCCCGCGCGCGCGGAGCACGGCTTGCGCCTGTCGGTGTTCCGCCAGCGTGATGCGGGGACGGCTGAGATCAGCCAGGCGCACCGGCCAATGGCCGCCATTGGGATCTTCGACGAAGATTTTCGAGAGATCGCGCGGATCATATTTGACCCTGAGCCGGCGCCGCAGCCGGCCCGCCCAGGGGCTCAAAACGTCGTCCCAATAACGCAGGTCGAACAGGCGCACGCCGTCACGGCGAATCGAGCGCTCCTTGAACGGCAGAAAATCGAGAAGAAACGCCGCCGGATCTTTGGGATGCGCCGGCGGCGCCCGCCGGGCGGCCAGGGCTTCGCGCCACGCCGCGATCGGCGGCTGCTTCAATCCGGCGTGCAATTCGCCGTGATAGCGGATCACTTCCAGCGCCAGCCACCGCTCCAGCTCGTCGAGAGTCATCACAGCGTGCTTGGCCGAGTCGTAGTCGCCGAGTTCCGTCACGTTCGAAAACGTCGTGCCCGGCAAGAGATGCACGGCGCCCATCATCGTGCCGATCAGCCGCTCGATATGAGCGCCGTAATGCGGCCGCGCCACCGGACGATAGATCAGCCTTACGCCATGCTCTTCGCAGCCGCGCTCGAGCGCGCGCGCCCGGAACTCCTTGGCGTTGTCGAGATGCAGCGCCTCGGGAATCCCGGAGACCGGCCATTCGGCGTCAATCCCCAGCCTCGCCAGCCAGGGCTCCTTCGGCAGAACGAGATGCTGGATGGACAACGCCACGGACGTCGACGACGGCGCTTCGAGCGAGACGTAAAACCCCGCGACCATGCGGCTGGCGACATCGATCGCCAGGGTCAGCCATGGCCGCCCGATCGGCTCGCGATGCACGGAGTCGACAACGAACATGTCGACCTTGGTATGATCGATTTGCACGACTTCGAGCGCGTAGCTGGCCCGATATTCGCCGACGACCGGCGCGAAACGCGCCCGGGCGGCCTCCGCGCCCTCGCGATCCCGCACAAGCAAACGCTCATCCATGCGCGCAACCCGAGCCTTAATCGCATCCCAGGACGGCGGGCGCAGGCCGCGCAACTGGCACAACTGTCGCAAACGCCGGCGCAGCGCGTTGACGCTCGGCTTCTGACGCGTGCGATAGAATTCTTTGATCGCGTCGTCGATGAGCTGGTCTTGTTCCGGCGAAAGCCGGCTGGAGCCGTTCTTTGGGCCGCGTCGCTCCGCGACAAGCGAACTGACGACCGGCGACGCGCGAAACCGCTCGATCAGCTCATACAGCCGGGTCCGTTTGACGCCGAGCTTGCGACAGACGTCGCGGATTGCCTGCGGCTGGATGGCGTCTTGCGCAATCAGCGGACGTATCGCCGCGGCGCGTTCCTTCGCCTCGCGCCAGCGCTCGTCATCGACCTGGAGCTTGTCGATCCTTGTCACGAGGCGTTCCCCCGCGTCGTCCGACGATCAAGCCTGAAAATTCCGCGAAAAAGGCCGAAACCAATCTATCATGATTCGTCTGATTCGCTGCTTTTTCATGCGCTTGCGTTCACTGAAAACAGCAGATGACCTTCGGAGCGACATCGATGCGAAACGCCGCCGCCGTCCGCCAATCAAACCGAAATATTCCGCCAATCAGGCCGGAGTCCGCTCATTATGCCGGAACCAGATCCCAGGAATATCAAGGATCTCCAGTCTGCTAAAAAGCCGGAGCGACAGGGCGATCGGACGCAAAATTCGCCTTCAAAAGCCTTCCAAGGCGTCGGAATTTTGCTCCCGAAATGGCGCAAACCACCGAAACCGGCCCCACAGAGGACGAGATGGCTGATAGCGATGACGACGACTTCAGCGGCGGCGCGCCCCTCATGGAGCGGCCCCCCTCCCCCCACCTCGCCGCGCTCGGCGAAAAGGCCCGCGACTACGCTCGCAGCGCCCGCTCGGAAAACACACGGCGCGCCTATGAGGCGGATTGGCGGCACTTCGCCGCCTGGCTGCGACGCCAGGGCCTCGACCCCCTGCCCCCGGACCCGCAAACCGTCGGCCTCTATCTCGCCGCCTGCATGCAAGAGTCGCCCGGCCGGCCGGCGCTGAGCGTATCTTCGCTCGAACGCCGGCTCTCTGGCATCTGCTGGCGCTATCGCCAGCTCGGCGCCCCGCTCGATACGTCGGATCGCCACATTTCTACCGTGCTCGCCGGCATCCGCCGCGCCCATGCCCGCCCGCCGGCCCAGAAGGAAGCGATCTTCGCCGACGAGCTGCTGGCGATGATGGCGACGCTCGAGATGGATCTGCGCGGCATCCGCGACCGCGCCATTCTCGCCATTGGTTTTGCCGGCGGCCTGCGCCGTTCGGAAATCGTCGGCCTCGATTGCGGCCCGGATCAGACCGAAGACGGCGCCGGCTGGGTCGAGATTATCTCTGGCGCGGATATATCCAGCGCCAGCAAAAATGACGGCGGCGCTTTGCTGCAAATCTCCGGCAAGACCGGTTGGCGCGAGGTCGAAATCGGCCGCGGCTCCCGCCCCGAAACCTGTCCTGTCGCGCTGCTCGAGACCTGGATGCGGCTCGGGCGGATAAGCCATGGGCCATTGTTTCGACCGATCGCGCGCAAGAATGGCGGCGTCTCGCCCGAACGCCTGACCGATAAACATGTCGCCCGGCTCGTGCAAAAGACCGCGCTCGCCGCCGGCATTCGCGGCGATCTGACCGAGGGCGAACGGCGTCTCGCCTTCAGCGGCCACAGCCTGCGCGCCGGCCTCGCCTCCTCCGCGCAAATCGAGGAGGCGCATGTCCAAAAGCATCTCGGCCACGCCTCCGCCGAGATGACTCGCCGCTACCAGCGCAAACGCGATCGCTTTAAGGTCAATCTCACCAAGGCCGCCGGGCTGTAACGACGCCATTTATCTATCGACATTGCACTTCCGGGACTTTTGCAATAACTTATCCCTTACGAGGAACATGTTTCGAGGTCGTTATGCCGTCCACCATCAATCTTACGCCCCGCGAAGTCGCAGAACTCGCCGGCGTGCCCAAACGCAATGTCGAAAAGGCCATCGAGGAAAAGGTCTTGTCGGTCCATGTCGGCAAGATCGCTGGCGCACATTTTGGCAAAAGTGCTGATGCGCGGAGACTCCTCGGCGTCGAAAGCGTCGCCTATGCCGCGCTGATGCGTCGCCTGAACGGACTTGTCTCGCTCACCGTCCCCGGAAAGCGAAAACTCGTCAAAGCCCTCGCGTCGCTCGATCTGTCGCGACTGAAATCGGCAAAGATCGAGATCGCCCCCTCGGTCACTGCCGATATTGGCGAACTTGCCGGCGATGCGCTCGAGCGCACGGATCGCTATCTCAGCGCGCGCGACGCCTGGATCGCAAGCGTCGCCGGGATCAAGGGCGGTCTACCGGTCATCAAGGGCACACGCATCACGGTGCATTCGGTCGAGTCGCGGCTGTCACATGGCGACAGTCTCGACGACATCGCAGCCGAGAATCCGGACTTGCCGCGAGAAGCGTTCGAGGCGGCCGTCCTCTTCGCCAGGGCGAATCCCCTTCCCGGTCGGCCAACGACGATCGCGCGGTCCGCGGCGTAACCGGATGCGGCTCTTTATCGACGAATGCCTCTCGCCAAAATTTGCCCTCGACCTCGCTGAACTTGGCCATGACGCGATCCATCCGCTGCATGTCGGCCGGCGCGGCCAACTCGATCATACGGTCAAGGAAACCTGTCTCGCCGAGGATCGCGTCATCGTCACCGAGAATGTCGGCGACTTCAATGCCCTGCTCGGCCGCGAACCCATTCATCCCGGCCTGATCGCGCTCCCGCAAACGAGCCGCGCGCACGGATGGGCACTGATTACGGCCGCGCTTTCTTTCCTTGAGACGCGTGGCAATCCGATGGACGCCATGGTCAACCGCTATCTCGATTTTGACGCGCAAGGCCGACCAGCGCTTCACGCGCTGTCGTCTTCGGATGATTGTGGCTCCAACGGATCCGCGAATGGCGGCAACGGACCGTAGGTGGCGGCGGCGGTCAGCGCCTGCGCGGCGATATCGCCTGCTCGGGTCAAGAGGTCAGCGGGCTCAGCCTTCCCTGCCGTCGCCAGGGGACAAAGGTCGATGATTTTGGCCAACGCATCGGAAAGGATGGCGAGTTGGGTCGTCGTGTCCGTCATCGCGTCCGCGCTCCTTCGATCGGCGACGATAATCGCCAAATCCACGGCAGCAAAACCCCTCGCCAAAAGTCCAATCATCCCGCCTGCCGCCGTTCACGCGCCGCCTTTGCCGCCTTGCCGCGCAACAGCGCCATCAGAACCGGCCCCAGTGAGAACTCCCCTTCCCGCGCCTTTCCGGTCAGAACCCGCAAATAGCCCCCGGCGGATTTTATTTCATCGCCGCGCTGCAGGATCGCGGCGATGACGATCGAGGCGTCATGCTCGCCCAAAACGTCGAGCGCCTGTTTCCAGGCGTCGGGCGAGACTCCAAGCGCCGACCTGACGATCGCCGCCGCGTCGATGAGATCGCGCCAGCAGGAAATCTCGCCGCTCTTGCCGTAATCGACGATGTCGGGACAGGCTTGCAGCACCATGCCGAGCGGATAAGTTCGTTGCGATGGCGATTGGCGATCGCCCGTTCTCAAATTAGGCGCCGGCGTTTCTGTCGATCCGAGTGTTTCGGCTCCATCATCTTCCGGCATTGACCCGGGCGGTTCGGCCCTGCCTTCTCGGAGGCTAGGTTCAAGATCAGATATGTTTGTGATTTGATTCTGTATATGGCGCTCATTCTGGGACTCATTGGCGCTTCTTTTTTGGCCTTTTACGTGTGTTTCGAGCAGCTTCTGGATTTCGGCTGCGAAGGCCGTCAGTTCGCCCGCCAAGGCTTCGAGTTCCGTCCTCCCAAGGCTGCGCGAATAGCGCGCCGAGAGGGCCTGGTAGCGTCCATAAAGGCCTTCCCAGGTGCCAATATCCTGCCCGTCGATTGCCCGCGGCGCGAAGCGAACGCCCTCCTCCATGCCGGTCTCGATCATCTTGACAATGTCGCGCCGAACCAGCGTGATCTTCTCCCGCAAGAGCGCGATCGCGCGGTTCTCAATGCGCACCTCTTCGGCGAGGTTTTCAATCTCGGCCGCGCGCGCGATTAACGGCGCGAGATCGAAGCCGAAGGCTTCCGCGATCTCGCCGCCCTGCCCCCGCCGCGCGAAACGTTTGCCGTTCGGGGAGTCGCGCCGGATGATGAGCCCCGCTTCGACAAGTGAAGCTAGATGCCGGCGCAGCGTCGCCGGCGCCATGCCATGGGCGCGGATCGAGAGCTCCCTGTTCGACGGAAACACCACGATCCCGGGCGCGGTCGAATCACTCTCCTCCCCTGCCCCGCCTTCGACCTCTGGAAGCGTCAGCGCCGTTTCCTGGTGAAAGCTCAGCAACGCGTGCAAGACCGACAGCGCCCGGTCGGTGACGCCGAGCGGTCCTCTGGCCTCGGTGAGTGCGCGAAACAGCCGCCATTTATGGACGACCGTCTCCGACGCGTCGGGTTTTGCCGCGAAATCTCGCGTCGCGGCCTGCGCCGCCACCATGGCAAGCGACAGTGGTCGCCGCCCAAAGGGCGTCGTTGAATGTGTGCGCATGATCCTTTGCCTCGTTCAGGCAAAAGAAATCTGCTCGCCGAAACGGCGCCGACTCTTGACAGCGATTCGCGGAAGTGTGATTCTCTAGGTGCGAACTATGAGAAGGGCTTCCGGGCGATGTTTCGGGGGCCTTTTTCTTTTGTCGTAACCTCTATCGTTGTTGACGAAACGCTCAACACGTCACTCGGCGAACATCTAAGGAGCAGCGCTTGCGCGCCCTTTGCTCGCAACAAAACTAATCGTCGTGCTGCCGGACCTGAAACGCCTTAAGCAAGGCCGGCAGTTGCGCCACGACGTAAGCGCCAAACTCGGCGTCCACTGACTTGTCGACATTGATTCGCAACCATCCCGAATCTTCGTCGACCCGCGCGATCTTTCGCCCATCATGATCGATCCACGATGTCGTTTTCGCAGGCGCGTTCTTGGTGGCAAGCGCCGCGAAAACGGCAGCGAAGCGCGAATCAGAATCGAGCTGCGCAAAGTCCGCCTCGTTACAAATGCGCGCCCACACCTTGCTCGCCCGCGGCGCCTTAAGGTGCTCTGCAAGGTCCATCCAGCGGCGCCGGCCGGCTTTGGGCGCCGCCCCGATCGCTTTCACGAGCTCGTCCGGCAATGCCTTGCGACATGAAATCAGCCGCGACAATTCCGTCTTGTCGACGGCGAGAGAGGCCATGATTGTGTCGCGGCCAAATCCTCGCTCTTCGAGTAACCTTGCGAAGGAGGCGCGCTCGATAAAGGATAGATCGCGACGGGCGCAGTTCTCCTGGCCTTGTGCGATCACGAGTTCGTCATCGGTCAGGTTGCGAACGACAGCCCTTACGCGCTGCCCCAATTGTCGCAGTGCGCGCAAACGCCGGTGGCCATAGGCGATCTGGTAGCGGCCGGAGCCCCCCGGGTGAGGTCGAACCAGTATCGGAACCTGCTGCCCATGAATGCGGATCGACGAGAGCAACGACGCGCGGTCTGCTTCGCTTTCGTCGAGGCGATCCGTCACGAATGAGGCGTCGACAAGCGACGCATCAATTTCGATGACGTCCGCCCCAGAAAGTAGCCTTTGTTCGAGCGCCTTCGCCGCGTCGATATCCGCGGAAATTCGCTCCAAAGATCGGCCCATAGCGCCGACCGCCCCCCTATTACCGAGTGTTGGCACCGGGCGGAGGGCGACCGCATTCTCGGGGTTGACCGCGGTCAACTCCTCCTCGTCCAAGCCCAGCAAGAGGTTTTTGCGCGCCACGCCTACCTCCTCCAAGCCGTTCGAATAAGCCCTTCGATTTCTCCGTTTACGGCGCCGAGCGCTTCAACCGCACGGTCATATGTCGCGCGCGTAAACTGCTCTCGCGGAACTTCGTAGAGCGTTTGTTTGGTGATGCCTGCATCGGAAATTGCCGTGCTCTTCACCATCGACGACGTCAGCACCCGCTCGCCAAAAATTGAGCGCATGAACGCGACCATTTGGGTCTGCGGTCCGTCGGTGGGCTCGAACCGAGTCACCAGGTAACGCATCCAGTCATACTCCATGTTGCCGCCGGCCTTGGCGACAACAGAAAGAAGGTCTGAGGTCATAATCAAAAACTGACACATCGACATGAGGTCGAGCATCTGCGGATGCACGGTAATCAGGACTGCTGTCGCCGCGCAAAGAGCGGAAAGCGTCAGAAATCCAAGCTGCGGCGGGCAATCCAGGACGACCACATCATAGTCGTCTGCGACGGATCCGAGCGCTTGCGCGACGCGCGCGAAGAATAGGGCGTCTCCCTGCTTCTTTTCCGCGAGGGCCTTCGGGCTCTCATGCTCGAACTCCATGAGTTCGATGTTGCCGGGGATAATGTCGAGCCCCGGAAAATAGGTACGGCGGATGACCTCCTTAAGTTCACGACGCGAGCTGTCGTAGCGGATCGCGCCGTATAACGTTTCGTTCTCGCCGATATCAAACTCGGGCTGATAGCCATGCAGTGCCGACAAGCTCGCTTGCGGGTCGAGGTCAATCGCCAGAACGCGATAGCCATGCAGCGCAAGGTATTGCGCCAGATGCGCCGCCGTCGTGGTCTTGCCCGAACCGCCTTTGAAATTGGCGACCGATATGACCTGAAGGTGCTCGCTCTTGCCCCGGCGCGGCAAATACCGCCGTCCTGCCTTTCCGCCTTCGTCAAGAAAGACGCGTAACGCCTGAATATCTTCGAACGAATAGGAACGCCGGCCGGTCGGGCTCGTCTCGGGCTGCGGCCCCTTGCCATCCAATGAGAGTTGTCGAAGATAGCCATCGTTGATGCCGATGAGCTTTGCCGCTTCCCCGGAGGAGAACCGACGCAGTGTCTTGCGCGCTTCCGGCGGAAATAGCTTCTTGCGATGCGCCAGCAATTTTGCCGATAATTGTTGCGCGTCGCCCGCGATCACCTCGTGGATCTCGGATAGAGAAGGCGGCTGTATGGCGGGTTGGGGTGCCACGGATCAGGCTCGTAGTTACGGTTTAAGATCAAACCCACGGGTGATTTGCGTGGCAAGTAGGCCCGATTCTCCGACCGTCCGCAAGAAAAATTGAGTTAACGAAAGATTAACGCACCGCTGCGGGCTATCGGAGATAGCTCTCGCGGCTCATGTTGACCGCGGTCAACTAACGTTGGCCGCATAAGGCCTTTGAAACAGGACGGTGCCCCTCATTCGAAGCGCCACACTGGAATTCCCATCTTGCGCGCCTTGTCGGCAAAATTCTCGACGATGCCCGAACCGGGGAACACGATCACGCCGATCGGCAATGTTTCGAGCATCACATCATTGCGCTTGAAGGGCGCAGCATTCTTGTGACGGCTCCAGTCCGGTTTGAACGCAACCTGAGGAACCTTGCGATTGTCCGCCCAGCAGGACGCGATCCGTTCGGCGCCCTTGGAGCCGCCGCCATGGAGAAGGACCATGTCGGGATGCTTCGCGTGGACCTTGTCGAGCGCGTCCCAGATGCGTTGATGATCATTGCAATCGACGCCGCCGGCGAAGGCAATCCGCGGTCCACGCGGCAAGAGCACTTGCGTCTCGGCCAGCTTCTTGGCGTTCAGGAAATCCCGGCTGTCGATCATCGCTGCGGTGAGCGCGCGGTGATTGACCTTTGAACCGGAGCGCGGACGCCAGGCGGAGCCCGTCTCGGCTGCATAGAGTTCGGCGAGATGGTCGCGGAAGAATTCGAAGGCGTTGCGACGTTCGGTGAGCGTCAGTCCTTGCGCGATCAACCGCTCCAATTCGACCGAGCGGATTTCCGAGCCGTCCTGTTCAGCCTGCGCGCGACGCTGCGCGGTTTCATTGTCGTCGAGGTCACGGTCGACGCGATCCGCCTTGCGATGAAAGAGATTGACGAAGGACCAGAGAAGGTCCGGGAGATCGGCCTCAAGACGGGTGCCGAGAAAAAGACCCGACAGGGCCTCGACGGCGGTTTCGAGGGCCAAGGATGCGGCGTCAGAAGAGGGCAGGGGACGCGCATCCGGTTCATCGTCGAGAGGGCGATAACCATGAAGCGCGAGTTCGTCGAGAAGATATGATGAGGGCGACCGGACTTCGTGATCCGGCGTGAGTGTCCCGAAGGGCAGGGAGGCGAATTCATCGTTCATCGCTTGGCGCTTTCGCTTGAGGCCGCGCCGATCGCGGCCTGACAGCGATCCCGAGCCATGGGCGGATCGCGCCGCACCCGAAGGGCCGAAACGAAGTGGAGGACGTTCCCCGGCGACTTCTTTATTCCGCGAGGAATGCCCGAAGCGCGAGCGCAGGGCAGGGGAAAGAAGTCGCCGGGGAGCGTTGCGGCAAAGCGCGCCGCTTGTGGCGCCATCGCTGCTCTCTCAGGCCGGCGCGCGGCCCTCTCTGCGAAAACAACAGGCGACGCGTGAAGTCAGGCGCCCGGCGTTGAACCGATGGAACATCGCAACGCCCGCGCCGTATGCTGTCGGGCGTTCTAAACGAGGCGGCCTCGACGCGACGCTGTGAACCCAGTTGCCAGTCTATACAATATTTTGTATATTACGCTCGATGAGCAAGCCGATCCCCGTCGAGTTTCGAGGCAGCGCCCTCGACGATCTGCGCGCCTTTCCGCTGTCGGCTCGGCGAGAAGCGGGTCACCAGCTCGATTTGGTGCAACGTGGCGGAGAACCGGACGATTGGAAGCCGATGCCGGCGATCGGGCGAGGCGTTCGAGAAATTCGCATCCGCGAGACGGACGGCGCATTCCGCATCATCTATGTGGCGAGATTCGCGGACGCCGTTTACGTGCTGCATTGCTTTCAAAAGAAGACGCAGAAGACGAGCAAGGCAGATCTGGACCTCGCGGAGAAACGGTACCGAGAGTTGACAAAGGAGTGAAGTCAATGAGCAACGAGCGCTTCGACAATGTGTGGGAGGCCATCGAGGATACGCCAGAGGAAGCAGAAAACATGAAGCTTCGCTCGACCCTGATGCTGGCGCTGAAAGATCACATTTCTCGGACGGGCCTCAGTCAGTCGCAGGCGGCCAAGCTGTTTGGCGTCACGCAGCCGCGCATCTCGGATCTCATGCGCGGCAAGATCAACCTGTTTGGCCTCGACGCGCTCGTCAACATGGCGGCGGCGGCAGGACTGCATGTCGAAATGCATGTGCGCGACGCGGCATAAAACTCTCCGGCGTTGCAGACCGTAACGACGACTGATGTGTGGTCGGACTCGACAATTCGCGTCACGCTTATTTAAGCGCCATCCAGTTCGCTTAAATAGCGAAGCCTGAAACGCAAGCGGCTTTAAACAAGGACAGAGTTCGACGGAGTTCGAGCAAATGATTGCGGGGCCACCCGCCTGCCTTCGGGGAAGCCACTCAAACGGAACGGCTCGCCATGCCATTCGAAGAATTGAACGCGGCTCAACTTCGGATCGAGGTCGCAGGCATATCGCCGCCGATTTGGCGACGGCTCATCGTTCCGCTTTCCTGGAACCTGCATCAACTGCATCTTGTGATCCAGGCTGCGTTCAATTGGTGGAATTATCATCTTCATGAATTTCAGATCGGCGGATTGCGTTATGGCGATCTCGAAGTCGAAGACGACGGCTGGTCGGATTTGGATGCCCGCTTTTTCGATGAGCGTGAAGTTAGGCTGGCGGATTTTTCTAACGAGCGCGGAATTACGTTCGGGTATCGTTATGACTTCGGCGACTGTTGGGATCACATCGTCGAAATTGAAACCAAGCTCGCGCTCGCAGACTCACCCAAGCACGCAATATGCGTTGCAGGCGCTCGCGCGCGTCCTCCCGAAGATGTTGGCGGAAAGCCCGGCTATGAGAATTTCCTTGGGATAATTTCTGATCCGGAAGATCCGGAACACCTCGAAATGCTGACTTGGTGCGGCGGGCATTTCGACCCGGAATGGTTCGATCTGGCGATAGTCGAAAAGGACGTGCGGAACGCGCTACGCCCCGGCGTTAGACGTCGGCTTCATCAGCCCAAACCGAAAAAAGAAAAAGCAAAGTGATTTTACGGCGAACCAGCGACAAGCATGGTTCGCCATTGACTGCTCGAAGCAGTTTCATTCGACGGTAAGAGTGTGCCTCACCTTGGGTAAGGGTCGAACTCATGCAAAACGAGTTCGAGATCGCCATCATACTCGGCTGCGAGCATGACGCCGAAGTCGTCGTCGCCCGCACGAAACACGACGACGTAGTCCATCAGCGTCGTGGCGAGGCTCCATCCGCGAGCGTAAGCGGCGTTAAGGGCTTGCGACGTATTCATCCGACGAGGGGCGCCGGGGTGCGCGTCCGCGGTGAAACATTTCAGGCTGCGATATCGGCGGGAGCTTCTGCCTTGGCGGTGCGGGCGGCCTTCCAGCTCCAGGGCATGAGGTCGTCGATCTTCGCGGCGGGATGGTCGGGCAAGGTGGCGAGGACGTGGGCGAGCCAGGCTTGCGGGTCCACGTCGTTGAGCTTGCAGGTCTCGATCAGCGACAGCACGGCGGCGGCGCGGCGGCCTCCTTCGTCCGACCCGACGAATTTCCACACGTCGCGTCCGATCGCGGCGCCGCGCAGGGCGCGCTCGGCGGCATTGTTGCTGAGGCAGATGCGCCCGTCGTCGAGAAAGCGCGTGAACGACGGCCAGCGGTTCAGGCTGTAACTGATCGCCTTGCCGATGTCGCTCTTGGCCGAGACGCGGGCGCGCTGCTCGCGCAGCCATGCTTCGAGCGCATCGACCAGCGGCTTCGATTGTGACTGGCGCGTCGCCTGTCGCTCGTCCGGCGGCTTCCCGGCGATCGCCCGTTCGATCTCGAACAGTTCGTCGATCCGACGCACCGCCTCGATCGCGATCGGCGCCTTGGCAAGCTTCGCCAGATCGAAAAATTTGCGCCGGCTGTGCGCCCAGCAGGCCGCCTCGAGGATCGGCCCCGGTTTTCTCTTGCCGTCATAGAGTTCGTTGAAGCCGGCAAAGGCGTCGGCCTGCATCACGCCAGCCCAGCCGGCAAGATGGCGGACCGGATGCTCGCCATGGCGCGACGCCGAATATTCGAAGAAGGCCGCCGGCGCCTCAGCCCCGTCGAACGGCCGGTCGTCGCGCAGATACACCCACAGGCGTCCGGTTCGGGTCTTCGTTCTGGCGAGCACGGGAACCGTGGTGTCGTCGGCATGGATGCGCCCGGCGGCGAGGACGTGGCGGCGCAGCGCGGCGAGAATGGGATCGAGCGCGACGACACAGGCGCCGACCCGATCGGCCAGCGTCGACGTGTCGATCTCGACGCCTTCACGCCGGAAGGTCGTGCTCTGAAGATTGAGCGGCTGGTGCAGCAGAAACTTGTTCACGAGCACCATCGCCAGCAGGCTGGGGCCGGCGAAGCCGCGGGGGATGGGATGCGAAGGCGCCGGCGCTTCGGTGATGGCGTCACAATCGCGGCAGGTGAATCTTTCCCGCACATGTTCGACGATCTTCCAGCGGCGCGGCTCGCATTCGAGCGTCTTCGTCACCTCTTCGCCGAGCTTGCGCAGCTTCACGCCGCCACATTTGCCGCAGGCGCAGGGCGCGGGCTCGACGACGCGCTCGACGGGGAGATTTTCGGGCAGCTTGCGCGGGCCGCGCGGCGCTCTGGGCGGCCGCGTCTTGCCGGCTTTCGGCGCAGCGAGATCGGCCTTCGCCTGTTCTTCGCCCTGCGCCTCTTCCAGATCCTCGATCGCCAGTTCGAGCTGCTCGACGAGCAGTCTGGCGCGTTCCGACGATTGCCCGAAGGCTTCGCGCCGCGCTTTTGCGAGCAGCAACTTCAGCCGCTCGACCTCGAGCGCGCGGACCTTCGCTTCGCTCTGCGCCATGACGCGCGCCGCCTGCTCCTGCTCCAGCAGCTCGCGTTGCGCGAGGATCAGCGCATGCGCGCTGGCGAGATCGGCGGGAAGCGGTTCATGGCGCGTCGTCACGACCAAAGTAGAGCACAGCTTCAGCAAAATTGCGCGCGGAAAATCATGGAAAGACGCGATTGAACGCATTCATCCCGCTGCGTTCGGACGCCATGTTTTCTGCGGCATGCGCCAATCTATTCCGTCCAACAGAAACGCGAGCTGCGACGCTGAGATCGTCAGCGAACCCTGCGTCGCCGAGGGCCAGATGAAATGCCCGCGTTCGAGACGCTTCGTGAACAAACATGCTCCCTGGCCGTCGTGCCAGATCAGCTTGATTCTGTCCCCGCGACGGCCCCTGAAAACGTAAAGATCGCCCGCATGCGGATCACGCTTCATGCCTTCCTGCACCAGCAGGGCGAGCGTGTCGAAGCCCTTGCGCATGTCGGTATGGCCGGCGCACAGGAACACGCGGACGCTGCCCGCAAAGGAAATCATCAGCGCGCCGCCTTCGACAGGGCGCCGATCACGCTCGCCAGCACCCTGGCTTCGGGCGCGCCCTCGATCTTCAGCCGCGCGCCGCCCGCGAACTCGACGGTGATCGTCGACGGCGCGGCGATCACCGGCGCCGGCGCTGGCGGAGGCGGAAGAGGTGCGATGGACACGGGGACGAAAGCGGCGGGCGCCTCCCGGGCGTCCGGCTCCTCCGGTGTCGCGGCCGCAATCGAAAGCTCCCGCCGCCAGCGATACACGAGGCTCGGGTCGACGCCCGCCGCCCGCGCGATCTCCGCGATCCGCGCCCCAGGAGCCGCGGCCGCCATGACCAGCCGCTCCTTCTCGGCAAGAGAATGTCTGCGACGTCGCTCGACCGACGTGATGATCTCGATGCGATCCATGGGCGCCCTGTGACTAACCTGTGGCTAGTCACAGTGTCTTATCCGCAGCCCTGATTCGTAAGGCGGCCCTCGCCGGAGGAATACCTTGCGACATTGTTTGGCTCCCGTCTTTGGGCGGGGACCATCCCCGCGCGACAGGCGCCCGTCAGTCCGGCCCAGGGGCCGCGATCACCGCAAAGACGAAGACGAGGCGGCCGCACGCTGGCGTAGCGGACCCTTCACGGGTTGATGGCGTCAGGCCAATGGCCGGACAAAGGATCAGCGCGATTGCAGCGGGGTGGATTCCGCTTGAGGAGAGCACGCAATGACGCGGCTTAAAGACCCACGCCAATGCGTGCGGATGAGTGACTGGGTCGCAAAATAATACGATCGTTCCTCCGAGAGGGCCGACGAATTTCGGGCATCGGCAACAACGTCTAAGATGCGACGCTCTTCGAATTACGGAACTCAGAAGCGTTCACGCCGCATTGAGGCCGATCAGCCGTTCAACCGGTCGCGCATGCTTTCGCGCGAGGTCTTACGCAACTCGCTGTTGAAGTCGGCGCCGAGCGATTCGATCGTGTTCCCTTCGATGCGATGCTCGCGCATTCGCTCGGACAGTCGGCGCGCAGCGTTTCGTCCGCGGAGCGACCTTCGCGAGCACATCGAATTTTTCAATGCTCTCGCACGAACTCGAAACGTTCGGCGCCGAACGGCGCGCAGGACTCGTGATCGGGATCCGCGACACGAACGCGGTGGTCAGAGGCTCTTTCCGGCTCGAATTCGTCGACGCGCGAAGTCCGGGCGGGGCCTCGCGCGTCACGCAAATCCTTCCGCATCTCATTGCTCGTGGTCGCCGTAGCGGCACGTTCCGTGCAACGTTGCGAAAAAGGAGGCGGACGTGCGGGACAATAAAGCGGCGACGTTCGGTGGCGCGGCGATTATCGGAACGCTTGGCGGCTTGATAGGGCTGGGAGGCGCCGAATTTCGCCTCCCGCTGCTGATTGGCGCTTTCCAGTTCCCCGCGCTTGAAGCCGTGATCGTCAACAAGGCGACAAGCCTTGTGGTCGTCGCTTCGGCTTTGCCTTTTCGGGCTGCTGCAGTGCCATTTGGCGAGGTCGCCGCACATTGGTCGATTGTCCTCAACCTGCTGGCGGGGAGTCTTCTCGGCGCATGGCTGGGGGCCGGGTGGGCGACCCGCCTTAAATCGGCGACGCTCCACCGCGTGATTGCCCTCCTGCTTGTGGGCATCGCCGCCCTGTTGCTGTTCGGCCACGACCAGCACGCGGGCAGGCAAGCTCTCGTAAGTGGCAATTTCCAACTGGTCGCGGGCGCAGCGGCGGGCTTCGTCATCGGGGTCGTCGCCTCGCTTCTCGGCGTTGCGGGGGGCGAGCTACTTATCCCGATTTTGGTGTTGCTGTTCGGCGTGGACATCAAACTCGCGGGAAGCCTCTCGCTCGCGGTCAGTCTACCGACGATGATTGTGGGCTTCGCCCGTTACAGCCGCGACCGTAGTTTTGCGGTCTTGGAACACAATCGGCTCTTCGTCCTCGTCATGGCGTTCGGCTCTATCGCGGGGACGTTCATCGGCGGGCGGCTGCTCGGCATTGTGCCGAGCGCGATTTTGCTCCCGCTGCTGGCTGCGATCCTCATCGTTTCCGCCGTGAAAGTCTGGCGGCACGCATAGCCTTTAGAATTTATGTCGCTGATGCAACGCCCTTTAAAAAACGGTTCCCTTTGGCCCATGTCGATACCGAATCAAGGCCGTCTTCGGGTTTCACCGGATAGCGGCGGCGCATCAAAAAGAGCGTCGATGATCGCGCATTCTGGCGCTCGTTCTCCGCTGCACTGCGCGGCCATTTCCGCCATGACTCGCTTGAGGCGGTTTAAGTCAGCGATCTTGCGTCGAATCTCCGCCAAATGATCGAGCGTCAACGCGCGAACCTCGGCGCATGTATAGGCGTGCCCGTCAACAAGACGGAGGAGCCCGCGAATTTCATCAAGGCTGAAACCAAGCTGCCGGCTGCGACGCACGAAACTCAACCGCTTGAGATGATCAGCATCGTAGATGCGATAACCGCCCGCGCTGCGGCTCGGCGCGGGCATGACGCCGATTTTTTCGTAGTAGCGGATCGTCTCGAGGTTCACCCCGCATTGTTTTGACAGTTCGCCGATTGAGAACCCTGTCGCTTTCATCGCCGCCGGCCCTCCCGAACAAAAAAGCTCTTGACCCTGTAGCCGCTACAGGCCTTAGCCTGACGATAGATGAACGCCAAACCACAAACAACCGCGCGGAACGGCTTTCCGGTCTTATGAGGAGGACACTGCAATGTGTGACGGCGAAGGGCTTGGTCTTATCCAGATGGCGATGACGCCGATTGGACTTGCGGTGACGGCGGCGCTCGCCGGCGCGCTGTTTCTTTTTGCGCGCTGGATCATGGCAGATTGAACAACGAAGAGGAGACCATGTCTGAACAATCGCACGGCCGTAAGGCTCTCGTCACGGGCGGCGTCGCCGCGATCCTCGCCTCGGCCTGTTGCCTTGGTCCGCTCGTGCTGGTGAGCCTTGGATTTAGCGGCGCGTGGCTCGGCAATTTCAAGGTGTTCGAGCCGTTCCGGCCGCTGTTCCTCAGCGCCGCCTTCGTCGCGCTCTTCTTCGCCTGGCGTCGAATCTATCGGCCAGTTGTGGCGTGCAAACCGGGTGAGGCCTGCGCTGCTCCACAAGTGCAGGCTGCCTACAAAGCGATCTTTTGGGGTGTAGCGGCGCTGATAGGGGTGTCGGTTGTCTTCCCCTACGTTCTTCCACTCTTTTATTGAAAAGGCGCGCCGTCATGAAAAAAATCGTCGCAATGATCGCCCTGACTGCCGTTTTAAGCGCGCCGGCTTGGGCCGCCAATCAAACCGTCACTCTATCAGTCTCCGGCATGACCTGCGCCGCTTGCCCGATCACCGTCAAGAAGGCGTTGAGTAAGGTCGACGGCGTCGGAGCAATCGAGGTGAGCTACGAGAAGAAAGAAGCCGTCGTGACTTACGACGACACGAAAACAAACGTCGAGGCGCTCGCCAAGGCGACCGAGGGAGCCGGCTACCCTTCCGAACTGAAGAAGTGAGTCATGGATCAACGACCCTCATTCAAGACAGCGTTCGCCGGCTCGATTGCCGTCGCTGCAAGCCATGCCCTGCCTTTTTTCGCGCGCGTCCGTAGCGCCATCGGGCAGCGACTTGCCGCTCACGAAACTCTCGCCAAGCATGAACCGGAATGCGAAAATAGCGTGGTCTTGCACGTCGCCGGCATGACCTGCGGCGGCTGCGCAAGCCACGTCGAAAAGGCGTTGCTTAAAGCCCCCGGCGTGCGCGAGGCGAGTGTGTCCTACGCCGACGGAACTGCACGGGTCAGCGGCGACGCAATGCTCGATACGGCGACGCTTTCCGCTGCTGTGCAGGCCGCAGGCTACCAAGCCGTGGTCGCAAAACGCGCCCGCGAGGCCAACCCTCCAGAAAAGCCGCCCCGCAAGCCAATCAATCACGAAGCGAAGCAAGAGCGCGGAGGCGCGCCCTTACACGTGGCGGTCATCGGCAGCGGCGCCGCCGCCATGGCGGCGGCATTGCGCGTCGCCGAAAATGGCGCGCGGGTGACGCTCATCGAGCGTGGGACGATCGGGGGAACATGCGTCAATGTCGGCTGCGTGCCTTCCAAGATTATGATCCGCGCCGCCCATATCGCGCATCTGCGGCGGGAAAGCCCCTTCGATACAGGTATCGAAGCAAGCGAGCCAACGATTCACCGGGGAAAGTTGCTCGCACAGCAACAGGCGCGCGTCGATGAGCTGCGCCACGCCAAATACGAAGGCATTCTTGAAGGGCATACCGCCATCACCGTCCTGCGGGGCGAGGCGCGCTTCAAAGACAGCCGCAGCTTGATCGTCCGTCTGAACGAAGGCGGCGAAAGCGATGTCAGATTCGATCGTTGCCTGATCGCCACGGGCGCGAGTCCGGCTGTCCCGCCCATCCCCGGATTGAAAGAGACGCCTTATTGGACTTCGACCGAGTCGCTTGAAAGCGACACGATCCCTCAGCGGTTGGCCGTAATCGGTTCGTCGGTCGTGGCTGTTGAACTGGCGCAAGCCTTCGCCCGGCTCGGCAGCAAGGTGACAATCCTCGCACGCAATACACTGTTCTTCCGCGAAGACCCCGCGATCGGCGAGGCGGTCACAGCGGCGTTTCGCGCCGAGGGCGTTGAAGTGCTGGAGCACACGCAAGCGAGTCGTGTGGCGTTCGCGGACGGTGAATTCGTGCTCTCGATCGGGAACGGCGAAGTGCGGGCCGATCGGCTGCTGATCGCCACGGGCCGCGTGCCGAACACGCGCGGACTGGCGCTCGAAGCTGCCGGCGTCGCCGTCAACTCTCAGGGCGCGATCATTGTTGATGAGGGCATGCGCACCAGCACGCCCAACATCTACGCCGCCGGCGACTGCACCAACCAGCCGCAATTCGTTTACGTCGCGGCGGCGGCCGGCACGCGCGCGGCGATCAACATGACCGGCGGGGACGCCGCCCTCGATCTCACTATAGTGCCGGCCGTGGTGTTCACGGATCCGCAAGTCGCAACCGTAGGCTACAGCGAAGCGCAAGCCCGCCTGGAAGGGATAGAAACGGACAGTCGCACCCTCACGCTCGACAATGTGCCGCGCGCGCTCGCGAATTTCGACACGCGCGGGTACATCAAGCTTGTCACGGAAGCCGGCTCCGGCCGCCTCATTGGCGTGCAGGCTGTCGCACCGGATGCGGGCGAACTGATCCAAACAGCGGCGCTCGCCATTCGGGCACGAATGACGGCGCAAGAACTGGCGGACCAGTTGTTCCCTTATCTGACGATGGTCGAAGGGCTGAAGCTCGCGGCGCAGACCTTCTCCAAGGATGTGAAACAGCTTTCGTGTTGCGCAGGCTAAACGATGAAAGAACGCATGACGACCTGCTGCAATGACGATCCCGCCGACTGGCGTCCGCTCAATAGCGGCCAGCGTCGAGCGAGACTGATCGCGGGCGGCGCTCTATTGTTGCTGGCGTTCGCGCTTCCATGGACGTCCGCCGCATGGATCGGTCTCGCAGTCGTCATGGGCTGGTTCGGCGCGACCCATGTTCTCGCCGCTGCTATGGCCTATCCCGGCTGCCCGGAACTCGGGGCGGCGCCCAGTCTTTTGCTTGGTCGCTGGGTCAAGGTCGGCTGCACGCCTTGGCGATGGTTGGATGCGAAGTTGGGCCTTACAATGGAATAACGATCTGCGGCATCTCTGATCGGCTTTCGCCGCGCCAATCCTGAAACATGTCAGTTTCAGCACGAGGCTCGCTTATGGCACGAGCGGCGTCTTCAGCGGCAAGTGCTCAAAGGATTGAGCGAGCCAGAGGGCGCCGAAGGTATTCCGGCGAGCTGTCCCGCAGATCGCAATTAAAATCCTTGCCGCGCGGGACGATTACTTCAACATCAATTCCCGCCACCTCAGCGCGTTCCGCAAGTTTGCGCGCAGCGTTTCGTCCGGCACGATCATTATCAGCAGCGATTAAGAGCCGTCGCAATCCTGCTGGAATTTTCCACGCCGAGAGATGGGCCGCCGAGAGCGCCGCGACCATTGGTAAATGCGGCGCGATGCTTTTGAGCGAAAGAACGGTTTCGACCCCTTCGCCGATGATCGCAACGTCGGCAATGACGCCGAAGCGCACGCCATTGCCGAGAATGGCGCCAAGCGAACGCCGCGGCGAAACGACATTTGCTTTGGCGTCGCGCGCCGGATCGAGAAACGTACGATGAATCCCTGTGATCTCGCCGCTATTGTCGGTGACGGCGGCGATGAGCGCCGGCAGTCTGCGCGACGCCGCAGTCCGACTCTCGCGATAGATCAGCGCCGGGTGATAGCGCAGCGGTATGTCGCTCAGATCAGCTGTGATTTTCCGCGTGCGCAGATAGGCTTCGGCCTTTGTTCCGATAATCGGCTGCGACGCCGCCCAGATTTTGCGCGCGAGGGCGATGGTGTCGCATTCGCTTGAATTGCCATTGCGACCGTCGGGCGTCGTTTCAAGCGGGGTTCTCAAGAAACGCCGCGCCTCGTCGAGAGTGTCGCGAAAGGATGCGAGCCCTTCTCGCGCGCGGATGAGATCGAGCAGGTCGCCATGTTCTGACGTGGCGGAATCGGTCCAGCGGCCTCGCGCGCCCTTGCCAGAGAGCGGACCTTTCAAACGCACGTAAAGACTGCGGCCCGCATTGTTATTCACGTCGCCGACAATCCAGTAATTGCCGCAGCGGCGGCCGTTCGAAAGATAATGCCTACACACCGCCTCGACATTTTCAGCGAGGTCGCAGGACAGAGTCCGAGCGGGGCTTTCCATGATCGCCTCCCGCTCTTCAAGAACTGACGCGGGTCGCGGCCGCGACGCGGAGCAGGGGATAGAGGACGAGAATTTTCTCGACGATTTTTGAAGCCTCATCGCCGAGCGGAACGAAGAGCCGCAGCTTCCAGGCGATAATTTCGGAAACGAGGCCCTGCGCTTTCAGCCGGTCGACCATCGTGTCGCCAAAGCCCACAAGTTCGAGGCGATGCCGGTTCATCACGAGCGCGCGCTTGAGAATGAGACCGTCAGCCAGAACGAGCCCCGCGCCATCCTGCATGACGGCAGCGATGGCGGCGGGGGGCGCGAGGGCAGGGGCGTCGACGCCTGTCGCTTCGAGGAGCACGGCGGCGCTTGCCGGCGAGACGAGCCGGCCGATGACGCGTTCGCCCTGATCGGTCTGCAGGCGATACACCCGCGCCGCCTCATCCGGGAGCCGGTTCCAGACCGGGAGCAACAGGCCGGTGACGATATGAAACGTGGTCTCAGTCAATTCGGGAAGAGACGCAACCTCGGCCTCCCACGCCCGCCGAAATTCTTCGGAACTTGCATCGCGCCAATGCGACCGCTCCAGCGCTTCGACCGTGATCACATCGGCATGGGTTGGCCGCAGCAGCCGAACGCGCGGCAGAACCGAGCCGTCATCCTGCATCAACGCCGTCGCCGGCAGTTTGACCGCCGACCGGCCCGACTGTTCGTTGATCATCAGCCGCGATTTTTGGGAAGCCGTCGCATAGTCGAACGCCGCGTCAAGCGTCGTGATCCTCGTCTTGTCCTTGCGCAGTATGGTCAGAAGCTGCGTTTCCGCACCGCTCCTGCCATGCACGGCGATCGTCTGGCGATTGGTGAGAACAAGGCTTTCCGCCATCAGCGTCTCGACGCCGACGTCGAAGACGCCGGCCTCTATCGCCGCCTCGACCTGCGCCGCCATCAGCCCCTCGAACACGTCGAAGAGAAGGTTCTGCAGCGCGATCGGCAGAGCGAGAATGCGGTTGAGAAAAGTCGAGATTGGGGGCAGCTCCTCCTTGAGGCTGGCGTCCTGGTCGGTGAGATCGAGGCCTGTCGCTTCGATAAAGCGCGTCAATGAGCAGCCTTCGACCCTGCCGGCAAAGACGAGCTGATAGAGCCGGCGCAATGCCGCGCGACCGTAGGGGGATTCGAGATTATCCTCGGGCCGGAACAATCCCTGACCGCCGGTCTGGCGCTGGCCGCGCGTGATGGCGCCGAGCGTGTCGAGCCGGCGGGCGATCGTCGAGAGAAAGCGCTTTTCGCCTTTCACATCGGTCGCGACCGGA
>PERY01000033.1 GCA_002929055.1 Methylocystis sp. | reverse complement strand
GGACGCCTGCGATCCCGCCTTCTCCGCATCTTCTTTCGACAGCGCATTATACCGCTTCACGCTCAGCGGGATCATGGCCAAAAACGCGACGCTGACGACGGACAGCACTTCCATCGGATAGATCGCGAGCAACAGCGCCGTTACGCCGACGCCAAAGAGCACCGGGATGACAAGATCGCGCGGGATGCGGCCGATGCGCTTGCCAGAGAAATGCGGGATGCGGCTCGCCATCAGAAAGGCGATGGCCAGCACATAGATGATGTAGAAGGGCACATAGGCCTTGGAGGCGGGCAGCTCCAGCGCCGAGAAATGCAGATAGAGCGGCAGCAGGACCGTGACCGCGCCCGCGGGCGCCGGCATGCCAGTGAAGAACTCCGCATGCCAGGCGGGCTTGCCCGGATCGTCCATCGTGACGTTGAAGCGCGCGAGGCGCAGCGCGCCGGCGATGGCGAAGACGAGCACGGCGAACCAGCCGAGCCCCTTGATCTCGTGCAGCGCCCACAGATAGAGCAGCAGTCCTGGAGCGACCGCGAAATCCACGAAGTCGGCCAGCGAATCCAGCTCCGCCCCAAAGCGCGACGTGCCCTTGATGGCGCGCGCAAGGCGACCGTCGAGACCATCGAGCACCGCCGCCGCCATGATCGCGGTGACGGCCTTCACGAAGTCTTCCTCAATGGCGTAGCGGATCGAGGTGAGGCCCATGCAGAGCGCCAGCAGCGTCACGAGGTTCGGCAGCACCACGCGCAACGGGATGTTGCGGAAACGCAGGCGTCGGCGCTCGGAGGCGGTCAGATCCCCATCGTTGAAGTCGTCGCTCATGATGCGTCTCAGCCGGTCTTGAAGGTGAGGGTCGCCGAATCCGCCGCCAGATCGGCGAGCACGGTTTCGCCGGCGACAGCGCGCGTGCCGACGGCCACCATCGCGCGGGCGGATGACGGCATGTAAACGTCGACGCGCGAACCGAAGCGAATCAGGCCGAAGCGGTCGCCGACGCCGATGTTCTCGCCTTCCTTGATGAAGCAGACGATGCGCCGCGCGACGAGGCCCGCGATCTGAACGACGCCGAAGCGCCCGCGCGGCGTGTCGATGACAAGGCCGTTTCGCTCATTGTCCTCGCTCGCCTTGTCGAGGTCGGCGTTGACGAAGAGGCCGGGCTTGTAGGCGATCCTGGTGACGCGGCCGGTGATCGGCGCGCGGTTCACGTGGCAATCGAAGACGCTCATGAAGACGGAGATGCGTTGAAGCGGCTCGGCGCCCATGCCGAGCTCGGGCGGCGGCAGAAAGAAGCCGACCGCGGAAACGACGCCGTCGGCCGGAGACACCACGAGCCCGTCGCGCAAGGGCGTGACGCGGGGCGGATCGCGGAAGAAATAGACGCACCAGGCCGTGGCGATGAAGCCGATCCAGCCGAGCGTCGGCGACATCCAGTCGAGCACGAAGGCGGCGACGGCGAAGCCCGCGATGAAGACGTAGCCTTCTGGATGGATCGGCACGAGGACTTTGCGGACGGAATCGATGACGGACATTTGGGGCTCCCGCTCCGAGACTCGCTTTTTGCGGCGTGTGGGCTTGCGCGACCGCGCCTCTTTGCCATGTTGCAGCGCCAAAGTCACGGGCGCGCGGCCTTGTCTCGCGGGCGACGGTCTGGTTAAGACGGCGTTTAGCATACGGGGAAGGCCGCCGCGACTATCGCGTCGGTTAAATATGTAATTTACCACTGCTTTTTAATGATCTGTGCGCGCAATGCAGAAGGTCGGAGGTTTCGATGACGCGCCAGCAGGAATTGGAGACGCTCCGCCTCAGAGCTTTATCCCTTTCCATGGCTTTGGTGACGGTCTGCTCAGCGACGTCTCTGATTTACAGACCCCAGCAAGAAACCCCTTCGGTTCGCGTCTCATCCCATAAGGCTGCGGCGGGCGGTTGCGGGCGGGAGGGGCACTGCGCGGCTCGTGCGCCTTCACAAGAACCGCTTCTGATAGACCTACGCCGGCAGCCGCCAGATGCGGCACGGCGAACCCCCGGCCATTGGTGGATCTCCCGGCTCACGGATGAGCAGCGCCCGTGACCGCGCGAATTCGGTGAGCAGCGACGAGTCCTGCATCGGCAGCGGCGTCGCCACGAGGCGGCCGTCAGCGTCTGTCGCGAGCGTCGCTCGCATATAGTCCCGCCGCCCCTTGTTGGCGGGCAGATCGGCGCCCGCGATCGCCATTTCCGTCTGGTCGGCGCCGGCGCGGGGATCGCCCTGCAGCGCCCGGACGAGCGGCGCCAGAAACACCAGCGCGCAGACGATCGACGCCACCGGGTTTCCGGGCAGGCCGAGGATGTGCGCGTCGCCGAGGCGCCCGGAGATGAGCGGCTTGCCCGGACGCATCGCGATCTTCCAGAAATCGAGCGTCATGCCCTGGCGTGCGAGCGCGGGGCGCAGCAGATCGTGATCGCCGACAGAAGCGCCGCCGAGCGTGACGAGAACGTCCGCCTGCGCTTCGCGCGCGAGTCCGATGCCGCGCTCGAGCTCCGCGAGATCGTCGCGGAAGATTCCAAGGTCGATGATCTCGGCGCCCGCGGCCTCGGCGATGGCGCCGACGGCGAAGCTGTTGCAGGCGATGATCTGCGAGGGCCCCGGCTCCGCACCGGGCGGCACGAGTTCGTCGCCGGAAGCCAGCAGCGCCACGCGAGGGCGGCGCGCGACGGGCACGCGCGCATGGTTCGCGGCGGCGGCGAGCGCAAGTTCGCCGGGCCCGAGGCGCGTTCCGGCGTAGAGTGCGGGCGCCCCCTCGCGGAAGTCGAGTCCAGCCGCGCGGATATGATGGCCAGCCTTGGCGCCGGGCCTGACGGTGACGCCGCCCCCGGTCGCTTCCGCGTCTTCCTGCAGCAGGATGGCGTCGGCGCCAGCGGGGACGGGGGCGCCGGTGAAGATGCGCACAGCCTCGCCCGGCTGCAGAGGCGCGCCATAGCCGTGGCCGGCCGCGCTCTCGCCCACGAGTCTGACCGGGCCAGAGGCGAGGTCGGCTGCGCGCAGAGCGTAGCCATCCATGGCCGAGACGTCGACCGGAGGCTGTGTGCGCTTCGCGACCAGGTCGCGGGAGAGCGTGCGGCCGCGGGCGTTCGTGAGGGCTATTTCTTCCTCGCCGAGCGATAAGGCGCCTGTCAGCACCCGCGCGAGTGCGTCGTCAACGGAGAGGAGTTTATTGTCGGCCATTGTCAGTCTTCCCGCCGCCAGTCGCCGCTCTTGCCGCCCTCTTTGGAAACCAGCTCCACGCCCTCGATGCGCATGGCTTTGTCCGCGGCTTTCAGCATGTCGTAGATCGTGAGGCAGGCGACCGAGACGGCGGTCAACGCCTCCATTTCAACGCCGGTTTTGCCGGTGACGCTCGCCTCGACAGCGACGCGCAGGCCGGGCAGGGCCTCGTCGGGGACGATCTCCACCAAGACGCTCGACAGGGGCAGGGGGTGGCAGAGCGGAATGAGGTCGCTCGTCTTCTTCGCCGCCATGATGGCCGCGATGCGCGCGACGCCGAAGACGTCGCCCTTCCTGGCCTGTCCGGCTACAGCCAGCGCCAGGGTTCGGGGCGCCATCACGACGCGCCCGCGCGCCCGCGCAATGCGCCTGGTGTCCGCCTTGGCGGACACGTCCACCATATGGGCTTCGCCCGAGGAGGAGAGATGTGTGAGTTCCGTCATGCGGGGGCTTTTGCGCCCTCGCGCCGCCCCTGACAAGGGGCGCCAGGCTACAGCGTGATCGTCTCGTCGATTGCGCCTTCCGCGAAATCCTCGTCGAACTTCGCGACGAAGCCGCCGTCATATACCCGGATGACTTTGGCCGATTTTGAGCCGACGACGACCTGGCTGCCGACCAGAATGGTCAATTTCGAGACCGAGACGTTCACCTCGACATTCACGCCGGAGGCCGAAATGTCGTTGATGCGCGCCATGCGTTCCTTCCCGTTCGAAAGGCGCACGGTTGTCAATTGCGTCAGGGGCACGAAGCGCTTGTGGCGACGGTTGTCGCTGAGGTCCAGTGTGCTGCGATTGGCGAACCATACAAGTTGTTCGGCGAGCTTTGCGTGCTTCAGGGGCGCCAGCGACATGGCGACCGCGTAGCCGGCGGGCTCATGGCGCGCGACCTTGCCTTCAAAGCGGCCGAGCTCGGCGATGTAGACGATAACTTGGTCATCGAGGACCGGCCTGACGTCGGAAGCGATCACCATTTCGCCTGTCGACATGTCGACGATCCGGCAAGCGTGTTCTTCTCTCGACGGAGTCATGAAGCGTGCTTCGAGATCGACCCTTACAGAATTGTGGAGGCGCCCGCTCGCGTCGCCCAGCTCGCTTTGAAATCGTGCTGACATCAGAGGCTCTCGAAAAAGGAAATCAGATTTCGCCAATTGGGCGCTAATGTTGTCATTGAATCATTAAAGCGGCGGGCGACACACTTTTTTTCCCGCGCAGCCGACATGGCGGGCGTAGCCGTTCCTGCCAGCTTTTCAACGAACAACGTATCGTTAAGCAAGAAACGTCGAGCGTCACGAAGAACGATGGCGGCGACTTGGCATTGCTACGGTGGGTTTTCTTGCCTATCCGCGCTCTACTCGGGCGCGCATCGTCATCACAGCCCAGGCTTATCCGTTCAAAAGCTTCCTCGCCGCCGCTTCCACATCGTCCTGCCGCATGAGGCTTTCGCCGACGAGGAAGGTGAAGATGTGCGACTTCTCCATCCGCAGGCAATCCTCGTGGGTCATGATGCCGCTTTCGGCGACGATGATCTTGTCGCGTGGAACCTTCTCGGCGAGGCGCTCGCTCGTTTCGAGCGACACCGTGAAGTCATGCAGATTGCGGTTGTTGACGCCGATGAGCTTCGTCTCGAGCGCCAGCGCGCGGTCGAGTTCTCGCTCGTCGTGCACCTCGACCAGCACGTCCATACTGAGATCATGCGCGGCCGTGTTGAGCGCCTTGGCTTCGTCGTCCGTGACGGCGGCCATGATGATCAGGATGCAGTCCGCGCCGAAGGCCCGCGCCTCATAGACCTGATAGGGATCGTAGAGAAAATCCTTGCGGATCGCCGGCAGATGGGTGGCCTTGCGCGCGGCCTCGAGATCTTCGAGCCTGCCCTTGAAGGAGGGGCCGTCCGTGAGGACGGAAAGGCAGGCGGCGCCGGCCTTTTCATAGGCCCTGGCGAGCTTGGGCGGATCGAAGTCCGCGCGGATGATCCCCTTCGAAGGAGAGGCCTTTTTCACCTCGGCGATGAGAGCGATGCGGCGCTGGTTCAGCTTTTCCTCGATGGCGTGGACAAAGCCGCGCGGGGGATCATGGTCCCGCACATTGCGCTGAAGCGTCGCAAAGGGCATGCGCACCTTGGCCTCGGAGATTTCCGTGCGTTTATAAGCTTCAATTCGATCGAGAATATCGGTCATGTGTTCCGCCTGAACGAGGCGCGCCGCGCGCTTCGACTCTGATGGTAGATGAATAGCCGATCGGCCGCCGCAATCCTATCCCGCAAGAGGTCGCGCTAGACGGCTGGCCCGGCGTTCGAATGCCTCACCAGCGCCTCGAGCTTTTCCGCCGCCGCGCCCGTATCCAGCGCCCGCGCCGCCAGCGCAGCGCCTTCGCGGATGTCGGCGGCGCGCTCGGCCACGATCAGCGCGATGGCGGCGTTGAGGACGGCGATGTCGCGATAGGCGTTCTTCTCGCCAGCCAGCACGGCGCGCAGCGCCCGGGCGTTGTGCGCGGGGTCGCCGCCGACGAGCGCTTGCGCCGATGCACGGGCAAGGCCCGCGTCCTCGGGGGCGATGTCGAAGGCGCGGATGGCGCCGTCCTCCAGCGCCACGACATGGGTGACGCCGGTAGTCGTCGCCTCGTCGAGCCCGTCCGAGCCATGCAGCAGCCAGACGCGGCGGGAGCCCAATTCCCTCAGCACGCGCGCCAGCGGCTCCAGCCAGTCGCGCGAGTAGACGCCGATCGCCTGCCGCTCGACGCGCGCCGGGTTACAGAGCGGCCCGAGCAGGTTGAAGATGGTGCGCACGCCCAGTTCCGCGCGAACAGGACCGGCGTGGCGCAGGGCGGGGTGATGCGTTGGTCCGGCCATGAAGCAGATGCCCGTCTCGCGCAGGCAGGCGGCCGCTGCGGCGGGTGAAATCCCCACCTTCACGCAAAGCTCGCCGAGCACGTCGGAGGCGCCCGAGCGCGAGGAGGAGGCCTTGCCGCCATGCTTGGCGACGATCGCCCCGGCCGCGGCGGCGATGATCGCCGAGAGGGTGGAGATGTTGTAGGTGCCCGCTCCGTCGCCGCCTGTGCCGACGATGTCGATCGCGCCGGGCGGCGCCTCGACGGGCGTCATGGCGGCGCGCATCGCCTCTGCCGCGCCGATGATCTCCTCGACCGTCTCGCCGCGCATTCGCTGGCCCATGAGAAAGGCCCCGAGCTGCGCCGGCGTCGCCGCGCCTTCGAAGATCAGCGAGAAAGCGGCGCGCGCTTCCTCGCGGGCCAGCGGATGGCCTTCGGCGAGCGCGGCTATGTAGGGTTTGAAGTCGTTCACGCCACCTTGGCCCGGCCGCGCTTCGCCTCGTTCCACTCGGCCGCGAGGTCGAGGAAATTCTGCAGGATCTTGTGGCCGTGCTGCGAGGTGATGCTCTCGGGGTGGAACTGCACGCCATGCGTCGGCAGCTCATTATGCGAGAGCGCCATGATCAGGCCGTCGGGCGTCTCGGCGGTGACGCGCAGGCAGTCGGGCAGCGTCTCGCGCTTCACGACCAGTGAATGATAGCGCGTGGCCTGGAAGGGGCCTTCGATGCCGCGGAACACCGCGTCGCCCTGGTGCAGGATCGTCGCCATCTTGCCGTGGATCGGCAGCGGCGCGCGGATGACGTCGCCGCCGAAAACCTCCCCGATGGACTGATGGCCAAGGCACACGCCGAAGATCGGAACCGTCTGGCTCGCGGCCTCGATCAGCTCCATGCAGATGCCCGCCTCATGCGGCGTGCAGGGGCCGGGCGACAACACGATGGCGTCCGGCCCGCCCGCGAGCACTTCCGCGACCGAAACGGCGTCGTTGCGATGCACGGTGACAGTCGCCCCGAGCTGGCCGAAGTAATGGACCAGATTGAAGGTGAAGCTGTCGTAATTGTCGATCAGCGTGACGTTGGACATGATTCTTCCGGAGCGGGCCATCCTGCGGCGAGGGTTGGTTTCCCAATAGGCTGAGGGGCCGGGTTAGGCAACCTTTTGAGCTGAAAAGCCCTAGGACACCATCTCCCGTCTCGGGAAGCGCCAATCCGGCCGCGCGTCCCGGATCATCATGATTTCGGCGAGCGACTGGCGCGTCAGGAGCCCGACGAACCGTCCTTCGGCGTCGAGCACGCCGACGGGATCGCCGTTGTTGAGCGCCGGCAAAGCCGCGTCGATCGTCTCATGCGACTCGATTGTGGCGATCTCCTTCTGAGCGAAGGGGGCGATCGGCGCGCCGGGGTCGGAGGTGCGCAGCGCCTCGACGATTTCCGCGCGCGACAGAAGGCCCGCAAGCCGTCCATCGCCGTCCACGACCGGGAAGTCGTCCTGGGAGGTCGCGAGCAGCGTATCGATGGCTTCGCCCACGGTGGAGCCGCGGTTGAGCGTCGCGATGCGGTGCTCCATGGCGTCGACGGCGGGCAGCCCCCGCGCGGCCTCGGCCATTGTGCTCATCTGGGACTCGCCCGCCGCCGCCATGTAGACGAAAATGGCGATGAATAGCAGCATGGGATGGCCGAAAAGTCCGGCGAATCCCAGCAAGAGAGCGAAACCCTGGCCGATCTGCGCGGCGATGCGCGTCGCCTTCGCCTGTCCGAGCCACATGGCCAGCGCGGCGCGCAGCACGCGGCCCCCGTCCATGGGGAAGGCGGGGATCATGTTGAAGATGGCGAGAAAGACATTGGTCGCCGCCAGCCGCTCGAAGATGCTGATCGAGGGATCGCTGATATGGGCCGCGTCATCGAAGTTGAACGCGCCGGCGACCAGGATCAGCGTCCCCGCGATTACGAGATTCACGGCGGGCCCCGCGACGGCGATCAGGAGCTCCTGATAGGGCTTTTGCGGCATGGATTCCATGTCCGCGACCCCGCCGATGGGCAGCAGCGTCACCTCCGGCGAGGCTATGCCGAATTGCCGGGCGGTGAGGATATGCCCGAACTCGTGCAGGACGACACAAAGGAAAATTGCGGAAATGAACAGCACGCTTTGCCAAGCGGCTTCAGACCCGCCGCGCTGGAAGGCCGCCATCCCGATCCATGCGAGGAACAGCAGGAGGGTGACATGAATGCGCACGGCCGTTCCCTTGAACGTGCCAAGCGTGAACGACCAGCGCATAAGCTCCCCTCGAGGTGGTCAACATTAGACAAAAAATAGGGTCTGCGGCCCGGTTGCGCCAGAGCGCGTCCTATTCATTCGCGACCGCGCCGGTCCAGCTTGCCGGCCATAGCGGCCAATGCCTGACGCGAAACCATTCCACCATCGGCGGGAAAAAGGCGAAGGCGACGATGCCCACCGAGAACAGGCACCAGATCGCCGGCACGTCATTGTTGTTCGTGGTCAACTGATTGGCGAAAACCGGCCCGAGCAGCAGATGGAAAAGCGTGAAGCGCCAGGAGCCGTAAAGAAACGGCATCAGGAACGTAGAGAGCATGTAGGACGGCATGCCCCAATCCGCGCCGATGAGATTTTCGATGGCGGTGCCGAGGCCGTTGTAGGGAATGTCCCAGGCGATATGCCAGTCGCCCGAGCGCGTGCAGAGTTCCTTCGCGCACATGGTTTCCGGAATCCGGCATGCGCCCGCCCATTCGAGGGGCAAGAGCTGCGCAATCATGAAGGCGGTCGACAGTCCGCAGACGATATAAACGCCGAAGCGGATGCGTCGGGCGACCTCGTCAGGGATCAGTGTCAGGGAGATCGCGTTGACGAAGGCTGGCTGGAAGGCGATGTGAAGGAAGGAGAGGATCGTGATGACCTGATTGGCGCTCGTCCCGCAGGCGTTGATGACGAGATAGCCCGCCGCCTGCAACGCCTCCATCAGCGCGAAATAGGCCAGCGAAATCCAGATGGCCTTGGGCATTCCTCGGCGACGCGCCACGACCGAGGCTCCGAGGCCCAACGCCGTTGTGCCGATGGAAACAGGCAAACTCCAGCACATGTCGCAGTTCTCGCTTTCCTGTTGGGGCTGTCCGCCGTTCGGGCGTCCGCCGGACACGCCCGCAGAAACGCGAAGCTTCGTGAGCTTAGCAGAAATGCCGAAAAATCAACCAGAACAAAAAAGCCGGCGGAGCGCCCCTTGGGGCGATCGCCGGCTAAGTCACGACAGAAGAAGGGTAGTGGGCGGGAGGATCAGAGACGGTAGCGGATCTGGTCGGTCCAGAAGCGCTCGAGGCGCGTGAGCGAGGTGTTCAGGTTGCGGAACTCCTCCGAGGACACTCCGCCGATATGCTCGACCGTCGACGCGTGCTTTTCGTAGAGCTGGGCGACGATGTCGTGCACTTCCTTGCCCTTGGGCGTCAGGCTGATGCGGACCGAGCGGCGGTCGAGGCGCGAGCGGGCGTGATGCAGATAGCCCATCTCCACCAGCTTTTTGACGTTGTAGGAGACGTTGGAGCCGAGATAGTAGCCGCGGGTGCGCAGCTCGCTCGCCGTCAGCTCCTTGTCGCCGATATTGTAGAGGAGAAGAGCCTGAACGGAGTTGACGTCGCCACGGTCGCGGCGGTCGAACTCATCCTTGATGACGTCGAGAAGGCGGCGGTGAAGACGCTCGACGAGGGTCAGCGCCTCGAGATAGATGGGGCGGATTTCGCCAATGCGTTCCGCGCGGGCCTGCTGGGGTGCGGTCTTCGTAACGGCGGTCATCTTCTTCTCCATCCTGTGACGCTTACGCATCTCTTGATCAGTTGATGGGCCCAAATTAGCCGACCCGAATGAAGGGCAGTTTAAACAACAGCCTGAATCCCGCGTTTACCCAGTATTGGCGGGTTTCGGTGAACGAGCGCTGAATTCAATCAGTGATTTACCGTGAATTTCCCTTAAGCATCCGGGCGCGCGAAGGCGCGTTTCGCGCGCGAATACGTAAACGAAGGCGGCGGGAGTTGACCGGAGCGCGGTCGCTGCTTGTGCGTTAGTTCCTGGGGGCTTTTTCAGGCGGCTTGCGCGGGCGGCCCTCCGCCTTTCGCCGTCGGCGGTCGCGCAGGAGTTGCGCGTCCGCGTCTCGTCCTGCTTCGAAGGTCAGCGCGAAATACATCAGGATCAAAATTGCATTGACGCCGATCAGCCAGTAACCGCCGACGAAAAAATTGGGCATGCTGAGCGTGAGAAAAATCTGTGCGCTCGCGATCAGCAGCCAGAGCACGCCGCCCCACGGCGTCGCGAGCCACAGACCGACTCCGGCGACAAGGTCGAGCACCGCGAAGAAGACAATCGCAAAGGCTGCGTTCTTCGGCATGGTGTCGAATATGGATTGGTCAGCCTGAAGCACGATGCGCCAGTGCATCAGCCCCTGCATGAGCCAGAACAGCGCGACGATGCGCATGAAGCGTGAGAGAAGGGCGCCCCATTTCGCGGAATCGCCAGCGGGGCCGGGATCGCCCACGCGGATGGGCCGGTAAGGATCGTCGCCGTCGTCGTAGATTGTTGGGTCGGCCATTGACGATCCTTCGCCCGCTTATTGTCCTCGCCGGGAACGCGCAGCGAAGCGCACCGCCTCTTCGGCCGCGCGAAACAGCGCCTTCGCCTTGTTCACGCATTCGCGGTTTTCATATTCGGGCTCGCTGTCGTAGACCACGCCGGCGCCCGCCTGCACATGCATCTTTCCGTCTTTCACGATCGCCGTGCGCAGAACGATGCAGGTGTCCATCTGTCCGCCCGAGCCGAAATATCCGATGCAGCCGCCATAAATGCCGCGCTTATCGGTCTCCAATTCGTCGATAATCTCCATCGCGCGCACCTTCGGGGCGCCGGAAACCGTGCCCGCCGGAAAGCCCGCAGCCAGCGCGTCGATGCAGTCGAGACGTGAGTCGTCGAGCTCGCCTTCGACATTCGAGACGATGTGCATCACATGGCTGTAGCGCTCGATAGTGAAACTATCGGTGACCCGCACCGTGCCGGTTCTGGCGACGCGCCCGACGTCGTTGCGGCCCAGATCGAGCAGCATCAGATGTTCGGCGCGCTCTTTCTCGTCGGCGAGAAGCTCGGCGGCGAGGCGCTCGTCCTCGGCCTTGTCGTCCGCGCGCCAGCGGGTGCCGGCGATTGGGCGGATCGTCACCTTGCCGTCGGCGACGCGCACGAGAATTTCCGGGCTTGAGCAAACGATCTGAAAGTCGCCGAAATTCAGAAAGCAGAGAAAGGGCGCCGGGTTCACGCGGCGCAATGCGCGATAGAGCGCGAAGGCGGGCAGGGCGAAGGGCGCCGTGAAACGCTGGGACAGCACCACCTGAAAGATGTCGCCGGCGCGGATATATTCCTTGGCGCGCTCCACCATTTCGAGGAAGCGCGCCTTGGGCGTATTGGAGACGGGCTCGGCGGCGACCAGTTGCGGATCGCAGCCGCTGTCGCGATGGTCGAGCGGCGCTTCCAGCGTCGCGACAATCCTGTCGAGGCGGGCGAGAGCGGATTCGTAAGCCGCTTTCGCGGTCACGCCGTCGCGCGGCCGCACCGGCGTGACGATGGAAATCTCGTCCTTCACCGTGTCGAAGACGACCATCACGGTCGGACGCATCAGCAGTGCGTCGGCGACGCCAATCTTGTCTTCCTTCGGGGCTGCGAGGCGCTCCATCTGGCGCACCATATCGTAGCCGAGATAGCCGAAGACGCCCGCCGCCATCGGCGGCAGTTGCATGCGCGCCGGAACGGCGGATTCGGCGATGAGCTGGCGCAGCGCGACGAGCGGCGGCGCGTCACAGGGCTTGAAGGCGTCGCGGTCGGTCAGCGCGTCGCGGTTTATTTCGGCCTTCTCGCCAACTGCGCGAAAGAGCACGTCCGGATCGAGGCCGATCATCGAATAGCGCCCGCGCGCTGCGCCGCCCTCGACAGACTCGAGCAGGAAGGTCGCGCCGGTGCGCTCCCGCGACAGCTTCAGATAGGCCGAGACCGGCGTTTCGAGATCGCCGACGAGGCGCGTGACGACGAGCCCGGCCCTGCCGGCGTCATAGTCGGCGGCGAAGGCTTCAAGCTCGGGCTCGAACATCGCGCCGGTCACTGTTCCTTGCCCACTCCAGCCGCCGCTTCGAGCGCCTTCTGATTGATTTCGACGTTGAGCGATTTTTCCAGCCCGCCGATATACTGCTCCAGCAGATCGTTATGCAGGGCCGGCTTCAACTGCTCGGCGATGGTCTTCGATTCGATCGAGGTCGGATCGAAGGCCGGGGTGGTCTCGTCCTTCACGTAGAAGATCAGACGGCCGCCATCGACGACAACGGACCCGGCGCCGCGCGGCGCGACCTCGAAGAACTGCACAATGGCGTTTGTCGGAAACTCGGGGTTTTGCGCCCGCCTGACATTGGCCGCGCGTTTGACGTCGAGCTTCAGCGCCCTGGCGGCGTCGTCGATCGGCTGTCCGCCCTTGAGCTTGCCGACAATCTCGTCGGCCTTCGCGGTCAACGCCTTCTGGGCGCCCTCGGCGCGCATCGTTTCGAGCACCGCGCCCTTCACTTCCTCGAAGGTCTTCTGGCGCGCGGGCTCGACGGCGTTGACTTCGAACCAGACATAACCGCCGTCTCGTGTCGCGACCGTGTCATTGTCAACGCCGACGTCGGAGGCGAAGGCGGCCTTGAGGAGGTCCGAGCCCGCTGGAATGTCCAGCGGCTTGCCGCCCTTGTCGTGGCCCGTGTCGTCGACGGCGTCCACGACGCGGGTCTGAAGACCGGCGGCGGCGGCGGATTCGGCGAGCGTCTTTCCGGCGGTGCGCTGATCCTCGATCGCGTCGCGAAGCTTGCGGACCTGGGGCGCGGCGCGCTGGGCGGCGACCTCCGCCTTCAATTCCGGCGCGACCTGATCGTAGGTCTTGCTGTAGATGGCGGGCGAGATTTTCTTCACATAGGAGATCACCGTGCCGAAGGCGGTCTTCACAGGCTCCGCGAGGCCGGGCTGGGCGGTCGCGAAGACGGCGGCGCCGACCTTGGGATCGCCGAAGTCGCGCTTCTCGACAAAGCCGAGATCGACGTCCTTGGGATTGCGCTTGAGCTCGGCGGCCAGCGCGTCGATGTCCGCGCCGCCCTTGAGCCTCGCGAGCGCCGCTTCGGCCTCGCTATCGCTCTTGAAGACCAGTTGGCGAACCTCGCGCTTCTCGGGCGCGCCATAGCGCTTGCTCTTGACGTCTTCATAGAGCTTGCGCGCGTCCTCATCCGTCACCTCGGCGGGCTTCGCGACGGAGGCGGGGCTCACTTCGAGGACGGTGATCTTGCGATATTCCTTGGCCCGGAAGGCCTGCTCATGATCGGAGAAGTATTTCTTCAGCTCCTCGTCGCCGGGCACGGCGGCTTCGCCCACGGCGGAGGTGGGCAGCAGGAAATAATCGATCGAGCGGGACTCGTTGCGGAAGCGATAGATCGCCTCGACCATGAGCTTGGGCGGTTCGAGGCCGCTGACGACGAGGTCAGTGAGGAGCTTGCGCAGGTAGACGGCCTTCTGGTCCTGGACGAAACTGCGCTCGGTGTAGCCGGCGTCGGCGGCGATCTGCTTGAAACGCTGGGCGTCGAATTTGCCGTCCGGCCCCTGGAAGGCCTTCTCCTGGGCGATGAGCTTCTGGACCGTTTCGTCGCTCGCGGCGAGGCCGAGCTGGCGGGCCTTCTGGTCGAGAGCGACGTCGGTGATGAGGCGCTCTAGAATCTGCAGGTCCATGCCCGCCTTGTGCGCCTCCTCAGCGGTCACGGCGCGGCGGAGGCGCTGCTGGATGCGGCGCAGATCGTTCTGGAAGGTCGAGCGGAACTGGTCCACCGTCACTTCGCCGCTGCCGACCTTGGCGATGCGCTGCGAAGTGAATCCGCGAAAGACGTCGCCGACGCCCCAGATCGCGAAACTGAAGACGATGACGCCCATCACAACCGCCATGATGGTGCGGCCGATCCAGTTCTGCGAAGCGACGCGCAGGCCCTCGAGCATGATTTCCGGTTCCCTGTCTTCGATTTCCGGGCCGTTCCGGCCCCTTTTTTGGCGGCGGACTATAGGGAGGGGAGCGGGCCGTGGCAATGAGCCGCGCCGCAAGCGCGTCGATATGCGCTCTTGCCCTCGCCGCCCTGAGATTTCAATCTCCTTTCCATGATTTGAAGCGCGGGGGAAGGGCGGCGCCCCGCCCCCGGCGCGTTTTTTGCCGATCGAGAGGGCATATGGACGATACGAAACAGGAGATCAGCGCGGGCGCCGTCGAGGCCCTCGAAAAGTTGGGAGCCGGGGCCGTGGAGACGGCGGAGGCCGTGACGATCGCGCGAGAGCCCGAGCCAAACCGGCCGGACCCGCGCCGTCTGCGCGCCGATTCGGAAGCCATCCGCCACGCCTTCGAGACGGGCGAATTCCCCTACAGGACGCGCCTCTCAAACAAGGTCTATCTCCAGCACATGGAGTCGCTGCAGGTCGAACTGCTCAAGGCCCAGAACTGGGTGAAGGAGACCGGCCAGCGCATCGTCATGATCTTCGAGGGGCGCGACGCCGCCGGCAAGGGCGGCACCATCAAGCGCTACATGGAGCATCTCAATCCGCGTGGCGCCCGCGTCGTGGCGCTGGAGAAGCCTAGCGAGCGCGAGCGCACGCAGTGGTATTTCCAGCGTTACATCGAGCATCTGCCGGCGGGCGGCGAGATCGTTTTCTTCGACCGCAGCTGGTACAACCGCGCCGGCGTCGAGCGGGTGATGAATTTTTGCACGCCCAACGAATATCTCGACTTCATGCGCCAGTGTCCGGATCTCGAACGCATGTTCGTCAACTCCGGCGTCGGGCTTTATAAATACTGGTTCTCCGTGACGCGCGAGGAGCAGATGCTCCGTTTCAAGGCGCGCGAGACTGATCCCTTGAAGCAGTGGAAGCTTTCGCCCATCGACCGCGCCTCAATGGACAAATGGGACGACTACACAGAGGCGAAGGAGGCGATGTTCTTCTTCACCGACACGGCCGACGCCCCCTGGGTCGTCATCAAGTCGGACGACAAGAAGCGCGCGCGTCTCAATTGCATGCAGCATTTCCTTTCCAGTCTCGACTATCCCAATAAGGACAACAGCGTCGTGCGCGGTCCCGACCCGCTCATCGTCGGCGCGAGCGCGCATGTCATCGGCCGCAGCGAGCATATCGTCGGGCGCTCGCTGATGATGGACGCGGAAAAGAAGCGGAAGCGCCCCTGAATAAGAATCGGACGCCGCTCCGGCGCCGCAACTTGGCCCGACGAATGGCGCTTTCGTCGGGTTTCAAGCCCCCGCGCGCAGTTTTTTTGATGAAACTCCGTTCAAGATCAATGCGCTACTTGCGGTCTCGGCAAGGCTCGCGTAACCATTGAAACGTTGAAGCTGGAGGCGCCGAGAGACGCGCCTTCGGGTCGCTCCGAGGCAAGCGCTTGGCCTGCGGAGCCTTAAGCCATGAAGCGGCGATCCAACGCCACCCCAGAGCGCCTCAAAAGGAACCGCCATGCTGCGATCTTATGGTCTTGCAGGAATGATGACGCTTGCCTTCTTTTCAGCGCCCGCATCGGCTTTCGACGTGGTGGACCCCGACTATGGCGGACGCGTCGAGCCCTACGCCGCCCGGGTGGCTCAGGCCGAGGCGCGCGGCGAGCCGGTCCGCATCGGGCCGGTGGAGTGCGACTCCTCCTGCACCCTGTACCTCGCCGCCCGGCGCTCCTGCGTCTCGCCCGGCGCGGTCTTCGGCTTCCACGCCCCCTGGGTCGGCGGTCCGACGAGTGGCGTGGTCGACCGGCAGATGACGGCGGTTTTCGCATCCGCCTACAAGCCTCCGCTTCGTCGAATCTTCCTCAACCACGTCCGCAATTCGCGCGGCGTCGTGCCGGGGCCGCTGCTACGCATCAGTGGCGCCCAGATGGCCAGTCTCGGCTATCGTCTCTGCGGAGAATGAGGATCATGGCAGGTCGACCGGCGCGGCCTGGGTCTCGCGTATCGCGCCGCTCTCGTACCAGCCCTTGCTCCTGTTCACGATCGCGCAGACGCTGAGCATTACTGGCACTTCGATCAGTACGCCTACGACGGTTGCGAGCGCCGCGCCCGAGTCGAAACCAAACAGGCTGATCGCCGCCGCGACGGCGAGTTCGAAGAAGTTGCTGGCCCCGATCAAGGCGGAGGGGCCAGCGACGCAATGCGCCTCGCCCGAGATGCGATTGAGCCCGTAGGCGAGTGCGGAGTTGAAGTAGACCTGAATCAGGATCGGAACCGCGAGCATGGCGATGATCGCCGGCTGGCGGATGATCTGCTCGCCCTGAAATCCAAAGAGCAGGACGAGCGTCGCAAGCAGCGCGACGAGGGATAGCGGGCCGATCTTGGCGAGCGCCGCGGAAAGCCGCGCCTCCCCGCCCGAGGCCAGCAGGCTTTTGCGCGCGATCTGCGCCACGATCACCGGCACGACGATGTAGAGCACGACCGAGAGGAACAGTGTGTTCCACGGCACGGTGATGGCCGAAAGCCCGAGCAGCAGACCGACGAGCGGCGCGAAGGCGACGATCATGATCGCGTCGTTGAGCGCCACCTGGCTCAGCGTGAAATGCGGCTCGCCCTTGGTGAGGTTCGACCAGACGAAGACCATCGCCGTGCAGGGCGCCGCGGCCAGCAGGATGAGGCCCGCTATGTAGGAATCGATCTGGTCCGCCGGCAGATATGGCCGGAAGATGTGGCCGATGAAAATCCAGCCGAGCAAGGCCATAGAGAAGGGCTTCACCGCCCAATTGACGAAGAGTGTTACGCCGATGCCACGCCAGTGGCGGCCGACTTCCTTTAGCGCCGCAAAGTCGATCTTCATCAGCATCGGCACGATCATCAGCCAGATCAGCGCCGCGACCGGCATGTTGACCTTGGCGATCTCGAGGGCGCCGATGGCGTGGAAGACGCCCGGCAGGAAATGCCCCAGCGCGACGCCGACGACGATGCAGAGCCCGACCCAGAGGGTGAGATAGCGTTCGAAAATCGTCATCCGATCACTCCGCCTCGACGCGCGTGTGCGTCGCGCCTTCCATCTCGCCGATTTCACGCAGACGCTTGCCGAGCGCGAGCCTGTCGAGGCGATGCACCGGAATGGCGACGAACTGGTTGATGCGATTCTTGAGATAGCGGAAAGCCTGATTGAAGGCCGCCTGCTTTTCGATTTCTGTGCCCTCGATAGCTGCCGGGTCTTCGATGCCCCAATGCGCAGTCATGGGCTGCCCCGGCCAGATCGGGCAGGCTTCGCCTGCCGCATTGTCGCAGACGGTGAAGACGAAATCCATTTTTGGCGCGTCCGGCCCTGCGAACTCCTCCCAGTTCTTGGAGCGGAAGCCCTCGGTCGAATAGCCGTATTCCTCAAGCGTCTTGATGGCGTATGGGTTGACGGTCCCCTTGGGTTGGCTGCCCGCGGAGAAGGCGTTGAACCGGCCAGATCCGTCCTTGCGCAGGATGCCTTCGGCCAGGATCGAACGGGCCGTGTTGCCCGTGCAGAGAAAGAGGACGTTGTAGACGCGATCGGACATCATGCAGTCTCCTTGGGGCCGCAGCAGGACCGGGCGGCGGCGGGTTCAGGTTCAGGCGGGCAACACGCGGCTTGCAGTGTCGACGGCGTGCAGCAGGCGCTCCCGCCGTTCGTGGCGGCATCGAGCGGCGCGTCTTCGCCGTAAACTGTGCTCTCGCCGGTGGTCAAAAACGATTCCCAAAGCAGCCCCTGCGGATCGGCCGTCCAAGCCTTCTCCGAGGCGGCGTAGCAGCAGGTCGTCTCGCCTTCCTCCAGAACGGGGCGTCCGGCCTGTTGCAGACGGCCATAAACCTCCTGCAGTTCATCCTGCGTTTCGACCTGAATGCCGAGATGGTCGAGGCCGGCCTCCCGGCCCCGCGACGAGATCGCGAAATTCACGCGGGGGTCGTCGAGCATCCACTTCGCGTAATCCGGCTTGGCGACGCTCGGCTGCGCCCCGAAGAGCGCGTTGTAGAACTGGATCGATTGGGCGAGGTCGTCGACGGACACATGCACATGCAGGCGTTTCATGGCGTCTCCTTCGGAGAAGTCGTTTCAAGGGGCGGACAGCATGAGGCGAGGTCGGCGACCAGCGGCGCGCAGCCCACGCCGCCGCAGCAGTCCTCGACGAGGAAGCGCACCAGCGCGTTGAGCCGCGTCAGATCGGCGCGATAGACGACGCTGCGCCCGCTGCGCGCGCTCGTGACGAGCTTTGCGTGAGAGAGGACGTTGAGATGCGCCGACAGCGTGTTCTGCGGCACACTGAGGCTGCGCGCGAGATCGCCGGCGGGCAGGCCCCTGGGCTCGGCGCGGACAAGCTGGCGAAATGCGTCGAGCCGGGTTTGCTGCGACAACGCGGCGAGGCAGCCGATGGCGATTTCGATTTCCATATTTCCAGATATATCGAAATATATGTGACGAGTCGATGACGCTGCGCGCCGCCGCCGCATTGCGCCTGTGCGATCTTCTGTTACCTAAAGACATTCATCTCAGAGGATTTCCCTATGCCCCGCCGCCCGCTCGTCGCCGGAAACTGGAAAATGAACGGGCTTCTGGCCTCGCTCGCCGAAATCGCGGCAATGGGCGCGGCTTACGACGATGTCCTGAAGGAGAAGGCGGAGCTGATCGTCTGCCCGCCTGCCACGCTGGTTGGCCTTGCGGTGGAGCTAACCGCGCGCGGGGCGATCGGGCTTGGAGCCCAGGACTGCCATCCTCTCGCATCGGGCGCGCATACAGGCGATATTTCGGCCGAGATGCTGAAAAACGCCGGCGCTTCCTACGTAATCGTCGGCCACAGCGAGCGCCGCGCGGACCACGCCGAGACGGACGCAATCGTTCAGGCCAAGGCGACCGCGGCGCTGCGGGCGGGACTGACGCCAATCATCTGCGTCGGTGAAACGCGGGCGGAGCGCGAGGCGGGCGATGCGCTGGGCGTGGTTGGCGCGCAGATTGAAGGCTCGCTCCCCGCGGATGCGCCCGGAACGATCGTGGTCGCCTATGAGCCCGTCTGGGCCATCGGCACAGGGCTGACGCCGACGCTGGCCGATGTTGCGCAAATGCACGCTTTCGCCCGCGAGCGGATCGAGGCGCGGCTTGGCGGCGGAAAGGGCGCGACCGTGCGCATCCTCTACGGCGGCTCGGTGAAGCCCGCCAATGCCCGCGAACTGATGGGCGTGGGCAATGTCGACGGCGCGCTCGTCGGCGGCGCGAGCCTTACGGCGAAGGACTTTATGGCGATCGCCGACGCGTATCGCTGATACCTGCTCGCTTCGCCGAAAGCCCGCGAGGCTTGCCGCCGCGCGGCGCCGCCGGTATAAGCGCGACGCTTATCCTTTCAGCACTCCAACTAGACGAGGCGAGCGCTCTCATGGCGATCGAACGCACTTTCTCAATCCTGAAGCCCGACGCGACCAAGCGCAACCTCACGGGCGCGATCAACGCCATCATCGAGGGCGCGGGCCTGCGCATCGTGGCGCAGAAGCGCATCCAGATGACCCGCCAGCAGGCCGAGACCTTTTATGCGGTCCATAAGGAGCGCCCCTTCTTCGGCGAGCTCGTGGATTTCATGATCTCCGAGCCGGTCGTCGTGCAGGTGCTCCAGGGCGACAACGCCATCGCGCGCTATCGCGAAGTGATGGGCGCCACCAACCCCGCCAACGCCGCCCCCGGCACGATCCGCAAGGAGCACGCGCTCTCCGTCGGCGAGAATTCGGTGCATGGCTCCGACGCGCCGGAGACGGCCGCGATCGAGATCGCGCAGTTCTTCGCCGGCAATGAGATCGTCGGCTGATCAAGCTTGGCTTTGCCACGTACGTTAGCGCGCCGACGCGCCTGACGCTATATTATCGACCCGCTGCATATCGCAGCGGGTTTCGAGTCTTTTTCCATGGCGGGCATTATTCCGGTTCGGCAGGGCGAGATTGACGGTCTTTGCGGCGTTTACGCGGTGCTGAACGCCTGCCGGTTGTTGTGCGTCACCGGCGATGAGCGAATATCGACCGATTTGCGCTGGAACGAGAGCAAACGATTATTCCGTACTCTCTGCCTGAGCAAAAGCACCAACGACCTCTTTCCCGATATTGTATGCAACGGCACCGAAGGCCCCGGGATGAAGCGGCTGATCGCCGTCGCTCAGAAATGGGCGGCTCAGCACTCGGGAAGCATTATCGAATCGGCGCAGCCGAAGCTGCATGTCAGGGGAGGGACCGCGCGCGATTTTTTCGAGAGGTTGCGCGAAGCGATCCGAGTCACGCGCGGCGAGCGCAAGGCCTATATCCTTGGACTGGGCCCGCCCTGGAATCATTGGACGGTCGTGCGCAGCGTGCGCGACGACGATGTGCTCTTCTTCGATAGCTGGGGCTTCCCGTTGAGCGACTGCGACGCCGCGCCAATCCGCGCCTTCACCTTCGACAGAAAAGCGAGGGGGGTCGAAACCTATCGCAGACATCTCATCGACGCCGATTGCGGGTTCCTGCTGACGTCCCGTCCGAAATAGCCGTCAGGCTGCGTCAGGGAAATAGCGCCCCATCATCCGGCCGCGATAAGCGACGAGGTTCGGCTTGGAGAGCGCCGCTGCCTGATATGGAGTTTCAGAGAGCGGCGACATGACAGCCGCCACGAATGCGAAGACGGTCGCATCCGCGCCGCACGGCTCTTCCCCACAAAGATATGGCTTGTCGCCAAGCAAGGCCGCCAGCGCCTCGATGTCGTGCACGCCGAGCGCGTTGATCTCCGCCGGGCTGTGACGCCCAAGCCCCTGTGACCGGAGATTCTTGCGCACGCGCCGGCGCATGTACCATTTCGCCAAGGGGCGCGCGAACGCAGGAATCTTGTTGAAGAACTTCGCCGGCCCGCGCTCGAAATTCGCTTCATCCAGCCACAGCGAATAGGCGATGACCCAGTAGAGGTGCTCCTCGCACATCTTTTCGGCGCACCAGCCGATCGCCTTTTGCTCCTCCGTCAGGCCGGAGTCGAAATCGACTCCATGCGCCTGTTCGAGATGGAAGCGGATGAAGGTCGAGTCGGCGATGAGTTCTCCGCCATCCCTGATGTAGGGCTTCTTGCCCTTCGGCGCCTTGGCGAAGCCGCCCGGGTCCAGTTCATAGTCGAGACCCGCCATTTTCAATAGCGCCATCGCCTTTACGACGAAGGGGGACGCGTCGGGCAGGCCGCCCGCAGGCTGGAAACCGTAGAGAGTGATCATTGAACCTTCCCTTGCTGTCGCAAGGCTATCGGTCGGGCGTGGGCGCGACAAGCGCCGCGTCGCTCCGCCCCAGCGCGCCCAAGACGCGGTTCCCCTCGACCCGCACCGCGCCGGAAGCCACGAGCCGTAGCGCCAGCGGATAGATCACATGCTCCTGCGCGAGCACGCGCGCGCCGAGCGTCTGCGGCGTGTCGCCGTCGAGAACCCGCACGGCGGCCTGCGCGACGATCGGGCCTTCGTCCATCTCCGGCACGACGAAATGCACCGTGCAGCCGTGGATCTTCACGCCGTCGGCAAGCGCGCGCTCATGCGTGTGCAGCCCGCGATAGGAGGGCAGCAGGGCAGGGTGGATGTTCAGCATGCGCCCGCGCCACTGATTGATGAACCAGGGCGTGAAGAGCCGCATGAAGCCGGCAAGGCAGATGAAATCGATGCGATGGATGTCGAGCATCGCCTGCAGCGAGCGTTCGAACTCTTCGCGGCCGGCGTAGATCTTGTGATCGACCGCCGCGACGGCTATTCCCGCCGCTTTCGCCTTGTCGAGCCCCGGCGCGTCGGGGCGGTTGGAGAGAACCAGCGCGATTTCGGCAGGAAAATCCGGGGCGCGAGCCGCAGCGATCAGCGACTCCATATTGGAGCCGCGGCCCGAGATCAGAATGGCGGTTCGCAACCGGGTCACAAAGCCAGCTTCCCGCTGAACAGGACGCGCTCATCTCCGGCTTCGACGACTTCGCCGATCCGTGCAGGCTTCTCGCCCGCTTCGCGCAGCGCCTTCTCCACCTCGTCGGCGCCTTCCCTGGCGGCGAAGACCACCATGCCGACGCCGCAGTTGAAGGTGCGCAGCATCTCCGCTTCCGCAATCTGGCCTTCCCTGGCGAGCCATTTGAAGACGCGCGACACGTCGAAGGCCGAAAGATCGATCGCGACGCCCAGCCCCTTGGGCAGCACGCGCGGTAGATTGTCCGGGAAGCCGCCGCCGGTGATATGCGCCAGGGCGCGAATATGAGGCGTCTTCTTCAGCGCGGCGAGCACGGGCTTCACATAGATGCGAGTGGGCTCGAGCAGGGCGCGGGCGAGGTTCATCTCCGGCGCGAAGGGTGCGGTGGCGTTCCAGGAGAGGCCGGCGTCCTTCACGATGCGGCGCACGAGCGAGAAGCCGTTGGAGTGAACGCCGGAAGAAGGAAGACCGAAAGCGACGTCGCCGGAGTGCACTTCCCGCGGCAGGAGATTCTTGCGCTCGGCCGCGCCCACGGCGAAGCCTGCGAGATCATAGTCGTTGCGCGCGTAGAGGCCGGGCATTTCCGCCGTCTCGCCGCCCAGCAGCGCGCAGCCGGCCATCACGCAGCCATCCGCGATGCCCTTGACGACGGAGGCGGCGACGACGGGATCGAGCTTGCCGGTTGCGTAATAGTCGAGAAAGAAAAGCGGCTCGGCGCCCTGGACGATGAGGTCGTTGACGCACATGGCGACAAGATCGATTCCGATCGTGCCATGCATGCCGGATTCAATCGCGATCTTGACCTTTGTGCCGACGCCGTCATTCGCCGCGACGAGGATCGGGTCTGTGAAACCGGCGGCTTTCAGATCGAAGACTCCGCCGAATCCGCCAATCTCGCCATCCGCGCCGGCGCGGCGGGTGGCGCGGACCGACGGGCGGATCATGTCGACGAGGCGGTTGCCTGCGTCGATGTCGACGCCCGCGTCCGAATAGGTGAGCCCTTTGGCTTTTTCTTGCATCTGGCGCTGTCCCGTCGGGCCCTCCCGCCCGCGGGTGTAAATGGGCGAAAGCGGTCGACGCTGTCAAATGGCCAGACGGCCTTTGCGTCGATGCGTCCGGCTCCCCGGAAGCGCCCCGCGTGCGACGCAACAGAAGGCAAAAGCTGGACAAAAGCCGGGAAGGGAAGGCGATGCGCGGGCGCTCCGAACCGTATACGCGTCGCGGCGCCCAATCATTGCGCTTTTAGCTGGGAACGCGTATAAAGCTGCCTATTCCCATCATGGACGGTCGAGCCTAATGGGGTCGCCAGCGCAGATGAAGCGCGGCGCCAGACGCTCCCGCCATGCCCGCGACCCAAGGAGAATTTCCTGATGAGCAACGCCCCCTTGATGCCGAAGGCGACGGCAGTCTGGCTCGTGGAGAACACGTCGCTGACCTTCGAGCAAATCGCCGAGTTCTGTAAGCTTCACCCCCTCGAAGTGAAGGGCATCGCCGACGGCGAGGTCGCCGCCGGCATTCGCGGCCATGATCCCATCACATCGGGTCAGCTCAGCCGCGACGAGATCGCGACGGGCGAGCGCGACTCAGCGCATCAGCTTCGCCTTCTGGTCTCCAAGGTCGTCGTGCCAGAGGTGAAGAAGGCGCGCGGACCGCGCTACACGCCGCTCTCCCGCCGCCAGGATCGCCCGAACGCCATCCTTTGGCTGGTGCGCAACCATCCCGAACTCAAGGACGCGCAGATCATGCGCCTCGTTGGCACCACCAAGGCGACTTTGAAGGCGATTCGGGAGCGCACGCACTGGAATTCGCCGGCCCTGACGCCGATGGACCCGGTCACCCTTGGCCTGTGTTCGCAGATCGATCTCGACTTCGAGGTCAATCGCGCCGCCAAGGACCGCCCGGCGGTCATCGAGGATCAGGGACAGACGCTGGTCCCGGCGGCGCTCACGACGCATCGCGAGCCGGTGACGTCCGAGGAGGTCTTCGGCAAACCGTCGGCTCCGCAGCCGGTCGACGAGGAAGACAATTTTGACGCGGATCGCGTGTTCAGCCGGCTGAAGGACGTGGATTTCGGCGAGTAAGAAGCGCAAGCAAGCGATCGGCTTGCAGGGTAGCATGTATCCTGCAAGCAGCGCAGTTAGTTCGGCCCGCGCCCCTCCCGCGCCCTTGGAGTTCCGACCGATGACCGCTTCCGCCTATGATCGCGATCTGGACATCAACCCGGCCAATTTTCAGCCGCTTTCGCCGCTGAGCTTTCTGGCCCGTGCGGCGGCCGTCTTTCCCGACCGCGTGGCGATCGTCCACGGCGATTTGAAGCGCACCTATCGCGACTTCTACGCGCGCAGCCGTCGACTCGCGAGCGCGCTGGCGAAGGCTGGCGTTTCCAAAGGCGAGACGGTTTCCGTCATTCTGGCCAATACGCCGGCGATGCTCGAATGCCATTACGGCGTGCCGATGACCGGCGCCGTCCTGAACACGCTCAATACGCGCCTCGACGCGGCCATCCTGGCCTTCACGCTCGACCACGCCGAAACCAAGGCGCTGATTGTCGACCGAGAGTTCTCCGGCCTCATCCGCGAGGCTCTGGCGCAATCGAAGGCGAAGCCCCTCATCATCGATTACGACGATCCCGTGTACGAGGGGCCGGGCGAGCGGCTCGGCTCCATCGACTATGAGGATTTCATTCTCGCCGGCGACCCCGATTTCGCCTGGAAGCCGCCGGCGGACGAGTGGGACGCGATCTCGCTCAATTACACCTCGGGCACCACGGGCGACCCCAAGGGCGTGGTCTACCATCATCGCGGCGCCTATCTGCTCGCGCTCGGCAACATCCTCACCGGCGACATGGGCAAGCAGCCTGTGTACCTGTGGACGCTGCCGATGTTTCACTGCAACGGCTGGTGCTTTCCCTGGTCCATCTCTGTCGCCGCCGGCACGCATGTCTGCCTGCGACAGGTGCGGGCGGGGCACATGTATGAGCTGATGGCCGAGCACGGCGTCACGCATCTTTGCGGCGCGCCCATCGTCA
>PERY01000032.1 GCA_002929055.1 Methylocystis sp. | reverse complement strand
ACAGGACCGCCCGGCGCGAACTGCACGATGGCGAAGGAAATGAGCATGATGCCGAGGATCGTCGGGATCATCAGCAGCACGCGCCGTGCGATGTAAGCGCCCATCCGTCAGCGACCCGTAAAGTTGATTTTTTTGGCCTTGTCGTCGTCCCACCACCATGTCGAAAGCACGCCGGTGTCAAATTTAGGCGCACGCTCGGGCTGGCCGAACAGATCCCAATAGGCGATGCGATGCACGGGATTGTACCAGTGGGGAACCCAATAGCGCTGCGAGCGCAGCGCGCGGTCGAGCGCGCGGCAGCAGGCCACCAGCTCTTCGCGCGTTCCGGCTTGCAGCGCCTTGTCCACCAGCGTGTCGACCGCCGGATGCGAAATGCCGGCGAGGTTGCGCGAGCCATTCACATTGGCGGTCTTGGAGCTGAAATAGGCGCGCAGCTCTTCGCCGGGATTCCATGCCATCAGCATCACGTCGTGAACGATGTCGAAGTCGAAATCCTCGAGCCGCTTCTTGTATTGCGCGGCGTCGACGACGCGGATTTTGGCGGTGACGCCGAGAAGCTTGAGGTTCTTGATGAAGGGCTGGGTGTGGCGCTCGAAGACGTTCGAGTTGTCGAGAAACTCGAATTCGAGCGGCGTTCCATCGGGCAGGCGCAGCGCGCCGTCCTTGCGCGTGCAGCCGGCGGCTGCGAAGAGATCGCTCGCCTTCTTGAGCATGGCGCGATCCTGCCCCGACCCGTCCGAGACTGGCGACGCGAAGGGTTCACCGAAGACTTCCGCGGGCAGGCTGTCGCGGAAGGGCTCGAGCAGCGCCTTCTCCTGTTCGGTCGGCAGGCCCCTGGCGGCGAGCTCCGAGTTTTCGAAATAGGAGGAGATGCGCTTGTAGGCGTCATACATCAGATTGCGGCTGGTCCATTCGTAGTCGAAGGCGTAGCCGATCGCCTCGCGCACGCGCGGGTCCGCAAACTTCTTGCGCCGCGTGTTGAACATCCAGCCCTGGATGTTGGGAATATTGTTGCTGGGCGTCGTCATGCGCTTCACGCGCCCGTCCTTGAAGGCGGGAAAGTCGTAGCCCGTCGCCCAGACGCGCGCGATGTTTTCCTCGCGCTGGGTGAAGGCGCCGGCCTTGAACGCCTCGAAAGCAACCTGGCTGTCGCCGAAATATTCGAAGCGGACAACGTCGAAATTATTCTGCCCCTTGGCGATAGGTAAATCCTTCGCCCAATAATCCGGCACGCGGCGAAAGGCGATGTAGCGGCCCTGCTCGAACTCGCCGACCTTATAGGCGCCCGATCCCAGCGGCGGCTCCATCGTCGTGGCCTCGAAGTCGCGGTCCTTGTAATAGGCCTTTGAGAAGATCGGCTGGCTGGCGACGTTCAGCGGCAGGTCGCGTGTGCGGCCCGGCGCGAATTTCACGACGAGGATGTCGTCGGCCTGCGCCGTCGCGCTTTCGACGTCCCGCAGCATCTGGCTGATGACGGGGTGGCCCTTGCTCTTGAGAATGTCGAGCGAAAAGGCTGCGTCATGCGCGGTGAGCGGCGTTCCATCGTGAAAGCGCGCTTCCTTTCGCAAAAGGAAGGTGTAGGTGAGCTTGTCCGGCGAGACGCGCACTTTCTTGGCGACGAGGCCATAATAGGCGTCGCGCTCATCGAGGCTTTGGGCCATCAGGCTGTCGAAGACGAGCGACATGCCGGTCGCCGGATTTCCCCGCAGGACATAGGCGTTGAACGTGTCGTAGGTCGGACTCGCGGGCGAGAGGGCGAGCGTTCCGCCCTTGGGCGCACTCGGGTTCACGAAGCCGAAATATCTGAAATCTTCAGGCTGCTCGAGATTGCCGAAGGTCGAGAGGCCGTGGCTCTCCGTTTCGCCTGCCGCAAGGCCTGCCGGCCCCGCCTTCGCGCCGCCCTTGGCGAAAGCGCCGGGAGCGAAAGCGGCTGCGGCCCCGATCGCTCCGGCGCGGATCAGGCGCCGGCGAGAGAACGGATAGGCGAGGGGAAAATCAGCCAAATTCAACCTCGTGCGGGGGAGGGGGACGGCGCGTCGCGCGGCCGATGATTCTCCCCTGATTATGTCGGTTTTTGGCAGCCTCGCCAGCATTTATCGGGCTGCGCCCCGCTGACGCCCCGGCCAAGGCTGGACGAGTCGTCCATCCGGACGGATCAGACAGGCGCTGGCTAGGCCGCCGCAGCCATATCGTCGCCGTAGAGAGTCATCTGGCGCGACTGCTCGGGGTCATAGAGGCGCAGCCGTGATGCGTCGGTCTTGTTGTAGAGGATCGCGGTGGAGGCGAGGTCGAGCCGCTCCAGCGCGGCGTCCGCGTCCTCGGAACTGGTCTTGTCCCATTCAACGATAAAGACCGTGTGGTCGGCCTGCGCCGCAAGAAACCGTGCGTGAGGGGCACCGAGCGCGGGCGGACCGTCGATGACGATCACATCGAACCATTGCCGCGCCAGTTTGAGCGTCGCGCGGAGCGTCATGCCGCTCATGAGCCCGCCGACCGAACTGTGTTGATCGAGGCTGCGGCCGCCATAGGGGAGGAGGGTGTAGCCGTCGGCCGCCTGGTCGACGAGCGCGCCTTTCAGATCTTCGCCGGTCTCCAGCACGTCCAGCAGGCCGAAAGGGGCTCTTTTGACATGGGCCGCGCGGTCAGCCTCGATCAGCAGAACGCGATCGCCGCCCTGCGCGAGATATGCCGCCAGATTGACCGCGACCGTCGAGCGACCCTCGCCTCGCCGCGCCGAGGCGACCAGAATGACGGTTCCTTCCTCACCCTGACCTGCGGGCGCAATCTCGGCGCAAAGCTCGGTCAGCCAGGGCGTCACGTCGGGAACGACCAGGGCCGGGTCGTCCCTGTCCAATTCCGGCGCGGCCATTGGCAGGAAGCCGTAGACCTCGACATTTCCCAGCCGTTGCGCTTGCGACGCGGTCCGCAGCGTCTTCTGGCGCCATTCGCGTATGAGCGCATAAGCCAGCGCCGTCAGCAGGCCGAGGGCGGCGCTGCCCGCGGCCAGCACCATGCGGCCTGGCGTGGGCTTGGGCGCCGGCATTGCGGTCGAGACGATTCTAATGTCGTTCGGATCGAGATCCTTCACTTGCAGGAGCTCGCGCTGGCGGTTGAGCAGCTCTTCGTAAACGTCGCGCTCCGCCTTCGCTTCGCGCTCGAGTTCCGCCAGCTTCACGAGTTGCGGCCCGAGCTCTCCGGTTTCCGACTGGGCGTCGCTGAGCTGGCGGGAGAGTTCCGCCTCGCGCTGCTGCGCCTCGAGGAAATCCGTCTTCGCTGTCGACAGCATGCGCGCCATTTCAGCAGTGATCTGGCGGCGGACATCGGCCATCTGGGCGTTGAGGCTGACAACTTCCGGGTGCCGGGGGCCGAGCACCGTCGCCTGATCGGCGGATTGGCGCGAGAGACGCGCATATTCGGCGCGGAGCGCGCTGAAGATGCTCGATTGCGCCGCGGGAGGCAGGCTTTCGCCGGCGTTCGCGCCGGCTTTGCGGAGGAGTTCGTAACGGGCCCGCGCCTCCGCAGTGTGGGCCCCGGCGGCGACGAACTGCGTGTTGAGTTCGTAGACCCTGCGTTCGAGCAGCGTCGATCCCTGGCCGGCGGCGGTGACTTTCAGCCGCGCCTTCAATTGGGCGGCGGCTTCCTCGGCGCGGCTGACGCGGCCGCGCAGCTCCTCCAGCCGGCTTTCGATCTCCCTGGCCGTGTTGGCGCTCGCCCCGCTGCGAAGCGACGCCTGCTCGGAGAGAATCTTGCGTGCGACGGCGTTCGCGATGCGGGCGCTTTCCTCTCCCGAAGACGTCGACACCGTCACGTCGATGACATAGGTCGTGCCGCGGCGGGCGATGTTGAGTTTCGCTCCGAGCTTCTCGATGGTCGCCAGGCGCACCTTCTCCGGGGTGTCGCCTTTCCCGGCGAAGGCGGGATCCTTGGTGAGGTCGAGATCGTCGACGAGCGCCCCGAGGAAACCGTCCGTTTTCGTCGCCTGGACAAGACTTTCGATTGCGATCGCGTCGCCGCCGATGTTGGAGATGACGCCGCCCCCCCGCGTGACTTTTGCAGTGCGCGGGTCGACGAGGAGCACCGCCGTCGCGGAATATTTCTTGAACAGGAAGAGGGAGGCGCCAAAGCAAAGGGCCGAGACGAGGGCCCATGTGACAAGGATCGTCAGCCAGTTACGGCGGAAGAAAAGGCCTACGCCGCCAAGGCTGAAATTGACCGGCGTGTCGCGCCAAAGATCGATCGCCCCGATCTCTTTCGAGCGGCGTTGCTCCGAATATCCCGATGACGCCTGTTTACCGTGCTTCTTCATGACGCTTTCAGAATGACGGGGGCGAGCCGTTGGTCTTTCTGCAACGACGCGTAGAATATGTACGGAAAGCATTAACCCTAAGTAACTGGAACGGCGTTGAAGTTTACCAGACGTGAAGCATTGCTGGGCGCGGCGGCGTCTCTCTCGCCGGCCCTGGCGCAGGGGAGCCTTCTCAAGGGGGCCGTCGCAGAGGGGCTGAGCAGGGGATTCAACCTGCCAGATCAAGCGCCTGCGCGGGCCGATCAGAAGCCCGACCTCTCCATTCTGAAGACCCTGCGCCGGCTCGGCATGACTCACGTCCGCCTGCCGGTCGTCGCCGAATTCGTCCTCCCGGCGCTCTCGGGACCGGCGACCATATCCAGCGCAACCGACGATCTCGCCCAGGCGCTAGATCAACTTCTCGACCTGGGTTACAGCGTCAGCGTCGACATGCACCCTGACGGCGATTTCCAGGGGCTTTACAGGCGCGACCCGAAAGCCGCGCAGGACGCACTGCTCGGTGGGTGGCGGCTACTCGCCCGGCGTTTGACCCGCTACCCGGCGGATCGCGTCCACGCGGAGTTGCTGAATGAACCGCCAACGACGGACGAGATCTGGCGCCCATTCGCGGAAAAGCTGGCGAAGGTCGTGCGCGAGGAACTGCCGCGCAATATCCTCATCGTTGGGCCGGCGCCCACCCAGCGCCACGACGCGCTGGCGTCGTGGCGTCCCTTCGCCGACGCCAATGTCGTCTACGCCTTTCATTACTACGACCCGATGGCCTTCACGCATCAGTATGCGCTCTGGGACAAGGGCAGCGCCTGGTCGCGCATCTCCGGCGTGCCGTTCCCCACCCAGGCGGGCGACGCGACTCTTCTGCGCATGGCGCAGGACGCCGCGCGCCGCAAGGACAATGAAGTCGCGCAAGTCCTCAGGGACATGGCCAGCCAGGCATGGACCGCGGAGACGATCAAGGCGCAATTCGAGATGGTGGCGGCGTGGAGCGCGGCGCATTCGGCGCCGGTCATCGTCAACGAATTCGGTGTGCTGCGCTGGAAGGCGCGTCGCGCCGACCGCCTTGCGTGGCTCGCCGCCGTCCGCTCCGCTGCGGAGGCATGCGGCTTCGGCTGGGCGCATTGGGACTATTCGACGAGTTTCGGCCTGGTGAACGAGGACGGATCCCTCGACCGCGCCGTCACCCATGCGCTGCTCGGCGCCTGATCGTCGAAAGCCGGGTGGAGGCGGGAGCGGGCGAGTTCCATGACCACAGCCCGGTCCGTCGCGCCGAGAATGAGGCCGCAATATCCCATGACGAAGGCCAGCGAAAACGGCACGAAATAGGCTTCTTCCTGAAACAGGCCGTTCACGACGGAGACGATGATTCCGCTGGCGACGAAGGAAAGGTCGGGGGCGCGGGTCTCCTTGAACAGTCGCCAGCCTACGCCCGCGACCCAGAAATAGAAGGCGAACCACGCCGCCGCGGCAATCCCCATCTGGTAGAGAAGCACGCCGAAGGCGCTTTCCACCGCGACATTCGCCGCGCCGGCGTTCTGGAAGTCCTCCCACTTCAAAGCTCCGAAATCCGGAATCGAGAGATTGCCGCCGTCGCCGAGCGAATGTCCGATCGGCAATTTTATGAAGCCATTGAGGCCGCCGAGCAGCCCGAGGACGTGGTAGTCGCCGGTCCCCATGCCGACCTTGATCACGATGAAAGCATAAAGAACAAGGATCGCCGCCAGCGCCTTGATCGGGAAGTTGGTCGTCGCGCGCCGGGACAGGTAATAGAACAGGACGCAGGCCACGGTGAAAAACAGCGGGCCCTTTGCGCTTGTCGCGAGAAGCAGCGGCATTCCAATGAGCGCGAGGATGATCCGTTTTTGGATCGCCAGCAGCGCGATAAGGCTCGACAGCAGATAGGCGAAGCTGATCGTGTTGAAGCTGGGGCCCTGCAAGCGCTGAACCTCCAGCCCCAGCGAGGCCGTCAGCGGCGTGTTGAACAGCACGGATTTCGAATAGTCGAGAACGCTCGTCACAACCTGCCCCGCCTGTGCCGCCTTCCTTATGTCGTCGACGTTGACGAGACGCTTGGCCGAAAAAAGCGTCAGATAGCGCCATCCGTTGGTGATCGACAGCCATGCGTCCAGCGCAAAAAGCTCGAAATAGGCTGTCACCGCGACGGAGGTCAGCAAGACGACCAGAATTTTCGGCAGGCTGATCTGATGCTTCGCGCCGACGAGCAGGAACATCTGGAAAAGAAAAATCGGCAGGCCGATATTGCGCAGATAAACGGTCGCGTTGCGCGGATTGAGCGCAAGTCCGATCACGTAATAGACGCCGACGATGGCGAGCAGACCCACCGATGCGTAAATGAGCTTGCGCACGAAAGGCGAATAGGCGGCCGGCTTCGTCGCGAAGGCGACGGCGAGCGTGAGCCAGCATACGGCCGTCGTCAGAAAGCTGTAGCTCTTCATCAGCTCGATGTCGGCGTATTCCTCCACATAGGGCGAGAAAAGCGCGGCGAACACGTTCTGGAAGATGTTGGGGATCAGGACGATGATGGGAACGTCCTGCTCGAAGAAGCGCGTAACGACGACCGCGGCGACGACCGTGAACAAGAGGGCGATGGGTTGCGAAACAATGTGCAGCGCGATGGGCGCCCCTGTGAGCAGGAAAGCGATTGCGAAGCCGCGAAGCACATCCTCCCAGGGGCTGTGCCGCCGGCGTATGCGATCGCTCGCAGACCTTTCGTTGGCCAGGCTTGTTGCGCGCACCGGGCGACCGATCCGTAACAGGGGCGGGAGGCGCCTCGAGCCTGATTCATTGCGCGTTAACCCTAAGATTCGGTTAATATGCCTGCAGCGACCGGCGCGGGCGTGCGCGCGCTTGGAGCGCACAGTCGCGAAATTTCGTTCCTTCCCGATAACCCTTTCGAGAGGATGTAGTGGCGGTTCCGCTTTACCCGGTTTAACTCTGGGCGAGATGGAGAGCGGAACTACATGAAAGAACGCCTTGAACGATTGTTGGCTCGGCTGAAGGCGCAGCGCGCTGCGATGGGCGCCGTTGTCGCTATGGGCCTAAAGGCCGGCGGCGCCTTGATGACGCTGGCGGTCTTCACGCTGGCGGCGCGCGCCATGACGGCGGACGAATTCGGCCGCCTCGCGATCTGGTTCAACGCAGTTGGCTTTCTGGCGGTGGCGGCGGTGTTCGGGCAGGACACGCTGATTGCGCGATCCTATGGCGAATATGCAGGGCGGGACGATTATGCGAAGGCCTGGGGGGCCTATCGCTTCGGATGGCTTATGACGATCGCTTCGGGCGCGGCGTTCGCCTGCGCCATGCTGTTTCTGGGGCCGCTCTTCTTTCCGGACATCTCGCGCACCGCGCTGACCGCGGCGGCGTTTTTTCTGTTCACCCAGACCCTGCTGCATTACTCGTCGCATTCGAGCCGCGTGATCGTGAACTTCGTCGTCTCCGAGACGACTCGCGAACTCATATGGCGCGCGCTGCTCCTCTGCGTCGTCATTTACGCCGTCTTGCATCAGGGATTGACGCCGGCCGAGTTCTTCCTCGCGGCCGCGATCGGACAGGTTATCGCGCTCGCTGTGGCGATGCGTTACGTTTATCTGTCTTACCGCGCGCATGCGGCCGTCGAGCTTGATTACTCAGACCGGCCGGTCTGGCTGTCTCGCGGGCTTCCGATGTGGCAGTCGGCGATCGTCGAGGCGGCGAGCCTGTATTTCGACGTGATGCTGATCGGCTATGTCGCGTCGCCTGCCGCGGCGGGCGAGTATTTCGCCGCCCAGCGCATCGCGAACGTCTTCATGATGGTGCTGACGGGCCTGAACACATATTCCTTCTCCCATAGCGCCCATCTATATTTCTCAGGACAGACGCAGAAGCTGCAGGATATTCTGCGCACGCTGGTTCTCGTTTCAACGGCGATGCTCACGCCGCTGTTGCTGGTCATTTATGCTTTCGGGCCGCAGATACTCACCATCTTCGGCGCGGCCTATGCGAATGTCTTTCCGACGCTCGCCGTGCTTGCGACAGCCTGCTTCATCATGTCGACCTGCGGATCGGCTTCGGTGATCCTTCTCACCACAGGCCATGAGCTGCTCTATTCGCGGGTCATCACGGTGGCTACGCTTGGACGGATTGCCTTGACGGCGCTGCTAGCCTGGCGCTTCGGGGCCTTCGGCGCCGCCTGCGGATGGGCTTTGGTCAACGCGCCGCTGTTCATGGCGCTCTCTGTCGTGTGCAAACGAATGGTTGGCGTCGATACGTCGATCCTGAGCGTGGTTCATCACCTGCACGAAAAGATGTCCGCCAAAGGCTTCAGGGGCTCGGCCACCGGCAGGCAGGGCGAGGGGGCCTAGGGCGTCGTTCAAGCGTTGGCGGCGCGTCGTCCGTCGATGTGATTGTGAACCACCTTCCGCAGCGGCATGAACTTCGGCGTTAGGACAGCTCCGTCGATGCACTCGAGGCGACCGAAGCGGTTGAGCGTGTGCAGGCGGTTTCCCGGCCAATCTCCGCCCGGCGGAATATGGCTGAGGCGCGTCTGGCGAAAGGTCGTTTCGTCCAGAGCGTCGATGCGCATGATCGCCAGATCCTTCCCATAGCCGCGCGTGCAGTCCTGCACGGGCCGCAACAATGCGCCTTCGTGCAGGACGACACGGCCGGCGGGCCGGGCGAGGCTGGCGTCCACAAGCAGTGGCGAAAGGGGGTGTGGCTCCCAGGGGCCAAAGAGGCTCGGGGCGTGATGGATCGCCAGCGTGTCGGAGTAGCCGCCGAAACCGTCGCGGACCACGGATGTCATCCAGTAGCGGCCGCCATGCTGGAAAATGGTCGCGTCCGCCGCCTCGATGCCCTCGACGAGCTTCGCCACGGGCTCCCATTTCGCAGGAAACTCGACACAGCGGTAGAGCGTGATCGCGCCCGACATCGACGCTTCGGGAACCATGTAGAGCACGCCGCCTTCCTCGATCAGGAAGGGATATGACAGATGCCAGGGCTCCTTCAGGGCGCAAATCGGCGCGCCTGTCGGGCCGGAGGCGTCGAAGGGCTGGAAGAAAATCTCGCCGACATTGGTCCGGAAATCGAGGAGTTCGTAAAAGACGCCCATTCGGCCGCCCCATTCGAAGGGGAAAGGATCGGCCGAGAAGGCGCTTCCCTGATCGGGCATGACCCGCCACCGCGGTCCCGAGAGGTTGCCGGTTTCGATGACGCCGGGTCCGTCATTGAAGCGCCATCCGGTGCGCCAGTGCGGCGAGTGGCAGCACAGATGATAAATCCAGCGCGCGCATTGAAAGGCGAGGTTACGCGCGAAGAAGACGCCCGGGCGGCGTGGATTGTGCTGCGTCGCCTGTTGCGGCGCGTCGACTGTCGCTTCGGGGTTCGCCAGCGCCTTTTCAATCAGGATCGCCATGCGGGAGTAGACCGCCTCGAGTCCGCCGGTCAGACCGTCGGCGGCCTCGAAGGAGGGCACGCCCTTCGCGACGATCGCGCCCGTCGCGGCGTCTTCGACGGCGATCGTGGGGACCGCGCCGGAGAGGATGGCGGCGACTGCAGCCTGATCCGTTTCGTGCCCGTCGTAGAGCGGACGCAGGACGCGTGAGCCGCTCGTCGGGGAAAGGCTGCCGACGAGGTCGATGACGACGTCGGCGCCATCGTCGAGCGTCGCGCGCATCGCGGTGACATCGATGCGGTCACAAAGCGTCGGCTTTCCCCGCCGCAGGAGCATGCGCTCCAGAGTCAGCAATTGCGTGACGTCGCCAGGCTGGGCGGCGTCTCCAGGTTCGAAGCGGAAGGCGATTTCCGCGTCGGGCCATCGCCGCGCGAGCGCATCGCGCAGACGATCCTGCCAACGCAGGAACCGGGCGGCCGGGACTACGATGACGATTCGACGGTAGTTCAAGCCGCCGGCTCCATGAGTTTGAGATAGGCTTCGATCATGGCGTCGAGCGGATAGCGTTCGCAGAGACGGCGGCCTGCGCTGGTGAGCGCCGCGCTGAGTGAAGCATCGTCGAGGACGCGGCGGACGGCCGCGGCGAAGGCCCGGGTGTCCTGCGCATCGATTAAAATGGCGCAGGGCTCGCCATCGACCGCGAGAACCTCGCGCAGCACGTCGAGATCGTTGGCGACCACCGGCACGCCGGCCTGCGCCGCTTCGACGACCGCGAGCCCGAATGTCTCCATCGAGCTGGGGAAAACAAAGCAATCAATCGATGCGAGGAAGACGCCCATTTTCGCGGTGTCGAGTTCGCCGACGAAGTGCAGGCGGTCCGTGACTCCCAGCTCGGCGGCGAGCGTTTCGAGGTTCTCCCGCTCCGGGCCCTGACCGGCGAGCGCGAGATGCTGCTCGCGGTTCTCGCCCAGAATGCGGATCGCAAGGTCGATCTGCTTCATCGAATGCAAACGGGCCGCGCAGCCGAGCAGCGTCACATCCTGCGGAAGGCTTAGCTGCGCGCGCGCCTCCGCCTTTCCGATGTTCGCGGATTTGTCGAAGAAGCCATGATCGATGCGCGTGATGCGGCGCGTGTAGGGCTGCGGATAGCTTCGATAGTCGCTTTCCGTCTGTTGGGAGTTGGCGACGATATGATCGTAGAATCCGGCCGTGCCCAGCATCTTGTCAGCGAGCGCGACGGATCCAGGCACCATTTGAGGGGGCGTGGACAAGTTCGCGACGATCATCGGCTTGCAGGCAAAACGCGCAAGGGGAGCGGCGATGACATTGCCATAATGCTGGAGCGTCACCACGACGTCGGGCTGCTCGCGGCGGAATTCCTTGTACAGCTCTCCCATGAGCTTCAGGACGCCCAGGAGATTGGAGGGCCGCTCCCTCGCGCAGAAAAAGACGTTCGGTTCGTTGTCGAAACTGTCGGTGCGCCGAAAGAAGAAAATCTGCCGGGTGCGCCAGCCATGCCTGGCGAAGCCCTGTTCGAGCTGGCGTGCGACCTCCTGCGCGCCGGCGTTTTCTGCCTGCGTCTGAACGAGTGCGACGGTCTTGGTTCGGTTCGGCATCAAGTGGCGTCTTCCAGGAATGGCGTCGTTCGCGACGAGCCGGCCAGCGAGGCGCCAAAGTGCCTTAGCCCGTAACGCAGAACAAGGCGGGGCTTGGCAAGTTGGACCCTTCAATCTGGCTGAATCGGGTAAAATTTTACGTTATCCTTACGAAGCGCCGAATTTACCTCATTTCATGGTTGCTTGAAAAAGCTTGGGCGCGATCCAGTATTGATGGCTCGGGTGACGACAGGCGCGCGAGAGGACAGTTCGTGAATCCGAAGATGACGCCTTCCTTCGTCCAGCAAGCCTTCATCGGCGGCGCCTGGGTCAATGCGGACAGCGGCGCGACATTCGCTGTGACCAACCCGGCCACGGGCGAGACGCTTGGGACCGTTCCCGACATGGGCGTCGCCGAGACGCGCCGCGCCATCGAGGCGGCGGAGAGGGCGCTGCCGCTGTGGCGCGACCGGCCCGCGAAGGAGCGCGCGCAGATCATGCGCCGCTGGTTCGAGCTGATCATGGCGGAGCAGGAGCGCCTCGCGCAGATCATCACGGCCGAGCAGGGCAAGCCTCTCGTCGAGGCGCGCGGCGAGATCGCCTATGGCGCCTCCTATATCGACTGGTTCGCCGAGGAGGGGCGCCGGGTCTATGGCGACATCGTGCCGGGCCCAGCGATGGATCGGCGCATTTTCGTGCTGAAGCAGGCGATCGGCGTGACCGCCGCCATCACCCCGTGGAACTTTCCCTCGGCGATGCTCGCGCGCAAGGTCGCCGCGGCCCTCGGCGCGGGCTGCACGATGGTGGTGAAGCCCGCAGAGCTGACGCCTTTCTCCGCGCTGGCTCTCGCGGAGCTTGCCGAACGCGCAGGCGTGCCGGCAGGCGTCGTGAATGTGGTGACGGCGAGCGATCCTGCGCCCGTCGGGCAGGAGCTGACGCGCAATCCGGTCGTTCGCAAGCTCACCTTCACGGGCTCGACGGAGGTCGGCAAAATCCTGCTGCGCCAGGCTGCGGACAATGTGCAGAAGTGCTCGATGGAGCTCGGCGGCAATGCGCCGCTGATCGTCTTCGCGGACGCCGATCTCGACCGCGCGGTGAAGGGCGCCGTCGCCACGAAATATCGTAACTGCGGGCAAACCTGCATCTCGGCGAACCGCTTCCTCGTGCAGGCGAGCATCGCCGAGGCTTTCGCGCGCAAGCTCGCGGAAGCGGCGAGCGCGTTGACGGTCGGCGTCGGCTCGCAGGAGGGCGTCGCTGTCGGGCCGATGATCGAGGAAGCGGCGATCGAGAAGGTGGAGCGTCATATCTCGGACGCGCTTGCGCATGGCGCGAAGGTGCTGACCGGCGGCCGGCGTCATGCGCTCGGCGGGCTGTTCTTCGAGCCGACCGTGCTTGCGGACGTTCCCGCGTATGCGCTGATCTTCCATGAAGAGACCTTCGGGCCTGTCGCGCCGGTCATCTCCTTCGAGACGGAGGAGGACGCCATCCGTCTCGCCAACGCGACGCCCTATGGCCTTGCGGCTTACTTCTACAGCAACGATGTGGCGCGCATTTTCCGCGTCGCCGAGAAGCTGGAATTCGGCATGGTCGGCGTCAATGAGAGCATCATCACATCCGAGGCCGCGCCTTTCGGCGGGGTGAAGCATTCGGGCCTCGGGCGCGAGGGCTCGCGCTATGGCGTCGATGATTATCTGGAGCTGAAATACGTCTGTCTTGGCGGCATGTGAGCGGACTGTGAGGGCGAAGCGTCCTCACAGGGCCTTGCGGCAGACGATGCGGGTCACCTTGCCGCGAACGCCGTAGCCTTCGTCGGCGTCGACAACGACTTCGTGGCAACCCTGCGGGGCGCTGGCGACCTCGATGGCCTGCGTCGCAACCTGCGGGGCGGCTTCGGCCGGGTCTTCGACCGGAACGATGAAAGGCAGCACCGTCGAGACGCTCGCGGCGACGGTCGGGGCGGCGGCCTGCGGCTTGTGGAAGACGACCTTGGCGGCGGCGAAGCTCACATTGGCGGCCAGGATGGCGAGAGCGATCTTGACGGCCAGCGCGGCGCGCACTGGGCGGGAAGCGATCTTGCGGGCGACCGTCTTGCGGGTGGTTTCGATGCGGTTCATGTCCAGCCCCTCTGTCTCGTTGCGTTCGTCTTGCGAACGAGAAGAGGTTTAGGACCTGCCGACCCGGAAGGCGGTGCGCTGGCGCACATGGCGGGGCGTGTGAGCGAACCCCGGCCGGATATTCGCCATCCGGCTATTTTTTCGCCTTGACCCTTTCGGCCTTATTGGCCCTGAAGGCTGCCTTGTCGCCGACGCAGTGGCCGCCGTTCTCCGTGTCTCCGACCTTGCACGGCTTGTCGTAGCAGGTGAATTCCTTGTCTGTAGGGCCGCAGGGCCAGCGCTTCGCAAATGCGACGTTCGCGTAGAAGGCTCCAGCCGTCGCCAACAAGAGCGTCGCCGCCAACTTGCCGGCGGATAATCCCAATGTAGGCGGCGCAGGCTGGCCTCGCGTGGTCAGATCTTGTTGAGCTTGTGCTTTTCGGTTGGCAGTGTTCTCAAATGGCAGGTGCAGCCGCCAGACGCGCCCATGAAGCAGACGCCCGGACAGTTCTGGTTGCACTTCTCGCAACTTGTAGCCCTGTGAGTCGCCCCATCCGTGCCGCCCCCGCGTCCGGCGCCCTGCGCGAGAGACGGCCCTGCGGAGCAAAGGAGAGACAGTGCGATCAACCCCGCCGCGAGAATGCGTGTAGCGTTCATGTCGGTGCTCCTCTCGTTTCCGAAGCGAAGGCTGCTTCTCTATCGAGGAGTTACCGACATTCGCCGGATATGAAGGTAACCTCTTGTAAGGTCGCACGCATTTACCAGGCAGGCAAGCGCTTCGCAGGTTGTGGACAGCAGGCGTAAAAAAACCCGCCGGTCGCCCGGCGGGTTTTCTGGAAGCTCTCCCCAAAGGCGTCAGACGTCGAAACCGCCGTCGCCGCCGTCGTCGAAGCCGCCCCCGTCGTCAAAGCCGGGGTCGGAGCTGTAATCGGCGTCCTGCATGCCGGACTCGTCGCCATAGCCCTGGTCGAACCCGGCGTCCTGACCGCCCGCGTGGCCGCCCGCCTCGTCGCCGTAGTAGTTGTTGATCACGGTCGAGTCGCCGGCGGCCGGAGCGATGCCGGAGCCGATGCCGAGATTGGCCATCTGGCCCGTCCCGCCATGCGAGAACAGGTTACGGATGCCATCCGCGAGCAGCACGCCGCCCGCGACGCCGGCAGCCGTGCCGAGCGCGCCTCTCAGAAAGCCGCCGCCTTCAGCCGGAGGCTGCTGCTGGCCCCAGCCCTGCGGTGCGTAGCCGCCCGCGACAGGGTTCTGGCCGCCCTGCGGCGCACCCCAGGGACCGCCAGCCATGCCGCCTCCCGGCGCGGCGCCCGGCATCTGACGACGCTGCGGAGGCGGAGCCTGGCGCTGACCGCCACCGAAAAGCCCCCCGAGAAAACCACCCGCGGGCTTCGACTGCGCATTCCTCACCTCAGCCTGAAGCTCCTCGATGCGGGCGTTCGCGCCCTGCAAGGCCTGATCCTGCACGATGACCGTCTGCGCCAAAAGGTAAGGCGCGGCCGGCTGTTGCTTGACCTGCTCGGCGATGAAAGCCTCCGCCTCCTGGTCGCGCGGACCGGCGGAGGCGCTCTTCGTGCGCTCGAACAGCCCGACGAGCAGTTGACGTTCTTCCGGTGACATCAGTCTCTCCCCATAGGAACCGGCCCCAAAAAGGCGCGGCGTCTGGAGATATGGGGGAGTGGCGCCAAGGCGCCAAGGCCGGGCGCGAGCGCGGCGGGGTTAAAGTTTTGACAGGAGGCGGTAAGGTTGGAGCGTTGGCGCGGTTCTACTCCCCCGCCAACGCCATATCGTCCCTGTGAATAATCTCGTCTGGCCCCGTATACCCCAGAAGAGCCTCGATCTCCTTCGTCGAGCGGCCCGTCAGCTTCGCGGCGTCCAGCACGTCGTAAGTCACGAGACCCCGCCCGATCTCGCCGCCCTGATGGTTGCGGATGACGATGCAGTCGCCGCGCGAGAAGGCGCCTTCGACGCGCGTGACGCCCGCCGGCAGCAGGCTCTTGCCGCCGCGCAGCGCGCGCTCGGCGCCCTCGTCGATATGCACGGCGCCCTTGGGCTCCAGCGAGCCCGCAATCCATTTCTTGCGCGCGGTGATGGGGTTCGAGGGCGTGAGGAACCAGGTGCAGCGCTCGCCCTTGCGGATGCGCTCGATCGGCGCCTCTTCGCGCCCGTCGGCGATCACCATATGCGCGCCGCCGGTCGTCGCGATCTTCGCGGCCTCGATCTTGGTGCGCATGCCGCCGCGCGAATATAGCGAGGCCGCGCCGCCGGCCATCGCCTCGATCTCCGCCGTGATGCGCGGGACGATGCGCAGATGCTTCGCGCGCGGGTCGGTGGCGGGCGGGGCGGTGTAAAGCCCGTCGACGTCGGAGAGCAGCACCAGCAGATCGGCGCTGGCCATGGTCGCGACGCGGGCGGCGAGGCGGTCATTGTCGCCATAGCGGATTTCCGCCGTCGCGACCGTATCGTTCTCGTTGATGACCGGCACCGCGCGCAGCGACAGCAGCCGCGTGAGACATTCGCGCGCGTAGAGATAGCGGCGGCGCTCCTCCGTGTCGCCGAAGGTGACGAGCACCTGTCCGGCGACGAGGCCGCGCTCGTGCAGCGCCTCGGCCCAGAGGCGCGCCAGCGCGATCTGGCCGACGGCGGCGGAGGCCTGTGAGTCTTCGAGCGGCAGGGCTCCATGCGGCAGGCCCAGCACGCTACGGCCCAGCGCGACAGCGCCCGACGAAACGACAAGAACATCCGCGCCGCCGCGATGAAGCGCGGCGATGTCGTCGGCGAGACGCGTCAGCCAGCGGCCCCGCGCCGCCGCCGCGCCTGGGTCGACGAGGAGACTGGAGCCGACCTTGACGACGATGCGGCGGAAAGAGGCGATGTCGGGGGCGCTGTGTGTCATTCGTCGCTGCGGCGATTCAAGGGAGGGCGAGAGTTAGCTTAGGCGAACCGCCTCTGCAAATCCGCCTACTCCCCCGCCTGCCAGCGATGCACGGCCTCGATTGGAAAGGCGAAATTCAGGAGGTTGAGCGTCAGATTGTCCCGTATCGCGAAAGCGAGGCCGATTTCCAGCGCCAGCCCCAGCGCGACGACGATCCGGACCGGCAGCCGCCAGGCGAGGAGGAAACCCGTCGCCATCATGAAGACGTCAGAAATGGAATTGAGCACGCTGTCGCCGACATAGCCCTGCGCCAGCGCCTGCTTGCGATAGGCCTGCACGACGGCGGGGGTGTTTTCGAAGATTTCCCAACCCGCCTCCACGCCAATGGCGATCAGCAGCCGCTGAAGGGCGGGAAGGCGCGGGAACGCCAGCCATGTCAGCACATAGAACAGCAGACCATGAACGACATGGGTGAAGCTGTACCAGTCGGCCAGATGCTGCGACGTTCCAGAGGAAAGAACCTCGCCCTCCCACAGCTTGACGTAGCCGCATGTGCAGATCACGGGTTGCCCGAAAAAAAGCAGCACGGCCGCTTGCGCGGCAAGCGTGACGCCAGCGATCAGGAAGAATCTGGTTAACGGGCTGTTTGGCATCATCTGTTGAGATTATGGCGCGCTGCTTCGCTCATGGTGCACGGTCTGCGCAAACTTTGCCGTTTTTCGGGAGCCCTGTCATGCGCCCTGGCGCAGGGGGCGCGACATGCCTTCGGGAGGAATTGACATGAAAACGATCGTGGCGGGCGCGATGCTCGCACTTTTCGCGCTCTCCGGCACCGCGCAAGCGGGCGGGGATCCCACTGGCGTATGGCTGCGGGAAGGCGGCAGGGGGACCGTGCGCATCGGGCCTTGCGGCGGCGCGTTCTGCGGCTCGGTCGCGTCAGTGGAGGATCCGTCGAGCCCCGCGAAGGTCGGTCAGAAGGTCTTCTACGGCATGGTTCCGTCCGGCGAGAACAACTGGGCCGGCCACGCCTTCAATCCCGAGGACGGCAAGACCTACACCGGCTCCATGACGCTCTCGGGCAATCGCCTCACGACAACCGGCTGCGCGCTGGGCGGGCTCATCTGCAAATCGGTTCATTGGTCGCGGGTGAAGTAAGACAAGGCGGCGCACCTTCAGGCGCGCCGCTCATGAGCAATCTCTACAACGTCGTCGGCGCGACGAATGTGTAGCCAAGATTCTTCAGGCCGGTGACGACGGTCTGGAGATAGCTGATGTCGAGATAAGAGTGGAACTGGAAGGCGGCGACGCCGTCGCGCACGCCCTTCATCCGGGCTGCGTCGGCGATGATGTCTGCCGGAAGCCGCGCCGCATAGCCAAGATAGGGCACCGGCTCGACCGAACCGAGCGTGTCCGGCAAGACCTTCCCGCCGTAGATATCCTTCACGACATAGGGGAAATACTGGCCAGCGAGCTTGGTGTAGTCGATCTTCGTGTAATCGAAGGGCGTCGCCGCCTTCGCAGCCAGCGTTCCCGAGAAGTAGAGCGCCCGTTCGGCCCGCGCGGCGAATCTCGACGTCGAAGCCATGAAGGTGGTCGCGGTGCCGAGATAATGCGGCGTCGTGAAGAGCGTCGGCCTCGTTATGCGCGGATCGAGGGCGATTTCGTTCATGGCGCTCGCCATGCGGTTCGACACCCAGGTATTGACCTTGTTGCGATGGTTCGCTGCGTCCTCCGGCAGAGGACCGACATAGCTGAAGGTCGAACTGCTCGCATTCCAGATCAGACGGTAGAATTCGCAGTCGTCCGCCGTGACGCCGGTTTCCGGATTCAACGTCAGCGAGGAATTGCTGGCGTTGAAATATTGATGCGTCCAGCCGTGCAGGATTGGAACGCCGCCCTTGCCCTGCATGTAAACGATCGCGTCACGAAACGCTCTCTGCACGCCGGCGCCGAAGCCGAAGTTCTGGGCGACGCCATTGTTGTAGAAGCCGGTCGGATCGCGGTAACGCGGAACGATGTGATAGCCGAAGGGCACGCCCTGCGATTGTAGCCAATCGGCGACCGCCCGAAGCCTGGCCGGATCGGACTGATAGCTGTTGTCCTCGAGGCGCAGGATCGCCCGATACTGCGGGCCTGCCGCCGGAGTCGCGCCCAGCGCGTCGAACAGCAGGTCTGCGAAGATGAGATAACGATCGCCCTCCGTGATGTAGACCAGCGGATTTTCGCCGACATAGGTCAGGTTCTTCGATCGCAGCGCCCAGGGGAATTTCGTGCCGTTCTTGCGCACGCAGTTTGCAAGCGCGGTGACGCCGTCTCCCAGCGTCCCGTAGGTCATGACGCCATCGGCGTTCTGATCGTAGCGCTTGAAGCTCACGCCCTTGTATTCGACGGCGTCAACGGCCGTCGTCGCGGTGGGATATTCGTAGAAGGTCAGCGGAATGCCGTATGTGGAGGCGAGCGACGGCAGAAGCCAGATGTTGCTGTAAATCCAGACGACGTTGACGCTGGGATACTGGGGGATGTCCGTGAGGAAGGGGTTTGCGGCCAGGCCCGTCTCTTCATAGGTCGAGCCGACATAGACAACCGCCTTGTACGTCGACATCTTGCCCGCGGCGTACTGGTTCACCGGCATCAGCGTATATGAGCCGAAATGGCTTGCGAGATTTGCGATCATGATGCCGTAGATCTCGCCCATCCAGCCCCATTGGCCGGAGGTGTCGAACAGCACGAGGGTGAGTGGCGTCGTCGTCGCCTGCGCCGTCTCGATGTCGTCTTCGACGGACAGCGCGGGGATCGTGAAGGCTGCGTTCTCGATGAGCCCCTGGTACGCTTCGGAGGTCGAAGCCTCTTCGATCAACCGATCGGGCGCGAGCATGGCGCCCTTGTCCTTGGGGCTTTTCCCATTCCTGTTCCCATCGCCGTTGCCGCGCTCGACGCCTTCGCCGTCGAGGCGCTTGGGAACCGGCGCGGGCTGGGTCTGCGGGCCGCCCTGGATTTTGAAGAACGGATTGCTTTTGTCCTTCGGGATCATATGCGTCGGGGGCTCTTTGCGCGGCCCCGTCTTGATCGGCCGCGGCGCCCCATCCTGCGCCTTCAGGCTGCTCGGAAGCGTCGATTGCGCGAGACCAGCGGCCGCGCCGAGCAGCAACTGACGCCGCAAAATATTAGTGTTTGCTCTCATATACGCTGACTCCTACGCATTTATACTTATTATAAACGTATTTTGCACTCAAAATATCAAATTTTCAAGTAGAATAAGTGGTAAATGTAAACTTAGACGTATCTATTACTATAGTAATATGATAAATAACAGGAGCTTGCGGATAAATTTATCGCGCTTGACGCCAAGACGAAGTATTCGGCAGATCCTGTTCTGCTCAAGTCGTTGCGTGAGCGCGGCCGGATCGTGACGCAGGCGCGCAAGGCGGCGCGTTGGCGCGTGCAAGTCTCAGCAGCCGGGAGATGCGGCCGCGGGAAGGGATATGCGTCGAATCGTCGGGAAGGGGGCAATGGCAGGAGTGGAGGGGCTCGAACCCCCAACCCCCGGTTTTGGAGACCGGTGCTCTACCAGTTGAGCTACACTCCTGCAGCGCCACGAGGGCGCGCGCCTCTCATGCCGCAACAGCGCCGCCGACGCAAGGGCGTTCGGCGGCCAAAAATCAGGAATTTCCGCCTGCGAGCAGGGTGACCGCGCGTCGGTTCTGCGACCAGCAGGAGATGTCGTCGCAGGTGGCGACGGGGCGCTCCTTGCCGAAGCTCGCCGTACGGATGCGCGAGGCGACGACGCCTCGGGAGATCAGATAGTTTTTCGTCACTTCGGCGCGCCGGGCGCCAAGCGCAAAATTATATTCGCGGGTGCCGCGCTCGTCGGCGTGGCCCTCGACCGTGAAGCTGTAGCGGCCGTAGCGGTTGAGCCACTCGGCCTGCTTGTCGAGTGTCGCCTGGGCCGTGCCCGACAGCTCCGTCGAGTCCGAATCGAAGAAAACGCGGTCGCCGACGTTCTGCGCGAAATCCGCGGCGCTGCCGGGGCTCGCAACGCCGCTGCGCGCGATGCCGCCACGACCGCCGGGGCCCCCCGCGCCGCCGCCCGCGAGGTCGGCGCCCGCTTCGTCCATCGGATTCTTGGCGCAGGCCGCGATCGCCAGGGCCACCGTCATCGTGACGGCGAATTTGGCGCAGCGGGCGCTTGAAGAAGCGAGCATGGAAAACTCCTATGACAACACCAACTGCGACAGTCCTAGTCGCGCATCGGTTAAGCGAAGGTTCCGTCAACCTTGATCGAAGGTATGTGGAACGCGTCACATTTGATGAAATTCATCAGATATTTAATAAAGTATTAAATGGTTAATGAAGTATGAACGGCCCGGGTCAGGGCTTGTAAAATCGCCCGTCCGGGCCTTTCCAGCCGCCCTTGCTTTCCGCGAAACGCAAGTCTTCGTCGAAGCTGCGGACACCGCCGCGCTCCACGAATTGACGTTGGTCGGGGGTCGGTCGGGTGGGGCGGATCAACGAGAAATAGTTGTCATCGGTGCAGTCGGCGGCGCGGGGGGCGGCGTCCGGCGCGCAATCGAGATTGGCGCCTTCGGGGAATCTGACCGAAGCCTTGTAGAAAATCTCGTAGCCCCGCACCTCGCCGACAATCAGGTCGAAATCCGCCGTTCGCGTCGTCTTGTAGGAGAGCACTTCGTAAGGCGCGTTGAAGCGACTGGCGAGAAGGTTATTCACAACCGCGCGCGCATGGTCGTCCGAGGGGCGGCACCCTATAAAACAGGCGGAGGCGTTGGCGCACAGCATCGGCAGGGCCGCGAGAGCGGCTGCGAGGGTTCTTGGCATGGTTTCGTCCCGTGGTTCTTGTTGGCTCCCGGCTCGCCGCGCCGGAAGCTTTGCCATTGATGTTAGTCAAATCCACGAAACGCTGCAACGGCTTGCCGCCCGCTGCGCCATGACTACTATTGAGGGGCGGCACACCTCTGGAGGTTCGAATGAATGAAGGGATCGCCCCCTTTTTCTCGCCGCTCACGCTGATCATCGGCGGCTCACTTTTCGCGATAGGGGTTCTCTCGCTCTTCGACCTGCATTTCCTCAAGACCAAGACGCAGGGAAAGGTCGCGTTGATCGTTGGGCTGCTGTTCATCGTCGCGACAGAAGCGATGTTCATGACCAGCGGCGCGGGCGGGCGCTATCTCGAAGGTCTGAAGGTGGACGTCACCGACTGCGAGTACCAGATCGAGCGCGACTTCCCCAAGGAGCGGCGCGACAATCCCTCCTTGATCGAACAAAAGATCAAGGCGTGCATGGACAGTCTGGGCTACGACTGGACCGACGACCACAAGCATTGCCAGGAGGCGCGGCTCTCGACCAACGTCTTCTGCTACATGCCGCGCGACAGGATGGAGCGAACCATCGTCGCCTGGCAGATGCGGTTCGAGTGAGGCCTAGAACAGCGAGCCTTGGTCGCCGCCGCTCTTCTTCCCGGTCCGGTTTCGGCGCGGCGCCGGGGTCTGGGCCTCGGCGGCGGTTTCTCCGGCCTGCGCCGCGATCCGGCCGTCCGCAAATTCGATCGTGAGCGCCGCGCCGGCCGGCGCCTGGGACACACTACGGACAAGCGCGTCCTTTTCGTCGCGCACCAGTGCGAAGCCGCGGGCGAGCACCGATTTGTGACTCAGCAACTCCTGGAGGCGGGACAGCCGCGTGAGCTGCTCCTTGCGCGCGCCGAGAAAGGCGCTCATCGCCCGGGCCAATCGAGTCGACGTTGTCTCGAGCCCCCGCGCCGCGCTCTCGTTCTGGTGCCGCGCGAGGGCGAGACGCGCGGTCAGGCCTTGATCAAGCCGCGCGCCGAGTCCCTTCAGCCGCTCTTTCTCCTTCGCCAGCTCCGCCTGCGGGGAGTGGCCGGCGAGAAGATGCGCCAGCCTTGCGAGACGCAGCCGCCGCGCGTCCCGCACGCTGCGCGCGGCCCCTTTCAGCCGCTCGGCCCCGCGGTCGAGCCGCTGCCGCGGCGTCTGAAGCAATTGCTCGGGGCTCGGCAGCAGCCGCGCGAATGTGGCGAGTTGCGTGCGGCGCTGGTCGAGGGCGCGGGTCTTTGCGAGGGCGAGGCGCCGCGCGCGGGCGGCGAGCTGCTCGGCGAGGTCCGCCCGCACCGGGACAGCTTTTTCGGCCGCGCCCGTCGGCGTCGGCGCGCGCAGGTCGGCGACAAAGTCGATAAGAGTGACGTCGGTCTCGTGGCCGATCGCCGCGATGAGGGGAACCTCGCTCGCGGCCGCCGCGCGCACGACGATCTCTTCGTTGAAGCTCCACAAATCCTCGAGCGAACCGCCGCCGCGCGCGACGATCAGCACGTCGGGGCGCGGTATCTTGCCGCCGGGCGGCAAAGCGTTGAAGCCCGCAATTGCAGCGGCCACTTCAGCCGCGGATGTGTCGCCCTGGACGCGCACCGGCCAGACAAGAACCCGGCGCGGAAAGCGGTCCTGCAGGCGGTGGAGGATGTCGCGGATGACGGCGCCGGTCGGCGAGGTCACTACGCCGATGACGCGCGGCAGAAAGGGCAGGGGGCGCTTGCGCGCCTCGTCGAAGAGGCCTTCCGCCGCGAGCTTCTTGCGGCGCTCGTCGAGCAGCGCCATCAGCGCGCCGACGCCGGCGGGCTCCAGCGCCTCGATCACGATCTGATAGGAGGACTTGCCGGGGAAGGTCGTGATGCGCCCGGTGGCGACGACCTCCAGCCCCTCCTGCGGCCGCGTGCGAATGCGCTGGAACGTGCCTTTCCAGATCACCGCATCGAGCCGCGCGTTCTGGTCCTTGAGGCAGAAATAGGCGTGGCCCGAGGCGTGCGGCCCGCGATAGTTTGAAATCTCGCCGCGCACGCGCACGCGCCCGAAGCGGTCCTCGACCGTGCGTTTGAGCGCATTGGCGAGTTCCGTGACGCTGATTTCCGGCGCGTTCGCGCCTGGTGCCACTCTTTCGTCGTCGCCCGGGTCCATCGCCTTCATATGGCGGATTTTCCCCGTGCGGGCGAGGCAAAAGAAAACGGCGCGGGAGGCTGGACCCGCGCCGTTTACAGGTGAATAGCGTCAGCTCAGTATTTGCGGATCAGCGGCGGCGGCGGCGGGGGCGGCGCCGGGATCAGCGACGGCAGGATATAGCGGAAGCCGAGCCGGATATCGTTCGAGGCGATATTGAAGGACTGGCGCTCGCCGAAGCAGGGCACGCCGTTGCAGGCGATCGGGTTGCTGGTGATGCGGCCCATGTCGAGATAGCGATAGCCGATTTCCAGCCGCAGGTTCGGGGTGACGGCAAAAGCGAAGCCGCCCATCACCGCCCAGGCGAAGTTCGTCACCTGCGTGTCGGCGGCCATGCCGTAACCGCCGTTGGCGATGCCGTGGCCAATGTCGGTGAAGCCCGCGAGGTTGTGGAACGCCGCGCCGACCCCCGCGCCCACGAACGGCGTCACGCCGTACCAGGTGCCGATGTCGACATAGCCGTTCGCCAGGAAGAGGGCCGTGCCGAGATTCGCGTTGTATTGGTCGAAGCCGTAACAGGCTGAGCCGCAACCTGCGAAGGTGAAGTGGTTCGTGGCGCGATAGTTTGACTGGATCCGGTACTCGCCGGTCAGATCGAAGCGCACCCAGTTGTTGAACTGGTAGCCCACGCCGCCGCCCGCAAAGGCGGTGTCGCCGATGCTCCGGTGGGTGTTCCAGATCGGCCCGCCCGGAACCACGACGTTGCCGAAGGCGTCGATGCCCGGCCGCAGCGCCGTGTTCCAGTTGGAGAGCTGCAGCGCGCCGACGCCGACGTCGCCGCGCAGATACCAGCCGCTGAACTCAATCGGCGGCGGCGGCGGCTCGAACGGCGGCGGCGGAGGCAGAAGATCGGCCGCCTGAGCACTGGCGCTCGCGCCAGCGACGACTGCGGCCGCTAAAAGGAGGGCGAGTGAACGGCCCATGATTACATCCCCTTTTGCGTAAAGAGGGCCGCGAAGCGGTCCCGTGGCGCTTAGCCAATGGGGTAACCATGACCGAGAAGATTTAAAGCGAAGTTAACCTTACCGCTTAACCTAAATATCTCACAAACGCTTGTGTTTATTATAGCTTACGCTTCAATTCGCGCGCCAGGGGCGGGCGCTTGGCCGTTTCTTCGACGCCCGGGCGCCCCAATTTCGTCGTGGTGTTTTACGCCGCTTCGGCCGATTCCTGCAGCGCGTTGCAGACCTTCGCCACCAGCGTCTCAACCAGTTCGCGGTCGTCGCCCTCGGCCATGACGCGGATCACAGGCTCCGTGCCCGAGGGGCGCACGATGATGCGTCCGGCGTTGCCGAGGCGCTGACGCGCGGAGTCGATGGCGAGCGCGACCGAATCCTTCTCGAGCATGCGCTTCTGCGCGCGCACATTCTTCAGGATCTGCGGCAGCGGCTCGAAGCAGTGGCAGACTTCGCTCATGCGGCGGCCGCGGCGCTTGACCTCGGCCAGAACCTGCATGGCGGTGACGAGGCCGTCGCCAGTCGTCGAATAATCCGAGAGAATCACATGGCCCGACTGTTCGCCGCCGACGTTGTAGCCGGCCTGACGCATGCGCTCGATCACGTAGCGGTCGCCGACGGCGGTGCGCTCCAGCGTCAGGCCCATGCCATTGAGGTGGCGCTCGAGACCCAGGTTGGACATGATCGTGGCGACGAGGCCGGGCTTGGCGAGAAGCCCCTGGTCGCGCCAGCTCGCGGCGACGACGGCCATCACCTGGTCTCCGTCAATGACCGCGCCTGTTTCGTCAACCATGATGACGCGGTCCGCGTCGCCATCGAGGGCGATGCCGACGTCGGCGCGGAACTCGCGCACTTTCTCGCGCAGCGCCTGCGGCGAGGTGGACCCCACGTCGCGGTTGATGTTGAAGCCGTCCGGCTCGACGCCGATGGCGATCACTTCCGCGCCGAGTTCCCACAGCGCTTCGGGAGCGACCTTGTAAGCGGCGCCGTTGGCGCAGTCGATCACGACGCGCAGCCCCTCGAAACTGAGGTTGCGGGGCAGGGTGTGCTTGGCGAATTCGATGTAGCGCGCGCGCACGTCGTCGATGCGGCGCGCGCGGCCGAGCTGGGTGGGGCCGGAGAGGCGGCGCGCGAGGTCGCTGTCGAGGAGCGCCTCGATCTCCATCTCGATGCTGTCGGAGAGCTTGTGGCCATCCGGCCCGAACAGCTTGATGCCGTTGTCCTCGAAGGAATTGTGCGAGGCTGAAATCATGACGCCCACATCAGCGCGCATGGAGCGAGTCAGCATGGCGACGGCAGGCGTCGGCATCGGGCCGAGCAGCAGCGGGTCCATGCCGACGGAGGTGAAGCCCGCGACCAGCGCATATTCGATCATATAACCCGAGAGCCGCGTGTCCTTGCCGATGACCACGCGATGGCGGCCCTCGCCGCGATGGAAGATGAGGCCAGCCGCCTGGCCGACCTTGAGCGCGAGTTCAGGCGTGATCTTGACGTTGGCGAGGCCGCGAATGCCATCCGTTCCGAAATAGTTGCGAGCCATGTCGTGTCCTTCTCGTCGGATAATTGCAATGCCGTCCGCAGAGCACGCGAAAGTGGCGCGCCGAACGTGCCACATTTCCCGCTGCGTGTATTCCATCCGTTTAATGATTGGTTAAAGTGAAATTTGCACTTCTTGATAACGGATGTCCATATGCGAGTCGTCATTTATCACAATCCGTCCTGCGGCACATCCCGCAACGTTCTGGCTGCGCTGCGAAACGCTGGCCACGATCCGCAGGTGATCAAGTATCTCGAGACGCCGCCAGACCGGACGACTCTCGAGGGGCTGCTCGAGAAGATGGGGAAAGGCGTGCGCGACATTCTGCGCAAGCGCGGCGCCCCCTATGACGAACTCGGGCTCGATAATGCAAGCGACGACGAGATCTTCGCCGCTATCGCGCAACATCCGGTGCTCATCGAGCGCCCGATCGTCCTCTTCGGGGAGAGGGCGGCGCTGTGCCGTCCCGCGGAGACGGTGCAGGCCCTGATGTCAGGACACAAAACTGCTTGAGGCGCGTTAAGGTTAAGCAAGGCTTTCGCTGTTCATCGCCGCTGGCGGGGCTATTCGTGGCGAGGATTTGATTGGAGTTGGATTGAGGCCATGGAAGAGCGGCGACAGTCCTTGCGGCGGCGGACTCTGTTGGGCGGCAAGATTGAATTTCTGGACAGATCAACTTTCGAATGCGTGGTTCGCAATCTCAGCGAAACGGGCGCGCGGGTTCGTTGCGATCAACAGATCGCGCTTCCCGATGTCTTCAGTCTCGTCATCGGCAAGCTCGACGAGAGGCGTCAAGTGCGCGCGATCTGGCGCCGGGAGAACGAGATCGGCCTGAAGTTCATGACCGCCGCGGACTATGACAACGTCCTGTCATTCACGCCAAAGCTTTCGTAATAGAATCGATCCCAAAAAAAAGCCCGGCGAAAGCCGGGCTTTTTATTTTCGTCAGACGGGGTTCGGCGAGAGGCCGCCCACGTCGGGCTCCGGCTTTTGCCCCGTCGAAGGAACAGCGGAGCCGCGCGGCGGGCTTGCAGAGGTCGAACTCGTGTCTTCGCGCACCGGCCGCTTGCCCGTCAGCAAGCCCTTCATCTCCTCGCCCGAAAGCGTTTCGAACTCGAGCAGACCATTGGCGATCGTGTCGAGTTGCGCGCGCTTTTCGGTGAGAATCTTCTTGGCTCTGTCATAGCCTT
>PERY01000031.1 GCA_002929055.1 Methylocystis sp. | reverse complement strand
GACGAAGAAAACGAAGGGCTGCGATTTCGCGGCGCCCGAGCCGTCGCCGACGCTCGTGATCTTAGCACTCATCTCATTGAAAATATTATGGATATGTGTGCCACCTGCGCCCATCGGGACAGTGTCCTGGGGGATGCCGGGGTTGGCCTTGTAGTTCGGGTTCAGCGAACGGGCGAAAACCTTGTCGTCGCCCGGATCGAGCAGCTTGCCGAAGTCGGTCGTGCCGGTCGCCGAATTGTAAGCGATGACTGACTCCACCGAAGCGGCGTTGCCGCGCAGATTGTCCGTGAGGTCGACGTAGGCGTTGGCGTGGGTGACGAATGGGTAGACGCCCACGCGATACTGCTTGGGAAGAGTCGCGGTGTCGTTTGCGGTCTTCATGAGCTGCGCGACGGCGGCGCCGACAGCGTCGATGCGCAACTGGATGTTGTTGGCGCGCGAGACGGCGTAGCCTTGCGAGCCCGGGAAGTGGCAGGCGAAGCGGCAGCCTGTGGGGTATTGCGCCAGATCGTCGGGATTCTTGGCGGCGAGCGCCGCCTCTCCCGCAGGCGTCGACGGCAGGCCCATCGACCCGGAGACGTCGAGCAGGAGATAAAAGTCCAGGAACTTGGCCATCTTGAGCTGCGCGCCGGCGCCGCCTTTGTAGTTCATCAGCTTGATGCCGGCGATCTTGCCGAAATTCGACGGCATGGCGGCGTTGTAGGCGATCTGCGCCGAAACCGTTTGGCCGTTGATCTTGACTTCAAAGTTTGGCTTTCCGAGGAGATCGCCGGCGCGTTTGCCAGCCTGGGCGTAAAATGACTTCTCAGCCTGCGCGACGGCCGCCGTGATGGCTTGCGGATTGGGATTCGGATTGGTCGCCGAGATCGTCGCGATCGTGGTTTGCGCGGTCTTGATGGCGGCGAGCGCCGCCGCGTCGGCCGAGGCGTCCATGCGCGCTTTGGCGGTTTGCAGAATGGCGTAGTCGGCCGCGAGGCCCGAGGCCAGGATCAGGGGCACGATCGCAAGGCCCATCACGATGGCGACGGCGCCTTTTTCGTCTTTCGCGAAGCGCGCGATGTTTTCACTGTTACGCATGACACGCTCTCTCAGGGGCAAGTGGTGACGAAGGAATCCCCGCCGGCGACGGCGTAGGGGAGGTTGTCGACATAGCGGGGCTGCAGATAGCTCGACCGCTTGACGGTGAAGGGACCGAATATCTTCGCCGCGAACAACGGCTGATACGCATAGGTCAGGTCGACGACGATGATCCCATTGGGGCCGAAGACGTCGGTCGGCAGCGTCGTGGGACTCGGCGTCGAGTTATTGGCCGCGGGCATGAGCGCCGCTCCGCAGGGCCGGCGCGCCGAGCCGCCGCTCCAGGCGACTTTCGCCTGATAGGTGCAGCCGGTGACGCAGCCGGGGACCGTCGGCGTGAAGCCAACCTCGGTCATGCCGACCGTGACCGTGTCGCTCCAGTTCTTGCCGAGCCGGGCGCTGTCCTGAAGCACCCGCGGGAAGAGAACCATCACCGAGTCCTGCGCATATTTCATCTCGGCCGGCGCGACCTTCTGCGACTGCGACAGCATCTGCGCGATCGAGTTGGCGGTGACTTCGAGCTGGCGCGTCGCCCAGGCGTAGCGGTCGAGCTCGATGAAGCCGAGAAGCATCAGGCCGAGGACCGGAAGGGCGAGGCCGAATTCCACGGCGGCGAAGCCGCGGGTCTCGCGAAGAAAGGTCTTTGTCGTCGTAAGAGCTGCGCGCGTCATGTCAGCACCCCGCGTAAGCAGTGGGGAAGGGCTCGTTCTTGAAGGTCGCGACCGAGGTGACGACGCGGCTCTTGCGGCCCTTGTAGGTCGAGTAGCTGGGGAACAGGGCCGCCGTGGTGATGACCGGCGTCGGATAGGCGACGCGGATCACCACATATTTCTTGGCGCCGCCGACGCAGTAGGCGTTCTTGGAATTGTCGAGCGCCGGGGGGACGAGGCCGCTCTTTGTCGCATTGACGTAATTGGCGTAGGGCGTCGTCGTCGGCGCGCCGCCGCCCGCCGGGGCGTCGAATGACTGCACGTCGACGTAAAGGTCTGCGCAACTCATGATCGCCGGCAGCTTGGGGCAGATGATCTGCGTGCGGAACTGATTGGCGTCGAGCGGCTTCCCGGCGACCGACTGGTCCTGAACGTAGCCGGTCATGATTTCGCGCGAGGTCTGCTGCACGACGGCGTCAAGCCGCGACTGCGCGAAATTGCCGTAGCTGTATTCGAGGATCGCCAGCACCAGCAGCAGGAAGGGCAGGGCGATGAGCCCGAACTCCACCGCCGCGACGCCACGGGAGTCGTGAAGGAAATTGGCGCAATTGCGCGTTCTCGCGAGGGCGCCGCGGAAAGAGACTTTGTTAACGCGTTCGATCATTTTTCGCTCTCGTTCATCAGCGGGGAGCGCGGTCGATCGCGGCGCGCCCCCTAGTTTTCCAGCGGTCTAGGCTCGATTTGAGCGCCGCTTGTGATGCGCGAGAGTGTTAGCGTTTCCTTAACGAATCCTTCCGTCGATATTTGAAACTTCCGGACAATTGCGAATAGTTTTGATGCATCTGTCCTTAACGTTAAATTTACCCCTCCCCGATCTTGGGATTCGCTGGGGATCAAGGGTCCGAGCAATGGGACTTATCCACAGGTCTGGATTGCGGGGGCTGAAAAGCAAAAAGCGCCGCCGCTTGCGCGACGACGCTTAGAAGGAGCGCCCTGTCGAAGTGGGTCAGAACGGAATGTCGTCGTCCAGCTGCTCGGAAAGCCGTCCGCCGCCCGCGGGCGCGGGGCGCCGCTCGGCGGGCGCGCGCTCCATGGGCGAGGAGCGGCCGAAGGAGCCCCCGCCGCCCTGGCTGTAGCCGCCGCCCTCGAAGTCGCCCTCGCCGCGACCGCCGCCGGCGCCCTTGCTGTCGAGGAGCGTCATCTCGCCCCGGAAGCGCGGCACGACCACTTCGGTCACCTTGCGCTGATTGCCGTCCTTATCGGTATATTCGCGGGTCTGGAGCTGGCCCTCGAGATAGATCTTGGCGCCCTTGCGGCAATATTGCTCGGCGATCTTGCCCAGGGCCTCATTGAAGATCTGGACATTGTGCCACTCGGTGCGGTCCTTGCGCTCGCCGGTGCCCTTGTCGCGCCATGACTCGGTCGTCGCGAGGGAGAAGGAGACGACGCGGTCCCCGGAGGGAAAGGTCCGCACTTCCGGATCGCGGCCCAGATTGCCGACCAGAATGACCTTGTTGACGCTACCCGCCATGTCTCTCTCCAATTAGCTGCGCGCGGCACTCTAGCGCCATACCGCCCGCATCTGGCGCGCCCATTCGCCTTGTCCACAGATGATACAGCGGCGCAGGCCGTATGTTCATTTTTTGTTCTAACATCCGAAAGGACGCCGCGCAAGTGAGCTATTGGCCGGGCTGCATGCCGGATCACCGCGCCAGGCTCGGATAGTCAAGCGTCCCCGCTTGTCGTCGCACCGCCCGTAAGCTCCGCCCGCAGCTTCTCGCGATCGAGTTCCCCTTCCCAGGCCGAGACGACGATGGTGGCGACCCCATTGCCGATGAAATTGGTCAACGCCCGGCATTCGCTCATGAATTTGTCGATCCCGAGCACGAAGGACATGCCTGGCGCCAGCGCCGGATCGACGGCGGTCAGCGTCGCGGCGAGCGTGACGAAGCCGGCCCCTGATACGCCGCTCGCGCCCTTGGAGGTCAGCATGGCGACGACAAGGATGGTCGCCTGATGGGCGGCGTCCAGCTCCGAACCCATGGCGCGGGCGATGAAGAGCGTCGTCAGCGTCATGTAGATATTCGTGCCGTCGAGGTTGAAGCTGTAGCCCGTTGGCACGACGAGGCCGACGACCGACCGCGAGCAGCCCAGCCGCTGGAGCTTCTCCATCAAGGCGGGAAGGGCGCTTTCCGAGGAGGAGGTGCCGAGCACGATCAGCAGTTCGTCCTTCAGATAGGCGAGGAAGCGGAAAATGTTGAAGCCGACCGCCGCCGAAATGGCGCCGAGCACGATGGCGACGAACAGGAACGCCGTGAGATAGAAGGCGCCGATCAGCCCGCCGAGCGACAGAAGCGCCGCCGAGCCATATTTCCCCACCGTATAGGCCATCGCCCCGAAGGCGCCGATGGGCGCGGCCTTCATGACGATGCCGATGAGCGCGAACATGGCGTGGCCCGCATCGTCCACCCAGAGCCGCATCGGCCGGCCGCGCTCGCCGAGCGACAGCAGCGCGAAGCCGAAGAGCAGCGAAAACAGCAGCACCTGCAGGATGTCGCCCCTGGCGAAAGCGCCGACGGCGCTGTCGGGGATGACGTCGAGCAGGAAATCCACGCCGCTGCGATGCGCCGCGGCTTCCGTATACCTGGCGATCGCCGAGGCGTCCGCCTTGCCGGCGAAATCGCCGCCGGGCTTGAGGATGTTGCCCACGAGCAGGCCGATGGCGAGGGCGAAAGTCGAGACGACCTCGAAATAGACGAGCGCCTTGACGCCGACGCGGCCGACCTTCTTGGCGTCTTCAATGTGGGAGACGCCCGAGACCACCGTGCAGAAGATGATCGGCGCAATGGCCATCTTGATGAGCTTCACGAAGCCGTCGCCCAGCGCCTTCACCCAGTCGGCCGCAGCAAGATGCGGGGCGAGGAAGCCAAACAAGGCGCCGAGCGCGATGGCCGCGAGGACCTGGACGTAGAGCAGGCGGTGGAGGGGCTTTCTCTTGGGGGCGGCGGGCGTGGTCATGCCTTCGCTGATAGTCCCGCCAGCGGCCGGCGGCAACGGGTCCGGCTGATTTGCGGCCCTCTGGTTTAGGGCTATACATGACCCCAAGAGGCAGGCGCCGGGCCCCGGCGCCGATCATGCAAGTTCTCTCGACATGGCGAGCAATAAAAAGCAATCCGCGGCCGCGGTGGAGAAGGCGTTCGACGCCGCCCAAAGAGTCAGCGACAAGACCATCTCGATCCGAGGCGCGCGCGAGCACAATCTCAAGAATGTCGACCTCACGATCCCGCGCGACAAATTCGTCGTTTTCACGGGACTGTCGGGTTCGGGCAAGTCGTCGCTCGCCTTCGACACGATCTATGCGGAAGGGCAGAGGCGCTATGTCGAGTCGCTTTCCGCCTACGCTCGCCAGTTTCTGGAGATGATGCAAAAGCCCGACGTCGATCAGATCGACGGGCTGTCGCCCGCCATTTCCATCGAGCAGAAGACGACCTCGAAAAACCCGCGCTCGACCGTCGGCACGGTGACGGAAATCCATGACTACATGCGCCTCCTGTGGGCGCGCGTGGGCGTGCCCTATTCGCCTGCGACGGGCCTGCCGATCGAGAGCCAGACGGTTTCGCAGATGGTCGACCGCGTGCTGGCTCTGCCGGAAAGTTCGCGCCTCTATCTGCTCGCGCCGGTCGTGCGCGGCCGCAAGGGCGAATACAAGAAAGAGATCGCCGAATACACGCGGCGCGGCTTCCAGCGATTGAAGATCGACGGAACCTATTACGAAATCGGCGACGCGCCGCCGCTCGACAAAAAGTTGAAGCACGATCTGGATGTCGTCGTGGATCGCATCGTCGTGCGCAAGGACATTTCCGCGCGGCTTGCGGATAGTTTCGAGACGGCGCTGGAGCTTGCGGGCGGCCTCGCGGTGGTGGAGTTCGCCGACGCGCCCAAGGCGGGCGAACTGGCGCTCGCGCCATCGGCCGCCAATGTCTCGACGCATTATGCGGCCTCGCACATTCTTTTTTCCTCGAAATTCGCCTGCCCCGTGTCGGGCTTCACGATTTCAGAAATCGAGCCCCGGCTTTTCTCCTTCAACAATCCCTTCGGCGCCTGTCCAACCTGCGGCGGCATCGGCCATGAGCAAAAGGTCGACGCAGATCTCGTCGTGCCGAACCCGCGCGTGACCCTGCGCAAGGGCGCCGTGGCGCCCTGGGCGAAATCTTCATCTCCCTATTACATGCAGACGCTCGAAGCGTTGGGGCGGCATTACAAGTTCCGGCTCGATACGCCCTGGGAGGAATTGCCGGAGAAGGCGCGCAACGTCATTCTCTTCGGCTCCGGCAAGGAGGAGATCAAATTCTCCTATGACGACAGCTTCCGCGCCTATGACGTGAAGAAGCCGTTCGAAGGCGTCGTCATCAATCTCGAACGCCGCTATCTCGAAACCGATAGCGAATGGGCGCGCGAGGAGATCGGGCGTTTCATGTCGGCGACGCCCTGCCTCGCCTGTGAGGGCTTTCGGCTGAAGCCCGAAGCGCTGGCGGTGAAGATCGCGGCCAAACATATCGGCGAAGTGTCGGAACTCTCCGTGCGCGCCGCGCTGGAGTGGTTCTCGAAGCTCCCCGGCGAACTCGACAAGAAGAAGAACGAGATCGCCTTTCGTATCCTGAAGGAAATTCGCGACCGCCTCACTTTCCTTGTCGATGTCGGGCTCGATTATCTCACGCTCTCGCGCAACTCCGGCACGCTCTCGGGCGGCGAGAGCCAGCGCATCCGTCTTGCGTCGCAAATCGGTTCGGGTCTGACGGGCGTGCTTTATGTGCTCGACGAGCCGTCCATCGGCCTGCATCAGCGCGACAATGACCGTCTGCTCGATACGCTGCGGCGGCTGCGCAATCTCGGCAACAGCGTCATCGTCGTGGAGCATGACGAGGATGCGATTCTCGCGGCGGATTATGTCGTCGACGTCGGCCCCGGCGCGGGCATTCATGGCGGCAAGATCATCGCACAAGGCACGCCTCAGGAGATCATGGACAATCCTGCGTCGCTCACCGGGAAATATTTGACCGGCGAGTTGCAGGTGCGCATGGCGCACAAGCTGCGCAAACCCACCGCCGGCCGCTGGCTGAAACTCTCCGGCGCGCGGGGCAACAATCTCAAGAACGTCGATGCGCAGATTCCGCTCGGCCTTTTCACCGCCGTCACGGGCGTCTCGGGCGGCGGCAAGTCGACGCTGGTCATCGAGACGCTTTACAAGGCCGTCGCGCGCCGCCTCAACAATGCGCATGAAGTGCCTGCGCCCTTCGACAAGCTCGAAGGGCTGGAGCATATCGACAAGATCATCGACATCGACCAGTCGCCCATCGGCCGCACGCCGCGCTCCAACCCCGCGACCTACACCGGCGCCTTCACGCCCATCCGCGAATGGTTCGCAGGCCTCCCCGAGGCCAAGGCGCGCGGCTATGCGCCGGGGCGTTTCTCCTTCAATGTGAAGGGCGGACGCTGCGAGGCCTGTCAGGGCGACGGCGTCATCAAGATCGAGATGCACTTTTTGCCCGACGTTTATGTCACCTGCGACGTCTGCAAGGGCAAACGCTACGACCGCGAAACGCTGGAAGTGAAATATCGCGAAAAGTCTATCGCCGACGTGCTAGACATGACGGTGGAGGAGGCGGCGCAGCTCTTCAAGGCCGTGCCGTCGATCCGCGAGAAGATGGAAACGCTGAAACGCGTCGGCCTCGACTATATCCATGTCGGCCAGCAGGCGACGACGCTCTCGGGCGGCGAGGCGCAGCGTGTGAAGCTGTCGAAGGAACTCTCGCGCCGCTCGACGGGCCGCACGCTTTACATTCTGGATGAGCCGACCACGGGGCTGCATTTCCACGATGTCGCAAAGCTCCTCGAAGTTCTGCACGAGCTGGTGGAGCAGGGCAATACGGTCGTCGTGATCGAGCACAATCTCGAAGTCATCAAGACCGCCGACTGGATCATCGACATGGGACCGGAGGGCGGTGACGGCGGCGGCGAGATCGTCGCGGTGGGGCCGCCTGCGGACGTCGTCAAGGAGAAGCGCAGCCACACGGGCCATTACCTCGCCGAGGCGATGGCTAGGCGGCCGCTTGCGAGCGAGCCGAAACCTGCGCGGAAGGCTGCGAAGGCTGGTTGAGCGATGGCCTTCCCTGATCGACCCACCTCTGCCGCAGCGCTTCGAGGCCCCAGACGGCGCCGAGCATGAAGAAGACGAAGCGCCAGTGGTCGATGTCGATCTGGAAGCCTTGCAGGAAGAGTCCGATCGTCGGCGGCACGACCGCCTGCGCAAGGCTTTGGGCGGGCGATGGCGTGAAAATCAGCCTCAGACCGACAAAGATCGTCACCCCTACGAGCAGGATGAACAGGAAGCCGCCGATCCAGCCGTTGTTGGCGAAAGCGCCGACGTAGGAGTTATGCGGCTCGAGATCGAAGACAAGTCGGAAGCGCAGCGGCCCGAAGCCCATGAAGCGGTCGAGCAGCATCGGGATAGAGCGTAGCTGATTGCCGAAGCGCCCCGTATTGCCCTCGTCGTAGTCCTGGGTCGCGGCGGTGCGCTGATTGAAGAATTCTCGCGTCTCGGGCATCGAGAGCAGCACGGCGATGACGACCGCGATCATGGCTACCGCTCCGACCGCGGCGATGACAATGCGTCGCTTCATCTTGCGGTCCGTCGAGGTTGTGTAGACGGATATGGTCATCAACGTGAAGGCGAGGACGGTCGCGCCGTAGGAGCCGCGCGAGAAAGACAGGAACATGCCGAGAAATATGACGAGCAGCAGCGTCGATGTCAGCAGAATGCTTCTGGCGCGCCCGATCATGAGGCTGTGCACCAGATAAGTGATCGGCAGCACCAGGAAGGAGCCGAGCACATTGGGATCCTTGAAGGTGCCCGAGGCGCGGCCTGCATGCATGAACACGTCTTCGCCAAGGCCCGCGACATTGAGATAGCCCAGAATGCCCGTTGTCGCGGCGACCAGCGCTCCCGTGACATAGGCCGTCATGCAAAGCTGCACGCGATGGGTCGTGCGATTGCCCATGTAGAGGGCGTAGAACAGCCCCGTGAGGACAAGATAGGCCGATTGATATTGGTAGAGTGCAGAGTTCGCATTGTCCCAATAGGGGATCAGCGCGAGAAAGCCCATGATCATATAGAGTATGATGAGCGCGCCAAAGACGATGAAGCTTCTGTGGACGCTGAAGCCGCCGAAAAACCAGACAAGCATCGCGATTATGGAGGCGAAATCGTAGGGCGAGGGCTCGATGATGCCGATGGCGCCGCAGGCGACGAATATGAATACGAAGAAGCTTGTCAGCTTCTCGTAGTCGAAAATATAGCGGGCGGGGTTTAGCGAGATGGGGTTCACGGCGCTTGAGTCGCTCATGGCAAGTGGTCCGGCGCCGCGCCGATTTTGGCGATTAGAAGCTCCTGGTAGAGCGCGCGAATCTGCGCGCCGCTCTCACTCGCGTCGAATTTGGGGGCCATGTCGCGGCACGCCTTCGTCATCGTCTCGCGATCCTTCGCAGATTTCGCTGCGATTTCGAGCACGCCGCGTGCGATGTCGTCAGGCTCAAAACTCGTGAGAGCGCCGGTCTTGCCGGTGACGATCGCCTCGGGCGCCACGCCGACGGGGGGCGAGACGATCGGCACGCCGGCCGCGAGCGCCTCTGGGAAGATCAAGCCGAAAGACTCGTAATCGCTGGCGCACACGAGGCAGTCGAAAGCGGCCATGACCTCTCGTCCGTCGACGTCGGGCGCAAATGTCGTCGCCGCCGCCGCCCCCTGCGCTCGTAAGGCGGTCGAAAAAAGATCGAACAACTCTCCGTCGCCGACCACGACGAAGCGCAGATCGGGTCTGGCGCCAGCCACGATGCCAAGAACCTCGGCCAGCCGCAGCGGATTCTTCTGCGGGGCCATGCGTCCCACGAAGCCGACAACAAAGGCGTCGTCCGGGAGCCCAAGGGTGTTGCGCGCCGTCGCGCGATCGGAGACGACAGACAGATCGACGCCTGGCGGAATCAGACGGAGGCGGGAGACCGGCAGATGAAGCGCGTCGCGCGCATGCGTTAACTCCTGTTGCGAACCCAATAGTATCGCGTCACAGAACCAACTCGCCGCCCATTCGGCGACGCCAAAGATGCGGGCCGCTTCCGGCGCAAGGGTAACGAAGGCATGGGGGGTATAGACGATGACCGTCTTGCTCAGAAAAATGCCGGCGAGGCGCGATAGCGCTCCTGCCTTGGAACTGTGGGCGTGCACGACGTCGAACGGACCGAGCTCCCGTAGTTCACGCAGCAGCGTCCACGCGGAAACGATGTCATGCGGCCGCACAGCGCGAGACATCGAAACGGTGCGCACCCGCAACCGGTCGCCAATCGCCGCCAGGGCGTCGGTGAATTGCTGTTCGGCGCGCACCGGTGAATAGATGAGCGTCACCTCATGGCCGGCGTGGAGCTGGTCGCGCAAAAGATCCACGACGACCCGGCTGCTGCCTCCGCTGGAGGATTCGATGACGTGGCAAATGCGCATCTTGCTTGGGACAAACGTCGGCGCGGCTTCGCTATGTATCCGCTTCGCGTTAGCGCTCAGAGAGATCTGAGGCGCGCCTCTGGCGCGCGACGCGATGGCGGCGCGATAGCCCTCGAGAACGCGTTCGACCATCCGGCCGATTGTGAAACGCGACGCCACGTAATCGTGCAGCGCTGCAGCTTTGGCGCGCCGCCGCTCGGCGGTTTCGGATAGCGCTTCGCGAATGGCGCCGGCGAGAAGCTGCGGATTGTCGCAGGCGATCAGGCGGTCGGCATACGGGCCGTAAATTTCCGAGACCCCGCCAACATTGGTGGCGACGAGCGGCAGCATGGCGCCGGCGGCCTCCAGAACAATGTAGGGCAGGGATTCGAACCGGCTTGGCGTGACCATGATCTTGCCAAGCGCAAAAGCCTCGCGAGCGGGCATGCGAGGGCGCATCGTGACCTGGCTCCCGACCCCGGCGTGGACCGCCCGCTCGACGAGCGATTGAGTTTCCGGCCCGTCGCCGACCAGCACGAGGCTGGGTCGAACCTCTTCGCGCGCAAGGAGGCCGAGCGCGTCGATGAGCGTGTCGAGCCCTTTTGCCGCCATGCGGAATTCGCCGACATAGAGAAGGTCGGCCGCATCTGCGTGCGGGGCTACAGGCTGAAACTCGGGCGAGGAAATTCCATTGGGGATGACGCGCTCCAACCCATGCGGCTGGCCGACATATTGGTGGAACCGGCTGGCGACGAAAGCGCTCTCGAAAAGAAGAATGTCGGTCCGCCGGGACATCAGCCGTTCGGCCAGCATGAAGGGTCGGTGGCTCTTCATGCCCGGCTGAAAATGGAGGCTGCCGCCATGAGGCGTATAGGCCCGTATCGCTCTCCCGCGGCCGGGGAAGAGGCTGATTGCGCGGGCGTAAGCGCCGCCCTTGGAGCCATGCCCGTGCACGACGTCGGGCGCAGTTTCGGCGATGCGCCGATTGACGGCGGCCATTGCGGAAAGGTCGGAGATGTGCGGCAGGCGGTGGATCGGCAGGCGCATAAGCCCGAGCGCGAGGTGCGGTTCCAGCTCGCCGAGTCGCTGTTCGGCCATGAGCCCGCCGGTGAGAGAGTCGGCGATCAGACCAACCTGATGGCCGCGCGCAATCTGTTCACGGGCAAGGTCCATGACATGGCGAAACAGACCGCCGACCGGTGCGCGCAGGACATGAACGATACGCAAAGGAGCGTCCGCTGGACCCTTGACCTGCAGCACCGGGACTTCCTCATCATCGTCGGATCAAGACGCAAAGCCGTCTTTCTCCTTCGCCCGCGCTGAGGAGCTAATGCGCTTTCGGTTAATATTGGATTAGCGGGGCCCGCCGGGCGGGCCCCGTCCTTGATCAGTTGCGCATCGGCGCCGGCTTGGGATCGGCGCTCTCCGCGTCGGGCGCCGCCGGCGCCTCTCCGGCGCTCGCCTCGGAGTCATCGGCGTTCGCACGTTTCTTGCCGGCCTCGATGATGTCGCGCTCGGGACGCGGCAGCACGGGGCCCTCGGGGAAAACGAAGCCGAGTTTCTTGTTCGCGCCCGAGTCGTCCCCGACCACGACGACGCGCACCGCGCCGCCATTCTTGAGGCGGCCGAACAACACTTCGTCCGCGAGCGGCGTCTTGATCGCCTGATGAATGACGCGCGACATCGGGCGGGCGCCCATCGCCTCGTCATAGCCGTGCTCGACAAGCCAGTCGCGAGCTTCGTCCGTCAGTTCGATCGTGATGTTGCGATCGGCGAGCTGCGCCTCGAGCTGCATGACGAATTTGTCGACGACGCGCTTGATGACCTCGACCGGCAGATGGCCGAAGGGCACGATCGCATCGAGGCGATTGCGGAATTCCGGCGCGAAAAGGCGGTTGATCGCCTCGCTGTTGTCGAGATCGGCGCGGGTGCGGGTGAAGCCGATCGGCGTGCGGGCGAGATCCTGCGCGCCCGCATTGGTCGTCATGATCAGGATGACGTTGCGGAAGTCGATCGTCTTGCCGTTGTGGTCGGTCAGCTTCCCGTGGTCCATCACCTGCAAGAGGATGTTGTAGAGATCGGGATGCGCCTTCTCGATTTCGTCGAGCAGCAGCACGCAGTGCGGATGCTGATCGATGGAATCGGTCAGCAGCCCGCCCTGATCGAATCCGACATAGCCGGGAGGCGCGCCGATGAGGCGGCTCACCGTATGGCGCTCCATATATTCAGACATGTCGAAGCGCACGAGCTCGATGCCCAGCGATGTCGAGAGCTGACGGGCCGCTTCCGTCTTGCCGACGCCCGTGGGGCCGGAAAAGAGATAGCAGCCGATCGGCTTTTCGGGATCGCGCAGACCTGCGCGGGCGAGCTTGATCGCGGAGGTGAGCGCGGAGACGGCCTTGTCCTGGCCGTAGACGACGCGCCGCAGCGTTTCGTCGAGATGGGCGAGCACTTCGGAATCGTCTTTGGAGACGGTCTTGGCGGGGATGCGCGCCATTGTGGCGATGGTCGCCTCGATTTCCTTCAGACCGATGGTCTTCTTGCGCTTGTTTTCCGCAACGAGCATCTGCGCCGCGCCGGTTTCGTCGATCACGTCGATCGCCTTGTCGGGAAGCTTGCGGTCATGGATGTAACGCGCGGAGAGTTCGACCGCCGCCTTCAGCGCGTCGCTGGTGTAGCGGATCTTGTGGAACTCTTCGAAATAGGGCTTCAGACCCTTGATGATCTCGATCGCGTCCGGGATCGAGGGCTCGTTGACGTCGATCTTCTGGAAGCGGCGCACCAGCGCGCGGTCCTTTTCGAAATACTGGCGGTATTCCTTGTAGGTCGTCGAGCCGATGCAGCGCAGCACGCCCTGCGCGAGCGCGGGCTTCAGCAGGTTGGAAGCGTCCATTGCGCCGCCGGAGGTCGCGCCGGCCCCGATGACCGTGTGAATCTCGTCGATGAAGAGAATCGCGTTCTTGTGATTCTCGATCTCCTTCACGACCTGCTTGAGCCGCTCTTCGAAATCGCCACGATAGCGCGTGCCCGCCAGCAGCGCGCCCATGTCGAGCGCGAAGACAGTCGCTCCGGCCAGCACGTCCGGCACTTCGCCCTGGGTGATCTTGCGGGCGAGGCCTTCGGCGATGGCGGTCTTGCCGACGCCTGGGTCGCCGACCAGCAGCGGGTTGTTCTTGTGTCGGCGGCACAGCACCTGGATCGTGCGCATCACTTCGGGTTCGCGGCCGATCAGCGGATCGATGCGGCCGTCGCGCGCCTTTTTGTTGAGGTTGACGCAGTAGGCCTCGAGCGCGCCTTCCTTCTTGCGGCTTTCCCCGTCGCGGCCGTCGCGGCCTTCCGCCCGGTCTGCGTCGTCGTCCACGCCGCGAGGCGCGCGCGTCTGGTCGGAGAGGCCCGGGCGCTTGGCGATGCCGTGGCTGATGTAGTTCACCGCGTCGTAACGAGTCATGTCCTGCTCTTGCAGGAAGTAGACGGCGTGGCTTTCGCGTTCGGCGAAGAGCGCGACAAGCACATTGGCGCCGCTGACGTCTTCACGTCCGGAGGACTGAACGCTGATGATGGCGCGCTGCACGACCCGCTGGAAGCCCGCCGTGGGCTTGCATTCGTCGGCGTCCTCATTGACCAGATTGTCCAGTTCGCGGTCGATATAGTCCCGCAGGTTTTTGGCGAGCAGGTCGAGATCGACCGAGCAGGCGCGCAAAACCGCGGACGCATCGGCGTCTTCGATCAAACTCAGAAGGAGATGTTCGAGGGTGGCGTATTCATGGTGCCGCTCGCGCGCGGAGGCGAGGGCGCGGTCAAGAGTCTGCTTCAGATTGCGCGAGAAAGTCGGCATGCTTTGCGAGCCCCTATTTCTTTTCCATGATGCACTGCAAAGGATGCTGATGCTTCCTCGCGAAATCCATCACTTGGGTGACCTTGGTTTCTGCGACTTCATAGGTGTAGACCCCGCACTCGCCCACGCCGTGGTTGTGGACGTGCAGCATGATGCGGGTCGCTTCCTCGACAGATTTGTTGAAATACTTACGCAGTACGACAACGACGAACTCCTGGGTCGTGTAATCGTCATTGAGCAACAAGACGCGGTACATGTTCGGGCGGCGCGTCTGCTGGCGCGTGCGGGTGATCAGCGCGGTGCCCGGTCCCGGACCGCCGTCTCCGGACTTTTTCGGTTCCTTGCCGGCGGTCGCGGGAGGCCCGGATGGGTGATGGGCCCCGTCTGACAACACGTGCTGATTTTTGATCAATGTCAACAACGTCACGTTCGCTTCGCCCTTCGATCCTTCCCATGTAGGTCCTGCGAAATGTTCTTTCACGGGAGCATGGAGCAATTTCTTTGCCGCGCCGGCTTCGCCGCCGAGTTTCCCTTGCAAGTCCTCTTTCCAAGCGCAGCAGCCTACAGTTTTCCGCCTGGGCGACGTCTTGGCAAGGGCTCCTCTCGCCCTTCGAGAGCAAATCATTGGGTGGTGAACCAGATATTTACCTTACTGGTTTATGCAAGGAGGCCATCACCCAAAGGCCGCCTCATGTCAGATTTCGACCAAGACCAGTTCCCGGATACTTTCAAGCCGCGCAGCGCTTCGGGCAGTGTCGTCTGGAGCGTGGCCGCTTTGTCGAGCGCCGTCTTCCTGTGCAGCGTGCTTGGGGCCAAGCTCCTGTCCCATATGGTGGACCGTGTCGGCGGTCTGCCGGCCGTCACTTTCAACCGCTCGATGCAGGATGTGGCCAAGACCGCGCCGACCCCTTCGGCCCCTCAGGTCTATTCGATCGTCCGCAGCGTTGGCGTGGACGGCATGACGACCGCGACGATTCCCCATCGCGGATCGGCGCCGCTATCGCCTTGCGGTGACGGCAAAAAATAGGGCAGGGCCGCGCCCCCGCCCCCTTTTTGGCTCATTTTCGGGAGAAACGCCCGGAAAGGGAGCCGCCGATCGTAATTTCATTGACATTTGAGCATTTGTTCTCCATGCATAGGGGGTGGCTTTCGCGCGCGCCTCTTTGCGGCGACCGTAAGCGAGCCAGTCCGTCCTCGCGGCGATGGCGGCCACTTCTCTCTAGACATCTTGCGCGCTTCTCCAACGGCTGGCGCGCATCGCCATCCCGCGTTCGACAGCCGTAATCAGGATAATTGATGACATTCGACGAATTGGGCCTTTCGGAAAAGGTTCTCGCAGCCGTGCAGGCGTCCGGCTACACCACTCCGACGCCCATCCAGGCCCAGGCAATACCTCCGTCGCTCCAGGGCCGCGACATTCTGGGCATCGCTCAGACCGGCACGGGCAAGACCGCCGCCTTCACCCTCCCCATGCTCAGCCGCCTGGAACAGGGCCGCGCCCGCGCCCGCGTGCCGCGCACGCTGATTCTGGAGCCGACACGCGAACTCGCGGCTCAGGTCGAGGAAAGCTTCAACAAATACGGGGCGCAGCACAAGCTGAACGTGGCGCTCCTGATCGGCGGCGTCTCCTTTGGCGACCAGGAAGCCAAGATCATGCGCGGCGCCGACGTGCTGATCGCAACGCCGGGCCGTCTGCTCGACTTCTTCGACCGTGGCAAGCTGCTGCTCACGGGCATTGAGATCCTCGTCATCGACGAGGCGGACCGCATGCTGGACATGGGATTCATCCCGGACATCGAGCGCGTCTGCAAGCTGGTGCCCTTCACGCGCCAGACGCTCTTCTTCTCGGCGACCATGCCGCCCGAGATCACCCGCCTCACCGAGGCGTTTCTGCACAATCCGGTCCGCATCGAGGTCGCCCGCGCAGCCACCACGGCGTCGACCATCCGCCAGGCGCTCGTCGCCTCTCACGGCCATGCCGACAAGCGCGAGACTCTCCGGGGCCTCATTCGCAACGCCGCCGACCTCAAGAACGCGATCGTCTTCTGCAATCGCAAGCGCGACGTGGCGATCCTTCATCGCTCGCTGGTCAAGCACGGCTTTCCGGCCGGCGCGCTGCACGGCGACATGGACCAGCTCGCCCGCATGGCGTCTCTCGACGCCTTCAAGAACGGCGACATCGACATCCTTGTCTGCTCGGACGTTGCGGCCCGCGGCCTCGACATTCCCGACGTCAGCCATGTCTTCAACTTCGACGTTCCGACCCATAGCGAGGACTATGTCCACCGCATTGGCCGCACGGGCCGCGCCGGCCGCTCGGGCGTGGCGCTGACCATCGTCACCGAGGACGACACGAAATACATCGACCAGATACAGAGCCTGATCGGCAAGGCGATCGAATGGGAAGGCCCGGCCTTCGAAGCCCTGCCGCCGCCGATGGAGACCACCCGCCCGAACGAGCATCGCCGTGGCGAGCGCGGCGGACGCGGAGAACGCGGTGGCCGCCGCGAGCGTGGCGGCGAACGCAGCCGCAGGCCGGAGCGGTCTGAGCGTCCGGAGCGCGTAGAGCGGGCTGCGCGTCCTGAACCCGGGGAGCGGGCCGAACGTGCGACGGCGGAAGGGCCTGTCGCCATGGGCCGCCCGGCGCATTCACCCCGGCGCGAGCCGGAACTCGCCCGCAGCCGCACCGTCGCATCGGACGACCACCGCGAGCGCCGCCCGCGCCGCCATCACGAGGACGATGGTCCGCCCGTCATCGGGCTCGGCGACCACGTGCCGTCTTTCCTTCTCCGTCCGGTGACGCTGCGTCCCGCGAAAGTCGGCGAGGAATAGGGCTCCCGCCTTTTCCCTAAATCCAAAAGCCAGGTGGAGCGCGCAAGTCCGCGCTCACCCCGCGTAGGGCGGCATCGCGGCCCTGATCCTGGCGGATTGCTCTGCGAGCTTTTCATTGTCCGCCATCGTTCCCGGCGGACGCAGCGACACGCCCTCCCAGCGCGGCAGAAGGTGGAAGTGCAGGTGATAGATCACCTGCCCGCCGGCGCTCTCGTTGAACTGATGCAGCGTCAGACCGTCCGCTTCGAACGCCTTCTCCAGCGCCTTGGCGACATGCTGCACGCGCTTGATCAGTTCGGCGAGCGTCGAGGGAGAAACATCCAGCAGGTTGCGCGCGCCTTCCTTCGGGATCACCAGCACATGGCCTTCGGCGCGCGGCATGATGTCCATGAAGGCGAGCGCAAGGTCGTCCTCGTAGACCTTGTGCGCGGGGATTTCGCCGCGAAGGATCTTGCCGAAGATGTTGTTGGGATCATAGGCGGCCGACATGCTTCCTCCTCGCTCTCGCGCAACGTCCCGAGAAATTTTTTTGGCCGTCCTGGCTGGCGCGGCTTCCGGTTCGGGAGGCTGCGAGGGTCGCTGGTGGAGCCGTCGCCGGGCGGCGACCTCCTGACCACGCTTAGAGGGCGCGCAAAGAAAGAACGGTTGCCCTGCGCTGTCAATCCCTTGGCCGCGCTGCGCTGCGGCAACCGGGCTGACGAACGGCTTCAGTCGAAGCCGCGGATATTCGTCATCCGGAATTCCGCGGAGGGATAGACGCCGAGTATCTCCACTTCCTTGGAGAAGAAGTTCAACTCCTCCAGCGCCCGCGCCAGCGCCGGCTGCTCCGGATGGCCGTCGACGTCGACGAGGAAGCGCGTCGCGGCGAATTCGCCATCGACCATGTAGCTCTCGAGCTTAGTCATGTTGACGCCGTTGGTCGCAAAGCCGCCGAGCGACTTGTAGAGCGCCGCCGGCACGTTGCGCACGCGGAAGATGAAGGTCGTCATTGTCGGTCCGCTGTCCACCGCCGCCCATTGGCTGGTCCTGGACAGCACGACGAAGCGCGTGGTGTTGTGCGCCGCGTCCTCGACATTTTCCGCCAGCACGTCGAGCCCATAAATCTCCGCCGCGAGCAGGGGCGCGAGCGCCGCCTTGGCCGGATCGTTCCACTCGGAGACTTCGCGGGCGGCGCCCGCCGTGTCGCCGGCCGTATGCGCCGCGAGCCCCAGGTCGCGGATGACGCGCCGGCACTGTCCCAGCGCATGCACATGGCTGTAGACCGAGCGCAGCCCGTCGCGCGTCGCTCCCCTGGGCGCCATAAGATGGAAGTGGATGGGCAGGAAATATTCGCCGACGATATGCAGCCCCGAATGCGGGAGGAAATGATGGATGTCCGCGACGCGGCCGGCGATCGAGTTCTCGATCGGGATCATGCCGAGCAGGGCGCGGCCTTCCGTCACCGCGGCGAAGGCGTCCTCGAAGCTCGCGCAGGGCAGGGGCGTCAGATCGGGATAGGCGTCACGGCAGGCGATATCCGAGTTCGCGCCGGGCTCTCCCTGATAGGCGATGCAATGGGTCACTGTTTTTCCTAAGCCTTGCGGGCGGCGCGCAGCGCGGCCAGGTCGCGCTCCGTATCTACCGATGGGCTCCCTTTGTCCAGCATGGCCGCGTCTATGCGCATTCCGGCCTCCAGCGCGCGCAACTGCTCCAGCCGTTCGCGAAGCTCGAGCGGCGACGGCGGCAGGGCGTTGAACCGCACGAGCGCGGCGCGGCGGAAGGCGTAGACGCCGATATGCTTGTGGAGCGGCCCCTCGCCAGAGGGAGCGCGGGCGCGGGTGAAATAGAGCGCGCGCAGCCGTCGTTCGGCGATCCCGGTTCCCACGAGTTTCACGGCGTTGGCGTCTTCGGCCTCTTCTTCGCTCGCGCGCGTCGACAGCGTCCCGATGTCGACGTCGGGGTCGCGTAGAAGGCCAAGCGCCGCGGCGAGCGCGCCTTCCGGCAGGAAGGGATTGTCGCCCTGAAGATTGACGACGGCGTCGTGCCGGCCTTGCGGGTCGAGCGCAGCCAGCGCCTCGCCAATGCGGTCGCTGCCGCAGGCGTGGGCGCCGGCAGTCATGACAGCGACGCCACCGGCCGCCCGCACGGCCTCGGCGATGTCAGCCGCGTCTGTCGCGACTGCGACGGGGCCGATCCCCGCCGCGACCGCGCGCGCCCAGACATGAACGACCATCGGCCGCCCGCCGATGTCGGCGAGCGCCTTTCCGGGCAGGCGGGTCGAGCCGAGTCTCGCCGGTATCAATATGATCGGCGCGTCGGGCGCCATAGACGCGCCTTTTGTCTCAGTAGGTGTTGTTGTCCTCGGCCATCCAGCCCTTTTCGGTCTTCACGAAGTGCAGCGTGCCTTCGCTGGTGTGGACTTCGCTCTTGGCGAAGGTGCGGTCCTCGTCGATGCCGAGGAAGGCGCATTTTCCGCGCTCCTTCTCCTCGCGGCACTTGGCCTCGAAGCCCTCGGGAAACTGGATTTCCGCTTCGTACAGAAGTTCGAAGGCCTCTATCTTTTCGCGCTTCACCTCGCGGGCGTTGACCTTCTTGAAGGAGACGATCTGGGCGGTGACGCCATTCTTTTCGAGGATGTTGCGCAGAACCTTCGCGCCCGTCGCGTCGCCGGGCAGGTGGTCGCCGCATCCGGCGAGCGTGCAAGCGGCCGCGAGCCCAATAAACAGGCGCACATTTCGACTGATCATTATTTCCTCCGAAGCAGGCGCCCATCGGCGGACGCGTATTTTTGGCTTTGTTTAGCGGAAAAACGCCTGCTCGTCGCGTGCTTTCCCGGCCAATCGCCACACTGTGACGACGCTGTGAAAAAACATATCAGATAGTTGCAATTTTGTGCAGCGGGAGTAACGTGATGGGCGCCGAACGAGTTGCGCATCCGGCGGCGCCGAAGAGCCTTGAAAAAAGGGCGAGCGGCGTGTTTAAGTGTTTGATGCGTAATGGCAAAACTTCGAATACCCTACGGAGTGCTCAGGTCCGCCGCATCTCCTGGGTCCGTGGGGTTGGCCGGCTGGCGATGGTTGGAGTGGCCTCCTTGAAGCCATCGTCAGTCGGCCGCCTTCGACAAGGCGGCGTGAGACAGCCCCTCCCCCAAATAAAAATGCGCCCCGCAAGTGCGGAGCGCTGATCTTTCGCGCGGCGAGGATCCAACCCGGTCGCGCGTCTCGCGGCCGGGCGCTTGCGCTCACTTGATCTTCGTTTCCTTGAACTCGACGTGCTTGCGCACGACGGGATCGTATTTCTTGAAGACGAGCTTCTCTGTCTTGGTGCGCGCGTTCTTCTTGGTGACGTAGAAGAAGCCCGTATCCGCCGTGGACAGGAGCTTGATTTTGATCATGGCGGATTTGGCCATCGCACTCGTTCCAGTTCGATTGAGAAAAGAAAATCGTCCCCGCCGCTAGCGACGCGGCGGGCGACGAATTTGCGCGCAACATACGTGCGGCGGGCGGGATGTCAAGGCTGGAGGGGCTTCGTCGGTCCGCGGCGCTCCAAAAGCGCGTCGAGAGCGGCGCCGAAGCCGACGCCGGCAAGGTAAGCTGCGACGTTCCAGAGCGAAAAATGCCGGCCCAGCAGCAGCGCGCCCGCCGTGGTGACGCGGAAGTCGTCGAGCCAGGGCGTGTGATAGAGGCGCGAAAATTCGACGGCGACGGCGATCGCGGCCGCAACGGCGGCGATTCTCCCCCGGGGCAACCGCGGGAGGAGCAGGGCGGCGATGAAAAACACCATCGCGCCCCAAAGCAGGGAGCCGCCGTATTTCCAGACGAAGAAGGGCGCCCCGTGTTCGAGGGACCAGCGCCGCAGGGCGAGGCCTGTCGCGATGACGACGACGCAGGCGACGAACCGCCGCCAGAAAAGCCCGTTCACCTTTTCCCGCGCCCGCCGCGCGGTCCCGGCTTGAATGGCTTCGGGTTCCTCGGCGGCGCGCGCCTCTCCCCGCCGCCCACGACCTCGAATCTCAGCGCCCCGGCGATGGGCGCGGCCTCGACCAGACGTACTTCTATAATGTCCGCGAGGCGGTAGCTCATGCCCGAGCGCGAGGTGAGCGAATGGCTCGCCTCGTCGTAGGAATAATATTCCCGGCCCAAAGTGGCTGCTGGCACGAAGCCGTCGGCGCCAGTCTCGATCAGCTTCACGAACAGCCCGGACCTCGTGACGCCCGAAATGCGCGCCCCGAAACGCGCGCCGATCTGGTCGGCGAGGTGATGCGCGATGAGGCGATCCACCGTCTCGCGTTCGGCCGCCATGGCGCGGCGTTCGGCGGCGGAGATGCGCGCGGCGATCTCGGCGAGTTCCGCCGCCGGCATTTCGGACAGGGCGCCTTCGCCCAGCTTCAAGGCGCGGATGAGCGCGCGATGCACGATGAGATCGGCGTAGCGGCGGATGGGTGACGTGAAATGCGCATAGCGGCGCAAATTCAGACCGAAGTGGCCGTAATTCTCATGCGTGTATTCCGCCTGCGCCTGTGTGCGCAGAATGATCTCATTGACGATGTTCTCGTGCTCCAGCCCCTTCACGCGCTCGAGGATGACGTTGAAGTTCGCGGGCTTGAGCACCTGGCCCTTGGCGAGCTTGACGCCGATGGTGCCAAGGAACTCCGAGAGCGCCGTCACCTTCTCTTTCGAGGGCTCGTCATGCGCGCGATAGATGAGCTGCTGGCGGTTCTCCTCCAGCGTCTCGGCGGCGGCGACATTGGCGAGGATCATGGATTCCTCGATGAGGCGATGCGCGTCCAGGCGCGGCGGAATGACGACGCGGTCGAAGGAGCCGTCCTCCTTCAGCATGATCTTGCGCTCTGGCAGATCGAGATCGAGCGGCCCGCGCAGATCGCGCGCATGTCGCAACGCCTCATGCGCCGCATAGAGCGGGCGCAGCACGTCGTCGAGCAGCGGCTTTGTCTTTTCATCCGGCCGGCCGTCGATCGCGGCCTGCGCCTGCTGATACGACAGTTTCGCGCGCGAGCGCATCATCACGCGATGGAAGCTGTGGCCGATTTTCTTGCCCTTGCCCGTCACGCGCATGCGGACGGCCAGCGCAGGGCGGTCCTCGTTTTCGCGCAACGAGCACAGATCGTTGGAGATGCGCTCGGGCAGCATCGGCACGACGCGGTCGGGGAAATAGACCGAGTTGCCGCGCTCCAGAGCGTCCTTGTCGAGCGGCGAACGGGGCGTCACATAATGCGCGACGTCCGCGATGGCGACGGTGAGAACGAAGCCGCCTTCATTGTCTTGCGCGTCGTCCGGCGCGGCGTGCACGGCGTCGTCATGGTCCTTGGCGTCGGGCGGGTCGATGGTGACGAGCGCCAGCGCGCGCCAGTCCTCGCGGCCATGCAGCGTCGCGGGTTTCGCGCGCTCGGCGTCCGCGATCGCCTCGGGCCGGAAGACGTCGGGAATGTCATGTGCGCGCAGCGCGATGAGGCTGACGGCTTTTTCGCTCGTCACCGAACCCAGCGTCTCGCGCACGCGGGCGCGCGGCGCGCCGAAGCGGGTCTTGCCCACGAGATCGACCGAGACGAGATCGCCGTCCCGGCTTTCGCCAATGTCCTCCGCGGCGACAAGCAGCTCGCGCCCGGCCTGCTTTTTGTCGATGGGCGAGATGCGGCCTGCGCCATTCGCTTCGATCCGCAACACGCCGAGCACGTGGTTGCGCGCGCGCGAGAGCAGCTTGATCACGCGGCCGACATAGGGCGGCTCGCCTTCGCCGGCGTCATGGTCGGGCTCGGCCCGCACGAGCGCGCGGTCGCCAAGGCCGGCCACGGGTTCGCCGGAGAGCTTCTTGCCGAATTTGGCGCCGCGTCCGGAGCGGATGAGAATGCGCGGGGCGGGGCCGAGTTCGTCCTCGTCCCATTCCACCGGCGTCGCGATCAGTTCGCCGTCGCGGTCGCGCGCGGAGATGTCAACGAGCGTCACGGGCGGCAGGACGCCCTTCTGGTCGACGCGCTTGCCGCGCTTTTTGATTGCGCCCTCGTCGGCGAGAGTCGCCAATGTGCGCTTCAGGGCGACGCGATCCTCGCCCTTCAGGCCGAAGGCGCGGGCGATTTCCCGAATGCCGATCTTGCGCGCGCCGCCGGCTTCTCTTTCCCTGGCCAGAAAAGCAAGGATGTCCTCGCGCGATGGTTGCTGAGCCGTCTTCTTCGTCGCCAATTTTTCAAACTTTCCGCCGGCGGTGGGTCACTATGGTTACACTGTATTGCGTCCGTGGTTGGCGCGCTATCGGCTGGCGGGGAAGGGTTGCAGCCATACTTTCGATCAAGGCTCGGCTTTTGCGCGCCGGGACAGCGTCCTGGCCATTTGGTGAGAGGATTTGGCTACGAGGAGTTAAGGTTTACCTCCGTTAACCGGATTCCGCCGATCCGTTGGCGAGGATTTGAAAGGGACTATCCCTCAAATTCACCTCAATTCGGCACGGCTCCCAGGAAAGTTTGGGAGCATTGAGTGAATTGTTGGGGGACACCATGTCTAGCAAGCAGGCGCGCAAATTCAGAAAAGCCGAATTCATTTCGGATGAGGGCGGCAACACCATCATGATGTTCGGGTTGAGCTTCATCCCGGTCATGTTCATGTTGGGCGCAGCGACGGACTACACGCGCCTCACCATCACCCGCGCCGCCTTGCAGCAGGGAACGGACGCCGCCTCGCTGGCCGTCGCCTCGAAGATGACCAACGACACGACGCTCGACGACGCGAAGAAGCAGGCGCAGGTCATTCTGCGGTCCCAGCCGAAGCTGGCGAGCGCGACGGTGACCGATGTGACGATCACCCCCGACAAGCGGACGCTCTGCACCACTTCGCAGATGACGATCAAGAACGCCTTCATGCAGATCGCCCAGATCGCGAACCTGACCCCGAGCGTCACCACTTGCGCCAGTCTCGCGGGCGGCGTCGATCCCCAAGCCCAGTATGAGATCTCGCTGGTGCTCGACAACTCGGGCTCCATGTCTTCCAGCGCGGGCGGCGTTTCGAAGATGCAGGCGCTGCGCACCGCCGCTACAAGCTTCGTCGACACCATGTTCTCCAAGGCGGTGGACCCGGGCAAAATGAAGATTTCGGTGACGCCATTCAACGCGACCGTCAGGGCCGTCGACCCCTCCATCCAGGCCAATCGGACCCGCGCATGGGTCGACACTGCTGGCAATTCGTCGATTCATTGGCGCGCCCTCGGCGGCAAGGCGGCTGCGACCGCCGCCGGCTTCACCAACAGGTTCGACATTTTCGACAAACTCAGGGCGAGGCGCTCGTCCTGGGACTGGAATGGCTGCTTCGAGTCGCAGCCCTATCCCATGAACGTCGACGACACGCCGCCGACGTCGAGCGATCCGAACACGCTCCTGGTGCCTTATCTCTCGCCGGACGAGCCGGACGGATACTACAGCACGTCCACCGGAGCCTACGTCGGCACGAACAGCACCTGGAACAGCTTCGATTACAACAACAGCTATCTCACCAACGACAATCCCGGCAGTGGATGCTCCGGCGCGAATTCGCAGTGGGATCGCCTGACGAAGGTGTGCAAATACAACATTTCGACAAGCGCGCCGATCGATACGGACACGATGGGACCAGACGGATATTGCAGCGGAAACGCCAGCCAGACGGTGCTGCGGCTCTCTGCGAGCAAGCCGACAATCAACACCATGATTGGCGCGCTGGTCGAGGGTGGCAACACCAACGTTCACGAAGGCATCCTTTGGGGATTGCGCACAATTTCGCCGAACGCTCCCTTCTCGGACGGCACGGCTTACAATTCCGATAAAGTGCGCAAGATCATGATCGTGATGACGGACGGCGCGAACGTCTGGACATCCCGCCGACGCACGGTCGGCGGCTCGGACTTCCAGGCTCCGGGCTATTACAGCTTCAACGGCGCCGCGAACGTGGCTCTTCCTAACGGAATCAAGGGGGACGGCGTCAATTACCAAACCCTGCTCGCCGCCGCCGCGCCGAACAATTCCACCAACTTCCAGAGTACGGCCCGCGATGCGGTCGATGATCTGGCCTTGCAGACCTGCACGAGCGCCAAGGCGAAAGGCGTCGAGATTTTCACCATCGGCTTCTCGACTCCCGACGACCAGATAGACGCCAAGGGCCTCGAGCTGCTGCAGAACTGCGCGACGAATGTGGACCATTACTACAAGGCCGAGAACGCCTCGCAGTTGAACCTGATCTTCTCGCAGATCGGCATCGGTCTGGGCAGCCTGCGCCTCTCGCAGTAAGCAACCCAGCTCGGAAAACGATGCGAACGCCCCCGGGGGTCAGTCTCCCGGGGGCGTTTCTTATTGCGCTGCGGCTTTTTTTGGCGCCGCCTTTTTCGCAGGAGCCTTTTTCGCGGGCGCCTTCTTGGCTGCGGCCGCTTTCTTTACCGGCTTGGCGTCGTCGAAAGGCGTCTCGTCGCTGTCTTCGATGGCCTTCTTCGCCTTTGCAGGCGCTTTTTTGGCGGGCGCCTTTTTGGCCGGGGCCTTCTTCTTGGGCGGGCCGCCCTTGTCGTCGATGAGCCTGATCGCGTCTTCGAGCGTCACATCCTCGGCGGACATGCTCTTGGGCAGCGTGGCGTTGATCTTGCCGAGATTGACGTAAGGGCCGAAGCGTCCCGCGCGCACGGTGATGGTCCCGCCCTCGGGATGTTCGCCAAGCGCCCGCCCGCCCGCCGAGCCGCCGCCGCCAGCGGCCTTGGCGGCGATCAGCTCCAGCGCCTGCTCCAGCGTGAGGCCCGCAGGGTCGGTTCCCTTGGGCAGCGTGGCGTTGACCTTGTTCCAGTTCACATAGGGGCCAAAGCGGCCGGCCTTCACGCTCACCGCGCCGCCGTCCGGATGGTCGCCAAGCGTGCGGCCGGGCTCCGAGCTGCGTCCAAATCGCGAGCCGCCTGCGCCGGATTCCTTCTGCACGATGAGATCGATCGCGCGATTGGCGCCGATCGTCAGCACATCGTCGTCGCGCCCGACATTGGCGTAGGTCTTGCCGTGCTGCACATAGGGCCCGTAGCGGCCGATATTGGCGAGGATGGGCTCGCCGCTGGTGGGATGTTTCGCGACTTCGCGCGGCAGCGAGAGCAGGGCAAGAGCCTGCTGAAGCGTGAGTTCGTCGGCCTTGATGTTCTTGGGCAGGGAGGCGCGCTTGGGCTTCTCGCCGCCCTCCTCCTGCTCGCCCTCCTGCACATAGGCGCCAAAACGGCCGTCGCGCAGCGTTACCTCGGCGCCGGTTTCAGGATTCATGCCCAGAACCTTCACGCCGGGGCGCGCATTGTCGGCTGCGTCGCCCGTGGGCGGAGAGAGCGTGCGTGTGAAGCGGCATTCGGGATAGTTCGAGCAGCCGATGAAGGCGCCGAATTTTCCTACCTTGAGCGACAGCTGTCCGCTGTTGCAGGAGGGGCAGAGGCGCGGGTCGGAGCCGTCTTCCTTCGCAGGGAAGATATGGGGGCCGAGCAGGTCGTTGAGACTGTCGAGCACCTGCGTCGTGCGCAGCTCCTTTGTCTCGTTCACCGCCGCCGAGAAATCCTTCCAGAAGTCCCGGAGCACCTGCTTCCAGTCGATCTCGTTGTTGGAGACGAGATCGAGTTTCTCCTCGAGATCCGCGGTGAAGTCGAATTCGACGTAGCGGGAGAAGAAGCTCTCCAGAAAGGCGACGACGAGGCGGCCCTTGTCCTCGGGCACGAGCCGCTTCTTGTCGAGCTTCACATAGTCGCGGTCGCGCAGCGTGCCGAGCGTCGAGGCGTAGGTGGAGGGGCGGCCGATGCCGAGCTCCTCCATGCGCTTGACCAGCGTCGCCTCGGTGAAGCGCGGCGGCGGCTCGGTGAAGTGCTGCGTGGAATCGATCTTCTCGCGGGCGCAGGGCTCGCCCTCTTTCATCGGGGGCAGGCGGCCGCCATCTTCGTCCTCGCCGTCGTCGCGGCCTTCCTGGTAGAGTTCGAGGAAGCCTGAAAAGCGCACGACCTGGCCCGTGGCGCGCAGCTCCAGATGACGGGCCCCTGCGCGCGCGTCGATCTCGACGGTGGTGCGCTCGAGCTCGGCCGACTCCATCTGGCTGGCGATGGTGCGGGTCCAGATAAGCTCGTAGAGCCGGGCCTGTTCGGGCTCGAGATATTTCGCCATCTGCTTGGGCAGGCGCGCGGCGTCCGTCGGGCGGATGGCCTCATGGGCCTCCTGCGCATTCTTGGCCTTGGCGGTGTATTTGCGCGGCACGCCCGGCACAAAGCGGTCGCCATATTCCTTGCCGATCACCCGGCGCACGCTGGCGACGGCCTCGGGCGCCATGTCGACGCCGTCGGTTCGCATATAAGTAATGAGGCCTGCGGTCTCGCCGCCGATGTCGACGCCCTCATAGAGGCGCTGCGCGATGCGCATGGTGATGGCGGGGGCGAGGCCCAGCTTGCGCGAGGCCTCCTGCTGGAGGGTCGAAGTTGTGAAGGGCGCGTAGGGGTGGCGCTTGACCGGCTTCGCCTCGACCGAGCGCACGGTGAAGCTCGCGGCGTCGAGGGACTTCCTGAAGTCTTCGGCCTCGTCGCCCTTGCCGATGTCCAGGCGGGTGATTTTCCTGCCATCGGCGCCGACGAGACGCGCGGTGAAGGGGTCGCCGCCCTTCGTCTTCAGATGCGCGACGAGCGACCAATATTCCCGGGGAACGAATTTTTCGATCTCCAGCTCGCGGTCGCAGACGAGGCGCAGCGCCACCGACTGAACGCGGCCGGCCGAGCGCGCGCCGGGCAGCTTGCGCCACAGCACCGGCGAGAGGGTGAAGCCGACGAGATAATCCAGAGCGCGGCGGGCGAGATAGGCGTCGACTAGCGCCTGG
>PERY01000030.1 GCA_002929055.1 Methylocystis sp. | reverse complement strand
CGCCGACTTTACATCTTCGCCATCGCGGCCTTGATGTCGTCGACGGTGACGAAGCCTTTTCCGCCAGCGTCGATCTTGCTGAAATTTTTCGACACGCGCGGCATTCCGGCTTGCGCTTCCTGCGGCGTCAGCTTGCCGTCCCCGTCCTTGTCCGCAGCCGCGAAGCGTTTCTCCATCTCTGCGACCTGCGCTGCGCTTTGCGCCATCGCGGGAACTGCAGCCAGCATGGAGACGGCGGCGGCGAGCGCGATAATCTTCTTATACTTCATCATCTTCCTCCAGGCGCGTAGTTTCGCGCGAGTCTGGCTTCACGTCAAAGGAACGCTATGGACATCGCAGCCTTGTCCGAATTGCCGAGCCGCGCTGCGGTCAATCTGCGTCTGCAGCAGGTTTCGATGACGATCGAGGTCGCGGGCGTGCTGGTCATAGTGGTGGCGGCGGCGGTCGCAACTCTCGTCTTCCTGGGGAGCGGCGCGCTCTCTCGGGATTGGCAAGGCGCGCTTCGTCGCTACCGCGCCAATCTTGGTCGCGGCATTCTGCTTGGGCTGGAACTGCTGGTCGCGGCTGACATCATCGGCACGGTGGCGGTGACGCCCTCTCTGGAAAACCTCGCCGTTCTCGGGCTGATCGTCATGATCCGCACCTTCCTCAGCTTCTCTTTAGAAGTCGAGATCGAAGGCAGATGGCCCTGGCGCCGCGCTGACGCCGAAACAGACAAAGCCGCGCGATTGTAACGACCCCGCTTGCGCTTGCACGATTGCACGGGATACAAAGCGAACGCGTTTCATGAGTTTGAGTGTCTCAGAATTGCTACGATTTGCATTTAGTCGCGAGCAACCTGAAAACGGCCCGAGTAACAGCGCAACAATGTTCTTCTGGAGGAACGCATAGAATGGCGCGTGTATTATCGACCATTGTGACGGCTCTCGTCGCAGGCGCAATCGGCTTCGGCCTCGGCGTCTACGCGGCGCCGAGCGAAGGCGTCGCCTCCCTGAGGTCCGCCATCAGCAAGCTCATGGCCCCCAAGGCCGAAGCCCCGGCCGAGACGCCGGCCGCCGAACCGGAAGCGCCGAAGGAACCCGACGCCGCGGCCGCGCCGCCGGCCGAGACGCCCCCTGCAGATGCGGCGCCCGCCGCCGAAGCTGCGCCGACGGAAGCGCCTGCTGCGCCCGCCGCCGCCGAGACCCCGCCCTTGCCAGCGATGCCTGCCCCGGAAGCTGCGCCCGCCGCAGAGCCTGCACCGGCGGCTGCGCCGGAGCCTGCGGCCGAGCCCGCTCCCGCTCCCGAAAAGAAGGTGGCTCCCAAGCCCAAGCCGAAGCCCAAACCCAAGCCGAAGCCCAAGCCCAAGGCGGCTCCTGCCGCAGAAGCGCCGGCCGAAGAGCCCGCGGCTCAGTAGCCCAAAAACTTTAGATTCTTCGACGCCGGCGCATGCAGATGCGCCGGCGTTTCCTTTTATGTATGCGGCGGCCCCGCTTGACGTCCCGGAGAAATTTAGAACAATTGGGGAACAAACTCCGGTTCTCCAATGCCGCCACGCTACGCAGAACTTGCGACGACCACCAATTTTTCCTTCCTGCGCGGCGCCTCGCATCCTGAAGAGATGGCGGCGACGGCGGTGACGCTTGGGCATTGCGGCATCGGGATCGCCGATCGCAATTCGCTGGCGGGCGTGGTGCGCGCTTACTCCTATCTGCGCGCGCACAAGGAAAGCGTCGGCGATTTCAAGCTGGCTGTCGGGGCGCGTCTCGTGTTTCGCGACGAGACGCCCGACATCCTTTGCTACCCGCAAGACCGCGCCGCCTACGGGCGCCTGTGCCGGCTCCTGTCGCGCGGCAATCTGCGGACGCAGAAAGGCGACTGCGCGCTTTTTTTCGCGGACCTTCTGGAGTTTGCCGAGGGCCAGCATCTCATCCTCATGGAGAATGGCGCGCCGCCCTCCGCTCTGTTGGAAGCCGCACGCGGCCGCATCTGGTTCGCGGCGACTGCCCTTTACGGCCCGCGTCCGCGGGCGCGGCTGCTTGGCCGCATCGCGCTGGCGCAGGAACTCGGCCTGCCGCTCGTCGCCGTCAACGACGCGCATATGCACGCCGCCGCGCGCCGCCCCCTCGCCGACGCGCTGACCTGCATCCGCGAGAAGACCACGCTGAACGAAGCGGGCTTTCTGCTGGCCGCAAACGCGGAGCGGCATTTGAAAAGCGCCGAGGAAATGGCCCGCCTCTTTCGCGACGCGCCGGAGGCGGTGGAGGAAAGCGCACGCTTTCTCGACGCGCTCGACTTCCGCCTCACCGATCTCGCCTACGAATATCCGAGCGAATTGCGCGAGGGCTTCGCCAGCGAACAGGACGCGCTCGCCGCCCTCTCCCATGAGGGCGCGAAGACGCGCTATCCGCAGGGCGTGCCCGATCATGTGACGGGGCTGCTCGAACATGAGCTGAAGCTTGTCGCCGAGCTGAAATACGCCGCCTATTTCCTCACCGTCCACGACATCGTGCGCTATGCGCGAGAACAAGGGATCCTTGCGCAGGGACGCGGATCAGCGGCCAATTCCGTTATCTGTTTTTGTCTCGGCGTTACGGAAGTCGATCCCACGAAGCACGATCTTCTCTTCGAGCGTTTCATCTCCGCCGCCCGTAACGAGCCGCCCGACATCGACGTCGACTTCGAGCATGAGCGGCGCGAGGAGGTCATCCAATATATCTACGCCCGCTTCGGCCGCGAGCGCGCCGGGCTCGCGTCAGCCGTGACGACCTATCGCGGCAAGAGCGCCATTCGCGAGATCGGCAAGTCTTTCGGGCTTTCGAACGATCTCGTCGGCCGCCTGTCGTCGGCCGCCTTCGGACGCGGCAGCGAGCGCGCGACGCGCGGCGAGGACATTGCGCGGCTCGGCCTCGACGCCACCGAGCCGCGCTTCGCCAAGGCGCTCGCGCTCGCGGAGGAAATCGAGGGCTTTCCGCGCCATCTCACGCAGCATTCCGGCGGCTTCGTCATCACGCGCGACCGTCTCGACGAGGTTGTGCCGGTTCTCCCCGCCGCGATGGAGGGGCGCACCACGATCGAATGGGACAAGGACGATCTTGACGCTTTGGGCCTCTTGAAGATCGACGTGCTCGCGCTCGGCATGCTCACCTGCCTGCGCAAGGGGCTCGACCTGCTCGCGCAGCATTACGGGATCGCGCATCGCCTCTCCTCGATCCCGGCCGAAGACCCGCGCGTCTACGCCATGATCTCGCGCGCCGACACTGTCGGCGTCTTCCAGATCGAAAGCCGCGCGCAAATGTCCATGCTGCCGCGGCTCAAACCCGCTTGCTTCTACGATCTCGTCATCGAGGTCGCGATCGTGCGTCCCGGCCCCATTCAGGGCGACATGGTGCATCCATACTTGCGCCGCCGCACCGGCAAGGAGCCGGTCTCCTATCCCTCGAAAGAGTTGGAGCAGGTGCTCGGCAAGACATACGGCGTGCCGCTCTTTCAGGAGCAGGCGATGCGCATCGCCATCGTCGCCGCCGGCTTCACGCCGGCGGAAGCGGACCAGTTGCGCCGCGCCATGGCGACCTTCAAACGCGCGGGCCTCATCGGCGGCTTCCGCGACAAGATGATCAACGGCATGACGCGCAAGGGCTATGCGCGCGAATTCGCCGAGCGCTGCTTCAGCCAGATCGAGGGCTTCGGCACCTATGGCTTTCCGGAAAGCCATGCCGCCTCCTTCGCGCTGCTCGTCTACGCCTCCGCCTGGATGAAGTGCCGCTACCCGGACGTCTTCGCCTGCGCGCTACTGAATTCGCAGCCCATGGGCTTCTACGCCCCATCGCAGATCGTGCGCGACGCCAAGGAGCACGGGATCGAGACGCGCGAGGCGGACGTCAACGCGTCGGATTGGGACTGCACGTTGGAATTACGAACCGCCGCTTCTCCAGCGTCATGGCCGGCCTCGTGCCGGCCATCCACGCCGGGCGGCGATGAGGCGGATGGGAGGCAACGGCAAGCGCGCCAACCCAATCCAAGCGATGTGAAACGTCCTGGCGTGGATGGCCGGGACAAGCCCGGCCATGACGCGGGAGGGGGAAGTGAAGGCGTCTTGCCCCTCCATCCGGCTCACGCCGGGATGGCCGGCGACATTCTCGGCGACCGCGCAATCCGTCTCGGCTTTCGGCAGATCAAGGGCGTGGCGGAGGCAGACATGCGCCGCCTAGTCGCCCGCCGCGGCAAGGGCTATGATTCCGTGCGCGATGTCTGGCTGCGGGCGGAACTCTCGCCCGCGATAATCCAAAGGCTCGCCGAGGCCGACGCATTCGCCTCTCTTGGCCTCTCGCGTCGTGACGCGCTCTGGGCGGCGGCGGGGCTCAATCGCGCCGGCGACAAGGACGATCTCCCCCTCCTGCGCGATCTCGCCTTCGCGCCGCTGGAGCCCGACGCGCATCTGCCGCCCATGCCGCCGGGCGAGGAAATCGTCGAGGACTACCGCTTCCTCTCCCTCTCGCTCAAAGGCCACCCCGTCGCCTTCCTGCGCCAGCGGCTGGACGCGCGCGGCGCCCTGCCCTGCGAGGCGCTGTCGCGCTTCCCTGACGGAAGCGGCCGGCGCCTGACGGTCGCGGGCATCGTGCTGCTGCGCCAGCGCCCCGGCACGGCCAAGGGCGTCGTCTTCATGACCATCGAGGACGAGACCGGCCAGGCCAACATCATCGTCTGGCCGAAGCTGCTGGAGCGCCAGCGCGCGGAGATCATCGGCGCGCGATATGTCGCGGTGACGGGGCGCCTGCAGAAGGAAGCGGGCGTCATCCATGTCGTCGCCAAGCGCGTCGAAGATTTGTCGGCCGATCTGCGCCTGCTGGAGCGTCAAAAAGGCGCCGCCGTGCCGAAGGCGCGGAATTTCCACTGACGAGCCAGCGTGGAACTAAAACAGAGCAAAATCATTATCCAGTGGCGACTTAGCCAATGCCAAAAACATTTCCAAAGGGAGTAATAGAATGAAAACCAAGCTTCTCCGCCTCGCGGCCGCCGCCGCCGCCTTCACCGCGGGCGCGGCTCTCGCGGCGCCGGTGACAAGCCCCGCGACCGTCCGCTCCGGCCCCAGCAAGAAATGGCCGGTCATCGCCACACTTCCAGCGGGGACGGATGTGACGGTTGTCGACTGCGGCGGCGGCTGGAAGCGCGACTGGTGTCACGTTCAGGCGGGCGCCGTGGATGGCTACGTGGACGCTGGCGTGCTCGCAGGAGTCGGGAACAACGTCGAGGTCGCCCCGGTCACGACGAACGACGACGTCAACCTCTACAAGGGCCCGGGTCCGAGCTATCGCGTCCTCGGCAAGATCCCCGAGAACACAACCGTCAATCAGGGCGCCTGCGTCTATGGCTGGGGCGAGACGCGCTGGTGTCAGGTCAACCACGCCGGAAAGGTCGGCTATGTGCTGGAATCCCAGTTGAGCCGCCAGAACGCCCTCTTCCCCATGTGACCAAAGCGGGAGCGCGCCGCATGACGCGCGCCCCTTTTTGATACGGCCCGGCGAACCTTCTATCTTCCTCCACCGACAGGCTGGGAAGGATTTGGAATGGCTGCGCCAGACGAACATGCCGTGCAAGGGGCGCAGCGCGTTTCTCCGCTCGTGCGCCGCATCCTTGCCCCCAACGCCGGACCCTTCACTTACACAGGCACCTGCACTTATATGGTCGGCGAAGGCGACGTCGCCATCGTCGACCCAGGCCCCGCGGACCCGCGCCATCTTGCGGCGATGCTCGCGGCGATCCACGGCGAGCGCCTGCGCTATGTGCTCGTGACCCATACGCATCGCGACCATTCGCCGGCCTCCCGCGCATTGAAGGAGGCGACCGACGCAGTCGTCGCCGGCTGCGCGCCCTATGCTGCGCCGGCAGACATTCTCGTTACCGGCCCTGGCCTCGACGCCTCGCATGACACCCTCCATGAGCCGGATGTCGTGTTGAAGGAGGGCGAGAGGATCAACCTTGGCGGCGCGACGATCGAGGCGCTGGAGACGCCTGGCCATACGGCCAATCATCTCTGCTTCTCGCTGCTGGAGGAGAAAGCGCTCTTCACGGGCGACCATGTCATGGGCTGGTCGACGACGGTGATTGCTCCGCCCGATGGCTCCATGACGGATTATATGGCCTCGATCGAGCGATTGCGGGCGCGCGACGACGTCATTTACTGGCCCGGGCACGGCGAGCCGATCATGGATCCCGGGCGCTATCTACGGGCGCTGGCGCATCACCGCCGCGCGCGAGAAGCCGCGATTCTCCAAAGGCTCGACGCCGGGGACGAGACAATCGCGGAAATGGTCGCGCGCATCTATGACAGCGTCGATAAAAGGCTTCACGGCGCGGCGGCGATGACGGTCTTCGCGCATCTTGAAGACCTGATCGCACGCCGCCTCGTGAGCGCCGACGGCCCCGCCACGCTGTCCGCGCGCTACCGGAAGATTTAGCAACGCATTTACGGCTTCTGCTTGTCGACCTCGGGCAGCAGGATAACGACTTCGTTCTTATGGACGCGGGAAAGCCCCTTGCGGGTTTCCTCGTCGAGAACGTCGGCGTCGATCTTCTCGCCCTTGATCAGCGCGATCCGGCTTTCCCACTGCATGCGGTTGAATTTCAGCATGTCGCGCTCGAGACGAAGCTGGGCGAGCTTCTGCTCATACTCCTCGCCGGCCTTCAGGCCCCGCTGACCGTTGACGCCGTGCCAGACGAAATAGGTCGCGACGGCGCCGGCCACGCAGTAAAGCGCGACCGGCAGGATGAGGGAGCGAAGGAAAACGCGCAGTCGGTGCATTCCCGAAGGATAGCCCCGACTTCTATAGGCAGGGTTAACGGGCCGTCAAAAAGCCTGCGCCGATCAGCGACGCCCGCCGCGGGCGACGCGCTCGATTTCGGCGCGCACGAGACGCTCCACGATCACCGGCAGATTGTCGTCGAGCCACTGCTTGAGCATCGGACGCAGCATCTCCTGCGCATATTTGTGCAGCAGCCCGCTGTCATTGATGACCATGCTGGCGGCGAGCGCCTGGAAATGCGAGGCTATGGAAGACGCTGCGTCCGGCGAGACGAGTGCGGCGCTGGCTTCTTCGGGCACGAAATCGAGAGGCTCGTCCGTCTCGCCGAAGGCGGTGGCCTCGTCGGTCTCGGCCGCATATTCCTCTTCGATTTCCTCGACTTCCTCGATCTCCACAATGGCGACAGGTTCGGGCGCCGCGCGGCTGGTGCGAAGCTGGTGGATGTCGGCGACCGGCGCCGGCTCGGACCATGACATCGCCGGCGCGGGCGCTTCTTCGCGAGTCAGGGCGACGGGCTCCAGCGCGGGAGCGGGATAGGCGGCCTGTGTAACGGGGGCCGATAGCTCAACGGCGGGCGCTTCGCGACGTTGCTCGCGCTCTCGCCGCGCGCCGGGAAGCGAGTCGTCATCGGCGATGATTCGCCGGATGGAGGCCAAAATCTCCTCCATGGAGGGTTCGTGCGCGCGCATCTCCTCCTGAAGCGAGGTCGTGGGGGCGGAGGCGTTCGCTGCGCTCATGGAGTGGGTTCTTCATGTTCTGCGCCTTATTGCAGCGCGGTGTTCGTATAATGAGTGACCGGGCGAGCGGCGCGAATCAACTCATCAGACAGGAATTCCACACCTTTCGCAGCGCGATGTCACGCGGCCTTCCTCTTCAGCGTCCGTCCGGCGTGTCCGTGCCGAACCATTTGGTCTTCACCTGCTCGTAATGGACGCCAGGATCGTAGAGAGCGACGTCGAGATTGATCTCCTCGGCCGAAAGTCGGCCAATGGACCCGAGCGCTGCGTAGGACGCGACGACGCGGTCGCGTTGAGAGATCACCAGATTGACGCGGGCGTTGAGCAGCGCCTGCTGCGCATTCAGCACATCGAGCGTCGTGCGCTGTCCGACCTTGGCCTCCTCGCGCACGCCCTCTAGCGCAGTTTCGGCCGCCTTCACGGCCGCCTGGCCGGAGATGATCGACGCCTTCGCCGTATCGAGCAGGCTATAGCTCGACACCACGCTGGCGCGCACGCTGTCGCGCTGCAGATCGGCGTTGAGTCGCGCCTGGCCAAGTTGCTCCTTGGCCTGGCGGATCGAGGCGTATTCCGCGCCGCCCTGGTAGAGCGGGATGTTGAGCTGCCCGGAGGCGCCGGCTGAGAACTGGCGCGAACCGGGCGACCCGAGGAAGGAATCGTACTGGTTCGAGACCTGAGCATTGACCGAAAGCGTCGGCGACAGCGCCGCCTCGGCGACCTTCACAGCCATTTCCGCCGCGTCGACCTGATGCATGGCGGCTGTCACGCCCGGATGTTCGGCGATGGCGATCGCGATCGCCTCGTTGAGCGACTTGGGCAGGCGCGGCTCGATGGAGCGACCGGGCTCCAGACGCGCGGGATCGACGCCGATGATCTGGCGATAATTCGCGACGCTGTTCTTGAGCTGCGCTTGAGCCGCGTAAAGCTCCGAGCGCGCCTGAGCGACGGACGCCTCCGCCTGCGCGACGTCGGTGCGCGTCACCTCGCCGACCTGAAAGCGGTCGCGCGTCTGCTTGAGCTGCTGCTCCAGCACGGAGATGTTGTTCTTGCGCAGATTCATCACCGCCGTGTCGCGCAGCACGTTCATATAGGCGGTGGCGCCGTTCTGAAGGATCGCCTGCTCGGTGAGGCGCAAGGTGGCGCGCGCGGCGAAGACGCCGGATTCTGCGCGGCGCACGTTGTTGGCGGTGGCGCCGCCGTCGAAAATATTCTGCTGGATATTGAGCGTCGCGCCGCGCGGATTACCGACATATTCGTCGTAGGAATAGTTGCGGCCGTTGTCGAGCTGCCTGCGGCCCGCCGGAATCTTCACATTGCTGTACTGCGGACCCATGGAGGCCTGGATATTCGCCTTGGGGCGCATGCCCGCGAGGGCTTTGGGCGCTTCCTCGTCACGCGCACGCACGCTGGCGCGGCTCTGGTTGAGATCGGGATTGCCGGCATAGGCGCGCGCGAGCGCAGACATGAGGCTTTCAGCCTGCGCCGGGCCGGGAAGCGTCGACGCCATTGCGAGACCGAGCGCTGCGACCCGCACACAAGCCAACCGGCCTGCATGCGTTCGAGCCGAGGCCGCCCGGTTCTTCAAGCACGTTCCTCCATTCAGGCCGGCGCGACGACGGCTCACGCCAAAGCTGCAAAAAGGCCAGTTCGCAGATTCGCGACAGCTCGGCCCGGTTACGCCAGGAACTCGAACGCTAGGGACTCGATTGGGGCGAAACAGCGACAATGTCTCAGAATGAAAACGCCGGAGCTTTCGCGAAACCTTCAAGAACCGGCGCATTCGCGCTGAGCAGCGACACTTTGCCCGCTGGCTTGCCCTCGTTGCGCTCGAAACGAACGACCTGCCGCCCCGCTCCATTCTCCGGGGTGACGATCGCGAGGAGGCGTCCCTCGGGCTTCAGCTGCGCGAAAAGCGGCTCGAGGTCGGCCTCCACGGCGCCGTGAATATAGATGACGTCGTAAGGGCCGGCGCCCGGAAAGCCGTTCTGCATGGGCCCGGTTTCGACTTGCGCGTTGGAGGCGCCGATCGCCGCCAGTCCCGCCTTGGCTCGTGCGGCGATCTCGGGATCGCTCTCGAGTGAAACCACCTCGCCGACGAGGCCGGACAGAAGCGCGGCCGGATAACCGCCGCCGCCGATGTCGAGAACCTTTTCGCCCTCGCGAGGGGAGGCGCCCTGCAGCAGACGGGCGAGAACCAGCGGCGGCAGAAGCATGCGCCCGGCGCCCTTCAGCGAGACGGCGAGGTCCGAATAGGCCAGGTCCGCCTGGCTCTCCGGGAGAAAGAGTTCGCGCGGCACGTTCATGAAGCGCTCGAGGAGCGGCACGTCAGTGACGTCGAAGGGGCGTAGCTGCCGCTCGACCATTGTGCGGCGCAAAGCGGCCACCGCCTGCCCCTGCTCAGCATCCCGACGAACCGTCGCCACAGCCGCTTCCGACATTCGCTTCCCGGCGTCGCGCCGGCCTCTGTTTTCGAGAATTCTCCGGCGCAAGGGCCGGCGCGGGCTTTATAGGTTCAGGCTTTCGCCATGTCCATCGCCGCGGAGTCGGCTGCTTCCGACGAGACGCCGTCGAGGAGTTTCAGTCCGCCCTCCCCGAGGGCCCGCATCTGGTCGAGACTCGTGTTGTCCAGCACGCGGGAGATGGCGTCCCGAGCCTCCATCATGACAAGACGGACCGCGCAGTGCGTCTCATCGACGCAATCTTCGCACCTGCGATACAGGCGGCGGCTGGCGCATTGGATCGGCGCAAGGGGCCCATCCAGGGTGCGCACGAGATTGCCAACCGAGATTTCCGCAGGCGGGCGCGCGAGCATGTAGCCGCCGCCTTTGCCTTTCTTGGAGTGAACATAGCCGGCGTTGCGCAACTCACTGAGAATCGCGTCTAGAAACTTCTTTGGGATTTGATTGTTTGTAGCGATGTCAGCGACGAGGGCCGTCTGCCCGTGCTGAACCCCGGCGAGATAAGCCATCGCCTTCAGCCCGTATTTGGCTTTCTTAGTGAGCATCCAGAATACTTACCACAGATTTGCGCGCGCGTCGGTGGACGAGACTAGTCCCGACCCGCCGTGGGCCTATGTGACAAAATCACATATTCGAGCTTTTTTATATGCAAGCCCTGCATGCGCCCAGAGGGGGCGCGACTCCGCTTAATTCACTAATTCACTAGGCTAGTGGTTGACTGTCTCCCGCCTATGCGCCATGAGATGAACAGACAGCTCGTGTGTGTTCGCAAATCAAACACCGCAGTTATGTGAATTAGTCAAGGCTCGGTCCATGCTCTCAGTCGCTCAGGGGCTTCAAGCCTTTAACCCGCTCTATTCGCTCTCGGGCTTCGTGGTGGGAACTCTTGTCGGTTTCACGGGCGTCGGCGGCGGATCGCTCATGACGCCCATTCTCGTGTTAATTTTCGGGATTACGCCGACGACGGCTGTTGGCACTGACCTGCTTTACGCAGCCATCACCAAAAGCAATGGCACGCTGGTCCATGCGCTGAATGGAACGGTCGACTGGCGCATCACGCGGCGGCTGGCCTATGGCTCCGTGCCCGCGACGATTGTCACCCTGCTCACCCTCGCCTGGCTCGGCAAGGCGGCCGGCCACGCCGCGAATGGGCTCGTTACTTCCGCGCTGGGCTTCGCGCTTCTGCTGACCGCGGCGGCGATCTTGTTCCGCAAGTGGATTCTGGACCATATCGCGCATCGTCTCGATGATTTGAGCGACCAGCGAATCGGTCTCCTGACGGTGACGCTCGGGGTTTTCCTCGGCGTCCTGGTTTCCGTCTCGTCGGTCGGCGCCGGGGCCGTGGGGATGACGGTGCTGCTCGCGCTTTATCCTCGCATGCAGACGGTGCGGCTGGTGGGGTCCGACATCGCCCACGCCGTGCCATTGACCTTCATCGCCGGCTTCGGGCATTGGCTGATGGGCGGGGTGGATTGGCTCTTATTGTTCTCCCTGCTTGTCGGCTCATTGCCCGGCATCGCGATCGGCAGCCATCTCGCCGCCCGCGTCCCGGATCATTATCTGAGGCCCGCGCTCGCGACGATGATGGCCGCGGTGGGCGTCAAGCTGTCGATCTAACTGGAGCGGAACATGTCTGACGAGAAGGCTTACACGCCCCCGGCCAAGCCGGGACGCGGCCGGATTTATGGCTCGATCACCCAGACCATCGGGGACACGCCGATCGTGCGGCTGGATCGGCTGGCGGGCGAAAAGGGCGCCAAGGCAAACCTGCTCGCCAAACTCGAATTCTTCAACCCCATCGCGAGCGTCAAGGACCGCATTGGGGTCGCCATGATCGAGGCGCTGGAAAAGAGCGGCAAGATCAAGCCGGGCGAGAGCGTGCTGATCGAGCCGACCTCCGGCAACACGGGCATCGCCCTCGCGTTCGTCGCCGCCGCACGCGGCTATCGCCTGATTCTCGTCATGCCCGAGTCCATGTCGATCGAACGGCGCAAGATGCTCGCGCTGCTCGGCGCCGAACTTGTATTGACCCCTGCCGCGCAGGGGATGAAGGGCGCGCTTGCCAAGGCGTCCGAAATCGCGTCGGAAACGCCCGGCGCGGTCATCCCGCAGCAGTTCGAGAATCCGGCCAATCCGGAAATCCACCGCGTCACGACCGCCGAGGAGATATGGAACGACACTGACGGCCACGTCGACTATTTCGTTTCGGGCGTCGGCACCGGCGGCACCATCACCGGCGTCGGGCAGGTTCTCAAGCAGCGTAACCCCGCCCTTCGGGTCGTCGCCGTCGAGCCGGAAGATTCGGCGGTGCTTTCGGGGCGCCCCGCCGGCCCGCACAAAATTCAGGGAATTGGCGCGGGTTTCGTGCCGCCCATTCTCGATCGGGGCGTGATCGACGAGATTGTCACCATCAGCAATCAGACGGCTTTCGACACGGCGCGGCTACTCGCGCGGCTCGAGGGCATTCCGGTCGGCATCTCGTCCGGCGCCGCGGTGGCGGCTGCCCTCGAAATCGCGAGCCGCCCCGAGGCGGAGGGCAAGAATATCGTGCTGATCATCCCCTCCTTCGCGGAGCGCTATCTCTCGACGGCGCTGTTCGAGGGGCTCTGAGACAAAAAGGGCCGGGATGGCGAGCGCCTCCCGGCCCTGTCGGTTCGACCTGATCTATTTTTTTGCCGCCGCAGGCGTACCGGCCCGGTCTTTCAGGTAGTGGCGACCATAGGCGCCGGCGACATAGCCCACGGCGCAGATCACGAAATAGACCAGGATCAGGAAGCCCCCGCGCTGGTTGGCGTTGTGCGCCTTCTCGAGCAGGCCGGTGACCGCGCTCTCGTCGATGAATTTGTCGGCGACGACGCCGCAAACGACTGCGAGGATCGGCACCGCCCATGACGGCAGCCGGAAGTAGCCGATTGCCGCCGCAATGCCAAAGGCGATCAATCCGAACAGATGCACGAACTGGATGAAGATCGATTGGGACACCAATCCGATGAAGCGGATCAACTTGAGCATGTCGACACCCCTTGGAGGTCCGAAGACCGTTTTGAAGCGATCTTACACGTTCGGCAAATGCTGCGCGAGTGCCTCCAGCACGGCCATCCGAACCGCGACGCCCATTTCCACCTGTTCGCGGATGAGAGAGCGGCCGCTGTCGGCGACGGCCGAGTCGATCTCGACGCCCCGGTTCATGGGGCCAGGGTGCATCACCAGCGCGTCCGGGGCCGCAAAAGCGAGCTTCTCTTCGTCGAGGCCGAAGAAATGGAAGTATTCGCGCGCGCTGGGCGCCAGCGCGCCGGCCATCCGCTCGCGCTGCAGGCGCAGCATCATGACGATGTCCGCGCCGTCGAGGCCGCGGCGCATGTCGTGAAACACTTCGACGCCCAGCCGCGAAAGACTGTCCGGCGCCAGCGTCGAAGGCCCGACGACGCGCACGCGCGCGCCGAGAGCCGACAGCAGCAGGATATTCGAACGCGCCACGCGGGAATGCAGGATGTCGCCGCAAATGGCGACGATCAGGCCTTCGATCCGGCCCTTGTTGCGCCGGATCGTCAGCGCGTCGAGCAGGGCCTGGGTGGGATGCTCATGCGCGCCGTCGCCGGCGTTCACCACCGAGCAGTCGACCTTGCGGGCGAGGAGATGCACGGCTCCAGCCTGCGCGTGACGCACCACGATGATGTCGGGCCGCATGGCGTTCAGCGTCGCAGCCGTATCGATCAGCGTCTCGCCCTTGGTTTCCGAGGAACGGGCGACCGACATGTTCATCACATCCGCGCCGAGCCGCTTGCCGGCGATCTCGAACGACGCCTGCGTGCGGGTCGACGCCTCGTAGAAAAGATTGATCTGCGTCCGTCCCCGCAGGTCCGAGCGCTTCTTGTCCACGCGGCGGGACACCTCGACAGCCTGATCGGCCATGTCGAGAAGCGTCTCGATGTCAGGGCGCGAAAGCCCCTCGATCCCGAGCAAATGGCGGTGCGGAAAGATGGCGTGCCTTACGTCTGCCTGCATGAGCGGTCTTTTAGCAGTTTTGGCGGCGTTGGCGACCCCTGCCCAGCCCCTCGGCTAGCTGGCGATGGCCACCGCCGGCGGCTCCTCCGCCGGCGCCAGGGCCTCAGCCGCCTCGAACATCGGACAAACGCCGAAAAGGCTCGAAATCTGGGTAGCGGGCCGCGGCCGGCTGAAAAGATAGCCCTGCGTCTCACGACAGCCGAAGTCGCGAAGAAGCTCGAGCTGGCGGCTGTTTTCGACGCCTTCGGCGGTCACAGCAAGGTTCAGCGAACGCGCCAGCTCGATGGTGAGCTTCACGACCGACGCGCACATCGCGTTGGTTTCGAGATTCATGACAAAGGAGCGATCGATCTTGAGGCGGTCCAGCGGCAGGCCGACGAGATTGGCGAGAGACGAATAGCCGGTGCCCAGATCGTCGAGAGCCGTGCTGATCCCGAGCGCGCGTAGCGACGTCAACATTTCAAACGCCTTCTCGCCGTCGAGGATCATCGCCGTCTCGGTCAGCTCGAGTTCAAGCCGCCTGGGATCGAGCCCGCTCCTTGCAAGCGCATTGCGGACAGTCTCTTCGAAGTTGGGTTTGCGCAATTGCAGCGCCGACACGTTGACGGCGACGCGCAGATGCGGCGGCCAGGCGGCGGCGATCGTCATCGCCTCCTCCAGAGCCCATGCTCCGACCCGGTCGATCTGCCCCGCGCGCTCGAAAAGCGGGACGATTTCGGCCGCGCTGAGGACTCCGCGCACCGGATGGCGCCAGCGCAGCAGCGCTTCGAAGCCGGTCGTCTGCTGCGTCTGCGAATCGACGAAAGGCTGGAAGACCATGAAAAGCTCGCGCTGCGCGAAGGCCCGGTCGAGTTCGGCGTCGAGCGTGTTTCGCTCGGCGACGAAGCCGAAGCGGTCGCGAAACAGCGTGTAGCCGGAGCGGCCGGACTGTTTGGTCGCATACATCGCGTTGTCGGCGTTGCGCTGCAGGCTTTCGGGATCAACGCCGTCGCTCGGGGCGATGGCGATGCCGATGCTCACCGAAATCGGCAGGGCGCGGCCGTCGATTTCGAAGGGCGCGCGGAAATTGGCGAGGATGCGATGGGCGATGGTCACAGCGTCTTCGACGCTGCGGATGTCGACGGCGATAAGGGCGAATTCGTCACCGCCGAGGCGGGCGACCAGGTCGCTATCGCGCGTAGACGCTTTGAGCCGGCGTGACGCCTCGATGAGGACGGCGTCGCCGGTCTCGTGCCCCATCGAGTCGTTGACGGCCTTGAAGCCGTCGAGATCGAAGCACATCAGCGCGAAACGCTCGTTCTGGCGCGACAGGCGGGCGAAGGCGCGCGCAAGATCCTCCCGGAACGCAAGGCGGTTCGGCAGGCGGGTCAGCTCGTCGCGCATCGCGCCTTCCTCGGCGGCGGCCTCCGCCGCGCAACGCCGGGCCGCCTCGCCCGCGCGCGTCACCGCGCCGCCGACGATCACGACCGCATACATGGCCACCGTGCCGGCCACGATGTCGAAGGCGGGACTGTGTTCCGACAAAATGGCGATGAGGAAGCCGGCCGCGATCGGGATCACATGCGCGAGCAGCGCGACGGGGATCATCGACAAGGCGAAGCTGCCGCCGAACAATGTCGCGAGACAAATGCCGGCGATCACAAATTGCTGTGGCAGTTCCGACACGGCGAAGAAGAAGACGGGAAGCGCGCCCCATAGCGAGCCGTGCAGAAGCGCGTTCGCCGACGCACGGTAGACGCCATTTGGCGAGGCGACGCGCCCGACCCTTTGGGGAGCGGTGGCGCGCCTTGCGTAGATGACGCCGGCGAGGCCAAACATCAGCGCCGCCCAGATGCGCGCCTGATCAGCGACGGGGGTCTCCCACATCGACACGGCGAAAGTGAGCGCGCTGAAACAGGAAACGAGCATCACGACCGGCGTGGACCGCTCGAGGTCGTTCAATTGTTCAGCCCGGAATCGCGCGCGCACGGACGGCGAAGACGGGAATTCCTCAAAGGCGAGGGGATCGCCTTCGAGAAAATAGCGAATGCGGGCTGATCGGCCCTGCTCTCCGCCCAGAAAGCGCGCTCCAAGGCCAGAGAGGAAGCTATCGCCAAAAAAAGACATCGCCATTTTTTATCCGGGTCGGTCCGCTATCGCCGCACGGCGAGCCAAAGCAGCGAGAAAGATCAGTTTTACCGTCTCATATGAAGCATTGCCGATTTCTGAAGTTATTGCGCCCGATTGTAGACGAGGTTAATGGCTCCGGTCGCGGCGCGCGCGATTTCGCGGCGCGGCTTGACATATACTCGAATAGAGCACATCTGCCCTTTGCCGCTTGGGGTTGCCGGCCCGGCTTCGGGCCATTAATCTCAACGGCATGAGCGCTCCGGGCGGGGTCCGCCGCGGGGTTTTTGTATGGTCAACTTATACTCAATATGAGTATAAGAGCGCCTAGGCGGCGCCGCCAACCCGATTGAGGGGATGCGAGTCATGACGTCCACCGTCGAACTTCACCGCGCCGCTGCGCCTCCGCCCCCGCCCGCGCAATCCAAAGGCTTCGGTCCCAACGGGCGCTTCCCGGCTCTGCCGCGCCCAAATCTCGACTGGACGCCGGAGGTCGAGGCTGCGACCGCGCATCTCTACGAGCGGGTCTCCCGGGTCATTCCCCCGGTCGAGTGGCCCTTTCACGCGCCATACATCAAGGCGATCAATGATCTGAAGGTGGTCCGCAACGCGGTCATTCTGGCGCACAACTATCAGACGCCGGAAATTTACCACTGCGTCTCCGATTATGTCGGAGACAGCCTGCAACTCGCCAAGATGGCCGCCAGCTCTGACGCCGACATCATCGTTCAGGGCGGCGTGTATTTCATGGCCGAGACGTCCAAAATCTTGAACCCTGACAAGGTCGTCCTGATCCCGGACGCCGAAGCCGGCTGTTCGCTCGCCGCCTCCATCACCGGAGCGGACGTGCGCGCCCTGCGGGCGAAATATCCGGGCGTGCCGGTCGTCGCCTATGTGAACACTTCGGCCGAAGTGAAAGCGGAGGTCGACATTTGCTGCACCTCATCCAACGCGGTGAAGGTGGTGGAGAGTCTCGGCGTCGACCGCGTCATCATGGTACCCGACCGTTATCTCGCGCAGAACGTCGCAGCGCAGACCAGGGTGAAGATCATCGCCTGGGAAGGCGCCTGCGAAGTTCATGAGCGCTTCACCGCCGAGGAGATCGAATCCTATAGGAGCGATCACCCCGGCCTGAAGGTCATCGCGCATCCGGAATGCCCGCGAGAGGTCGTTGAGGTTTCGGACTTCGCCGGCTCGACCGCGGCGATGATCGACTATGTTCGAACGAAAAAGCCGGCTCGCGTGCTGCTCGTCACCGAATGCTCGATGGCCGACAACATCGCGGCGGAAACGACAGGCACGGAGTTTGTCCGGCCATGCAATTTCTGCCCGCACATGAAGCGCATCACGCTGCCCAGGATCCTCGACAGCCTGCTCTATATCGGCAAGGAGATCCTCGTTGATCCCGCTATCGCCGAGCGCGCGCGCCTTAGCGTCCAGCGTATGATCGACCTGGGATAAAGCGCCTCAAAGGAGCGGCGGATGCCGGGGTTCGAAACGACAATTGCGGCTGTAGACGCCGCCAATTCGGAAGACCCCAGGCGCGACGCTGACGGCCGCGCCTTCGAGAGCGTTTACGCGGAGCGCATGACAGCGCGCCTCGCCGCCATCTACCCGGAAGCGTCAGAGCTTCTCAAAATCGCCGCGCGCGCCCAGCATCTGCGCCGCTGGGAGATTGCGCGCGCCGATTATCCCGAGGGACGCAAGGGCTACAATGACTGGCGGCGCGCCTGCCGCATGCATCACGCCACGCTCGCGGGCGAAATCATGCGCGCCAACGGATATGACGAGGCCGCCATCGCCCATGTCGGCGCCTTGATCCGCAAGGAGCAGCTCAAGAAAGACCCGGAGTCGCAGGCGCTGGAGAATGTCGCTGCGGTCGTCTTCCTCGAGTATTACTTCGACGGTTTTCTTGCCAAATACGATGGCTACAAAGACGACAAGATCATCGACATTCTCGGCAAGACTCTCTGCAAGATGTCGCCCAGAGGCCATGCGGCGGCGCTGGCGCTTCCCCTGCCCGACCGCGCCCGCGCGCTGGTTTCAGCGGCGGTGACGCGCGAGGCTGCGGCTCTCGAACGGCTCGCCGCCGTCTCGCTCGACTAGAGCATGCCCGAAAAGCTCCCTCCTATCATCATCGTCGGCGGCGGACTCGCCGGCGTGTTCTGCGCGCTGAAAATGGCGCCGCGCCCCGTGGCGATCCTGGCGCCCACGCCGGTCGGCTCCAGCGGTTCCTCTTATTGGGCGCAGGGCGGCATCGCCGCCGCGGTGGAGGAAGGCGACACGCCCGAGCGGCACGCCGAAGACACGGTCGCCGCCGGCGCGGGCATCGTCGATCGCGATATTGCGCTGGGCATGGCGCGGGAGGCGCGGGCGCGCGTCGAAGACCTCGCCGCCATGGGCGCCCCCTTCGACCGCAAGGCCAGCGGCGCTTTCGCGCCCTCGCAAGAGGCCGCCCATTCGCATCGCCGCATCGTGCGGGTGATGGGCGACGCCGCCGGCCGCGCGATCATGGAGACGCTGGAAAAGGAAGTCGCGCGCACGCCCTCCATCACCGTCGTCGACGGCTATTCGGCGCAGGAAATTCTCACCCGCGACCGCCGCGTGATCGGCGTGCGGGCGCGCCACGCCTCCGGGCGCATCTGCGACATTCCTTGCGCCGCTCTGGCGCTCGCAACCGGCGGCATGGGACACCTTTACCGCGTCACGACGAACCCGGTCGAAAGCAAGGGGGTCGGCGTCGCAATGGCGGCGCGCGCCGGGGCGATTATCGCGGACGCCGAATTCGTGCAGTTCCACCCCACAGCCATCGACATCGACGCCGACCCCGCCCCGCTCGCGACCGAGGCGCTACGCGGCGAGGGCGCGATCATCATCGACCGCGACGGCAGGCGCTTCATGCTCGACATCGATGCAGCGGGCGAACTCGCGCCGCGCGACATCGTCGCGCGCGGCGTCTTTGCGAGCATCAAGGCGGGCCGCGGAGCCTTTCTGGACGCGCGCGCCGCTGTGGGCGCGGAATTTCCCCACCGCTTTCCGACCGTCTACGCAAGCTGCATGGCCGCCGGCATCGACCCCGTCACGCAACGCATTCCCATCGCTCCGGCGGCGCATTATCACATGGGCGGCATCTGGACCGACGGGCGCGGCCGCACGAGCCTGCCGGGCCTCTGGGCCCTGGGCGAAGTCTCCTCGACCGGCGTGCATGGCGCAAACCGGCTGGCGTCCAACTCACTGCTCGAAGGCATCGTCTTTGGCGCGCGCGTCGCCGCCGACATTCTGAGCGCCGACCTGCCCGATGTAGATATTCGCGTCGCCTCGGAGCGCGCCGAGACGGCCGCGCGCGACCGCGATTTCGCCATTGTGGAAGAGCTGCGCGACCTCATGTCGGCCAATGTGGGCGTGATCCGCGACGCCGTCGGCCTCACCGGCGCGCTGAAGGCGATCCGCCGTCTCACCGGCCGCACCAACGACATAGAGATTGCCAACATGCTGACGACGTCGCTGATGATCGCCGCCTCCGCGCTGGCGCGGCGCGAGAGCCGCGGCGCGCATTTCCGCTCGGATTTCCCGCATCCTGACCCAAACTTCGCCCGCCGTTCGCAGCTGTCGCTTGGCGAGGCCCTGCGCATCGCCGACGAGGCCAGCCGATGACCTTCGACCTCTCGCCCCTGCTCGTTGAAGACGCCGTGCGCGCCGCGCTCGCCGAGGATCTCGGCCGCGCCGGCGACGTCACCACACAGGCGACCATTCCCGCCGGCGCCGGCGCGAAGGTCGTCATCGCCGCGCGGGAGGCCGGCGTCGTCGCGGGCCTGCCGCTGGCGCGGGCCGCATTCGCTTTTTTGGACCCGAACGTCGGCTTCGAGGCCTGGGTCGCGGACGGGGCGACTGTCGCGCCGGGCGAAATCGTCGCGCGCATCGAAGGCTCGGCCCGCGCGGTCCTTTCCGCCGAGCGCGTGGCGCTGAATTATCTCGGCCGCCTCAGCGGCGTCGCCTCGCTCACGGCCCTTTACGCCGCGCGTATTTCGCACACGAAGGCGAAGGTCTGCGACACGCGCAAGACGACGCCGCTGATGCGCGCCTTCGAGAAATACGCCGTGCGCTGCGGCGGCGGCGCCAACCATCGCTTCGGCCTCGACGACGCCGTGCTCATCAAGGACAATCACATCGCGGTCGCGGGCGGGGTGATCCCTGCCCTGCGCGCTGCGAAAGCTTACGTCGGGCATCTCACGAAGATCGAGATCGAGGTGGATACGCTCGACCAACTTGGGGAGGTTTTGACGGAAGGCGCCGACGCCGTGCTGCTCGACAATATGCGCCCGGACGATCTGCGCCGCGCGGTCGAAATGATTGGCGACCGAATGGTCTGCGAGGCTTCCGGCGGCGCGACGCTCGACACGATCGTCGCCATCGCCGAAACCGGCGTCGATCTCATTTCGGTCGGCGCGCTGACTCACTCGGCCCGTGTGCTGGACCTCGGGCTCGATATAGGGATCTCCTGAGTCAACTGCGCACGGCGGCGCTCAGCCGGCCGAGCTTCAACCCGCGCTTCTCCAGCATCTCCGGGAGGCGCGGCGAGAGCAGAAAAGCGAGTTCCTGCTCGCGGGTGATTGTAACTGGATCCTGCGCTTTCAGCTCTTCGTCGACATGCCCCGGATGGCACATGATGAGATGCAGGCGCCCGGGTGCGCGCAGATAGGTCTCGAAGGATTGAGCGTAATCCTTCCCAGGATCGAAATCCGAGAACCCGGAGAAACCATCGTTGAGCGCGAAGCCACGCCAATTTGCGGCGCGCTCGAAACCGGAGGACAGCGCCCGCACCGCAAGCGCCTTGCGAGCGTGTGCGCGGCGCCGCGCGATGCGATGCAGCCCGTCGGCCGCGTTGCGCAGCCAGGCGCGGCCGGCCATCTTGCGGGCGAGCATGGCCTCGAGCAGCGCGTCCCGGACGCCCGGCAGGCAATGCACATGCTGGTGCCCGTCCACGAAATCGGGCCGGCGCTCCGTCACCGCCTCGAAGCGGTCGAACTGGCGGTCGATCTCGCCGGCGATCTCATCCATGGGGAGCTTGCCGCGCATGGCCATGCGGATCACTTTCGACACCGGCGGGAAGCTACCCGTCGGCGCGAATGTCGGCATGCGCCCGAGGGGGCGGCCCAGCGTGAGATTGAAATGCAGGCCGATGTCGGCGTCGCTACTATGGCGCAGAAGCTCCCGGCCCATCGCCGGCCAGCGCGGGCCTGTCACAAGGGCCGAGACGGCCGTGAGCCGGCCGGCGTCGAGCGCCTCCAGAATTCCGATGCTGACGCCATAGGAAATGCCGTAGTCGTCGGCGCAGATCGCGACGATCCGGTCCTTCGCCATTACCCCGGCCTCCCCATTTTTCGCCTATCCTGCGCCGTGAATTTCTGATTGAAGCGAAACCATGAACGGCAGCGTCCCGACCTCCGATATATCGGTCGTCATCCCCGTATTCAATGAGCGCGCCAACCTGCGCCCTCTCGCGGAGCGGCTCGCCGCGACGCTGGACGGGACCGGCCTCGCCTTCGAGGCGATCTTCGTCGACGACGGCTCGCAGGACGAAAGCCTTGCAGAGCTGCGCGCCATCTGCGGTCAGGAGCCGCGCTTTCGCGCCCTCTCGCTCTCCCGCAACTTCGGCAAGGAGGTCGCAATCGCGGCTGGCCTAGACGACGCCCGCGGGCGGGCCGTCGTCATCATGGACGCCGACCTGCAGCACCCGCCTGAGGTCATTCCGCTTTTTGTCGAAAAATGGCGCGAGGGATTCAAGAACGTCTACGGCCAGCGCACGGGCCGCGAGACTGACCCGAAGATGCGCACCTTCTTCACCGAGCTGTTCTACCGCCTGCTGGAGCGGTTCGGGGATGTGACGCTGCCCCCCGGCGCCGGCGATTTCCGCCTCCTGGACCGGCAGGCGGTCGACGCCTTGCTCTCGATCCGCGAGCGGGCGCGCTTCAACAAGGGCCTCTACGCCTGGATCGGTTTCAAATCGACCGGCGTGCCCTTCGACGTCGAAAGCCGGGCCAGCGGTCGGTCCAGCTTCAACTTCGCCCGGCTCGTGCGCTTCGCGCTCGACGGGCTGATGTCTTTTTCGTCGATACCGCTGAAGGTTTGGACATATGTCGGGCTGACCATCTCCTTCTTCGCACTTGCGATGGCGGGCTATTACTGGGTCCGCACCATGCTCTTTGGCGTCGATACGCCCGGCTTCCCGACGCTGGTCGTCTCCATCGCCTTCTTCTCCGGCGTACAGCTCATTTCTCTCGGCGTGCTTGGGGAATACATCGCCCGCATCTTCAATGAGGTGAAGGGACGCCCGCTCTATCTGGTGGCCGAAAGGATCGAGGGTGACGCGCCCGCGGACGTCAGCGGGGCAGGCGTCGCCCGATCCAGCAGATCGTGATATTTGCCGCTCATGTCCGCGCCATCGCCCCCGCCCGACTCGAAGCCCGGCATCTACATTCTCGGCTTCGTCATCCTGCTGCTATTCATCTTTGCTTTCGGGCTGCGGATGATGTGGTTTTTCGGCGCGCCGCCGCTGCCGGAACTCCTCGACCGCCTGCCCGACTCTCAGAGCGACGCCGACCAGCAGATATTCCTGTCGCGCCTGCGCACGGCCTTTCCCGCAGGAACGCAGGAAGCGGACCTCACGGGCGCCTTGCAGCGGCAGGGCTTCAAGCTCGATGCGGCCGGCGAGCGCGGGGCGACCTACGACCGCGCCGCGGGGCTCAACGACAAATGCCGGCGCAGCGGCAATATCCATTGGACCGCCGACGCGCAGGGACGGCTTCTCGATGTGACGGGCGGCTATTACCAGCACTGCCCGAGGCATTAGGCATCAGCCGCCATAGCCCAGAGAGCGGATTTCAATGAGCCGCCCATTCTCGAAGATAAGCTGACGCATGAACTGTGTCGGCCCCAGATTATAGACCCATTCCTCGACCGCCACCTGCTGCCAACCGGCCAGGGGCGAAGCAAGGATCGACCCGACGAGCGGGCGGGGGAAGGTGGTGTTCGGCGTGAGGAAACGCGACTCGTAAACGGCGTCCGAATAGGCCGGCGGCCCGCAGCGCTGCAGCACCTCTATCTTCCTCAAGCCCTCATGGACCAGGTTCACCCCGCAATACATCGCCCGGGTCGGCGCAGAGTTGAGCAAGAGCAGAATGACGGCGAGGATCTTCGATTTCATCGCAAAAGTCCCAAGCCCGGGCGCCCGCGCCGGCTTCGAGCCCAGATAGGTCGATCCCCGCCCCGCGCCAGAGGCGCGCATGTCGGCGGATTTTGGAAAGTTTCTGTTAGAAGCGTCGGTATGATTCGCAATCTTCTCTCGGTCGGCGGCTTCACGCTGCTCTCGCGCATCACCGGCTTCCTGTCGGTGGCGATGCAGTCGGCGATCATGGGCGCGGGCGTCGTCTCGGACGCCTTTTTCATCGCCCAGCGCCTGCCGAACAGTTTTCGCTCCATCTTCGGGGAAGGCGCCTTCAACGCCGCCTTCATCCCCAGCTACGCCAAGGCGCTGGAGCAGGAGGGCGACGAACCGGCGGAGGAGTTCGCGGGCGAGGTCTATACGCTGCTCCTCGCCTCTCAGATCATCCTGCTTCTGCTGGTGTGGGCCTTCACGCCCGCGTTTGTCGGGCTGCTGGCGCCGGGCCTCGACGACCGGCCGGAGAAATTCGATCTCGCCGTCAGCCTGACGCGCATCACATTTCCCTATCTGCTGTTCATGACGCTGTTCGCGCTGCATATGGGCGCGCTCAACGCCAATGGTCGCTTCGCCCTGCCCGCCTTCGCGCCCAATCTCATGAACCTCACCGTCATGGCGGCGCTGGCGGTGGCCTTCCTTTTTCCCAACGCCGGCTATGCGGCGAGTTGGGGCGTCACGATCTCGGGCGCGCTGGAGTTGGGCCTGCTGATGTGGGGCGCGCGGCAGATCGGCGTCCTGCGCGGCCTGCGCCGGCCGCACTGGCCGAGGGTGCGCGAATTCTTCACCAGGCTCGGCCCAGCGGTCATCGGGTCGGCGAGCCCGCAGATCGCCGTTTTCGCCGACACGATTCTCTCTTCGATGCTCGCGGATGGCGGCGTCTCGTCGATCTCCTACGCCGACAGACTGTATCAGCTTCCCGTCGGCGTCATCGGCATCGCGGCGGGCACAGTGCTGCTGCCCGAGATGAGCCGCCGCCTCGCTGCCGGCGACGTTGCCGGCGCGCATCAGGCGCAGAGCCGCACAATGGCGCTGACGATTGCGCTCGCGGCGCCCTTCTTCATCGCCTTCGACACGATCCCGGAGTTGATCGTCGCGGGCCTCTTCATGCGCGGCAAATTCACGGCGGCCGACGCCTATGCGGCGGGCGACGTGCTCGCGGCCTATGGCGCGGGACTGATGGCGCTGGTGCTCATCGCCTCGGCGCGGGCGAGCTTCCAGTCGCGCGGCGACACCTCGACGCCGATGAAGATCGCGCTCGCGGCGCTGGCGGTGAACGTCGCAATGAAAGTCGTGCTGTTCCAGCCGCTCGGCGCCGTCGGCCTCGCCACCGCAACGTCGATTGGTCTCTGGATCAATCTCGGCGCGCTAGTCGCGGTCGCGATCGCCTGGCGCTACATCGATTTCGACGACATATTCGCAAAGGCGCTGGGGGCGACCTTTGTCGCCGGCGCCTTGCTTGCGCCAGTAGCGATCTATGGCCGCGGGCCGGCTCTCGCGCTTGGCAGGCGCTTCGGCTCGGAAGCCAATCTCGTCGCGCTGATGGTTCTGGGGTTAGTTGGCGCGCTCGTCTATGGCGCGGCGCTCGTCGGCGTCCTGCATCTCGCCGGCGTAAGGCTCACCAACCTCCGCCGGCGATAATTCTCAAATTACAGGAACTGCGAGAGACCCGGCACGGAATTGGCGATCTGCTGCACCTTCTCCTTGCCAAGGACCGTTTCGGCATAGCCGAAGACTTCGTGACCGAGCTTCTGGATCTGGCCCATATCGAGGCCGAGGCCATTGAGCTTCGTCGCAAGACCCATGAGACCGCCGCCAAGAAGCCCGCCCAAGAGGCTGCCCCCGCTGCTTTCCCCGCCTTCGACCGCGTCGGCCGCCTCACGCGAACCAGCGACCTGATCGAGGAACTCCGCCACCGGCCCGTCCGGCAGCTCCTTGCGCAGGAAGGAAAGCACGTGCCCGACCGCGGTCCTGGCGACATCGGCCTCGACTCCGATCGCTGCGGAAACGCGCGCAATCAATTCGTCCATTCTGATTCCTCCCAAGTGGCCTTGCCGGCCGGACTGTCGCCGCGCCGGGCGCCAATTGCAAGCGGCGTCGCACCATCTTCCGGCGTCTGGCTGTGAGCTATCGCATGGCTCATCCAGCCGACTTGGCTTAAAACGCGTCACGCAACTTGCCAGGGGGATTTCGATGCGATTTTTTCTGCGCTCGCTCATTGTGGTCGGAGGCCTCGCCGCCGCAGGCGCGGCTGCCGCCGATCCGCTCGACGACGCGACCGACGCTTACGGCCGCGGAGATTACAAGACTGCGATGCAACTCCTTCAGCCTCTGGCGGAGAAGGGTTCAGCCCTCGCGCAATATGATCTTGGCGTGCTTTACCTGCTGGGGCTCGGTGCGCCCGAAGACGCCGCTGAAGCGGTGAAATGGTTCAGGAAAGCGGCCGAACAAGGTCACATCGACTCGCAACATAATCTTGGCATTCTCTACGGCCTGGGGCGCGGCGCGGCGCGCGACGTCGCGGAGTCGTTGAAGTGGTACCGCAAGGCGGCCGAGTGGGGACACATCGGGGCGCAATACAATCTCGGCCTGATTTACGAACAGGGCGAAGGCGTCGCGAAGGACGATGCGGAATCCGCAAAATGGCGCCGCATGGCGGCCGAGCGCGGCTACCCCCCGGCGCAAAACGCGCTCGGCTACATGCTCGAGAAGGGGCAAGGGGCGCCTCAGGATTTTGCGCAGGCGGCGAAATGGTATCGCCTCGCCGCCAACAAGGGGTACTCCGCCGCGCAGCACAATCTTGGCGTGCTTTACGAAAACGGCAAGGGTGTGGAGCAGAGCGAGGCCGAAGCCATCGGATGGCACCGCAAGGCCGCGGAACAGGGCAACGCCGACTCGCAATACAGTCTCGGCACGATTTACGGCAACGCAAAGGGCGCGCCTGAAAGCGAAGCCGAGTCCACAAGCTGGTACCGCAAGGCGGCGGATCAGGGACACGCCCAGGCGCAATACATGCTCGGCGCCGCATACGCATTCGGCCGCGGCGTTCAGCGGGACGACGTGCAGGCGCTCATGTGGTTCGATCTGGCGTCGGCGCAGGGCGACACGGACGCCAGGAGAAACCGTGATGTCGTGGCGTTGAAAATGACGCCTGCTCAAGTCGCGGAAGCCGAACGCCTCGTGAAAGAGTGGAAACCCAGGAAGTGACCGTGTTTGCGAGGGACTTGCTGTCTATGAAGATTTTGTCAGGCCTGACCGCACTGCTTATGGCATCCTGTCTTCCTGCCCGCGCCAACGACACCGAGGCGGAAACGGCCCTCGGCGGGCTGACGCTGAAACATTCCGACACGATACGAATGGACAGCGAAGACCTCTTCATCTCGCGCGACGTCGTGCGGGTGAAATACCGCTTCACCAATATGAGCGATCAGCCTGTCGAGACGCTCGTCGCCTTCCCCCTGCCCGACATTCCGCCGGACTCGGATGAGAACAAGAGCTTCTGGACGAATCCCGCCGATCTCAAATTCAGAACGAACGTCGACGGCAAGCCGATCTCTCTGGAGATCGTGCAGCAGGCCATTCTGAAGGATCATGACGTTTCGGCGCGCCTGACCGCGCTGAAAATTCCTCTGAACGCGCGCGATCCGAATTTTGACTCGGCCGTGAAGAAGGCGCCAAAGGCGGAGCGCGAGAAACTCATTGCCGACGGGATTCTGCGCGACGACGGCTCCGGGGGCGATCATTATTACGCCGCCAACTGGTCCTTACGCACGAGCGTGACTCGCAAGCAGGCCTTCCCCGCGAATGCGAGCGTCGCTGTCGAACATGAATATGTCCCGCTCGCAGGCGGCAGCGTCGGCGGCGGACTTTCCGCAAGCCAGCGCAATACCGACTGGTTCAAGGACGAGCAGCGCAAATACTGCATCGACAAGGACTGGCTCGCGAGCTTCGACAAGCGCATGAAGAAGACGGAGAACGGCGACGCCTATGGCGAGGTCTGGCTCGGCTATGTGCTCAAGACCGGCGCGAACTGGAAAGGCCCGATCGGCGATTTCCGCCTCGTCGTCGACAAGGGCAAGCCTGATGCGCTCGTGAGCTTTTGCGCAGAGGGCGTGAAGAAGATTTCGCCCACGCAATTCGAAGTGCGTCACCGCGATTTCACGCCGACGGGTGATCTCGACATTCTGATCGTAAACTGGGCGGGCGCCGATTAAGCCGCGTCGAGCCCGTAAAGCGAGTGCAGCGTGCGCACGGCGAGTTCCGTATAGGCCTCGTCGATCAGCACGGAGAACTTGATCTCCGACGTCGTGATCGCGCGGATGTTGACGCCCTTTTCGGAGAGGGCGCGGAAGGCGCGCGCCGCGACGCCGGCGTGGCTGCGCATGCCGATGCCGATGGCCGAAACCTTCGCGACTTCCTTCTCGCCGGCCATATTGGCGAAGCCGATTTCGGCCTTCAACTTCTCGAGAATGGAATAGGCGCGCTCGTAGTCGGACGATCCGACGGTGAAGGTCATGTCGGTCGTGCCCTCCTCCGAGACGACCTGCACGATCATGTCGACATTGATGCCAGCTTCCGCGAGCGGCATGAAGACGGCGGCCGCAACGCCTGGTTTGTCGGCGACGTTGCGGAGCGTGATCTGCGCTTCATCGCGTGAGAAGGCGATGCCTGTGACGACCTGTCCTTCCACAATATCCTCCTCGTTGCAGATCAGCGTCCCCTCGCCCGGGCTTTCCGGATCGTCGAAGGATGAGCGCACATAGGTCGGCACGCCATGCACCATGGCCACTTCGACCGAGCGCACCTGCAAGACCTTGGCGCCGAGCGACGCCATCTCCAGCATTTCCTCGAAAGCGACGCGCTCCATGCGGCGCGCCTTGGGCACGACACGCGGATCGGTCGTGTAGACGCCGTCAACGTCGGTGTAGATGTCGCAGCGGTCGGCCTCGACCGCCGCCGC
>PERY01000029.1 GCA_002929055.1 Methylocystis sp. | reverse complement strand
AGCGACGTCGTTGAGCGTCTCTGTTGAGAGAGGCGGCTAAGTCATCGTCTTTTTGAAATGGCTGACCTCGTGCGCGGAACAAGGTTATCGCGCAACCGGCTTCCCAGGCCTCCTGACCGCGCCGCCGCGCTCTCCCCCGCAGTACAGACGAACTCCTTCTTACGTAAACGCTGCCTCGACGCTCACGACAAATTGCCTATGTTTAAAGTCGGCGCGAGTACTCGAACTCAGATTCAGGTCGCTCGAGCCCGTACACGCCGCCAAGCGCCGCCCCGAAGACGAGGTGAAGGACAAGCGTCATGATGGGAGCCATTACGCCCAGGCTTAGCCCGAAGAAGCCGGCGCCGGCCATTGGCATCACGAGGACCATCATCAGGATCCATGCGCCAATTCCAAAATAAGCGCCTTTAAGCCAATGGCTGCTCCCGGGAAGGCTTGGATCGAGCCATGCGAACAGGCCACCCCATAGGATCGCGCCAATAGCGAAATGACCGATCCACCCCGCCAGCGGCGTTGGCGCAGCCATCATTCCCGTGAGCATCGCAATGACGTCAAGTTCTGGCATTAGCCCCATCCTCGATTTCACCATCATCAGGATGGACAGGATCACCGTCGCGACGAAGCCGGCGGCCATTCCTTTCGCCGTGTTCCTCGGTAACATTGCAACCTCCACTGTCTGAATCCCAACGCGTGCTGAAAATCGCGGAAGCTTAAGTCCGCCCACAGTCGCGTGCTGCGCAAGGGCTTCCGCAACAACAGTCGGAACGTAATCGTGCGCCTCAGGTTCCGTGCATGCGCGTCTTTTCGTAGACAATTAATCGTCTGCAGCGCCACGCCATGGAACAAATCTCGCCGAATTGGCCTCCACCGAGCATTGTTCTTGGAACACCGCTCGTGCTGTTGGCGTGATCCGCGCGGCTATTCCATGAACCAGCCGTGGCTGACGATCAGCGACTGTCCCGTCAGCGCATTCGAGTCCGCGCCGGCAAAATACATGACGGCTTCCGCCACGTCGGCCACGCTCGTGAATTCGCCGTCGACGGTTTCTCTCAGCATCACGGTCTTGACAACATCGGCTTCGCTGATGCCAAGTTCCTTCGCCTGCTCGGGGATCTGCTTTTCGACCAGCGGCGTGCGCACGAAACCGGGACATACGACATTGGCGCGGACATTGTGCTTCGCGCCCTCCTTCGCCACGACGCGTGCAAGCCCGAGCAGGCCGTGTTTCGCGGTGACATAGGCCGCCTTGAGCTGCGAGGCCTCCTTGGAATGGACGGAGCCGATATAGACGATCGAACCGGCATTGGCCGGATACATGTATTTCATGCACGCTTTCGTCGTGAGAAACGCGCCGTCTAGATGCACGGCGAGCATTTTCCTCCACTGATCGAAGGGAAACTCGTTCACCGGATGAACGATTTGAACGCCAGCATTGCTGACCAGAACGTCGACGCGGCCAAAGGCTGCATGGACGGCGTCCACTCCGGCGTTGACCGCGGATTCGTCGCTCACATCCATCGCCACGGCCATGGCGAGACCGCCGCCTCCGCTGATTTCTGCGGCGGCCGCTTCAGCGGCGTCGAGTTTCAGATCGGCGACAGCGACCCTTGCGCCCTTCCTAGCAAACTCTCGCGCGATCTCCTTTCCGATGCCGCTCGCGGCGCCGGTGACGATGACGACTTTTTCTTCGAACCGCCGCATTGGACTTTCCTTCACGCGTGTTTTTGAGGGGCGAGATAGTCGTGGACGACCTCGCCCGGATTGAGGGTGAGGTTGGCGATCAGATGCACGCCGGAGATCACTTCGAGCACAGGAAGATCGGCGACCGGCGCAAGCGCATGGGGATGCAGCTCCAGCGCCGCAGGGCCGGTCCAGGCGCCTTTAAGGCCGACGTTGCCGAGATAATAGCGCACGAGCTCACAGATTCGCGGCGATCCATCGACATGCGGGATAATCTTGAGCAGGAAGCCAGGCTCGCCGAGCGCCCGTAGCACGGCCTCGCTCTCCATCGCCCGGTGTTTATATCCCATGCTGCCGGCAGCGACACGGACCGGGCCGTAGTCGAGCGCGCCCAGAAGTGTGTCGCGTTCGACCCGCAGCGTTGGCGACGCCAGTTTCTTCGGAAACCCCCAGAGTTCGCGACCACCAGCGATCGGCGGATCGTCGTCGAGAAACATCGCGTGCACATAACCGCCCAGCTCCCCATTGAGACGAACGGGGATTACCTGACCGGATTCGGTGTAGTCGCCAAAGCCGGTGCTGTCGGGCATCCGGATGAATTCATATTTCACAATCGGAACGACGATCTCCAGCGGCTTCGGCACGATCCTTTCGAGCGCGTCGCGGTCGGTCCGATAGGTAATGATGAGATATTCGCGATCAACGAAGCGGTACGGGCCCTTCGGATAGGACGGGCTGTGCAGCGGCATTGCATAGGCCCGTCTGTGTATGTCTTCAGCTTTCATTGCACCGTCCCTTCGCAAAAAAAGTCGTCATGCGAGATAGTCGTGAACGACTTCGCCCAGGGCGAGCGTGAAATCGGCGATCAAATGAACGCCGTCGACGATTTTCAGAACGGGCAGATCAGTCAAGGCCGCCAAAGCGTGGGGATGCAGTTCGAGCGCGCAGGGGCCGGTCCATGCGCCCCGAACGACGATGTCGCGCCGGAAATAGCGCACCAGTTCGCAGATCCTCAGCGTCCCGTCGACATGCGGGATGATCTTGAGAAGAAATCCGGGCTCGCCCAGAATGCGGAGCGCCTCGGCCTCGTGGAGCACGCGGTGCTTGTATCCCATTGTGGCCGTCGCCACCCGCACCGGCCCATAGTCGAGCGTTCCGAGCAGCGTGTCGCGCTCGACGGAAAGCCGCGGCACGGCCAGCTTCTGCGGAAATCCCCACAATTCGCGGCCGCCGGATATCGGCCCCTGCGCGTCGAGAAACATGTTGTGCGTATATGCGCCGCGCTGTCCGGCGAACGTCACCGGAACATGCTGCGCGGCGCCGGAGTAGCGGCCGAACCCCGTTCCACTCTCCATCCGCATGAATTCGAAGTGAACCACCACGTCGTCGCGCGCGAGCGGCTCGGGTATTGCCTCCTCCAGCCGCGCGGGATCCGTGCGATAGGCGACGATCAAATGCTCGCGGTTCATGAAGCGATGCGGCCCACACGTAAAAGAAGGGCTTGTTATCGGCATGGCGAAGCCGGCGCTCCTCACATCCTCTTCATCCATCTCAAATTGCTCCTCAGACTGGTTTGTCGCCGGCCGGCGCCGCCTGACTGGTCTTCTTGGCGGGCGCCGGTTCGTGCGCCTGTTCCACCGGCATTCGTTCCTGTGAGTCTTCGGTGGCGGCGGCGTCGAATTTCGCAGCGAGGATGTCATGCATGATATCGAACACGCGCACGCCGATGTCGCGCGGCATGGGCGCCAGCCATGGTGATGCGCGTAACGTGGCGCGCGCGTCGGAAAGTCCATGCGCCCAGCGATCATTCATCAGGGCGCGCTCGAAGTCATAGTCCTTCGAGCCGCCCTGCGGTTCGAGCGGGCGATAAATGAGCTGGGCGATGTCCATTCGGGTGACGCAAGCATATTCGTACAATCGCTGGGCTTGTTCGGTCGCCTTGATTTCGCTCGGCAAGCTTTCGTACAGCTCGTTGATGGCGTGACGAACCTGATGCCGTTCATGAAAGCTTTGTGTGCCGACGCGCGTGCGGCTGGAATACCGGATGTCCTTCTCGCGCTCGGCAACCTCTTCAAGATTGCTCGGCAATTGGCCAAAGGCCTGAAAGACGTCGACCTGAAAGCAGAGCCGGCTGCGGCGCGGGTAATAATCGAGAACATATTGCAAGGGCGTGTTTGAGACGAGTCCGCCGTCCCAATAGTGCTCGCCGTCGATTTCGACGGGCGGAAAGCCCGGCGGCAGGGCGCCGCTGGCCATGACATGCTCGGGCTTGATCGCGATCTCGGCGCTATCAAAATAGGCAAAGCGGCCCGTTTGCACATTGACCGCGCCGACACTGAGACGCATTTCCCTGGGGTCGTTGACGCGATCGAAATCGACAAGCCGTTCGAGCGTGCTCTTCAGCGCGCTCGTGGCGTAGTAACTCATCGATCCGCCGAACAGCCAATCATGCGGCGCGCGCGGCGCGAAGAAGCCCGGCTGACCGAAGGTCAACGCGGCGAGGCCGCTGGCCTTTCGCTGCCACGCGCCGATGGCGCCGGTTAGCCCCGACGGCCAGAACGCGGTAGGTGAAGTGATCCCTTCCCAAAATTCGCGCAGCCGCAGAACCCGGTCGCGCGGCGCGTTTCCGGCGATGATAGCCGCATTGATCGCGCCGATCGAAATTCCCGCCACCCAGTCGGGCGGATAGTCCGAGTTCTCGAGCGCCTCGTAAACGCCGGCCTGATAGCTTCCCAAGGCGCCGCCGCCCTGTAGGACGAGGGCAACTTTCTTGTCGTAGAAATCAGGTCGGGCCTGTTGTGCGGGTTCGATCAATGGCGCGTCTCCTCGTCGGTATCTATGCGTCCAGCAGTCGCTTCGCCTGCGCGATGTGCACCGCTCCAAGCCGGCGTGAGTTTTCAGAATTTCGCGGAGATCGGCGCCCACGCGAGCGTGCCGCCGCGACTACCGACAAAGCACGAGTTTCAGCTTTCATGGCGCAATGTGTATCCGATTAGTCCTCTGCCTTCGACGTGATCGAATTTCGAGAGTTGGTCAAAGCCGTCGTCAGCGCTCAGGCCCGCATAACCGCCGCTAAAAAGAGACGCAGGCGACCGAGTGCAAATGGGTGCCGCTTTGCGAGAGAAAAGAGCAGTCGCATAGGCTGCGCCCGTGACGAGCATGATCGAGCGGGCCAACGCCGTGATTGCTTTGTTCATTCGGCACATCCTTAGTGCTTTTTCTATGTTCAAAAAATGCACTGGCTCCTGGCAGACATCTGTTAACGAGGGATGGTGGCGCGATCGCCACGGGCTTCTGTCTTGCAGATAGATTCGCTGAGCGACGCAAAAAGTTACGTTCAAGAGTGTGATGGCTGCAAACGAATTTCAGCGCACTCGCGCCGAAGCTCGAGCCCTGGCGTCCGGATAGTCGAAGAGAAGTCGTCGCAGCACGACGAGTAAAAGCGCCGCGCGCTTCTGCGCCCCGATATCTATGGATAAACGGATGTCGGTGACGATCCTGTCCCGCACTGCTTCCGATCCGAGCGGGAGAAGAAGGACATAGCTCTTGTAAAGTGATGGATGATATACCGGCGTCGCCACGCTCGGCATGATTTCTTCCAGGGTGAGGCTCGAAAACTCGACGCATTGCTCGAGCGAAATGAGATGGAAGATCATGGCGGAGTCCGTGAAGGAGGTCTCGAATTTCATTGGCATCATTACAGCGTCGAGTCGTTGAATTGAATGCGGATCTAGATCGGGCCCCTCTTCACCAACGCTTTGTCAGCCTTCACAAACAAGTTTGAGTTGCGCGAGGCGCATTGCATTCCAAAACATCCTCCTTCATCACCAGCGTTGCTGAGAAGTCGTGGGTGCTCTCGTTGCAAAGCGCAAACGCCGCTGTGCTGATGCCCACTTTGTAAGCGCTCGTGCCCTCCAGCCGACTGGCTGAAAGAATGGTCAAGATCGGTCCTCGGGAGTCTTCGTCAGAGCCGCGCTCTTTGTTACGGCGCCTATAGTATTTGTCGTCGCCCGATGCTCAAGATGTGTGGGTGAGCGGTACGCGATCAACCCGAAGCGACTGGCCGGCGTTCGATCCTCAAAGCGCATCGCGAGTTGACGCATCCCCACGAAAGTCGGCGAGGCTTCGTTCGTGGCGGGCCGCCCGCCATTCGCAAAACGGTGTTGGGCAGCGCCAATGTCAACATGGCGTCGGCCCGGATCGCGGGATCGAATGCGACGTCGGTTATCACGTCGACGCCAGACGGTGCGTCCAGCGCCAGAATCGGGGCGCCGGAGTCATTCGCCCCGCGGATTAGCCCGGCGACGAAGCCGATTGGCGCGCCGCGAAGACTGTATCCAATCAGTCCGTCCAGCAGGACGACGTTGCGTTCGGGTTGTTGGGCCTCGCAAGAACGCCGTATCTCGATCCCCATGCGTTTTATGATACCGAGCGGGCGCTTTGGCGTCGGCTTCATGCTGCGCACGGGCTGGGCCAAAGCGACGTCGCCGCCAAGAAATCGGATGCACGCCAGTCGGGCGAGCGCGCGCCCAGCGTTCTCCATCATCTGAATTAATCCGATGCGATAGTGCTCGACCATGATGCGGTCGACCAGATCCATTTGCGCCGCCGTCAGATTCAGCGGCGCTGCGGAGCTATGCAGAGAGATAACAAAATCGGGTTCATTGAACGACGACATCGCGCCTACTCAATAAGCCTGCCCTGACGTTTGCGCTTTCGGCTCGGCGATAATTTCCCGAGAGTGGCGCGCCGCCCGTAACCAAACTCGCGAACGAAGCGAATACTATCGCAAACCGCCGCCGCGGTCTCATCGGACAGGCGCGCGATGCCGGATCGGAGCCGGACATAGGGGTTCGACATGTGTAACGCCGTAACAGTTTGCCGATTTGCGCTGACGCTCATTCTTCTCATTGCGGCGATGAGCGCGGGGACGCGCGCAATCCGCACGACGGCGCGCGACGCCCCGGACTTCTGTTACGGCTACGCGATTTGCCGTTGATCGTTGACAGCAGAGCGCGCGGCGCTTGCGCACTGCTTCGGTTGCCGGCGACATCCCGTAACGCGTTCGCCGAGGCGCCGGCGCGCAGTTTGATTGCGCGCGCGGTGCAAGCGCGTTTTTTTGGAGCTTTTTTCGTAACCTGTTCGCCGACCGAAACGAAACTTGAATCGCCGCTCGGGACCGTTTGCCCCTCGTATGCCCCAGGGTCCCGGGCGCCGCTTTCCGGGCGCGGTCACGGCGAAAAGGAAACAAGAAGCGCCAGAACCGCACCCGGAAAGCTCTTCAAGGATTCGAACGACACGGGCCAGCGCGAAAAGTTACGATCGTTATGCGCGCGCAGTTTGTGAGGCTTTTATGATGCTGCGACAAACCGTCTGCGCCCCCATCGAGCCGCGCAGCGCGTCTCCTTTGCGCGTTCAAACATCCGGGGCCGGCGCCGCATGTAAACGGCGCGCGCGGCGGACCTTCGCGATCAAGGGCGCGCCGTAGTGCATGCCGCGTTCTTTGGGTTCATTGTGCTGGCGCCCGCGCTGGCCGCGCTGGTCGGCTCGATCTGGCCGCCGGCGCTCATATCGTTGCTGGTCATCCTGCCCCTTGTCGCGATCGGGCTTTACGACATGGGCCAGACACGCCACAGTCTGCGGCGCAATTATCCGTTGTTCGGACGCGGGCGCTGGATCATGGAGTGGATACGTCCCTTCATTCGGCAGTACCTGCTCGAGTCGCACACCGATGGCGCGCCCATCAATCGCATGTTTCGCAGCATTGTGTATCAGCGCGCCAAGGGGGAGCTGGAGACGGTTCCGTTCGGAACGCTCGTTGACACATATCGCGACGCATATGAGTGGATCGGGCATTCTCTCTCAGCCATTGGCGCGAAAGCGCTCGACACCGACACTCGCGTCATCATTGGTGGGCCGGATTGCCGCCAGCCGTACTCCGCGAGCATCTTCAACATTTCGGCGATGAGCTTTGGCGCATTGAGTCGAAACGCCATATTGGCGCTGAACGGCGCGGCGAAGGATGGCGGCTTTTTCCACAATACCGGCGAAGGCGGCGTCAGCCCGTATCATCTTGGGCCGGGCGGTGACCTCGTTTGGCAGATCGGCACGGCATATTTTGGCTGTCGTGACGAAACCGGCAAATTTTCGCCGGCGGCATTTGCCGGGAAGGCGACGCTGCCCGCCGTGAAGATGATTGAAATCAAGCTATCGCAAGGCGCCAAGCCCGGTCACGGCGGCATTCTTCCGGCCGACAAGAACACGCCGGAAATCGCCGCGATACGCGGTGTGCCCGCAGCCACCCAAGTGGATTCACCGCCCGTTCACAGCGCTTTCTCCGGGCCGGCTGGATTGCTCGACTATGTCCGCCAGTTGCGCGACCTCTCCGGCGGAAAGCCTGTAGGATTCAAGCTTGCTATTGGCCGGAAAAGCGAGTTTGTCGCCATCTGCAATGCGATGACGCGAAGCGGCGTTCTGCCCGACTTCATCACAGTCGACGGCGGCGAAGGCGGCACCGGCGCCGCGCCGCTGGAATATGTCAATTCCGTCGGTATGCCCCTGCGCGAGGCGATCGCTTTCGTCGACGACTGCCTGACCGTATTCGGTCTTCGTCACCATATACGCGTTATCGCCTCGGGCAAAATTCTGACCGGCTTTCACCTAGTCAAAAACCTCGCCCTGGGCGCGGATTTATGCGCCAGCGCCCGTGGCATGATGCTGGCGCTCGGCTGCGTGCAATCGCTCACATGCAACAGCAACCGCTGCCCCACCGGCGTCGCCACTCAAGATCCGCGGCTCTATCGGGGCTTGGTGATCCCGGATAAACGGCTCAGGGTTGCGCTATATCAGCGCAAAACAGTTCACGCCACGGGCGAAATCATTGCCTCCGCGGGCCTGCGCCACACGTGCGAACTCGATCGCACGCATATCTACCGTCGCGTTAACCAGGAAGCCATACGCCGATACGACCAAATATTCCCATATCTTAAGACCGGCCGCCTCCTGACCGCGCCGCCGCCCGAAGGGTGGCGCCTTTATCTGGAAGAGGCTGGCGCCGGCGATTTTTGGCCGGATCGTCGTCTGACCGAAATCGATCGACAGCCTTGTCACCTACCGTCCCAAAGCGGTCATTCAACTGGCGTCTGAGAAAGACGCCCATGAACGCAATCGTGTTGGGTCAGCACGAAGCATCACCAGCAGCCGAGGGACCGCTTCCGTGTCTGTTTGCAAGTCTGGATCAAGACGCCTGAATGAACCGGCGAGTGTTGTTGGGAACGGCGAGTTGAGGCCTGTTCGCGAGGAACGGTTGCCCGATCAGTTCTAAAGATTACGCTCGATCCGTTCACATAAAGACGCGGCGCTGGCCACCTCGGAGGCGACGGATCGTTCTTCGGCGGATGTTGGATCGAGGTTGCAGACCACGCACGGACATCTTTGTGCGTGTGTCTGTGAATTGGATCCTGCTGCTTCGACGCGGCGCCCCATGCGGCTGACTTCTTCCTGATCGGCGATCAAATTGCTGTCCCAATACCTGCGGCGCGCGCTACAAGCGAACGCACGCGCTTTGAGATGTAACCTTTTATTCCCCGGGATCGAATGGTCTCATGCCAACGTCTCTTCGAATAAAGAACGTTACTCAACCTCAAAGAGGTCAATCATGTTTTACGTCAAAAATGTCCCCGGCTGGGAGCGCGCGCTTCGCAGTGTCATGGGAGTGGGCCTCCTCGCAGCAGCCCTGCTCCATTTTGGTTCGACGCCGATGGGTTGGCTCGCTGGCGGCGCCGGCGCGATGGCGATGATGAGCGGGTTCATGGGATTCTGCCCCGCCTGCGAGCTCGTCGGCCGGAAAATCTGACGGCGACATCCATCGGAACCATAGCGGCGTCGGGGCGATGAACATAGCGAGCGCTTCGTACCGATTTGTTGCCGTTCGCTAATTTGGAGCATGCGAATGACAGACCTGAAGAAACAGTCGGCCATTATGATCGCGGCTGCGTTTGCCGCCGCACTGTCGGCCGTTGATGACGCCTCTGCGGCCAAGGGTGATCAGGAGAAATGCTATGGCGTTTCTCTCAAGGGCAAAAATGACTGCGCGGCGGGACCAGGCACTACCTGCGCAGGATCCGCGACGAAGGACTATCAGGGCGACGCATGGAAATACGTCGCCAAGGGAACGTGCGCGTCGATCACGACTCCCAAGGGCAAAGGCAGTCTAGAGCCCATCGCCAGCAAATGATCCCTTTGCGCGACTGCCGCGGACGCGAACTGCCTGCGGCAGTCGAGTCGCATAATCCTTAGGGGTGACAATGATGTTGGATGATCGCTGTACGCAAAATCGTCGTCCAGCAGCAGCACTTCCCGCACGCGCTGGAGTCGGCTTCAAAGGCCTGCATTTTGCCGAAATCATCCGCTCGCGGCCGAATATCGGCTTTTTCGAAATTCACGCCGAAAACTTAATGGGCGCGGGAGGCCCCCCGCACGCGCAGCTTTCGCGCATTCGCGCTGACTACGCGCTGTCGGTCCATGGCGTTGGCTTATCGATTGGCGGCGGAACGCCGCTCAACCCCAGGCATCTGGAACGCCTTAAGACGCTTGTTGATCGCTACGAACCGGCATCCTTCTCCGAGCATTTAGCCTGGTCGTCGCACGGAACGAGCTTCCTGAATGATCTACTGCCGGTCGCCTATCACATGGAGACTTTGGAGCGCGTCGTGTCGAATGTCCAACAGGTCCAGGAGAGGTTGAACCGGCGCATACTGCTCGAAAATCCGGCGACCTATCTGGAATTCGAGACGTCGACATTCTCGGAAATCGAGTTCCTGGATGAGATTGCGCGCCGAACAGGCTGCGGCCTGCTCCTCGACATCACCAATGTCCATGTTAGCGCTGTCAATAACTACTTCTCTGCCGAGGCGTATATCGACGCCTTTCCGATGAGGCATGTTGAAGAGATTCACCTTGCTGGCTTCTCATGCGACAGCGACGATCTTGATCAGCCCTTGTTGATAGACGCGCATTGCAGACCAGTTGCGAACGAGGTGTGGGCGCTCTACCAGCGCGCGCTGACGCGCACCGGGCCGATCGCGACCCTCATCGAATGGGACAATGACATTCCCTCATGGGATGTCCTCCATGCTCAGGCGCAGCGCGCCGAGGCTTTGCTTACTATGGCCAAGAAGATTAAAGCGCGCCGCTTCCACGCGGTTGCTCAATGACGCCGTTGCCTGACAAGAATTGTACGGCCTTCACAGACGCGCTGTTCAACCCGAACGCGCGTCCGCCGGACGGATTGAAAGCATGGCATAATGGGCCCGTCGCGAAGCGCTTTGCTGTTTATCGCAACAATGTCGTTGTCGGGCTGATCGACGCGCTCGCTGAACGCTTTCCGGTTTGCCTCCGTCTTGTCGGCGCTGCTTTCTTCCGCGCAATGGCGAAGTCATTCGTCCGAGCGTCGCCGCCGAGATCACCAATCCTCGCTGAATATGGCGACGACTTTCCCGAGTTCATCGCGACTTTCGATCCGACGCGCGAACTGCCCTATCTCGCGGATGTCGCACGTCTCGAATGGGCGATCGGCCGCGCCTATCATGCGACCGACGCGACGCCGCTCCCGCTCGAAGCCGTTCGAGCAATCCCCGCCAATGCGCTTGGCGACGCCATCTTCACGCTTCACCCCTCGGTGCAGATTGTGTCGTCGCATTTCCCGATCCTGTCGATTTGGTCGACAAATGCGTTCGACATCGCCGTTCAGGAAGTCAGTCTTGAACGAGGCGAGGACGTTTTAGTCCTGCGCCCGGATCTCGAGGTAGAGGCGTATCTGCTGCCGCCCGGCGGGTTTTCGTTCATCGCTGCGCTAATCAAGGGCGAGACAGTGTCCGCCGCCAGCTCGACGGACCCACTCGACTTGCCTGCGTGCCTTGGTCTGCTGTTCTCGACCGCAGCCATCACAGCGATCGCTGCGTGAGATTGCCCTCGGGCCACATCCGAACGCAACAATTTGAAAGGACCGATGACACAATGAGACCTTTTTACAAACTGGCCGACCTTCTGGAGGCAATTCCTTATGCGCTGATCGCGCTGTTCCTGCGTATCATTGTCGCTCGGCCCTTTTTCGTCTCGGGACAAACCAAGGTCGAAGGCCCGACAATCGGTCGTGAAGTCTTCGGAGTCGATCTCAGCATGACCCTGCCGACCTCGTTGCGAGACTCGGCGGTTGACCTCTTCGCCGACGAATACAAGCTGCCGTTTATCTCCCCGGAACATGCTGCGCATCTGACGGCGGGACTGGAATTTCTACTACCGGTCCTGCTCGTGCTGGGTCTTTTGGCGCGGCTCTCGGCGTCGGGGTTACTCGCCATCACCATAGTTATCCAGCTGTTCGTCTATCCCGATGCATGGTGGTCTGCCCATGCTTATTGGGCGGCTTTGCTACTTGTCCTGATTGCGCGCGGCGCGGGAGGAATTTCGCTCGACAGCCTGATGTTTCGACGGGGTAAATCTGCTGCATAATAGCCTCATTGTCATAGCTCGATGAATCTTGCGCCATGCACGTAACTTCTCGCTGTTCGTCGACGAAATGTGAATGGTGTCCGAGATGGCCTGCCCCCATTCGCCCGCCACTCTGACATCGCTTCCCGGGTGAGGCGTCAAGTCTATCGAGCAACAAGACTCGAAGGCCGATCCCGGGAAGCTCTCCATAACGCCGGGATGAGGGCAACTATGACAATCTCAGGTTTCCCAACGATGTCGGATAAAATCATGTATCTGTCTCGGCGTCTTGTGCTGTTCGGCCTTGTGCAAGGATTTGCGGCAGCGCCGGCGCATGCGGAACTTGACGCTCCGCCTATGCTACAAACGAATAGCTCGCAATTCATCGAGATGCGGCCTCGCGCAATGGCGCCGCAAGTCGTCCTCCATCGAATCGACGGTAAATCGATTCCGCTCGCTGCATCGCGCGGGAAGGTCGTCTTATTGAGCTTCTGGGCCACATGGTGTCCGCCGTGCCGTAGAGAGCTGCCGGCTCTCGAACGGGCGCAGAAGGCGTTTGACTCGACAAAACTCGCGATTGCCGCCGTCTCGGTTGACACAGCTGACAAAGCGACGATTGAAGGATTCCTCAACCGTCTTGGCGTCAAACATCTGCATGTTTTTCTCGACCCCGGCGGACGTATCGCCGAGCGCGCCAACCGGGAAACCGGCGCCCCTTTTCCCCTTTATGGAATGCCGATCACCTATGTGATCGACCGGAGCGGCACAGTCGTCGGATACATCACAGGTGAAGTTGATTGGCTGTCCCCGGAAGCGACCGCCTTTCTGAACTACTTTATCGACGGCTGACCTCATCTCTTCCCGTCGCATGTCGGGCGTTCGCACCGACGAACGTTGGAGATCATCATCTGCAGCGCCTTCTTGCCAGGCCAACCAGCAAAGCCAAACCCGGCGATGGCGAAAGTAGGCGTCATTGACACGCCAAGGCTGGCGTCGAGTTCCGCCTGCCGTCGCAATACGCCCGCGACGACCGCGCTGTCGGCTGATTCTTCGACTTTCGCTGGATCTAGAGCCATGTCGCGTGCGATTGCGAGCGCTGAGGCGCCATCGCTTTGGCCGCGCTTGGCGAACATTCGCTGATGAAATGCGGAGGCGACCGCAGGACCGTACAGCCTCAGAACCGCCTGCTGAACTTTCGCAGCCTGAACAGAGCCAACCGAAAGTATCGGACTGTTCACCAGACCGAGTTTCACGGTTGGATCCGCGGCGATTACCTCATCTATTTCGCGCGCTGCCTTTTTGCAGTATGCGCAGTTGTAATCGAAAAATTCGTAGAGCTCGATTTCCGCCGACTCCCCTCCCTGCCAGACCACGCCTGGTAGCGACGACGGATAAAGGTCCGACGGAATGGGAAACAGCTCGGGCGAAGGGACGCCATCGCCGTTCGCGGCGGCGTCAGGGCCGGCCTCGGCGAGTGGCGCTGTCATCGTCAGCACGAGCACGCCCAGCAGCGCAAGCATGCTTCGGCGCGTTGCGCGAGTGTTGATTGACTTTCCGTGTTGCGGGAACGCCAACTGACGACGCGTCATTCGTATTTTAAACAAGATCTTCTTTCCATTCCGACAGGGCGCGGGAATTGCCGTAGGCGCGCGGCAGCGTTCCGTCTTGACCAGACGCGCCAATCACACTCACACTTCGTTCGGGCCTTCGCCAAGGTTACGTCATGACTCTGAGACGCGCTCCACAGGCGCCGTATTTCCGATCTGCGCGATTTGCGCTTCGAGTTCGGCAATCCGCGCAGTGAGTGGAGCTGTCAGCGAGCGCATTTCGTCGAGCGTGTAACGTTCCGTAATGTGCTGCGGGCAGTTCCAGTCGAACCCTTCGACCTCGATTAGGAAGCCGCGTTCGACGCGGGCGCGATAATCCGCAATTTCGAGCCGCGACAAACTCGCCTCGTCGTCGAGCCCCACCATCTTTGCCCGGCCAAAGAGCTTCAGCCGCGTTTTGTTCGGATAGTCCATGAAGAACAACGACACCCGATTGTCGGTTATCAAGTTGCCGACGCTAATATATTGGCGGTTCCCGCGAAAATCCGCGAAGCCAATTGTCGTGTCGTCGATCACACGCACGAATCCCGTCGGCCCGCCGCGATGCTGAATGTAAGGCCAGCCGGTCTCGCTCACCGTCGCCATGTAGAATGAATTGCGGACCGTAATGAATTCGGCTTCCGTGGCGCTCAGGCGGTGGTTCCGCGGCTCCGGTGCGCTCTCCATGCGCGCATAGGCGCTTCGGCTGCCCTGTTCCTCTTGCGCCTTCTTCACCGTCGGGGTGAATGCGATCTCGGCATAACGATGCGGCATGGCGTCCTCCTGCGGGCCCCCGCCCGCGCCTTTAAAGCCCAAGGTCGGTAAGTCCGGCATGATCTGCGGGTCGCGGGCCTTGCGGCCAGCGAAACTTCCGCTCGCTTTCCTGGATCGGCTGATCGTTGATGCTCGCGAAGCGCAGTCGCATCAGTCCGCGCTCGTCGAACTCCCAGTTCTCATTGCCATAGCTGCGGAACCAGTTGCCGGCGTCATCGCGCCACTCGTAAGCGAAGCGCACCGCAATACGGTTTTCCGCGAAGGCCCAGAGTTCCTTGATCAGGCGATAGTCGATCTCACGCGCCCATTTCCGTTTCAGCAACGCGACGATCTCCTCGCGACCAACCGGAAACTCCGCGCGATTGCGCCAGCGGCTGTCCTCCGTATAAGCAAGCGATACGCGCTCGGGGTCGCGGGTGTTCCAGGCGTCTTCGGCCATTCGAACTTTCTGTATCGCCGTTTCGCGCGTAAAGGGTGGCAGCGGCGGGCGGACGCCGGCAATCTGGCGCCTATCGGTCATTGCAAACTCCCCTGGAAGTCGGGTGGTCCGGCCCAGGCGTGGCCGCACCGGACCTTGGGTAAGTCAGGCGGCTCGGTTCAGTTCGATTTGCGGGAAATCGATCTCAATCTGGGTCGACTTGCCGAGCAAGTTCGTCAAGATGTTCATCGCGACATGCGTGATGATCTCCACGATCTCGCCATCCGAGTGACCGGCGGCGCGAACCGCATCGAATTCAGCTTTGCTCACCTCTCCGGAATGTTCGACGAGCGCGCGGGCGAAGGCGAGCGCCGCTTCAGCCTTGGCGTCCGACGAACGGCCCGTCCGGTTCGCCAGCATTTCCTGATTGTCGAGGCCGGCCTTGCGGCCAATGGCCGTGTGCGCCGAGACGCAATACTGGCAGGCGTTCTGTTCGGCGACCGCCAATGCGATACGCTCGCGGGACTTTGGATCCAGTAGTCCAGCGCCAGCGATGTGGTGGATCCCGAGGAACGCGTTCAGCGCCGCCGGGGAGTTGGCGAGCACTCGGATGAAATTGGGGACCGCGCCAAGGCTCGCCTGGACGGCGTCCAGCAATGCCTTAGCTTCGCCGGTGGCCGAATTGGGGTCGATGACGGCAATACGAGCCATGAGATCTGTCCTTGTTTCGTTGAGGGCGCGGCGCCGTCAGCGCCGCTCCTCCGAACATTGGCTCAGAATTTTTATTGCAAGAATGCCCGATGAATGAAATTCATTATTCCGTCTGGAGAAATAAAATGGATCGTCTCCACGAGCTTGAGGTCTTTGTCGCCGTCGCCGACGCCGGCAGCTTTGCCAGAGCCGGAACACGTCTGCGCCTATCCCCTCCGGCGGTGACCCGGGCGATTTCGGCACTCGAACAGCGTCTGGGCGCCCGCGTGTTCAACCGCACGACCCGTAGCCTGACCATCACCGATGTCGGTCAGCGCTTCCTGGAAAGCGCGCGGCGCATTCTGAGCGATCTGGATGCCGCTGAGAAGGAGGCCGTCGGCGAGACGGCCGTTCCGAACGGACATCTCACGCTAACGGCCTCAGTGACGTTTGGTCGGGCAGTGCTCATGCCGGTAGTGTGCGCATTCCTCGACAAGCACCCGCGCGTAACCGTATCGGTGCTCCTGCTTGATCGTGTCGCCAATCTCGTGGAAGAGGGGATCGATCTCGCTGTTCGTATAGGTTCCCTGCCCGATTCGAACCTCATCGCGAAGAAGGTCGGGACCGTCCGTCGCATTCTCGTCGCGAGCCCCGATTATCTCGCACGGCGCGGCGCTCCCAAAATTCCTGCCGACTTGCGTCTCCACTCCATCGTCGCATTCACTGGGCTCATGCCAAACCGGGAATGGCGCTTTCTCGAAGAGAAAAATGGACGCAGCGTATCTCTGGCGCCACGACTCGAAATCAACGACGCATTTTCGTCCATCGCCGCTGCAGAAATGGGAGAGGGGATCACGGTCACCCTTTCGTACATGGTCGCTGAAAAGATCCGCAACGGACAACTCTTAACTGTTTTGGATAACTTCGCGCCGGCGCCCGTTCCTGTGCACTTAGTCTATCCTGAGAACCGCCTAATTAGCGGCAAACTCAAAGCTTTCGTTGACTTCGCCGCGCCACGTCTGCGTGCGGCGGTCGACATCCTTGGCCTTCCCCCCACCTAGAGCGCTTTCTTTTCAAAGGGGCTCATAGCCTGCCGCGGCGAAGAAGCTTGCGCATTCGTGCGGGGAGAATGCGACGAGCAGAGGCGGCTCGGCAAAGATCTTGGCCTCGCTGCGGGCCAGCCGATCTTTTCTAAATCCCCGCGCGGACTTAACCTCTTTCAGAGGCAATCCAAATTTGAGCTTACGGATTGTTGCTCCATCGAGTCCCGCGATGAAACCTGTGATCGCGCGACCCTCTCGCGACTCTCTGGAGCAAGTTTTGTCGTTTTGATTTGTATGGTCAACTCGTTCGTAGCGATTATGCATCGGGAGAGATTCTCGCGCCCGCTAACCACAGAAACTCCCATCCGCACTGGTGCCCGATCGATGCGGCGTCGTCGATGTCCTCGCGCATCCCGAGCATCCCCACCGACACACCCCACGCCAGACCAGCGGATTTCGCTAACGGACTCCGACGCTCGCTCAATGGCGACAAGAGGTGAGACTCTGGAATGGTCGATCACAACGTGCATACCGCGGTAGAAATAAAGCATCATTTGATTTTCGCGCATGAAATGACCAACGCGGCACGGGTCGATCTCAACTCGCCAACAAGCGAACAAAGGTGGCGCTGGAGGCGGAGAGCCTCTCGTCGCCAATCGCGGCTGGTTCAACGGCGGAGATTTTGGCGTCCGAACGGCGGGCGTCCTGTTTGGCTTCCATCTTGTACAAGCTTTTGTCGGGCCCCCGTATGACTTGGGCGGGAGCAGGCTCGAAGGGAGGGTGCATTACTTTTTTGCGGGCGGAACCTCGCCATGCTATCAAAGCGGTGGAGACCGCAATGAAGCTTGGCTGGCTACGCCTTATCATCTCCGCGTTGGTCGTCTTCGCCGCCCTGTCAGGGGCGGCTTCGAGCTTGGCTGGGCCCTCAGCCCATGACTGCGCGTCCATGGCCATGATGGACGATTGCCCGGACCATGCTGGCGATCACGCGACCGCGCCTCGGCACTGCGATTCACTCGTTTGCGGGGCTCTCCAGCTCACGCCTCCCGAAGGTCAGAGATCGATGACCCTGACCGCGGTCGGTCCGGTCCGGCCTATTGTCGACGACGCAGCGCATCTGGGGCGCTCGGCGCCGCCCGACCTTCGCCCTCCCATTCTCTGAGACCTTGGCTGGCGTGCGCTCCCTTGGCCCGCGCCTTCCGTGGCGACTGACGGCTGGTGGCGTCCATTAGAGGCGATTGAGCCCTCACGCTCCCTTCCTCCATTCTTGTGATCTCACCGCTCCTTCGGGGCAGCCATGCACGCGGCGACGCTTGCGTGTGGCGCGACAGAGAATTCAGATGCAGTGCAAATTTCTGCGGCTCGTAGGCGGGATGGCTTTGGTTGCACTTGGCAGTGGAGACGCCTGCGCGGCCATCGACGACTACGCATTCGAACTAATGCAAACCCATATCAAGAAGGGACTGGGCACGGTTGATGTGCGGCTCATCCACAAGCCGGACGGCCGGCCCGTCGGCGACGCCGTCATCTTCGCAACGCGGCTCGACATGGCCCCGGACGACATGGAAGCGATGACGAGCGAGATCCAGCTGGCGCAAAGTCCCGGACCTGGCCTTTACCGGTTCAAGGTCGGCCTGACCGACGAGGGTCGCTGGCGAATCTCCATCGCGGCGAAGATTCAGGGCGAGACCGCAACGCTCCAAAGCCGGCTGATCTTGCAGGCGACGCCATGAGGAGGCTCCCTCTCATCCTGTTGTGCGCGGCTGCGGGTCTTTTCGTGGTGACCGCCTCCGCTGCGGAGCGCAGCCAGCCGGGCGCGACGGTGCAGAGCGTCGTGGCGCTGGCCAAGCGACTGAGTCCGGAGTTGCGGGGGGCGGTTCTTGAGGCGGACGCAACGTCGCAGCGGGTTGGCGCCGCCGGGGTTCAGCCGGACCCTACGATCACGCTGCAAGCCTGGGACGTGAACGGCAAGGGCGTCGGCCAGACCTGGATCGGCGCCGAACAGACGTTCAGGTTGTGGGGGAAAACGGACCTGGAAAAAGGCGTCGCCCAGGCCGACGCCGACGCAGCGAGGCGCCAGAGCGAAGCGACGGAGGTCGATCTCGTCGCCCGCGTGAAGGTGGCCTACGCCCAATACAGCGCGGCCCAGCGCGCGCTGGAATTGTCGAAATCTCTCAAGCAGCGCGTCGATCAGCTGCTGGAGCTTCTGAGGCTGCGCTACGGGGCGAGTTCGGTCGATCAGCAGGAGGTCATCAAGGCGGAGCTTGAGGCCGCGAACGCCGCGGCGGACGTCGCCCGCCGGGAAGGCGAGGCCAAATCCGTTGCGGCGCGGCTGAACGCGCTCATTGGCCGGAGCGCGAACGCGCCGCTCGCCGCCGCCAAGGGCTTCCCGGCGTTGAAGACGAAACTGTCGCTTGCGGGCGTGCAGGAACTCGCGCGGTCGTCGAACCCGCAGCTTGCCGCCACGCATGCGCAAGTGCGTTCGGCTACGGGGACGAAGGCTTTGACCGATCTGAACTACTATCCGGACGTCACCATCGGCGCGAATCTGGTGCAACCCCGCAATGGGGAAACGAGCGGCATGTTTTTGCTCGGCGTCAAGGTCCCGCTGCAATATGAGGCCAAGGACGCCGAACAGCGCGCGGCGAGCGCCAGCCTCGGCGCCGCGCAGGCGCGCAACGACGCGCTCCGCATCCGCCTTGATGGCGACGTCGCCGAGGCGTGGTACCGGCTCGAGGCCGTCCGCAAGGCGATCAAGATCTTCGAGCAACGCCAGTTGCCGCCGGCGAGGCTCTCCGTCGAGACGGCGCGCAGCGGCTTCGACGCCGGAACGACGCCGCTCGCGACGCTTCTCGAATCCGAACGGCGCCTGCGCGCCGTCGAAATGGAGCTTCTCGCCCTGCGGGTCGAGGAGCAGAGCAAATACGCCGACCTCGAACGCCTTGCGGGAGGCGCGCTATGAGACGCGCTAAAATCATTGCCGCCGCCCTCCTCGCCGCAACGGTTCTGGGCGGCGGTCTGCTGCTGTGGCGCGCCAGGGCGCCGGCGCCAACGCCCGCGATCCATGCGCATGGAACCGGGCCGATCATCTATTACCGCGATCCGGACGGCCCCTTTTATTCGGCGGAGCCCAAGAAGAACGCTTCTGGCAAGGACTACGTCGCCGTCCGGGCCAGCGAAGACGTCTCTTTCGAGGACAAGCCGCCGGAAGTCGCTGAGCCGCAGCCCGCCGGCCGGCGCATCCGCTATTACCGAAATCCCATGGGCCTGCCCGACACGTCGCCTGTGCCGAAGAAGGACCCGATGGGAATGGATTATGTCCCCGTCTATGAAGACGAGGCGCAGGACGCGTCGACCGTCACGATCAGCCCCGGCAAGCTGCAGAAGACGGGCGTGCGTTCCGAGCCCGTCACGCTTCGCATCTTGACCGTCCCCATCCGCGCCGCGGGCCGCGTGGATTTCGATCCGCGCCGCACCTCCGTCGTCGCACTGCGTTTCGAGGGGTTCATCGAATCGGTCGAGAAGGTCGCGGAGGGCGACTATGTGCGCAAGGGCCAGCCGCTCATGCGGGTCTATGGGCCCGATCTCTCAAGCGCCGCGGCGGAATATGTCGCCGTGCTCAACGCGCATTCGACTGCGCGGGTCGAAGGCGCGCGCCGTCGCCTCGTCAATCTTGGCCTCGATGGCGCGAGCATCGCCGCGATTGCGCGCAGCCGCCGCGTCCCCCGCGTGATTGATTGGCCCGCCCCGCAGGATGGCCATGTCATCGAGCGCACGGCGCTCGCCGGCATGCGCGCGGCGCCGGGCGAGACGCTGTTTCGGATCGTCGACCACAGCGTCGTGTGGATCCTCGCGGATATTCCCGAGCGCGACGTGGAGGCTGTGGCTCCGGGGCAGACGGCGGTCAATCGCACGCGCTCCTATCCCGACCATCCTTTCAAGGGCCGTGTTGCGCTCATCTATCCGCATCTGAACATGGAGACGCGCACCGCGCGGGTGCGCATCGAACTGCCGAACCCCGAAGGAAGGCTGCTCGGCGACATGTTCGCCGATGTCGAGATCGAAGCGGGCGGCCGGGAGAAGGTTCTCGCCGCGCCGGAGAGCGCCGTCATCGACGCCGGCAAGCGTCAGGTCGTGATCCTCGACAAGGGCGAGGGCCGTTTCGAGCCGCGCGAGGTGAAAATCGGCCGACGCGGCGACGGCTATGCGGAAATCGCGAGCGGGCTCTCCGACGGCGACAAGGTCGTCACCTCCGCCAATTTCCTGATCGACGCGGAGAGCAATCTCAAGGCGGCGTTGCAGTCTCTGGACCGGGGAGCCCCCAAATGATCGGACGCCTCATCGCCTGGTCGGCGCGAAATCTGGTGCTCATATTCGTCGGAACGATCTTCGCCGTCGCCTCTGGCCTCTATGCGCTGCGGACCTTGCCGCTCGACGCGATCCCTGACCTCTCAGACGTGCAGGCGATCGTCTACACGGAATATCCGGGCCAGGCGCCGCAGGTGGTCGAGGATCAGGTCACCTATCCGCTGGCACGCGCCATGCTCACCGTCCCACGCTCGAAAGTGGTGCGCGGCTTCTCCTTCTTCGGCGTCTCCTTCGTCTATGTGATTTTCGAGGACGGCGTTGACATCTACTGGGCGCGCTCGCGCGTCCTCGAATATCTCAGCTCGGCGACCAAGCGCCTGCCAGCGGGCGCCACCCCCGTGCTCGGCCCCGACGCCACGGGCGTCGGCTGGGTCTATCAATATGCGCTCGTCGCCAAGGAGATGACGCTCGCCGAGCTGCGCTCTCTGCAGGACTGGACGCTGCGCTACGGCCTCGCCAAGGCCGAAGGCGTGGCCGAAGTCGCAAGCGCCGGCGGCTTCGTGAAGCAGTACAACATCGTTGTCGACCCGAACCGGCTGCGCGCGCTCAACATCCCCTTGTTGCGCATTCGCGAGGCGGTCCGAGCAAACAACGCCGATGTTGGCGGCCGTACCGTCGAGCTTTCCGAATTCGAATTCATCGTGCGCGGGCGCGGCTATCTCAAAGGCGTCGACGATCTCGAAAACATCGTGCTGCGCGCTGGTGGGGGGACGCCGCTGCTCCTCAAAGATGTCGCGCGCATCGAACTCGGCCCCGACGAACGCCGCGGCATTACCGAGCTCAATGGCGAGGGAGAGGTCGCGAGCGGCATTGCGCTCCAGCGCTACGGCGCCAACGCCCTGACAGTGATCGACAACGTCAAGGCAGCCCTCGCACAGATCGCGCCGAGCCTGCCCAAGGGCGTCGAGATCGTCCCCGTCTACGACCGCTCCGAGCTGATCCATGCGGCGATCGAGACGCTGCGCGGGACTCTGTTTGAAGAAAGCGTCATCGTGGCGCTCGTTTGCGTCGTCTTTCTTCTGCACTTTCGCAGCGCGCTCGTCGCTATCCTCATGCTGCCGGTCGGCGTGCTGATGGCCTTTGCGGCGATGAAGGCGCTCGGCCTCGGCTCGAACATCATGAGTCTCGGGGGCATCGCCATCGCCATCGGCGCCATGGTCGACGCCGCGATCGTGATGATCGAGAACGCGCATAAGCGGCTCGAACGCGCGTCGCCCGACCAATCGCGGGTCGAAATTCTCATCGACGCGGCGACGGAGGTCGGGCCGGCCCTCTTCTTCAGCCTTCTCGTCATCACAGTTTCCTTCCTGCCCATCTTCACGCTGGAGTCGCAGGAAGGCCGGCTGTTCAGCCCGCTCGCCTATACCAAGACTTTCTCAATGGCGGCGGCGGCGTTGTTGTCGGTCACGCTGGTTCCGGCGCTGATGGTCATTTTCGTCCGCGGCAGGATCGTCTCGGAGGCACGCAATCCCATCAACCGCGGGTTGATCTGGGTCTATCGGCCGGTGATCCGCCTCGTCATGCGCGCCAAGATTGCCACCATTCTTCTTGCTATCGCGGCGCTCGCCGTCACCATCCTGCCGGCGCGCCAGCTCGGCTCGGAATTTATGCCCGCGCTGAACGAGGGCGCGCTGCTCTACATGCCGACGACCCTCCCGGGCCTTTCCGTGACGAAGGCCGCGCAACTGCTTCAGACGCAGGATCGCATCATCAAATCCTTCCCCGAAGTGAAATCCGCCTACGGCAAGGCGGGCCGCGCCTCGACGGCGACCGACCCCGCGCCGCTCGAAATGTTCGAAACCGTCATCGCCCTCAAGCCGAAGGAAGAATGGCGTTCCGGCGTGACCATCGACAGCCTCGTCGCCGAGATGGACGCCGCGCTGCAATTCCCGGGCGTCTCCAACGCCTGGACCATGCCGATCCGCAACCGCATCGACATGCTCGCGACCGGCATCCGCACACCCGTCGGCGTCAAGATCATGGGGCGCGATCTCGCCCAGTTGGAGGGGCTCGCTCGTCAGGTCGAGAAGGTCGTGAAGGGCGTGCGCGGCGCGTCGTCAGCCTACGCCGAGCGCGTTATGGGCGGCTATTATCTCGACATCTCACCCGATCGTTTGGCGCTCGCGCGTTATGGCCTGATGATCGACGACGTGCAGTCGACGATCGCCATGGCGCTTGGCGGGGAGACGGTGACGACCACCGTCGAAGGCCGCGAACGCTATGGCGTGAACATCCGCTATCCGCGCGACTTTCGATCAAGCCCGAGGTCGATAGCGAGCGACGTGCTCATTCCGCTTCCCGGCGGCGGGACGATACCGCTCGGCGAGGTCGCGAAAGTGGAGCTCGTTCGCGGCCCGACCTCGATCCGCACGGAGAACGGTCAACTCGCCGTCTATCTCTTCGTGGACATCAGGGACCGCGACATTGGCGGCTTCGTCACGGACGCGCAAAAGGCCGTGGCGGAAGCGATCGAGTTCCCGCCTAGCTCCTATGTAGTCTGGAGCGGACAATACGAATATCTCGAACGCGCGCAGGCGCGCATGAGGATCGTCGTCCCGGTCACGCTCTTCATCATCTTTTTGCTGCTCTACCTCAACTTCCGCAGGATCACTGAAACGCTGATCGTCATGCTCTCCTTGCCCTTCGCGCTCGTCGGCGGCGTCTGGCTGATGTGGCTGATGAATTTCAACATGTCGGTCGCCGTCGGCGTCGGCTTCATCGCGCTTGCCGGCGTCGCGGCGGAGACGGGCGTCATCATGCTCATCTATCTCGACGCGGCGATGCGCGAGGTCGCGCAGAAGCGCGCCGCTGAAGGGCGGGTCTTCACAAAGTCCGATGTCCGCGAGGCGATCATGCTCGGCGCGGTCGAGCGCGTGCGGCCCAAGATGATGACAGTCATCGCCATCATGGCCGGGCTCGTGCCGATCCTGTGGAGCACGGGCGCCGGCTCCGAAGTCATGCAACGCATCGCCGTGCCGATGATCGGCGGCATGGTGTCGTCCACGCTTCTGACTCTGGTCGTCATCCCCGCGATCTACGCTCTCGTAAAGGGCGTGGGATTGCCGCGGACAGACGACGACGCGGGAGTGGAACAAAAGGCTTCCTATGAGCTTGGGAAAGTGGCCACTCACCACTAGTGAGGCAACTATGGGGAAGGCGTCTGGAAGCCTCCTGATCGTGGCGTTCGCCACGGGGCTGTCGCTTGTCGTTCCCGGCTCGGTCGCCGCGCAGAGCCGAGACTCGGGACCCGCGGAGACCGCCGAGAAGGCGACGGGAAAAGGCGTCGTCCAAGCTGTGAACAAGGAGGAGCGGCAGCTTCGCATCACCCATGAGGCGATCCCCGCTCTGAATTGGCCCGGGATGACCATGGCCTTCAAGTTGGCCCCGGCGCTCAGTTTCGAGGGCTTGGCGCCAGGCGCAAAGGTGACCTTCACCCTCTCCAAATCTCCCGAGGGCGGCTATGTGATCGAGCAGATTCAACGCTCGGAATAGCACGCCCCCAACGCACTTCCCGAAGGAGGAAGAAATGCGCAGGATAATGCTGCCAGCTTAGCGTCTTTGCTTGCTTTTGCCTCCCCGGCGATGGCGCAGAGCGAGGAGCACAGGGAACACAGCACGATGCAGCACCTCGGCGGCCATTGGCGGCATAGCCATCACGATTGGAGCCAACAGGAAGGCCGTCACGTTCACAACGTTTGCTGGGACTGGGATCCCGGTCGAGGCTGGGTCTGGGTCTGCTGGTGATATCACTGTTGACCAGAGTCCTAGACAACGCCAGAACACCGTACTTCTCTGCAAACTGCGGGCTCGCCGGTAAATCTGGCGGGCCCTTCTCTTCTCGGAAGCCACCCACGGCGGATAGCGCGGATCAACCTTACGTAATGTCCGGGAACGGCGGCATCTCGAGCAACTTTGCGGGTTCGATTTCAGTCTGGCGCAAGCGCAGGGAGTTGGCCACGACGCTGACCGACGACAGCGCCATCGCCGCTGCGGCGATCGTGGGCGAGAGAAGCAGGCCGAAAACGGGATAGAGCGCGCCCGCTGCAATCGGCACGCCGGCCGCGTTGTAGATGAAGGCGAAGAACAGGTTCTGGCGGATATTCCGCATCGTGGCGCGCGAAAGGCGGCGCCCGCGCACGATGCCGCGAAGGTCGCCCTTCAGCAGAGTCACGCCTGCGCTCTCCATGGCCACGTCCGTTCCGGTCCCCATGGCGATGCCGACATCCGCCGCCGCGAGCGCCGGTGCGTCGTTCACCCCGTCGCCCGCCATGGCGACGATGCGCCCAGCGTCGCGCAAGCGGGCAACCACCTTGCTCTTGTCCTCAGGCAGGATTTCGGCCTCGACCTCGCTGATTCCCAGCCGCTTCGCAACGGCGCGCGCGGAGGTCCAATTATCGCCGGTGAGCATGACGACCGCGACGCCCGCGTCGCGGAGCGCTTGCAGCGCGTCCGGCGTCGTCTCCTTGATCGGGTCCGCGATGGCGATGATCCCCGCAGCCCGACTGTCTATCGCCACGAAGATGGCCGTAGCCCCGTCTTCCCGCAGCCGTTCTGCGTCGTCATCAAGCGCGCTCGTCTCGATGCCGGTTTCGGCCAGAAAGCGCCGGTTGCCGATGACGACCGATTGCGCGCCAATGCGGCCTGTGACGCCTTTCCCGACCGGCGAGTCGAACTCCGAGGCATCGATCAGCGGAAGCCCCCGCGAACGCGCGGCTTCGACGATCGCATGCGCGAGGGGATGCTCGCTGCTCCGTTCCAGGCTCGCCGCGACTGCCAGGAGTTCGTTTTCACTCATGCCGGAAACCGGGCGAATAGCAGTGACCTTCGGCTTGCCTTCCGTCAGCGTTCCGGTCTTATCGACGACAAGCGTGTCGATCTTCTCGAAGCGCTCCAGGGCCTCGGCGTTCTTGATGAGCACGCCATGCTGCGCGCCGCGCCCGACGCCCACCATGACAGACATCGGCGTGGCGAGACCGAGCGCGCAAGGGCAAGCGATGATTAGCACCGAAACGGCGGCGATGAGGCCATAGCTCATGCGCGGTTCCGGCCCCCAGACCGCCCACGCTGCGAAGGCAAGAACGGCGACGAGGATCACGAGCGGCACGAACCAGCCGGAAACCTGATCGGCGAGCCGCTGAATGCGGGCGCGACTCCGCTGTGCGGAGGCGACCATGTCCACGATGCGCGACAGCATGGTGTCGGCCCCGACGCGCTCCGCCCGCATGATGAAGCCGCCCGTCTGGTTCAGCGTCCCGCCGATGACCTTGTCGCCGACGCTCTTCGTCACGGGCATGGACTCGCCGGTGACCAAGGATTCGTCGACCGAGCTGCGGCCTTCGAGAAGCGCGCCGTCGACCGGGACTTTCTCGCCCGGGCGCACGCGCAGCCGGTCGCCGGCGTGAACCTGATCCAGCGCCACCTCTTCGTCGGACCCATCGTCCCAGACACGCCTGGCCATGACGGGCGCCAAATTAAGGAGCGCCCGGATCGCGCCGCCGGTCTGTTCGCGGGCGCGCAGTTCGAGAACCTGGCCGAGCAGCACCAGCACAGTGATGACGGCCGCCGCCTCGAAATAGATCGGCACGGAGCCATCCGGGCTGCGAAACGCCGCCGGAAACAGTGCCGGAGCGAAGGTGGCGACGACGCTGTAAACCCAGGCGACGCCCGTCCCCATGGCGATAAGCGTGAACATGTTGAGATTGCGGGTGACCAGCGATTGCCCGCCACGGACGAAGAAAGGCCAACCGGCCCACAGCACGACCGGCGTGGCGAAGAGGAACTGTGCCCAATTCGACAGCTGTCGCGGAATGTACTGGTGGAGGCCAAGGAAGTGGCCGCCCATTTCCAGGATGAACACCGGGACAGTAAGCGCCAGTCCGATCCAGAAGCGCCGCGTCATGTCGATGAGTTCGGCGCTCGGGGCCTCCGCCCTCGTCGTGACCACAGGCTCGAGGGTCATCCCGCAGATCGGGCAATTGCCCGGGCCAACCTGTCGGATTTGGGGGTGCATGGGGCAGGTGTAGACCACGCCTTCAACCGCCGAGCTCGCTGGCTGCTTTCGTCCATCGCCACTGGGGGCCCCCGCGCGCGGTGCAATCTGGCGCCCCTGATCCTTCTCATGATTATGCGCGGGATGGTGGTGGTGATGTTCGTGAGTCATCGTTGGTGCTCCCGGGCTGATGGACGATCACTTATTTGGACATCGTGCTTTTCCACATCGTCGGACTGGTTCCGGTGGTGGTGACCGTGTCTGCTAAGCATGAAGACATGAATGATAGGGGCGCACCAGCGCGACAAGACAGGCATGGTTTTGGTAGCTTGAGCAACGCTCGCCATTGTGAGATGGGGCAGTTTTGTTCGACTTCTTGAGCTTCGCGGTCTCCGCACCCGCGGTGGTCGCGATCTCCGAGTTCCAGATCGGGATCCTTCCGACGCTGGCGGGGCCCTGCATCGCTGGAATGAGCCTATTTGTCCTCAGGGTGCTTTGACCATGGAAGGAAAACGCACATGAAAACAGCGTTTGCCGTTCTCGCCGCAGCCGCCTCCGCCAGCCAAGGCGGAAGCTGAATGGATGCAGGTCGACTCTGCCATCGGCAAGAAGCACGTCGTGGCGGGAACCGTGCACCGCTATGGCCTCCCGCGCAGCGACCTTCACGTGACCCTAGACGGGATAGACATCAAAGCCGGGTTTTGCCTTCGGCGGATGGATCGCCTTCGAGCCGTTGGGGCACGAGACCATGGGCGATCTCGTCCTAACCGAGACCGAGGTTACCCCGGTCATGCGTGCACTGCTGGGGAACGAGGTCGATGTCACTGCCGTCCATAACCACCTGCTGCGGGCCACCCCCGCAAATCTACAACATGCACGTCTCCGCGCCTGGCGCTTCCCGTAAAGCTGGCAAAGATCGTCCGGGACGCGCTCGCAGGCAAGTCAACGTGGCTCTCGGCTTCCAAGGCAAGAACAACGGCGGCGTTTATCAATTCAGCAAACCGAAGGCCGACCAGCTCAAATCCGACGGCGCTGCGCTCGCTCCAGCCATGGGAGTCGCGTCATCAACTTTCAGCCGACTGGCGATGGAAAGGCCGCAATAACTTGAGACTTCGTAGCGACCGTGAAAGAGGCCGAACCCTTGCTGAAGGCTGTCCTGTCGCACGGAAACGAGGTGACGGCGCTCCACAACCACATGCTCGACGATGAGCCCGTTTGCTCTTCGGTCACTACTGGGCGAACGACGTGAAGCTGGCACGAGCGCGCGTTACTCTTTTTCAGCGACGTCACTGTCGACGAAAGAACCCAAGGCGTGGTCGAGCATCTTGTCGAAATCGGGCTCGCCCACCTCGTCCTGGACGCGCTCAAGCTCCGGCAGTTCGCGCAATGACCGGAGCCCGTAAACCTCCAGAAACCTCCCCGTGGTCACCCAGGCGAGCGGGGCTCCGGGTTCGGGGGCGCGCAGCGCCGCGGCGATGAGGCCGTGGCGTTTGAGCGCGCCGAGCACGTCGCGGCTGATCTCGTGGCCGGCGAGGCGCGAGAGCGCGGCGCGGGTCGCCGGCTGCAGATAGGCGATGCCGGCGAGGGCGAGCATTTCGGTTTGGGTGAGCGCCGGGGGCCCCGAGTCCCGGAGGTTCTCGTCGCCCGCAAGACGGATGGCCGACGCGAAACGCGGCCTTGTGCGCAGTTGATAGCCGCCGGCGACGAAGACGAGTTCATAGGGGCGCGCGCGCAATTCGGCCTGGAGATCGGCGATGAGGTCGTCGAGATGCGCGGCGTCGCCGACGATCTGCGCGAGTTTTTCACGCGACACAGGCGTTGTTGCGGCGAAGATCGCCGCTTCGATCCGCAGCATCCATTCGCGCCAGCGCGCGGCGGCGGGAAGGTCCGCGAGCGCGCGATCGAACAAGGCGTCGGCGTCGTTCCTTTTGGGGCGTCCCATGATGCTTTGTCCGCCTCGCAATTTCGTGTCGACGTCAGAGCCCGTAGAGCCGGAAGTTGGCGCGTCCCGAGAGTTCGCGCACGGCGCCGAGCTCGATCAGGCGATCGAACAGGCGGCGGGCGGCGCGATCGGAGAGGCCCGAATGTTTCGCGGCGCGCGTGGGCGTGACGCAATCGTCCGACAGCAACAGGTCGACGACGCGCGCGGCGCCCTTGGCGCGCAGCTTCGGCGCCGCCTGCATCAGTCTTTCGGCCCGACGCGACAGGTCTGCGCCGAGCACAGTGGCGTTTTGACAGGCGAGCGCCGTGGCGCGCGCAATCGTTTCGGGCCATTCTGGATCGTTGGGACGAGGACGCTGGCCATTCGGGCCTGTGCGCAGCGCCGGGTGATCGATCCTCGTCGCGATCAACGGTACGGGAGCGGTCCAACCGAGCCTTTGCGCCAGCGCCAGATCGGCATGCCAGAGCGCGAAGATGTCGGCGTCGAGGGGCGCTGCTTCAGCAAGCGCCACCATCGCGGCGCAGCTCATGCTCGCCGCCGCCGCGAGTGGCGACGACGCTTTTGGCGCCGGGTCCTGCAAGGCGCCGACGAGGCGTGTGAGCGTCCCCGCCTCGACCCGCAGACCTAATTGCTCGGCGACGCCGAACAGAGTTTCCCGGTCGGATCGCAAGGGACGCTCGCCGAACTGCCGAAACAGCCGGTGCAGACGCCCCGCCGGAGAGGCGGCCGCGCCCTCGGGGGCGAGATGCGCGGCGTCGCGAAAGCCTGCTTCGTCTTCGCGCAGGCGTGCGAGACGGGCGCAATGGGCGGCGGCCTGAAGGGCGAGGCGTCGGCGCAGGACGCCGGCGAAAACCGGCTCGGCGCCGTCTTCGCCTGAGCGCAACAGTTGGTCGAAAAGCGCGAGACCGGCGCCGGCGTGGAAGGCGGCGTCA
>PERY01000028.1 GCA_002929055.1 Methylocystis sp. | reverse complement strand
TTTGGCCTTCGACGCCAGCGTCGCTCGCCTCTTGAAGGGGCTGCCGCGCGTTGATTGGCTCGGCGTGCATTTTCTGGCCGACAAGCTCACCGGCCGCGCCAATGAGGATTCCTACGCGACTTTTATGCGCGCGCTGGAGCGCCACCTCGACGCCCACGTGCGCACGCTCTCGCAGCAGGGCGCCCCGCCGGCGCGGCTCATCGGCTACGCCCGCGCCTGGGACGAAATCAGGGAGCTGGCGCGCGAGACGGAAGTCTTCAACTTCGACAAGAAGGCGATGGTGCTGGGCGCGTTCGAACGGCTGGCGAAGGCGGAGGGGTGAGGGGCATTCGGCGGCCTCGATTCACTCCTTCCCGCCGACAGCCTCTTCCAGCAATCGCTGCACAATGGCGGGATCGCGCGGAAAGCCCGCCCTGATCCATTTCGCCTGCAAGGACTTCAGCGCCGCGCCCAGTTCCCGCCCCGGCGCCACGCCGCGCGCGATGAGGTCGGCGCCCTTGATCGGGAAGGCGGGGGCGGGGGTTTCTTCGAGATATGCCGCGGCCTCCAGCCATTGCGGGTCGTCCGGCGTCGCCGCGCTTTCGGCGAAGGCGAGCGCCAGCGCGTCGCAGGCCGCGCGCGACCCGCACAGGAACAGCATCTCGCGCAGATGCGAAACAGGCGGCGCCCGATCGATGCCATGCAGCGCGGCGAGCGTCTTCGCGGCGGCGGCGAGGCGGGCATGTTCGTCGTTGGAGAGGCGCAGCCGGTCGCGCAGACGATCGGCGTCCTCGACCGTCAGCACGGAGAAGGCGGCGAGGCGAAGGACCGGATCGCCCTGCTTGCCCCGCACCGCCTCGAAGGCGGCGAGTCGCTCTAGCCGCGCCGGATAGCCCATGCCGAGCAGCACCTCGATGATCCCGGCGCGGGACATCGCGCCCATCACTTCCGGCGCCCGGCGCGCCGGAAGCATCTTCATGATCTCGGCGCGCACCCGCTCACGCGAAAGGCGGGCAAGGTTCTCGCGCGCGAGGATCGCCTCGTGCAGCCCCTCGCGGTCAAATTCGCCTTCGCCATGCGAGGCGTTGAAGCGGAAGAAGCGCAGCACGCGCAGATAGTCTTCGCGGATGCGCGTCGCCGCGTCGCCGATGAATCGGATGCGCTTTGCGGCGATGTCCTTCAGCCCGCCGGTGTAGTCGTGCAGCTTTCCGTCCGGCGTCAGCGAGAGGGCGTTGACGGTGAAGTCGCGGCGCATTGCGTCCTGCTCGAAATCGCCGCCAAAGCGCACGACGGCGTAGCGCCCGTCGGTCTCGACGTCCTCACGCAACGTCGTCACCTCGAAGGGCGCGCCCGCGACGACGATCGTGACCGTGCCATGCTCGATGCCGGTGGGCACGCCTTTCAGCCCCGCATCGCGCGCAGCTTTCAGCACCTCCTCGGGCAATGCGGTGGTGGCGAGGTCGATCTCATGGGGCGCGAGCCCGAACATGGCGTCGCGCACCGCGCCGCCCACCACGCGCGTTTCCCCTCCGGTCTTCGCGAGCGCGGCGAAGAGCGTCGCAAGACGGGGATCGTCGAGAAGGCGCTGCGCCGCATTCATTCGAAATGGCCCGGCACGAGCTTTCCGTTCTCCACATGGGCGGGGACGTAGCCTCCCTGTTCGCGGCCGGTGAGGCCGAGCGTCACGACGCCGGCAATGGCGGTCACGAGCCCGGCAATGGTGAGGAGCGACAGGATGCGCCCATGCCAGAGCTCGGCGACAAAAGGCCAGCGCCGTTGCAGCGCATGGAACAGCGCATAGGCGACAAAGGGCGTCAGGAAGAGGACGGCGGTTTCGGCAAAGACGCGCCACATTGGCGAGGGGGCCTTTCGGGTAATGTCACCAAGGCTCGCCTTATACATCGTTTCCGCGCCGACCGCCTGCGCGAGTGCGCCGTGGGTAGCATCCCCTTAAGCATCGGGTCAGATGCATGGACGCTATAGCGAAAAATTAAATCAAATTAACCGGATGGTGATTGGCGCGGCGTGAGTGTGGGCGCATCGGCATTCGCCGGATAGGTGTGAAAAGTTCTGTGAGCGCGTCATGAGGAAGTGGATTCTCGGGGTTGCCGCCCTCGGCCTGTCGAGCGCCCAGGCGCTTGCCGCCGACATGGCGTTCTACCGGCCGCCGCCGCGCTACATTCCTCCGCCGGTCATCAGCTGGACCGGCTTCTACCTCGGCGTGAACGCCGGTTATTCCTGGGGCATCTCGCCCTTCATCACCCCTGCGCAGGACGTGACTATGCGGCGCATCGGCCCGCCGGTGGAAGCGCGCATCGCGGCGACGGCCGCGCTCGGCGCTGCTCCGCGGTTGCGCGCGCCGACCGATGGCTTCGTCGGCGGCCTTCAGGTGGGCTTCAACTGGCAGGCGGCGAGCGGCCTCGTCGTGGGCGTCGAGGCGGACGCCCAGGGCTTCGGGCGCGTGATGTCGCAAGCCACAAACTCCAGCCTCCTCGACGTTCCCAATGGCGGCGGCCTGCAGGTCGGCAGCATCGTCAACGGCATGCGCTCCCTGGACTTTCTTGGCACGGTGCGCGGCCGTCTCGGTTACCTCGTAACGCCGACCTTCATGGTCTACGCAACGGGCGGTCTCGCCTATGGCAGCATCCGGGGCAACTACGGCTTCACCCAGGCGCTCTATGTGCCGCCGCTGGCGCCTTTCGCGGCCGCTTCCTGGGGCGGCCAGAGCAGCTTTTCCACCATGCGCGCCGGCTGGACGATCGGCGCGGGTATGGAATGGATGTTCTATCCCGGCGTGACCTTCAAGGCCGAATATATGTATTACGCTCTCGGCTCGAGCGCGACGCCGGCCTTCGGCTTCGTCGATCCGACGGCGACCCGGCTCCCCTCCGCCTGGCAGAACGTCGCCCGGGCCTATACCGGCTTCAACGGCAGTCTCTTCCGGGTGGGCGTGAATTATCTCTTCAATGACCCCGGCCCCTCGCCGAGCGTCTTCGGGCCCATGACCAGCCCCGTCGTGGCGCGCTACTGATTCTTCGGCAATTTATTGCCGCCGCCATAATTCGTGCGTGTTTGACGGCACATTGTGACGCGTCCACTATTGGGAGGCGGCGTCGCCGTCCCGTTAAGATTTGCGCGCCCTGGACCGATGCAATCGCGGGCGCCGATCCCTATCTCCTCACCAAACCGCGGCAGAGGCCCTTTCGAGTCCATGACCTCAAGCAACATCGCGCCCATCGAAACCGCCGTCGCCGAATCTGCCGAACGCGCGCTCGACCACATCGGGCGCGCTCGCGCCGCCATCGGCGCCGTCATCTTCGGCCAGGAAGAGGTGGTGGAGCAGGCGCTCGTCACCATCCTCGCGGGCGGACACGGCCTGCTCGTCGGAGTGCCCGGCCTCGCCAAAACGAAACTTGTCGAGACGCTCGGCAAGACGCTGGGGCTCGCAGAGCAGCGGGTTCAATTCACGCCCGATCTCCTGCCCGCCGACATCATTGGCTCGGAAGTGCTGGAGGAGGGCGCAGATCGTTCTCGCTCGTTCCGCTTCATCAAGGGTCCGATCTTCGCGCAGCTCCTGATGGCGGACGAGATCAACCGCGCCTCGCCCCGCACCCAGTCGGCGCTGCTTCAGGCGATGCAGGAGCATCACGTCAGCGTCGCCGGCAAACGCTACGATCTGCCCAAGCCGTTTCACGTGCTCGCGACGCAGAACCCGCTGGAGCAGGAAGGCACCTATCCGCTGCCAGAGGCGCAGCTCGACCGCTTCCTGCTGCAGATCGACGTTCGCTATCCCGACCGGGACAGCGAACGCCGCGTGCTGCTCGAGACAACAGGCGAGAAATCCGTCGAAGCGACGCAGGCGCTCGACGCCGAGGAGCTGATGGCGACGCAGCGCCTCGTGAGACGCCTGCCGGTCGGCGACAAGGTGGTGGACGCGATCCTCGATCTGGTGCGCTCGGCGCGCCCCGACGAAGGCGCCCCGGAAATCGCCAAACATGTCGCCTGGGGACCGGGTCCGCGCGCCGCGCAGGCGCTCATGCTCGCGACCCGCGCCCGCGCGCTGGCGACGGGGCGCCTCGCGCCATCGCTCGATGACGTCGCAGCGCTTGCCGCGCCGGTGCTGCGGCACCGCATGGCTTTGAATTTCGCCGCGCGCCGCGAGACGAGCATCCCCGATCTCATCGACAAGCTCGTGTCGCGGATCGGGTGATGGCTCCTCGGCATTTCTTCCGTCATTGCGAGGAACGTAGTGACGAAGCAAACCAGGGCGGCGATACGGCTCTGGATTGCTTCGCTTCGCTCGCAATGACGGAGTGAGGCGCACATGATCAGCCCCATCGACGCCCGCGCCTACGACCCCGCGAGCCGCCCCCACACGGATGGCGCCGCCGCCGCCGATCTCGCCGCGAGCCTGCCGCGCCTCGTCAACCGCGCCCATGAGATCGCCGCGAGCGTCGCTTACGGCGTACATGGCCGCAGGCGGGCGGGGCAGGGCGAGACGTTCTGGCAGTATCGCCCCTTCACCAATGGCGAGGCGGCGCATCGCATCGACTGGCGCCGTTCGGCGCGCAGCGACCAGCTCTATGTGCGCGAGCGTGAATGGGAGGCCGCGCATGACTATTTCCTGTGGATGGACTGTTCGCCCTCCATGGCCTTCGCCTCGTCGCTCGCCCATGACGACAAGCTTTCGCGCGGCGTGACGCTCGGCCTCGCCCTCGCGGACGTGCTCGTTCGGGGCGGCGAACGTGTGGCCGCGCTGGGCTTCACGCCTCCGATTTCAGCCCGCGACGTCATCGATCGTCTTGCTCGCGCGCTCTTCGAGCGGGCGGAGGAAGCGACGCGTTTCGAGCTTCCGCCGCAGGCGCCCCTGCGGCCCCGCGCCCGCGTCGTGCTGATCTCTGATTTTCTGGTGGAGCCGGAGCGTCTCGCTTCGCGCCTGCTGCAATTCTCCAACGCCGGCGCCTCGGGCGCGCTGCTGATGGTGATCGACCCGAGCGAAGAGAGCCTTCCCTTCTCGGGGGAAACCATGTTCGTCGACACGGACGGCGGCCCCGCCTTCCACGCTGGCGACGCGCGCAGCCTGCGCGATGCCTATGCCGAACGTTTCGACGCCCATCGCGAAGCCGCGCGCGCTGCGGCGCAGGCGGCGGGCTTTCTCTTTCTGCAACATCACACCGACCGCCCGGCGGCGGAAGCGGCGCTTGCGCTGGCCATGGGCCTCCACGGCATCGAGGAGCAGGCGTGATGGGCGGCCTCTCCTTCGCCGCGCCGCTGGCGCTCTTCGGGCTCGCGAGCCTTCCGCTCATATACTGGCTCTTGCGCGTTACGCCCCCGCGCCCGCGCGAGATCGTCTTCCCCCCGACGAAAATCCTGCGCGAGCTGAGGCCGGACGAAGAGACGCCTGCGAAAACTCCGTTCTGGCTGCTTGCGCTGCGTCTCGCTTTGGCCGCCGCGCTGATCCTCGCCATGTCGGGGCCTGTTTGGGCGCCTAATGGCGCCGTGGTCGCGTCTTCCGCGCCGACGCTCGTCATGCTCGATGACGGCTGGGCGGCGGCGCCGTCATGGGAGCGCCGCATCGCCGCGGGAGCCTCAATTATCGAAAGCGTCGGGCGCGGCGGCTCCACCGTCGCCTTCGCCACCGTCTCCGAGACAGCGGCGCCAACGCTTGGCGACTCCGGCCGGGCGCTCGAAAAGCTGCGTTCGGCGCGGCCTAAACCGTTCATTCCCGATCGCGGCGCCGCCGCCGACGCGCTCGCCGCCTTCGCCAGGAACAATCCCAAGTCCCGCATCGTCTGGATCAGCGACGGGCTCGCGCAGGGGGAGGCGGACGTCTTCGCCAAGGCGCTGAAAGCCGCGGCCGACGCCGGCGCGCGCATCGAGGTGCTGACCGACGAGCATGTTCCGCTCGCGCTTGAAGCCCCCGTCAACGACTCGGCGTCCCTGTCGGTGGGAGTGCTGCGCGCAGGCGCAGGAGCGAGCGACACAACTATCGCCGCCTATGACTCCAAAGGCCAGATCATCGCGCACGCCAGCGTGGACTTTGGGTCGGCTCTCCGAACCAGGGCGACGCTCGATCTGCCGGTGGAGCTGCGCAACGACGTGAGCCAGATCCGTATCGAGGGCGAGAACTCCGCCGGCGCCGTGGCCCTTCTCGATGCGCGCTCCAGGGTGAAGCGCGTTGCGCTGATCGGCGGCGCGGCGCTGGACGAAGCGCAGCCGCTGCTCTCTCCCGTCTATTATCTCCAGAAGGCAATGGCGCCCTTCGCTCAAGTGCGGGAGGCGCGGCCGGGCGCGGTCGATCCGGTCGCCAGCTTGCTCGCCGAGAAGCCAAATGTCGTCGCGCTCGCCGACATAGGCCTTGCGCCCGGCGAGACGCTCGACGCCTTGACTCATTATGTGGAGGAGGGCGGGACGCTCATCCGCTTCGCCGGCCCGCGCCTCACCAACGCCGCGGACGAGTTGCTGCCGGTGCGCCTGCGCCACAACGGCCGCGTGCTGGGCGGCGCGATGTCGTGGGAAACGCCCAAGGAACTCGCCGAATTCGACGCCGCAAGCCCCTTCTTCGGCTTGCCGGTGACGAAGGACGTCAGCATCCAGCGCCAGGTGCTCGCCGAACCCGATCCGGGCCTCGTGCAAAAGACATGGGCGCGGCTCTCGGACGGCACGCCGCTCGTCACCGCCGAGCGCCGCGGCAAGGGACTCATCGTGCTGTTCCACGTCAACGCCGACACGAGTTGGTCCAACCTGCCGATCTCCGGCCTCTTCGTCGACATGCTCAAGCGCCTCAGCGCGATGGCGGGCGAGTCCGCCCCGCTGGCGGGAGAAGACGAGGCGAGCGCCGCAGACGGCCCCCGCGTGATGGCGCCGCTCAAGGCGCTCGACGGCTTCGGCGTTCTCGGCGCCCCGGGACCGAACGCGCAGGCGATCCCCGCGCATTTCGAGGGGCCTGCGAGCGCGGAGCATCCGCCCGGGCTCTACGGCGCGGGCGACGCTTTTGTGGCCCTGCAGACCCTGCGGCCCGGCGATGAGATCGCCCGCTTCGACTTCGCCGCGGGCGGCCTTTCGCCGAGCGCGCTGCAATCGGGCGCGCCGGTGGATTTCCGCGGGCCGCTGCTCGCGCTCGCGCTCGCCGCCTTCATCGCCGACGCGCTGTTCGTTATGTGGCTCGCCGGCAAACTGCGGCTGAAGCCGCTTGCCACCGCTGCAGGCGCGCTGGCGATCTTCTCCGTAGCCATGCATACGGGAGACGTAAGGGCCGAGAACGCCGCCAAGCCGGCGATCTCGCAACGCGACAAGGAGGCGGCGCTCACCGCACGTCTCGCCTACGTCGCCTCCGGGGATCCCAAAGTCGACGACGTCTCGCGCCAGGGGCTCGAAGCGCTTTCCAAGGCGCTGTCGCTGCGCACGTCCTTCGCGCCCGCCGATCCCGCCGGCGTCGATCCGGCGAAGGACGAACTCGCCTTTTACCCCATGCTCTATTGGCCCATCGTCGCCAGCGCGCCGCAGCCGTCGGCCAAGACCGTCGCGCGCGTGGCCGCCTATATGAAACAGGGCGGCACCATCGTCTTCGACACGCGAGATGCGCTCAGCCAGCGGCCCGGCGACGCGCCCACGCCGGAGACGCAATGGCTGCGTGAACTCTCCAAGGGGCTGGACATTCCCGAGCTTGAAGTCGTCCCGCGCGACCACGTCATCACCAAGACGTTTTATCTGCTCGACAACTTCGTCGGCCGTTACGCCAATGGCGAGACATGGGTGGAGGCTTTGCCGCCCGAGCCAAAGGAGCAATCGGCACGTCCCGTGCGCGCCACGGACAGCGTCTCGGCGGTGATCATCACCTCCAACGACCTCGCGTCCGCCTGGGCGCAGGACAAGCGCGGCCAGCCGCTCTTTCCGCTGACGCCCGGCGGCGCGCGGCAACGCGAACTCGCGCTGCGCGGCGGCGTGAATCTCGTCATGTATACGCTGACCGGAAACTATAAATCCGACCAGGTGCATGTGCGCGATTTGCTGGAGAGGCTGGGGCAGTGACCGACCTCAACCTCGCCTTCGCGCCGCTTCTCCCCTGGTCCATCCTCGCGAGCCTCGCCGTCGCAGGCGTGGTCGCGCTCATTCTCGGCGCGGCGGCGGGACAGCGCGGGACGGCGCTGCGCGCGGTCGCCCTTGCGCTGGTGCTGGCCGCGCTCACCGACCCCTCGCTTGTGCGCGAGAAGCGCGATCCGCAGAAGACCATCGTCGCCGTCGTCATCGACAAGAGCGAGAGCCAGAATTTCGGCGCCCGCACGGCGCAGACGGAGGAAGCGCGAAAGGCGCTGGAAGCCGCGCTCGCCAAATTTGGCGACGTAGAGACGCGCCTCGTCACCGTCACGAATGACGCGAGCGGCAATGACGGCACCAAGCTTTTCGGCGCCCTCGAACAAGCTTTGAAAGACGTGCCGCCCGAGCGCGTCGGCGGCGCGTTACTCGTTACGGACGGCGTCGTTCACGACATCCCCGCAAAGGCCGAGGCGCTCGGTTTCCGCGCGCCTGTGCATGCCCTCGTCACCGGCAAGGAGGGCGAGCGCGACCGTCGGATCGAGCTTGTCGAGGCGCCGCGCTTCGGCATCGTCGGCAAGGAGCAGACGATCCGCGCCCGCGTGGTCGACACCGGCGGCGACGGCGCGCGCGCGCCGATCACCGTGCGGCGCGACGGCGAATTGCTGCCGACCTACAGCCCCGTGCCGGGCGACATCGTCAACATCCCCGTCAAGATCGCGCATGGCGGCCCCAATATCGTCGAACTGGAGGCGCCGCCCGCCCCGGGCGAACTCACCCTCGTCGACAACAAGGCGGTCGTCTCAATCGAGGGCGTGCGCGACCGGCTGAAAGTGCTTCTCGTCTCCGGCGAGCCGCATCCGGGCGAACGCAGCTGGCGCAATCTTCTGCGCGCCGACGCCAATGTCGAGCTGGTGCATTTCACGATTTTACGCCCGCCGGAAAAGCTCGACGTGACGCCCGCGAGCGAACTCTCGCTGATCGCCTTTCCGACCGCCGATCTCTTCGGGCGCAAGATCAACGAATTCGATCTCATCATCTTCGATCGCTATTCGAACCAGACGCTGCTGCCATCGGTCTATTTCGACAATATTGCGCGCTATGTCGAAAACGGCGGCGCTTTCCTCGCGGCGGTGGGGCCGGACTACGCCACGCTGCGCGGGCTCTATTACTCGCCGCTGGAAAACATCCTGCCTGCGCGCCCCGACGGCGCGCTGCTCGAACAGGCGTTCAAGGCGCGCGTGAGCAAGGACGGCGAGAAGCATCCGGTCACGCGCGGCCTGCCCGGCGCGAAGAGCGATCCGCCGCAATGGGGCGAGTGGTTCCGGCAGGTCGACGCCAATGTGCTCAAGGGCAATTCGATCCTCTCGGGCGCGCGCGACAAGCCGCTGCTGGTGCTCTCGCATGAGGGCAAGGGCCGCGTCGCGCTGCTGCTGACGGATCAGATCTGGCTGTGGGCGCGGGGCTTCGATGGCGGCGGCCCCAACGCCGACCTCACGCGCCGGCTCGCGCATTGGCTGATGAAGGAGCCCGACCTCGAGGAGGAGGCGCTGCGCGCCGACGCCCGCGGCCGCGAGGTGACGATCGAGCGACAGACATTGAAGGACGAAGCGGCGCCCGTGATGGCGACGGCGCCCTCCGGCGCGCGCGAGGAGATTTCCGTCCGGCGCAGCGAGCCGGGCCTGTGGCGCGCGCGTTTTGAGGCGAAGGAGATGGGCCTGTGGCGCTTCGAGAGCGACGGGCTCACCGCGCTCGTCAATGTCGGCCCGGCGAACCCGCGCGAGTTCCGCGAGGTGGCGTCCACGACCGAGAAGTTGACGCCTTTGGTCGAAGCCACCGGCGGCACGGTGCGCCGCCTGAGCAAGACCAGCGACGCCGTGACCATGCCGCGCGTCGTCGAGATGCGCGACGCGAGCCGCTATGGCGGCGCGGACTGGATCGGGGTCAGGCAGACCGGGGCGTCGACGCTTGTCGGCGTGGAAGTGGCGCCGCTCGGGCTCGGGCTTTGGGCGATGCTGGCGCTGCTCGGGGCGGTCGTGGCGGCCTGGGCCTGGGAGGGGCGGCGGGGGTGAACGCCCCATGTTGTCCCGCTTGCCGTAGAGAAATGCGCCAAATTGAAGTCGTTCAGGGGCATGTTAAGGTAGTTTCATGAACCAGTCCGCCGCTTCCTTCATCCCAGATCCCCGAGAGCTGGTTGGAACGTTCCGCCGGTTCGGACCTTTCGGCCCGGCATATGAAATCATTGGCCTTGGCAACGAAGAGCCGCTCGGCGACCGCTGGATGAAGGTCCGCGTGATCGAGTCGGGCGAAGTCGTCGACTACAAATTCAGCGACATTCTCGACGATCCCAAGGAGCGCTGATGTTCGCAATAGCGTTCGATCTGGTCGTCGCCGAGACTCAGATCCATCATCCCAAAGGCGTCGCGCAGGCCTATTCGGATATTCGCGATGCACTTTCCAAGCATGAATTCGATTGGGTGCAGGGTAGTCTCTACGTCAGCAAGAACGAAGACTTGGCTAAGTTGTTCTCTGCGATTATGGCGTTGCGGGGTTTGCCTTGGTTCCCGCATTCGGTCCGCGACATCCGTGCGTTCCGGGTCGAGCAATGGTCGGACTTTACGCAGTTGGTGAAGGCGACGACCTGAAGAGCCATTCGAAATGCGGCGGCGTGTCCGAATCCTTCCCAACTCCGCCACTTCACGGCTTTCCTGCTAATCTCCAATCTTTGATCGGAGATTCGCCCTTGCCCAGCTACCGCGCCATTGGCCTCATGTCCGGCACCTCGATGGACGGCGTCGACGTTGCGCTGATCGAGACGGATGGCGACACGGCTGTCTCCTTTGGGCCGACGGGGCATTATCCCTATAACGACGCCGACCGCGCGCTGCTGCGCAATGCGCTCGCCGAAGCCGCGACGCTCGAGGACCGCGACGCGCGTCCGGGCGTGCTGGCCTTCGCCGAGCGCATGGTGACGGACCGACATGCCGAAGCCGTCGAGACCTTCCTGCGCGACAATTCCATCGAGGCGGGCTCCGTCAATATCGTCGGCTTTCACGGGCAGACCGTGCTGCATCGACCGAAGGAAAAGCTCACCATCCAGATCGGCGACGGGCAGGGGCTCGCCAACCGGCTCGGCATAGACGTCGCCTATGACTTCCGCGCCGCCGACATCGCGGCGGGCGGCGAGGGCGCGCCCATCGTGCCGGTGTTTCACCGCGCGCTGGTGATGGCTGGCGGCATGAAGGGCGAGGTGGCGCTGCTCAATCTTGGCGGCGTCGCAAACGTCACATATGTCGCCGACGGGGAACAGCCTATCGCCTGCGACACCGGCCCCGGCAATGCGCTCATTGACGATCTCATGCTTCAGCGCACCGGCGCGCCGATCGACCGCCACGGACATATGGCGGCGCGCGGGCGGGTGAACGAGGCGGCGCTGCTGCGCATGCTCGCCCATCCCTTCTTCGACCAGCCGCCGCCCAAATCGCTCGACCGCAACGCCTTCGCGCTCGAACCGGTGATGAAGCTCGCGACCGAAGACGCTGCGGCGACGCTCACCGCCTTCACCGCGACGTCGGTGCTGCGGCTTTTCCCGCATCTGCCGACGCAGCCGCAATTGCTCATCGTCTGCGGCGGGGGCGCCCGCAATCCGATTCTCGTGCGCGAACTGGTGATGCGCCTCCCGTGCAAGGTCACGACCGCCGACGCCGTCGGATGGTCGGCGGATTCGATGGAGGCGCAGGCCTTCGCCTATCTCGCAGCGCGCGTCGTGGAGGGTCTGCCGCTCACCTTTCCGACGACCACCGGCGCGCCCGAGCCAATGCCCGGCGGGCGCCTGGCGCGGGTGGAGGTGGCGTAACGCCGGGAAGAGAGCGCGGCGCTAGGCCGCCGCGACGGTCTTCTTCTCCGGCGCCAGCGCGCCAAGCAAGCCGGGCACCTGGTCGGCGGGCACAGGCCTGCTGAAGAGATAACCCTGCAACTGGTGGCACCCCTGCGCAAGGAGCGCGCGCGACTGGTCCTCGGTCTCGACGCCCTCGGCGATGGTCGCTACGCCCATGGTCGTCGCAATGTCCACAATGGCGCGCACGATGGACATGTCGCGTTCGTCCTCGGGGAGATTGTGCACGAAGCTCTGGTCGATCTTGATCTTGTTGAACGCGATGCGACGCAGATAGCTGAGGCTGGAATAGCCGGTGCCAAAGTCGTCGAGCGAGAGACGCACCCCAATGTCCGCCAACTGCTGAAGGATGCGATGGGTGGAGGGCGTCGACTCGAGGAAGGCCGACTCTGTCAGCTCCAGCTCCAGTCGATGCGCAGGCAGGTTATGTCGCTCGAGCGCTTCGGCGACGATCGCCGGCAGATCCGAATGGCGGAACTGCACCGGAGAGATATTCACCGCGACAGTCACCGGAAGCGGCCAGGTGGCGGCGATGCGGCACGCCTCGTCGATCACCCATTTGCCGAGGCTGGCGATGGCGCCGATCTCTTCCGCCACCGGGATGAACTCGGCAGGCGATATGAAGCCACGCGTGGGATGATCCCAGCGCGCCAACGCCTCGAAGCCCTGAATGCGCTTTGTCGCGGCGTTCACCAGCGGCTGGAAGTAAAGCAGGAATTCCCCGCGCTCCAAAGCGATCTGAAGGTCGCCGCCAAGAACGCGGCGGGCGTTCAGCTCATCATCCATGTCGGCGCAGTAGAAGCGATAGGCGTTCTTGCCAGTGCGCTTGGTCTGATAAAGGGCGAGATCGGCGCGCCGCATGATTTCACTCACGCCGTCCTCGGGCGCGAGCGCGACGCCGATGCTGACGCCCACATTGACGATGGCGTCGTTGATCGGGAAGGGGACGCTGATCTCAGAGACAATCGCGGCGCAGGCATCCGAGAGCGCCTTTCTGTCGGAAGCGGACGATCCCGTCAGGAGAACCGCATATTCATCGCCCGCAAGGCGCGCAATACAGGCCTTCGGACCCAGAACCCGCATGAGGCGGCTGGCGACGCCTTGGAGCAATTTGTCGCCCGCGCCGTGGCCCAGCGTATCGTTGACGCTTTTGAACTCGTCCAGGTCGAGGCAAAGCACCGCGAAGGGCGTTTTGTGGCTGTAGAGCTCCGCCGTCGCCTTGCCGAGACGCTGCTGGAAGTAGACACGATTGGGGAGGCTCGTGAGAGCGTCATGGAGAACGAGGAAGGAGAGGCGATCCTCCGCCTGCTTCTTGATCGTTATGTCAGCGCCGACGCCGCGGTAGCCGGAGAAGCGCGAATTGCTGAGAAAGATCGGCTTGCCGCTGAGTAGCCACCAGCGTCGTTCTCCATCGGCCTCGACTGGTATCACGACGTCGCGGAACGCGCGCCGCGCCGCCACGGCCTCCTGCAGTCTGGCGAAAGCCTCCTCGCCATCCTCGCCGTCGGGCGCGAAGAGCACCCGGATCGGCATATTCTTGAGATGCCGCTTTTCCTGCGCGGCGACCTGCGAGAGCCGGTCCGAAACATGCTGGAGACGCAGGGCCTCATCCGTCTCCCACAACCAGTCGTTGGCGTTTTCCTCGAAATCGTTGAGCAGCAGATTGGTCAAGGCCTGCTCGCGCTCGAGATTGAACTGCGCGACGACCCGCTTCTTCACCAGCGCGCTGAGGAAGAGCGTGAGAAACAGCATGAACGCAGCGTAGAGAACCTCCATGACCGCCGCATAGATGCTGAACATCTCGCCGGTGGCCGCGAGCGAGATGAAGGACTGCAGCACGACCGGCGCCGTGTAGGCCACGGCGAGCGCTGGAACGAAGGAGACGGTGATGCAGGAGCCGATGGCGCCGGCGACGCTCGCTGCGATGAGAAGGCGCACCTGCGGATCGCCATCGACATAGAGAAACGTCGAAATGGAGCCGATCATCGCGCCATATAGAAAGGCGACGGCTCTGATATGCGCAAATTGTGTTGCGGAAACCGCCACGGGCCGCGGATTTTCCCGCCAACGCTTGCAGTAAGGCAGCGAGATCGCGGCCAGGGCGAGGTTGGCGACTGTGAGGCAGGCGAGATAAGCCTGCTTTTCCGGGGACCAGAATATCGCCGTAAGGACAAGGAGCCCGAGCGTAATCAGCCCGATGGACAGCGGCGCGAGACGCAGAGCCATGTCGATCTGTTCGACTTTTACGAGTTGATCGAGACCATCATCCGCATCGGCAGGTTCAACCGCCTCGCTTTTTTCTCGCAAGCTCATGGAGTCCTGTCCATAGATTCGCCGGGCCGGCGGTGGGACAAAGTGAGGGGTAAGCAGTCAACAAATCCCTTAAGAAAAGAACGTTTTTACCCCCACTCGCTCCATCCTCCGGCCGCTATGGAGCGAGCATCGATCGAGGACGAGCGTGGTCCCCGCCCGGAAGCTTTGGCGTGCAAGCCCGTATTAGATTTAGCTAATTCCTGATTCTTAGGATGCTTTGCGGCGGGCGGAGGCGGCCTTCCTGGAAGCTTGCGCGGAACTTTAGGCGACACGCTTTATTCACCGAAACGGCAGTAAAGCTGGAGAGGTCGGTCCGAGGGCGAATTCAGCAGTCTGCGCCGACGGAGTAACTGCTTATGAGTTCACAGGACGAAGACGCTCCCGCGCATGGTCGGGAATGGTTCGCAAGCCGCCGCAGCGTCGTCCTCGGCGCTATTGGGGTCATGGGTCTCGGCGCGGGCGGCGCCGTCGTCGAGCATGTCTGGAAGCGCAAGGACATGACTGCGCGCCTCTTCAACCCCTTCTCGATCGCGAAGTTCGAGCTGCCGCCCGTAATGGGGCTGCTTGACGCAGCAGGCAAGCAGGTTCCGGGCTTCTCCAGCGCCGATCTTTCGGGCAAGCGCTCGCTGCTGAACGTGTGGGCCTCATGGTGCCCCAGTTGCCGTCAGGAGCATCCGCTGATGATGGCGCTGGCCAAGCGCAATCTCGCCCCGATCTACGGCGTCGATGCGAAGGACTCGCCTGCGAAAGCGAAATACTTCCTCGCGAAGCACGGCAATCCGTTTGTCGCTGTGGGCGCGGACGAGCACACTTTTCTACAGCGCGCGCTCGGCGCCAGGGGCGTTCCGGCGACCTTCGTCATCGGACCGGGCCCCAATGTCGAGTGGGCGACCTACGAGCCGCTGGACGAAGAAACCATCGAAAAGGAAATCGTGCCGCGGCTTGCGGCGAAGGTTGGGTGAGCGACCCTCTCCCGCGGGAAAGGGGTTCTGGGACTCAATCGCCCCGTGCGGGAATCGCAATACGCGGCGGATTGCCGAGGCGCCTGTCGAGATAGGCGTCGACATGGGCGATCAGCGGCTCGACCTTGTTCTCGAAGAAGTGGTTCGCGCCCTCGACGACGGCGTGCTCGATCACGATTCCCTTCTGCGTCTTGAGCTTCTCGATCAGCCCCGTCACTTCCTTCAGCGGCGCCACGCGATCCTGATCGCCGTGAATGAAGAGGCCCGAGGACGGGCAGGGCGCCAGGAACGAGAAGTCGAAGCGGTTCGCCGGCGGCGCCACCGAGACGAAGCCCTCGATCTCAGGCCGGCGCATAAGGAGCTGCATGCCGATCCAGGAACCGAAGGAGACGCCCGCGATCCAGCAAGCGCGCGCCTCGGGGTTCACGGCCTGCGCCCAGTCGAGCGCGGCGGCGGCGTCGGAGAGTTCGCCCGAGCCGTGATCGAAATTGCCCTGGCTGCGCCCCACGCCGCGGAAATTGAAGCGCAGCACGGAAAAGCCGCGCTCCGCGAAGGCGTAGTAGAGGTGGTAGACGATCTGATTGTTCATCGTCCCGCCGAATTGCGGATGCGGGTGCAGGATGATGGCGATCGGCGCGCCGCGCGTGGCGGACTGATGAAACCGACCCTCTAACCTGCCGGCCGGGCCGGTGAAGATGACTTCGGGCATTTAGATTTCCTGTGGAAACGGGCTGCGGCGCGTTCTACCACGCTTGACGGAGTGAAATGCAAGGGAATTCGGCGCAGGGCGGGCGCTGCCGAGACGACCGGGAGAAGCGGCGCTTCTTGATCAGGCTAATGCCGTGGAAGTCGTGGTGGAGCTGCGGGGAATCGAACCCCGGACCTCTGCAGTGCGATTGCAGCGCTCTCCCATCTGAGCTACAGCCCCGTTCCGAGGCGGGTGGATAAACGGCGCTTTCTTCCGTGTCAATCGCCGATCCTCGTTCGGCTTCGATTTCCCCTGCCACGCCTGCGGCTTCGGGGGAGGTTGCCGCGCGGGGGCGGGGAGGCTAGGAAGGCCCAAGCTCAAATTGCGGGACCACTGAAATGTCTTATGCGATCCTGGACCTTCTCCTCACCATTCTGCAATTCTACCAGTGGGTGGTGCTGATCTCGGTCATCATGTCCTGGCTGATCGCCTTCGACGTGATCAACATGCGCGCCCCGGCGGCCCAGACCATCTGGCGCGCTGTGGAGGCGCTGACGGAGCCGCTTCTGCGGCCGATCCGCTCTGTCGTGCCCGCCTTCGGGGGCCTCGACCTGTCGCCGCTCATTCTGCTGCTTGGCATTCAGTTCCTGCGCAATCTCCTCGTCGGGAGCAGCAGCTCGCTTGTCCTCGGATAGGCTGGCGCCCTGGTCCTTGGAGGAGGGCGGCGTCGCCCTTTGGCTGCGACTCACGCCCAAGGGCGGCCGCGACGCCATTGACGGCGTCGAGACGCTGGCCGACGGTCGCGCCGTGCTCAAGGCGCGGGTGCGCGCCGCGCCGGAAGACGGCCGCGCCAACGCGGCGCTGATCGAGTTGATCGCAAAGGCGCTCGCCGCGCCGAAGAAGGCGGTCGCCATTCGCTCAGGCGAAACGAGCCGCCTGAAAAAGCTTTTCATCGCGGGCGATCCCGCGCCTTACCTCGACGCGCTGGCCCGGCTGGCGCCAAACAACGGCTAGAGAGATGAGCAAGTCGAAAATCAACGTCGGCAATTTCTTCGAGGATTTCAAACTCGGCCAGGTGTTGCGCCACGCCGCGCCGCGCACAGTCACTGTCGGCGAGGTCGCCGTCTACACCGCGCTCTATCTGCCGCGTTTCGCCGTGCAATCCTCCAAGGCCTTCGCCCAGTCTGTCGGCTACGCCGAGGCGCCGATCGACGACATGCTGGTTTTCCATCTGGTGCTTGGCAAGACTGTGCCGGACGTCTCGCTGAACGCCATCGCCAATCTGGGCTATGCGGATTTCAAATTCCTCGTGCCCGTCTATCCGGGCGACACGCTGGACGCGGTATCGGAAGTCATCGGCCTCAAGGAGAACTCCAACAAGGAGACGGGCGTTGTCTATGTCCGCACCACGGGCAAGAACCAGCGTGGCGAGACGGTGCTCTCCTACGCGCGCTGGGTCATGGTCAAGAAGCGCGACAAGGACGCCCCGGTCGGCCCCGCCGTCGTGCCGGACCTGCCCAAGGCCGTGCCGCCGTCCGAACTCGGCCAGGCCGTGCCGAAGCTCGACATCGGCGCCTATGACAAGGCGCTCGCCGGCTCGCCCTTCTTCTGGGGCGACTATGACGTGGGCGAGAAGATCGACCACATCGACGGCATGACGGTGGAGGAGGCCGAGCACATGCTCGCCACGCGCCTCTACCAGAACAATTCGAAAGTGCATTTCAATCAGTATTACGAGGCGCAGGGCCGTTTCGGAAAGCGCATCATCTACGGCGGCCATGTGATTTCCATGGCGCGCGCGCTCTCCTTCAACGGCCTCGAGAACGTCTTCCACATCTCGGCGGTGAACGGCGGCAAGCACGTCAATCCGCTCTTCTCGGGGGGCACCATCTTCGCGTGGTCCGAGGTGCTCGATAAGGCGGAAATCCCCGGCCGAAGCGACATCGGCGCGCTGCGCCTGCGTCTTGTCGCGACCAGGGACAAGCCCTGCGCCGAGTTTCCGCTGAACGGCGCGGACGGCAAGCCGGACCCGGCCGTGCTGCTCGATCTCGACTATTGGGCCGTGCTGCCGCGATAAAGGAATCGCTCGCGGTCTTTGCGAGTGCCGCGAAGCAATCCAGAACGTGCTGGATTGTTTCGTCGCTTCGCGCCTCGCAATGACGGTTCGGCCGATGACCCCGCCAAGCCAGGAACAACATGCAAGCCCGTCTGTTGTAACGGCACGTGAAGCAAGTCTGGTTCACGTGCACTCGAGCCTCGAGAAAGCGTGAGTCTTGCAACGGGCGCGTTAGTTGACGCGCCCGGGACTCGCGCTTGCGACGACGGAGTAACACACATGTTGAAAGCGATTATGTTCGCGGCCGCGCTGGCCACGGCGGGGGCTGGCGCAGTCTATGCGCAGCAGAGCGGCGGGACGAGCGGCTCGCCCGGCGTTGGAACCGGATCGGAACGCGGAACGATGGGAACCGAGCGCGGCCGCGGGACGACGGGCCAGCAGGGCGCGACGGCAACGCAGAATCTGGGCTCTGCGCAGATCATGACCACGCTGCCGCAGCACGCGAGCGCGGTCTCGAATTGGTACGACCAGAACGTCTATGACACGCAGGACAACAAGATCGGCGAGATCAAGGACATGCTGCTCGATCAGCAGGGCAAGGTTCAGGCGGTGATCGTCTCCGTCGGCGGCTTCCTCGGCATGGGCGAGAAGGACGTGGCGGTCGCCTTCGACGCCGTCAACACCAACCAGCGCGAGAACAAGTGGTGGCTGACCATGAACGCCAACAAGGATCAGCTGCGCACCGCGCCGGGCTTCCGCTTCGATCGCTCGAAGCAGCAGTGGACGGTGGCGGCGCGCTGACGCTTACGAGACCATGACGCGCTGATACTGCCCCGTCGTCCAAGCGGCGGGGCTTTTTCTTGCATCACCTCGCGGCGGGCAGCTTGTCTTCATCCGCAAGGTTCGAGAAGCGCGTCACCTCTGCCTCGAAGGCGAGCGGCACCGTGCCTGTCGGGCCGTGGCGCTGCTTGCCGATGATCGCCTCGGCGCGGCCATGCGCGCGCTCCATCTCGGCCATCCAGTTAATGTGTTCTTCGGTGCCTTCGCGCGGCTCCTTGTTCTTCAGATAATATTCCTCGCGATAGACGAAGAGCACGACGTCGGCGTCCTGCTCGATCGAGCCGGATTCGCGCAGGTCGGAAAGCTGCGGTCGCTTGTCGTCGCGCGATTCCACCTGACGTGAGAGCTGCGAGAGCGCGATGACCGGCACGGCCAGCTCCTTCGCCAGCGCCTTCAGGCCGGTGGTGATTTCTGTGAGCTCCTGCACGCGGTTTTCGCTGCGCGACTTCGAGCCGGCGAGAAGCTGCAGATAGTCGACGACGAGCAGGTCGAGGCCCTTCTGCCGCTTCAGGCGCCTTGCGCGCGCGACGAGTTGCGCGATGGAGATGCCGCCGCTCTGGTCGATGTAGAAGGGGATGCTTTGCATCTCCCGCGCCGCGTCGGCGATGCGGCGGAAATCGTCCTCATTGATGTCGCCGCGACGAATCTTGTAACTGGCGACGCCCGATTGCTCGGCGATGACGCGCGTCGCCAATTGTTCGGCCGACATTTCGAGCGAGAAGAAGCCGACGATGCCGCCATTGACCGTCTTGTGCGAGCCGTCCGGCTCGGTCTCATATTGATAGGCCTTGGCGATGTTGAAGGCGATGTTGGTCGCGAGCGCCGTCTTGCCCATGCCGGGTCGGCCGGCGACGATGATGAGATCGGACTTCTGCAAGCCGCCCATCTTCTCGTCGAGATCGAGCAGGCCGGTCGAGATGCCCGAGAGATGGCCGTCGCGCATATAGGCGGAGGACGCCATATCGAGCGCGATGGTGAGCGCGTCCGAAAACCGCTGGAAGCCGCCGTCGTAGCGGCCGGTTTCGGCGATGGAATAGAGCTTGCGCTCAGCCTCCTCGATCTGCGCGCGCGGGCTGGCGTCCACGGGGGAGTCGAAGGCGGTGTTGACGATGTCTTCGCCGATGTTGATGAGGTCGCGCCGTGTCGCGAGATCATGGACAATGCGGCCGTAATCCTCGGCATTGATGATCGTCGTCGCTTCCGCGGCGAGCCGCGCGAGATAGGCTTGCATCGTCACGCCGGCGGGGAGTTCGATGTCGGCCAGAAATGTTTTCAGCGTGACGACGGTCGCGAGCTTGCCGGCGCGGATGAGTTGCGCGGCCGTCTCGAAGATGCGCCGGTGCAGATCCTCGGAGAAATGCTCGGGACGCAGGAAGTCCGAGACGCGGTCGAAGGCGTCGTTGTTGACGATGATGGCGCCGAGCAGCGCCTGCTCAGCCTCGAGATTATGCGGCGGGGTGCGATAGGCGGGCGTCTCGGGCTGCGCGACTTGCAAAGCGCGCCGTCCCGCCAATTGTTCGATTGGAGGCATCGGGTCTCTTATCTGCCGAGTGATCGGCCCCGGGGCGCTCGAACGCGACGTGAGCGCCGCCTGGGACGAGTCGACATTCGCATGCGCGCGCGACTGGCGCCAGACGACTCTTAAGCGGAGGTTTCACCGGACCGAGTTGCGAGTCTTTTCCACACCTGCGGCAAAAGATTCGCGGCTGCCATACTAACGGCCCTTGCGCGCAGCGGCGAATCGGAGTCCTGCAGCGGCAATGAAAAGCCCGGCGATCTTGCGATCGCCGGGCTGAAATATGCTCTTTCCCAGAGACGCTTACATCTCGGCGTTGGGTCCGGCTTCAGCAAGCGCCGCGCCGATCTCGAGGCCGAGGTCGTCCATCGAGGTTTCCTCGCGCGAGGCGATCGTCGATTCGCCGCGCGCCTGACGTTCGGCTTCCTCTTCCGAACGGGCGACGTTGACGGTGATCTTCACGTCGACCTCGGGATGCAGATGCACCGGCACCGGGTGAAGGCCAAGCGACTTGATCGGATGCGTCAGCACGATCTGGTTGCGGTTCAGCGAGAAGCCGCCCGCCGTCGCCGCCTCGGCGATGTCGCGCGTGGCGACCGAACCATAGAGATGGCCGCTCTCGCCCGCCTGGCGGATGATGACGAAGGTCTGGCCATCGAGCTTTTCGGCGACGCCAGCGGCTTCCGCCTTGGCCTCGAGGTTGCGCGCCTCGATCTGGGCGCGCTGGGTCTCGAAATGCTTCTTGTTGCCTTCGGTGGCGCGCAGGGCCTTGCCGCGGGCGAGAAGGAAATTGCGGGCGTAGCCGTCGCGAACCTTGACCGTTTCGCCCATCTGGCCGAGCTTGGCCACGCGTTCGAGCAGAATGACTTCCATTTTCTTATTCTCCGAGAGTTGGCGCCTTTGTCAGGAAAATCCGGTCAAAGTCAATCCGACCCGGCCGATTTTTGCGGCTGATCAGGCGCTGCGGCCGCTTTGCGGTCGCGGTAGTTGAAGACTGTGTCGGCGCCGCCGAGCACGGCGAGGGGCAGGATCGGCCAGCCGAACAGGCCGAGCATGAAGTAGAGAACCGCGAGCACGATGGCGCTCGATTTTGAGCCGCGCACCAGGACATGGACCACCGCAAGCCCCTGCAAGGCGAGCAGCATGCCCATGGCGGTGGTCAGCACCAGCCCGCAGGCGCTCGCAGGTCCGGGAAAGAACGTCAGCGCGACGCCCGCCAGAAACACGCCGGCAACGGCGCGCGGCAAGCGGAAATCCGTGGCGATGTCCGGCCATTTGCGAGTCAGCAGGCCCGAGGCGCGGGCGATGGAGCCGCCAAGCCAGAGATTGGCGACATGGATGAAGACGCCGTAGCCCGCGAGCAGGGCGGGGACGGCGCGCGCGACCTGACCGGACAGCTCCGTCGGATTGACGGAGTCCGGCAGCTCCTTGTCCTTGACCATCGACTCGAGCAGCAGAAAGGCGCGGGCGCGGATCGGATTCAGGGCCTCGTCGATCGAGCCGAAGCTGTAGCTGGCGACGAGCAGCCAGATGATCACGGCGGTCGCCAGCAGGACGCCGGGCGCGAGCGCGGCCCAGCTCGACGTATTGGCGGTGATGAAATCGCGGCGGCCGCGGGGCGCGCCGGAGGCGGCGTAGGCGCCGAGCCAGGCGGGGCCGGCGACGAGCAGGGCGTAGCCCATGCCGACGACGGGATGCGGGTAGACGGAAAGGATGACTGTCGCGAGAATGGCGGCGGTGGCCCCATGCGCGACGCCGAAGCCCAGCGCCACGATGACGAGGGGCAGGGGCGCAAGATGGGCGAAGAGCAGGCCGCCCAAGCCCCCGCGCGTGACGACAAGCGCGATCACCGCGGCCGTGAGGCCGCCGAGGATCGAAATGCCGATATTCGGCAGTGTGAACTCGCTCTTGTCGGGCACGGTGGTCCGGTTCCGGGGTCGGGGCGTCCACACCGGCGGCGCGGACAAGCCAAAAAGCGCCGAAACGGCCCTGAGGCCGGCGGCGCGAGAGGCGCTTCTACTCCGGCGCGGCCGCAAGGGCAAGCGCCAAGGCGGGGCAACGCGCGCAAGCGCCGAAAAAATATTGGCTTCGCCGCGAACCAGCGGCCGCGGGGAGGCGTTTGAGCCGGGTGAAAAGCCGAGCGCCGGGAGGAAGCGGCCATGCATATCTTGTCAGGCGTCCTCACCATGATGATGGCCCTGAGCCTCGCGCCGGCAGCCCCGGCCCGCGCCCACGCCACGCTGGTGACCTCCTACCCATCCGAGAAGCAGAAGGTCTATGCGCCCCTCCACCGCATCCGGCTGGTGTTTTCGGGCAAGGCCGACGCGCTTTATTCGGTTGTGCGGCTGGAAACCGCCAAGGGCGCCGTCGTCGCCGAGGTCACGCAGCGCCTGGCGTCTCGGGAGATCGTGCTGAAGACTCCCGCCCTCGATCCCGGCCGCTACCAGATCGTCTATCGCGTCCTTTCGACGGACGGGGACATCGTCGAGGGCAAGGTGGGTTTCGAAATCTTCGGGGTGGAGGTATAGCCGCCTCACAACTCCCGCAGTTCCGGGCCCGGGCGCCGCGACAGCACCCGCCACGTTCCCCCGAGCCCCAGCCCGATGGTGACGGCCAGCGCGCCGAGCGTCGTCGCCGCAATCGCGCCCGCCGGCAAGGCGAAGTCGATCTTCATAACCAGCGTCACCATCGCCCAGGCCGCCACGGCCCCAGCGGCCAGCGCGATGAGCGAGGCGACAAGGCCGACGAGTCCGAACTCCAGCCCATAGGCCACGGCGAGCCATGGGCGCGTCGCTCCCAATGTCTTCAGCACCACGGCGTCGTGGAGCCGCGCGCGCTGGCCGCTGGCCACGGCGCTCGCCAGCGCCAGAATGGCGGTGACGATGGCGAGGCCCGCAGCGGCGCGGGCGGCGAGGGCGAGCTGTCCGGCGATCTTGTCGATGGCCGCGAGCGCCTCTTTCACGCGCACCGAGACGACCATCGGAAAGCGCTTGGCGGTCTCGCGGGCGAGCCTTGCGTCGAGGGCGTCGCGCGCGGCGACGGAGGGCGCGCCGTAAGCGATGGTGAAAAGCTCGTTGTAGGGCGCGCTGGCGAAGACATTGGGCGAGAACACCATGATGAAATTGATGGCGTAGCTGCGCCAGTCCACTTTGCGAAGGTTCGCCACCTTCGCGACGATGTCGCGGCCGAGCACGTTCACCTTGATGTCGTCGCCTACGGCGACGCCGATCCCCTCGGCGACTTTCTGCTCGAGCGAAACCAGCGGCGGCCCGCTGTAATCCGCCGGCCACCATTCCCCGTTGGCAAGTGTGGAGTTGGCTGGAAGCTCCCTGGAAAAGGTCACGCCGCGGTCGCCCTCGAAGGCCCATTTCTGGTCGTCGGCGATCGTGAGCTGGCTGACCGGCACGCCCTTCACCTCGGTCATGCGGCCGCGCATCATCGGCACATGCTCGATTTTGGCGCCGGGCGCCTGCTCGGCGAGGAAGGCGTCGAACGCCTGCGTCTGCGCCTTCGGCGCGTCGATGAAATAGAAATTCGGAATTTCCCCCGCGTCGGAGCGCGCGAGTTCCTTGTGGATCGCGCCCTCGACGAGGGCCAGCGCGATCAGCAGAGTCTGCGTGAGCCCGATGGACACGATGAGCGCGGGCGTGAGGCTCCTGGGCCGCCAGATATTGGCGAGCGCCAGCCGCAGCCTTGCATCGCGCGGGCGGGGCAGGGCGCGTGCGGCGCGCATGGTGAGCCAGGCCGCGCCACGCAGCGCCGCGAAGGCCACGAGGGCCGCGCCGACATAGGCGGCGCCGAGTTTCATATCCGGCGAGGAAAACATCACCAGAGCGGCGAGCGCGACCGCCGCGGCGAAGGCTCCGGCGCGGTAGCGGGTGAGCTTTACGCTGCGCGCATCGTCGCGCAGCAGCGCCGCCACCGGAACTTCATGCGCGCGCCCCAGCGGCACAAGCGCGAAGATCAGCGTGACCAGCAAGCCATAGAGCGCGCCCATGAGCGCGCCGCGCGCGTCCAGCGCGGCGGAGACGGGCAGCTCCGCAATTTCCTTGAGGCCTTCCGCCGCCGCCCAGGGGATCAGCGCGCCGACGCAGAGGCCGAGCGCGATCGCGAAAGCCGCGGCGGCCATGACCTGCGCAAGCGCAATGGCGAAGACGCGCGAGCCGGTCGCGCCCAGCGCCTTCAGCACGGCGAATTGAATGCGCTTGCGTTCGACGAAGCCCTGCACGGCGTTGGCGACGCCGGCGCCGCCCGCGACAAGCGCAGTGAGCGCGACGAGCGTGAGAAGCTGCGTGAATCGGTCGAGATTGCGCGAGAACTGCGGAGAGACGGCGTCGCGCGTGCGCTTCTCCCATCCGGCTTCCGGAAAGGCGGAATCGGCAGCGGTCGTGAAGGCCTTCACCTCGTCGTCGCTCGCGTTTCCGTTCAACGTCACGCGCGTCACATGGCGCACGACTGTGCCGGGCGTGACGAGGCCGGAGGCGTTGAGCGCCGCCCGCGTCATCAGCACACGCGGCCCAAAGCCGACGCCGCCGGCAAGCTTGTCGGGTTCACTGATGAGTTTTGCCCGCAACTGCACGTGCAGGGCGCCGATCATCAGCGTGTCGCCGAGTTTGGCGTCGAGCCGGGCCAGAAGAACAGGATCGACGATGACGCCCGCGGCGCCGTCCCTGTCAGCGAGAGCTTCCGAAAGCGGCGTTTGCGGCTCGAGTGCGACGGCGCCGAAAGTAGGGTAGGTCGCCGGCTCGACAGCCTTGATTTCGACCATGGCCGCCTCGCCGTCGTCGCGCCGCGCCATCGCGCGCATCAGCGAAATGTCGGAGAGACGCCCGCGCGCCTCGAAGAAGGCGCGCTGCTGCGGCGTCAGCTCCCGCGCGACGAGGCTGAAGGAGGCGTCGCCTCCCAGAATTGTGCGGCCCTCCCGCGCCAGTCCCTCCGCGAGTGAATGGGACAGCCCCGAAACGCCCGAGATGGCTGCGACGCCGATGACGATGCAGGCGATGAAAATGCTGAAGCCCCGCGGATCGCCCAGAAGATCGCGCAGCGCGAAACGCAGGCCGAAGGGCAGCCGGGTGAAACGGGCCGCGCGCATCAGCTTTCGTCCGACTCGACGCGCCCGGAGCGCAGACGCACCCGCCGCCCGCACTTGGCGGCCAGACTCGGATCATGGGTGACGAGCACCAGCGTCGCCCCCCGGCGCTGCTGCTGGGCGAAGATGAGGTCGATCACAGAAGAGCCGGTCTCCGAGTCGAGATTGCCGGTCGGCTCGTCGGCGGCGAGGATCAGCGGGTCGGGCGCCAGCGCGCGGGCGAGCGCCACGCGCTGCTGCTCGCCGCCGGAGAGCTGGGCGGGATAGTGGGACAAGCGCGCGCCCAGTCCGACCGACGCCAGTTCCGCTTCCGCTCTTTCGAAAGCATCAGGCTTTCCGGCAAGTTCGAGGGGGACGGCGACGTTTTCCAGAGCCGTCATGGTCGGTATCAACTGGAAAGACTGGAACACCACGCCTATGTTTTCCCCACGGAAGCGCGCCAGCGCGTCTTCCGACATCGCCCCGAGATTCCGGCCGCCGATCCTGACGGCGCCGGCGTCGGGGCGCTCCAGTCCGGCGAGGGTCATGAGCAGCGTGGATTTTCCCGAGCCGGACGGCCCCAGCAGACTGACAGTCTCGCCCTGGACTATGCTCAGGCTCACGCCTTTGAGAACATGGACCCGCGCCGCTCCCTCGCCCAGCGTGAGATCGACGTCCGCGAGTTCGATGACCGGTTGCACGGAGACACCATCCTTGAAAGACGCGCCGCATCTGACGCCTGTGACTTTCCAGCCTTATCGCCTGTTCGGGCGCTGGCTTCAAACCGCTGTTTTCGCCGTTTCGCTGCTGGCGGGCGCCGGGGCGCAGGCCGCGCCCAAGCGCATCCTAGCATTTGGCGACAGCCTGACCGCGGGTCCGGGGCTCGCCGCGGAGGACACGCTGCCGGCGCAACTCCAGCGCCAGCTCAAGGCGAAGGGGGTCGACGCCGAGGTGATCAACGCCGGCGTCTCCGGCGATACGACGGCAATGGGGCTCGAGCGGCTCGATTACGCCCTGTCCGCCGGGCCGGTCGACGCCGCGATCCTGGAGCTTGGGGCCAATGACATGCTCAACGGGATGCCGCCCAGGGACGCCCGCGCCAATCTCGAGAAGATGATTGAAACTTTTCAGTCGAAAGGGGTGACTGTCATTCTCGCGGGCATGGTCTCCAGCAATAATTGGGGGCAAGCTTATCGCGAAGAATTCGATTCGATCTATCCCGACCTCGCCAGGAAATATGGGGTGACGATGATTCCCTTCTTCATGGAAGGCGTCTGGGGCGACCCCAAGCTCCTCATTGGCGACGGCGTGCACCCCAATGCGGCGGGCGCGGCGAAGATCGCGAAAAAAATGACCCCTTATGTCGAAAAGGCTCTCGCGTCCCCGGGCGCGCGGAAGGAATCGCGCGCTCAGTAGAGCGGGCGCGTGTGGCGGCGGAAAGAGGAGGAGCATATGCCTAGACTATTCACGGCCCTGGAAGTTCCTCCCCATATCGCCGAGAGCCTGTCGCGGATGCGCGGGGGCGTCTCGGGCGCGCGCTGGATCGACGTGGAGAATTACCACGTCACGCTGCGCTTCATCGGCGACGTCGACGACGCCTTCGCGCGCGACGCGGCCAATGCGCTTTCCTTCATCGAGCGGCCGGAGATCGAACTGACGATCGACCAGCTCTCCTCTTTCGGCGGCGACAAGCCGCGCGCGATTGTCGCGCGCCTGCGGCCCGATCCGGCGCTCGTCGAGATGCAGGCGGAGCAGGAGCGGCTGCTGCGCCGGATCGGCGCGCCGCCGGAGCCGCGCAAATTCGTTCCGCATGTGACGCTCGCGCGGCTGCGCGGCTCGAATTCGGCGTCGGTCGCCGCCTATCTCGGCGCGCGCGGCTATTTCCCGCCGCTGCGGTTCCGTGCGGAGCGCTTCGTGCTCTATTCTTCCCGGGATTCCGTCGGGGGCGGGCCGTATGTCGTCGAGGCGGAATATCCGCTCTACGAGACGCAGCCGGCGCTGACAGGGGCCGTGTGGGGGTAGCTCAGGCCTTCTCGGCGCGCCGCGCCGCTCTCTCCGCGTCTCTAACTATTGCGCTTTCGCGGTTCTTCTCGATCTGGGCGGCGAAAGCGGGAGTCCTGGCGACGGCCTCGGCGATCAGCCGGTCCGAGGCGGTCTCGATCTCGTTTTGCACCTTCTCGAAAAACTCCCGCTGCGGCAGGCCGGGCGGGATGATCGGCAGGAACTCGATCACGGCAGTCCCCGGGTAGATCAAGAAGGAACGGCGCGGCCAGAAGAGGCCCGCGTTGAGCGCCACGGGCAGCACGGGCGTATTCGTCGCCGCGTATAGATGCGCAATGCCAACCTTATAGGCCGGGGGCGCGCCCGCAGGACGGCGTGTGCCTTCCGGGAAGATGAAAAGCTGGCGGCCCTGCGCGAAAAGCTTCCTGGATTTCTCGACGAGCTGAGGCAGGAGCTTGCCGCCCCTGGCGCGGTTGATGCCGATCTGCTCGGCCGCCAGCAGATACCAGCCGAAAAAGGGAATCCACACCAGTTCATGCTTGAGGATGTAGCTGAAATCCGGAAAGCGGATCGGCAGCACGAATGTGTCCCAGGCGGATTGGTGCTTGCAGGCGACGATGAGGGCGCCGCCGTCCTTTGGGATATTTTCGAGCCCCCGCCAGTCGATCTCGAGGTTGCAGACCTTGTCGAGCAGCCAGAGATTGATGCGGCCCCATGTGCGTCCGAGCTCCATGGACACCTGGCGGCGCATGACGAGGCCCGGCAGCCAGATGGTCATCAGGAGGATCGTGTTCGTAAAGAACAGGATTTGAAACAGGAGGGAGCGCAGAAAGAGCATTGTCGCTTCGGGACTAGAGACGGGCGCCGCCTTTTACGCCAGCCAAGCGGCCCTTAACAAGGCTTACTGAAACGCGGTTTCTCTCGCCTGCGGCGCGATATATGGCTCGGCGTCGTTCTGGCGCAGCGCGATGCGCGTTAGGGCGCCCAGAAATTTCAGATATTCGCTGCCGATCAGCCGGATGGCCCAGGGATCGCTCGCCCAGCCCGCGACGTTCACATGCTCGCTGACCACCGGGAAGGGGTAGAGCTTGACCTCCGGCAATTCGGCGGCCAACTCGGCCAGCGCGCGGGGCATGTGGTAGTTCGACGTCACGACGATGAGCGAGCGCGAGATATTGTGCACCTGCGCCCATTCCCGGGTTTCCCGGGCGTTGCCGAGCGTGTCGAGCGCCTCGTAACCGAGATCCACGCAGCAGTTGAAGAGATCGCGTGGAACGGGAAGCTGGCGCGCGATCTCCGAGCCGCGCGTCGCCCGGTTCACGCCGGTGATGAGCATGCGCCTGGCCTGGCCGCGGGCGAGGAGCTCCGCCGCCTCGAGCACACGGTCCGACCCGCCGGTAAGCGCAACGATTCCCTCGGCCGTCACCGAAAGGCGCGGCTGGACGCGGGCGAGCGACAGTGCAAACCAGGCATAGCCCCCGGCGAAGATCATGGCGCAAAGCCCCACGGCTCCAAAGACGCTGAGAGCCAGCGTCCGGCCCAGTCCGGCTCTGTTCGCGCCGCCAAGGCGGGCTCGCGCTCTCACCTGCGCCTGTCCTCCGATTATTCACGCTCGCGCTTCGAGGCGCGAATCGGTACCATATATGGGCAAACTGCGGCGTTTTGGACGGCCCCGCCAGAGGCGGGATCAATTTTATCCAAGTTGCCGCAAATGCCGGAACACAGTGACCTGCGAGAGATAGCCGGTCAGCAGGGCGATCGCGCCCGCAAGCAGCAGAATAATCAGGAAACCTTCCGCTCCGATCCAGAAATCGCCGAACATCGCCTCCATCTGTTCGCCGCTCGCGGTCGCGCGCCAGCTTCGCGTCAACATCTGCGCCAGGAGGAAGAAGCCGATCGCCGCGCTTCCGCCGATCACCGCGCCGCGAAGGCCAAGCGCCAGAAATCGCCTTTGAAATTCATGGGCGATGTAGGTGTCGGCGGCGCCGACGATGTGCAGAACCTCGACAATCTCGCGGTTCGTGGCCACGGCGGCCCGCGTCGCCGAAGCGACGGCGATGCCCATCGCGCCGACGATCAGAATGAAAATCATGGCGGAGATCGAGACCACGGCCCGCGCCATTTCGCCAAGGCGCTCCATGAAGACATGATGGTCGTCCAGCACGGCGCTCGGCACGGCCGCGCGCAGATCGGCGCGCAGGGAGTCTAGGTCGGGCCGTGTCCTGGGGTCGATCTTCACGACGATCATGCGCGGCGTCGGCAGCTCGGAAAGGTCGAGCCCGTGACCAAGCCAGGGCTCCAGCAAAGCCTCCGATTCGGCCTTGGTGTAGATCTGCGCTTCCCGGATTCCGTCGGTCTTCCGCACGATCTCGGCGGCCTTCTTCAGGTCGGTCTCCATGTCGCGGCCCTGCGTTGGGCGCAGCTGGACGCTCGCTTCGCTCGAGGCTTCGCTGCGCCATTCGACGCTCGCCTGGGCGACGAGCAAAGCCGCGCCGGCGGCGAGCGCGGCGAGGAAGGTCATGATGGCGATGACGATGACGAGCGAGCGGCCGGCGACGGAATCCGTCGGCACGAGCGGCGTCGGCAGGGCCGGCGCGTCGTCGTCGGCCGGGGCGGGCGGCGCGCGCAGGGCCTTCGCCCGCTCATAGATCTTATCGACCAGAGACATCGCCATCACTCGAAAATATGCAGGCGGCCGTCGGCGAGCACGAGCCGCCGGGCGTCGTCATATTGATCCATCAGGCTCAGATCATGCGTCGCGATGACGACCGCGGTGCCCGATTTATGCAGCTCCACGAACAGCCGCAAAATCCGCCTTGCGAGCGTCGGATCGACATTTCCCGTCGGCTCGTCCGCCAGCAGCAGCTTGGGCTGCGAGATCAGCGCGCGGGCAATGGAGGCGCGCTGCTTCTCTCCGCCCGACAGCACGCTGGGAAGGCTGTGCTTTCGCTCGCCGAGCCCAACCCATTTGAGGAGCTCGGTGACTTCCGCCCGGTAGCTCGTTTCCTCCTTGCCCAGCACGCGCAGGGGCAGGGCGACGTTCTCGTAGAGCGTGAGATGGTCGAGCAGCCGGAAATCCTGAAAGACGACGCCGATCCGGCGCCGCATCTCGGTGATTTCGTCCTTGTCCAGCGTCGCGGAGTCGCGGCCGAAGATGTTGATGAGGCCGCGCGTCGGCCGCAGCGCCATGATGATGAGCCGCATGAGCGACGTCTTGCCGGCGCCGGAAGGGCCGGTGAGAAACTGGAAAGACCGCGGCGCGATCTCGAAATTGACGTCGCGCAGCGTCTCTGGCCCGACGCCATAGCGCAGGCCGACATTCTCGAAGCTCAACACGCCCGGCGCGCTCCGCAGTTGAGGGCCGCGAAAAATGCGGCGGAGGCCGTCGCGGATTCGCGACGCGGGAAGAATAGCAGTTCACCCGTCCTTAACCATAATCGCGGTTAATGAATTCTTGTTCGCAACATATCGCGGCGCACAAGCGGGAGCGTGTAATGAGCCTTGTTCACGACAGCGATGACTTCGGTAAAACGCCGGCGCAGCGGGAGATTGCGGCGCAGGCGTCGAGCGACATCGTGCGCCCGCCGAGCTTCGATGAGATGTGGGGCCATGTGCGCCGCCCGGCCGCGCGCGAGATGCAGTCGCAAAGGCGCGACCGCTGGTCCGTTTTCGCCACGATCCTCGCCGTCATCATCGGCGCCACTGCGATGATCGCCATGCGCGAGCGCATCGTGCGCATCCTTCCGCCCGTCGCCACCGCCTATCGCGCCGTCGGCCTGCCGGTGAACCTCGCCGGACTGGAATTGCGCGACGTCCATTCGCGAATCGTCATGGACGGCATGCGCCGCGTGCTTGTCACCGAAGGCGAGATCGTGAATATCCGACGCGAGCAGAATCGCGTGCCCTCGATCACCCTCGCCGTGCGCGGCGCCAACGGTCTCGACCGCTATTCCTGGACCGCGCCGACCCCGAAATCGAAGCTCGAGGCAGGCGAGAAGATCGCCTTCCGCGCGCGTCTGGCGTCGCCGCCGGAGGATGGGGCGGAGGTGCTGGTGCGCTTCGCGAAGCTGGAAGAGAAGAAGATGTCGGCCGAGCCGGTGTCCGCGAAGTCGCTGGCGAAGAAATAGCGGCGAGGATAAGCTTGGGTCCGGTCATCGCGGCATTTTCGGTGGAGCCAACCCGGCGAATGCCAACCGTAATGCCACCCATTGAGGCCCCGATGAGCGCTTTATATGAATTGAATTGCTCGGCTTGTGGTTACGCCCCGAAAATCGTAGTAGGCCGCAACATGCTCGACAGCTTCGAGGAGAACCGCTGGCCATGCACGTGCCCGCATTGCCGTGAGATAATCTCAGCGCAGGTATGGAAAGACAACGCCACCTGCCCCCACTGCGGCTCACAGGACATTGTCGAGCTTCAAGACCCCAGCACCTATGCGGGTGATGGAGGAGAGGACACAGTGCGTTGTTATGAACGCGAGCTGACGGATGGCAGCTACAAATGCCCGAATTGCGGCACGTTCGAGTTGAGGGTGGCGAAGCTGCTGAGCTTGCGGGATTGATCAAATCCATTGGACCGCGGGCGTTGCATTGAGGGCGGCATGAAAATTCCTGTTCCTTCGTTTCGGGTCAGAATAGCTATTCTGGTGGTGTTGGCAGTTACCCTGTTTTGGTTTGCAGGTCTGGACAGGTTGCAGCGGGATTACTTTGCGTTCCATTTCCTTCGATCGGGCTACGGTCGAATGCTGCTGTTCCCCCTGCCAATCGGGTTTATCGCGATGCTTCTTGCGTGGAACGCCGCCTATTTTCGTAAGGGGTATTTTGTCGCCGCCGCGATTTTGGCCGTCTTCGAGGGTGCAGCCTTTATTGGCGGACACCTTGCCGAAATTCCGCTCGAGCACAAACCTCCGGTAAGCCAGTTCGACGCAGGGGCCGGGATAGCCGCAGGGGTGTTGGTTCTCTTGGTTTGGAGCGGATGTGAGTTGTTCAAATATTGTCAAGACGCATTGATATCTGCCCGTCTGGGCGTCGCGTCCAGTGAGCCCGAATCACGAATTTGGTGGGCGACCCCATTTGCTGCCGCCTGTCTCGTGTGTCTTAGCTACGCAAACTTTACGCCCCCGCCCCCTTGTAATTTGGCATGTTTAATCGAAGGGATAGGGAAAAACCAGAAGTAATCAAAAGTTACGTTCACGCGCGAGCACCGGGAGCGGCATGACTCACAATTTGGTTGCCGCGAGCCGCGCCGATGCGCCGTAATCCAAACACCGCCAAGGAGAGCGCTAACACCATAACATCATGACGCCGTGCCGGCGCGAG
>PERY01000027.1 GCA_002929055.1 Methylocystis sp. | reverse complement strand
CGCGCGGGCGCTCGGACCAGGGCGCGCCAAGCGCCTCTACGGCCGCAACCGTCTCCTCCTCCGGCAGCGGCGACAGCATGAGCTTGCGGCAGCGCGAGCGGATCGTCGGCAACATGCGCCCCGGTTGATGGGCGACAAGGAGAAACAGCGCGCGGGCCGGCGGCTCCTCGATCAGCTTCAGCAGCGCATTGGCGGCGCTTCGGTTGAGTTCGTCGGCGCAATCGATGATCGCGACGCGCCAGCCGCCGGTCCCCGACGCATGATGAAATGACGCCGACATGGTGCGCACGTCGTCGACGCGAATTTCGGTGAAATGCTTGGGCGGCTTCGCCTTTTCGTTCCATTCACGGCGCAGCAATGAAATGTCGGCCAGCGCCATGGTCGCGACGCGACGCGCGGCGGCATGGTTCGCCGCGACGGCGAGACTTTCGGCGCCCTGCACGGCGGCGGCGGACGACTCGGGATTCGCGACGAGAAAGCGCGCGAAGCGCCAGGCGAGCGTCGCCTTGCCGATCCCCTCCGGGCCGCCGATGATCCAGGCCTGCGCAAGCCGATTGGCGCGATAGGCGTCGAGCAATTCGCGCTCCGCGCGCGCGTGGCCGAATAGCGCGAGCGTCTCGCGCGGGTGCGGGGCGTCGTCGAAGCGGTCGCTTTCGGGCGGGCCGGCGACGTCCTTGCTCATTGCGCGGCGGCCTGTTGCGGATCGAGGAAGCGGGCCTCGACAAGCTGACGGATGGCGCGGGCGACTTCATCGGGCGGGAGCGACCCGTTGACGACGCAGCAGCGCCCCGGCTCCCGCTCGGCGATATCGAGGAAGGCGCGGCGCAGCTCCTCGTGAAAGCCGTCGTCCTCCGCCTCGAAGCGGTCGGCCGTCTGGCCCGCCGCGTCCCGCCGGAGCGCCGCGCGCGCGAGACCCTCCTGCGGCGGCGCGTCGATGACGATGGTGAGGTCGGGCTTCGTCTCACCGACAGCCGCGCGTTCGAGAAGCGCGATGGCCTGCGCAGCGGCGCCGCCGCGCGCACCCTGATAGGCGCGGGTCGAATCGGCGAAACGGTCGCACAGCACCCACGCGCCACGCTTCAAGGCGGGCGCGATGAGCTTCTCGACATGATCGAGGCGCGCAGCGGCGAAAAGAGCGGCCTCGGCGAGCGCCCCCAGCGGCGCGATGCGGCCCGAGAGCGCGACCTTGCGAAGCGCCTCCGCGCGCGGCGTGCCGCCGGGTTCGCGCGTCGCCACAACATCGAGGCCGCTTCCGCGCAGATGATCGGCGAGCCGCGAGAGTTGCGTGGACTTTCCGACGCCCTCCCCTCCCTCGAAGGTGATGAACCGGCCTCGTTTCGCAGCGGTCATTTCTTCGTCGAGAGCTTTTCGTGGATCTTCGCGGCGGCGAACTCATAGACAGCATCGAAGGCGCGGCGGGAAAGGGCGCCTTCGTCGACAGCCGCTACGGCCTCGAGCGGTTGCTCCAGCACCACCGCATTGCCGCGCTTGATTTCGAGCTTTCCGACGGGCGTGCCCGCGCTCACGGGCGCCATCACGGGCCCCTCATAAACGATCTTGCCGGAGAGTTTCTCGGTGGAGCCTCGCGGAAACAGCACCTTGACGTCTGTCCTGGAGACGAGGTCGACCGATCCGCTCGTCCCGCCGTAGACCGAAGCCGGACCAATCGTCTCGCCCGCCTTGAACAGTTCCTTCTCCTCGAAGTTGCGGAAACCCCATTGCAGAAGTTTGCGCGCTTCCTCGGCGCGCTCCTTGGCGGTCTTGGCGCCATAGACGGCGACGATGAGGCGCCGTCCCTCCTGAGATGCGGAGGCTACGAGACCGAAATCGCCCTTCTCGAGGTTTCCCGTCATCAGCCCGTCCGAGCCGATGCTCATCGAGAGCAGCGGATTTCGGTTCTGCTGCTTGATGTTGTTCCAAGCGAACTCCTTCTCGCCGAAGAAGCGGTAGTATTCCGGGTAGGTGCGGATCACATACAGCGCGAGCTTCGCCATTTCGCGCGCTGTGACCTTCTGGTCGTCGCCGGGCTTGCCCCACGGATTGCCGAAACGCGACTTGATCATGCCAAGCTCTGGCCCGCGCTTGTTCATGCGCATTACGAAGGCTTCTTCCGACCCTGCGACGCCCTCCGCGAGCACGAGCGCCGCGTCATTGCCGGAATCGACTACGAGCCCGCGAAGCAAATCCTCGATGCGCGCCTTGCTGTTGACCTTCAGAAACATGGCCGAGCCGCCGGAGGGCGCGCCGCCGTTACGCCAGGCGTATTCTGAGACGGGAAGTTCGTCGTCGAGCTTCAATCTCCCTTCCCGGAGCGAGTTGAAGATCATCTCGGCCGTCAGGATTTTGACGGTCGAAGCCGGCGGGACGAGGTCATCAGCGCCTTTCTCGAAGAGAACGGTGTTGGTGCCGGCGTCGATGAGGATCGCTTGCGGCGCGCTGGTCTGAAAAGGTTGCGCCTCGGCCAGGCCGCCTAGCAGCGGGAGGCCAAATATCAAAACGGCATTGATCGCTCTGACCAAGCGAATGAACACTGCGCTGCTCCCCGATGTTCGGCGCCGAAATCGACGCGATCGGGAGAATGGCGCTTGCTTACATTAAATGCAATGCGACGATCAGTTCAGCGCCTGGCGCATCGCTGGAGCGTCAGCACCTTCGTTGCGGCTGAGCGACGAGGGCCGGACCGGCGGTAGCGGGGCCGCCATGAAAGCCTTGACCCTGTCCGCGGTCTTGCTGACGCTCGTGGTCGCGACCGGATCAGAGTCGATCGCGCCAGCGCCCTCGCGCGCGGAGGTTGGCTCCTGCGCAGAAGCCGGCTCGCTCAGCGGCTCGGGACGGTCGGAACGCTCTGGCTGCGCATAGGCCGTCATCTCCATCTCGACCGGGCGCGCCGCGAACGGCGGGGCGTCGTTCACGACGGCTCGCGCGGCGGGTTCCGGCGCGATGTCCTGACGCGCCACGGCGGCGGAGCGCACGGGCTCTCGCCTTTCCCGCTCCGCGACCATGACGGGGGCGTCGACGCCTTCGATATTCGCGGGCTGGCCGTCGTCGCGCAGCGTCGCCAGCAGCTTGCGGTCGTCGTCGCCGGCGATGTTGGCGCGGCCGATCCATTCGACCTTAACTTGCGCCGTTCCGGCGCTGCGGAAATCCAGAGCCTCTGCGACGCGTTGGGAGACGTCCATCACGCGGCCGCCGTGGTAGGGGCCGCGGTCGTTCACGCGCACGATGATGGAGCGAAGATTTTTCATGTTGGTGACGCGGGCGTAGCTCGGCAGCGGCATCGTCGGATGCGCGGCGGTGATCGACTCGCGATCGAAGATTTCGCCATTGGCCGTTCGGCGGCCGTGGAAGTCCGAGCCGTACCAGGACGCCGTGCCGGAGCCGGCGAACGGCCTTTCGCTGGGGTAATAGGTCTGGCCTGCGATCTTATAGGGCTTGCCCACCATGTAATTGCCGCCGCCCTTCGGCACCTCCTCGCCATCGGCGACGACGCGCGGGCTGGCCTTGACGCCATATTTGGAGTCGACGGTGGAGCCGCCGCTGGTCAGGCTTGCGTAGCGGGGGCTGGAAGCGGTGGAGGCGCAGCCGGCGAGGGACGCCATAGAGAGAAGAAGAAGCGACTTGCGCAGATTATCGGCCGCGGGACGGAAGTTGTTCAACAAGCGGTTTTGCTCCCGGGACACGGCAGATCGCATGTGTATGGCCCTCGTCGGATGACGAAAAACGCAAGATACGCACTCGACCCGTCGTCACCGTCTTCGCGCCCTCTGCCCGGCGCTTATTGAGGTTTGACGCATGACCTGAAAGTCATGCGAATACGAACGTGCGCGAGATTGTCTCCAAAAACTAAACCTGCCGTTAATACACGGCGCTCCGGTCGCGAGTTGGGGGCGTGATCTTGGCCGAAATGTGTTTTGCGCCCAGCGTTGGCCGAGCCAATGTCGGTTTCTCGGCAGGCTGTTGCCGATGGGCCACAGGGGCTAGTCGGCGCGGGCCAGATCGACGATGCGCGTCTCGACCCGCTCGACGCCGCGGAAAGTGTTGGCCGAAAGCCGCGCCGCGACATGGAAGCGCTCGCCGCGCCCCCTGAGAAGCGCCTCGCCGAGCGGGGTCTCGACCGCGCGGAAGGCGATGGCGTCCAGGGAGGCGCCGTCGCCCGACCGCAGCCGCACGCGAACATGCTTCTCCCCGACGACCGAGGCGTCGGCGATCTGCTGCTCGGGAAGGACGAAAAGAGGCTCTCTATTTCCCTGCCCGAATGGGCCAGCCTTTTCCACCCGCCTCAGGAGATCGAGATTGACGCCGCGCCCGGTCAGGGCCGCGTCGATGACGAGCGCGTCGGCGTCCCTGGCGGCCTCGACTGCGTCAGCGAGGGTCTCGTTCAGAAAGGCGCGCAGATCGTCGAAACGGCCGCGGGCGACAGTGACCCCGGCCGCCATGGCGTGGCCGCCGCCCTTCACGGCATAGCCCTGATCCACAGCCTTGCGGACCGCCTTACCAATATCGACGCCACTTAAACTTCTACCTGAACCAGAACCAGTTTCTCCATTAAAAGCAATTGCAAATGATGGAATATTAAAGCGCTCTTTGAGCCGCGCGGCGATGAGGCCGACGACGCCGGGATGCCAATCCGGCCCTTGCACCACGAGACAGGATAGCCGGTTTGTTTTAACGAACTCCCGTTCGGCGAGCGCTATCGCCTCTTCGAGCGTGTGCTTCTCGATCGTCTGCCGCTCGCCGTTGAGCCGGTCGAGCTCCTGCGCGATACGGGCCGCCTCGATCGGATCGGAAAGGGTCAGAAGCCGCGCGCCGAGGCCCGCGTCGCCGATGCGCCCGCCGGCGTTGATGCGTGGTCCGAGGGCGAAGCCGAGGTGATAGGCGCGCGGCGGACCATCCATTCGGGCGGCGTCCATCAGGGCCGCCAGACCGATCCGGCCACGGTTGCGCATAAGCTGAAGACCCTTCACCACGAAGGCCCGGTTGAGCCCCGTGAGCGGCGCGACGTCGGCCACCGTCGCCAGCGCGACGAGATCGAGGGCCGAGAGAAGGTCCGGCGCGGGTCGACCCTCCGACCACCTGTCCCGCGCACGCAGTCGGCGGGTCAGACCGGCGAGCGCCAGAAAAACCACCCCCGCCGCGCAGAGCGCGCCCTGCCCCGAGAGGTCGTCCTGCCGATTGGGATTCACGATTGTGGCGGCCGGCAGCTCCTCGGGCGCCTGATGGTGGTCGAGCACGATGACGTCGACGCCGAGGTCGCGCGCGACGGCGAAGGGCTCATGGCTCACCGTCCCGCAATCGACCGTCACCAGCAGCGTCGCCCCCCGCCCCGCAAGCGCGCGGATCGCCTCCGAATTCGGGCCGTAGCCCTCGAAAATGCGATCTGGAATGTGGAGAAACGGCTCCGGCGCGCCGGCCGTGCGCCAATAGTCGATGAGAAGCGCCGAGGAACAGGCGCCGTCGACGTCATAGTCGCCGAAGATGGCGATCTGCTCGCCGGTCTCGATGGCGCGGGCGAGCCGCTCCACTGCCTCGTCCATCGCGGTCAGGGTAGAGGGGTCGGGCATCAGCTCGCGCAGCGTGGGGTCGAGATAGCGGGCGGCGTCGGCCACGCTGACGCCCCGCCCGGCGAGGACCCGCGCCAGAAGGTCGTCGAGCCCATGCGCCTGCACCAGCGCCAGCGCCGTCGCCTCCCCCGCCGCGTCGAGCCGCGCCCGCCAGGGCCGGCCGAGGATGGAGCGCTCGACGCCGAGAAAGGCGCGGGGACTGATGGATGACGCGGACATGGCTGAGGTTCACTACAAGAAGAAGGCTACACCGCGACCTGACCACGCAGCCGCCAAGCGGTAAAGCGGCCCATGAAACCAAGGCGGCCCGATGCGGGTTTGACATGCAAAACCGGATAAAGTGATCCTCATGAGCGACGCGATTCTCCTCGAAGCTGACGGCGATGCGGCCGAAATCCTGCCCTTCGGCGCCGAGCTTTCGTCCTGGCGGACCGGCGGCGTCGACATGATCTGGGCGAAGGACTCCGCAATCTGGGACCAGACCGCGCCCGTGCTCTTTCCCGTCGTCGGCTGGACCCGCGACGCGCAGGTGACGGTCGACGGTCGCAGCTATCCACTGGCGCTGCACGGTTTCGCCTGGAAGAAGCGCTTCGAGATCGCCGAGCGGCGCGCCGATTATCTACGGCTGGTGTTGCTCGACGACGCCGAGACTCATGGGCTCTACCCCTTCGCCTTCCGTTTCGAGGTGGAGTTCGCCCTGCGCAAGGGCGCGCTCGACAATAATCTGATCGTCACCAATACGGACGCGCGGCCCCTGCCCTATGCCTGCGGCCTGCATCCGGCCTTCCGCTGGCCGCTCGCGGGCTCGGGCGCCGAGCACGCAATCATTTTCGAGGCCGACGAAAACCCGGATGTCCCGATCATCGGCCCCGGAGGACTTCTCCTGAAAGAGACGAAGCGCACGCCGCTGGCTGGCGCACGCCTGCCGCTGGCGCCGCCGATGTTCGCGCGGGACGCTCTCGTCTTCCTGAACCTGAAAAGCCGCAGCCTCGCCTTCGACAATGGCGCGGGGGCGCGGCTGACCGTGACGCTCGACGACTTCCCCCATATCGGCTTCTGGACCCTGCCGCCGGCGCCCTATCTCTGCATCGAGCCCTGGACCGGCCACGGCGACCCGGCGGATTTCCGGGGTGATCTTTACGAGAAGCCTTCGATGCGGATACTGGCGCCGGGCAAGACGGCGCGGCATGGGGCGAGGTTTGCGATGGAGGGGTGCGACTCTTGCAGTTAGGAGAACGCCTCCCCACCGCTACAGGAATTAGTCTTCATGTCTATCGCCTCCAGCGTCACCAAAGCCATCTGTTCACAAGGGCGTAATTTACCATTCTGCGAATGATTTGGAGGATTTGCGATGCAAACATGGGCTCATTTGGACTCGCAAATGCTCGCCTTCAGACGAAATCTAGTAGATGAATTAAGAATCGAACCCGCATTCGTTGATCGAATAGCGACAACTATTTGTTCGGAAGTTCGCTTTCTTAGCGCAGAAAGAAAGACAGAAATTGCTAATGCTTCTCCTGTTCCAGTTTCTGATCGTCTGACTGAGTTGGAGGCATTTCAAGGTTGGATGGATTTATCCCGTCAACTCAAACTTGCGAATTCACCATTCGTCACGCGCGCCAAAGTAATCACCCAAAACTATATATGTTTTTGCTACTTGCCGGAGGCTTGTTTTGCAATCCTTAGAAGAAGAATGCCTGACGGGTCCGTGACCAAAAAATGTTCGAAATTTTTGACCGACAATCCGGTTAGGGCATTCAGAAATGCGATTGCACATTCGAACTGGACATATCAGCCAGACTTTTCTGGCATCAGATACTGGGCACGAAAAGGTTCCGCTCCGGACGAACCAATAGAACAATTTTCAGTCGGTCATAGCGAACTGGCGTTTTGGCAAGCTTTAAGTCGCTGTGTTGCTTATGCGACATTTTTAAACCTGTAGTGCGCGGCAGCCCGCGAATTACGATGATGGCGTGGACGGCGCCCCCGGCGGCATCATCGCGTTAGGATGGCAGTCGTTGTCGCACCCCCATCTCGAAGGGACTTACGGCGACACGTCTTGCGAATTTACAGCCCCAAGCCCCCAATTCCGGTTCGGCGTCATCCGGCTGTCACCGCCCTCATCGACGACTTGCCGGGACGCCGCATAGACAAGCGCCCCCGTCGGACGGAAGCTGGCGTCGACCACGTTTGAGATGACGAGAGATCGATGATTGGCCGCATTTCGCGTCGTAATGTTCTCGTTGGGATGACGGGCCTCGCCCTCGCCGACTTTGCGCCGGGCGTGTGGGCGAAGCCTGTCTTTGCCAGCTCGCCCTTCACGCTGGGCGTGGCGTCCGGCTATCCCGACCCCAACGGCGTCTGCCTCTGGACGCGGCTCGCGCCAGAATTCCCTGCGCCCGGCGGCGGCATGCCGCCCGAGGCGGTCATGGTCTCCTACGAGGTCGCCGAGGACGACGGCTTCAAATCCATCGTCGACCGGGGCCAGGCCTGGGCGGAGCCGCTTTTCGCGCATTCGGTCCATGTCGAGACGACCAAACTCGCGCCCGGCCGCGACTATTGGTACCGGTTCCATGTCGGCGACGTCACGAGTCCCGTCGGGCGCACGCGCACCGCGCCCCCGGTCGACCGGACGCCCGACCGGCTTCGCTTCGCTTTCGCCTCCTGCCAGCAATATGAGCACGGCTATTACGGCGCCTACCGGAACATGGCGCAGGATGATCTGGACCTCGTGATTCATCTCGGGGACTACATCTACGAGTCCTCCTGGGGCGCCAATCATGTGCGCTCGCACGGCAGCCCGGAGCCGATCACCCTCGACGACTATCGCGCGCGCTACGCCCTCTACAAAGCCGACCGCGACCTGCAGGCGGCGCATGCGGCCTTTCCGTGGGTGGCGATCTGGGACGATCATGAGGTCGAGAACGATTACGCGGACGATCGTTCAGAGAACGCCGACGATCCGCGCTGGTTCGCGCAGCGCCGGGCCGCGGCCTATCAGGCATGGTACGAGCACATGCCGGCCCGCCGTCACATGGCGCCCTTCGGCGCCTTCGCGCGCATCTATACAAATCTGAAGTTCGGCCAAATCGCAGAGATAAATCTTCTCGACGACCGCCAGTTTCGAACGCCGCAGCCTTGCCCCAAACCCGGTCGCGGCGGCTCCAGCATGGTGGAGAATTGCGAGGCGCGTCTGGACCCGAAAGCCACGCTGCTGGGCGAGCGGCAGGAAGCCTGGCTCGCCGCGAAACTCGCCTCGAGCAAGGCGCGCTGGAACGTGCTGGCTCAGCAGACGCTGATGGCGCAAGCGGACCTGAAGGCCGGCGACGGCCAGAAATTCTATACGGATGGCTGGGACGGATATCCGGCGGCGAGAGAGCGGCTCATGGATGCGCTGCTGGCGACGAAAGCCGCCAATCCGGTCGTCATCGGCGGCGACGTCCATTCCTGCTGGGTCGCCGATCTGAAACGGGACTTCAACCGGCCGGAGTCTCCGACGCTCGCGACCGAATTCTGCGGAACTTCCATCACCTCCGCGCCGCCGCCGGAAGAATGGATCCAGACCGCCAAATCCGAAGGGCCCCACATCAAGTTCGCGACCGGACTGCACCGCGGCTATTCCGTCATGACCCTTACAAGTCGTTCCCTCAACATGGATATTCATGCGCTGGCGGATCATCGCGATCCCGACACGAAGGCGAGCAAGCTTGCTTCTTTCGTCGTCGAGGATGGCAAGCCGGGCGCGGAGCGCGTTTCATAGCGGCAATCGCATTCTGCCGCGCGGGTCCACTCGACAGGAGTTTATCTCGAATGTCCCTTGCACGAGATTCCGCCGCCATCTTCGAAAAGACGGCGGGGCCAGCTCTCCTGTTCCTGAAGCGCTGGATGGCGAACCCGCTCGTCATGGGCTCGATCACGCCGTCATCGGCTTCGCTCGCCAGAGTGATCGCCCGCAATGTTCGGCGCGAGGAAGATGAAGCGGTCGTCGAGTTTGGCGGCGGAACCGGCTCGGTGACCCGAGCGCTTCTGGAGTCCGGCGTCCCGGCCTCCCGGCTGTTTTCTGTCGAAATCGACCCGGAGCTGGCGGCCTATCTGCGCCGCGAGGTTCCTGGCGTGACTGTTCTCGAAGGCGACGCGCGGAGGATCCGCGAGATGCTTCCCAACCCCTTCGTCGGCAAGGTCGGCACCGTTATCGTCGGCATCCCCATGGTATTGCTTCCGAGCGAGGCGCAGCAGTCGATCGTTGACGAGATTTTCTCGATCATGCCGAAGGGGCGGCGTTTCCTCGCCTTGACATACGCGATCGGCGCGCCTCTCAAATACGAGGCGCTCGGCCTGAACGCCAAGCGTGTCGGCTTCACGCCCGCGAACATTCCGCCGGCGTCGGTCTGGGCCTTCTGGAAGCGCTGACGCGCCCCCCACAGGTATCAGAAATTCCTGTCAGCGGCTGCTTCGCTCGCCGAAATAGGGCGGCTCTGGCGTGCAGTCGGGCGTCGAGCACCGCGGCTTGTAGGCGTATGGAATCATCGCGACGATGAACAGCGCAACGCCGAGGATGATTATCGCGAGTCGGTAATTCATGGCGGCTTCCTCCCCTGGATTTGTTTGATCCCATGAGGTTCCGGTCGTCAGTGACAAAGTCTCTCACGCGAAAGCGCCGCGGCTGCGGGCCCGCTGGCGTTCGCATCTCTGAGAATGCCGGCTTTCCCCTCTCGGAAGTCACGCCCCCGCCCCGGCGCCAGTTTTGCCTTTGAGCGGGACGCCGCTTCCGGGTAGGAAGAGGCCTTCCCGCCACAGGAATCAGTTTTCATGACCATCGCCGCCAGCGTCATCGAGGCCATCGGCCGCACGCCGCTCATCGAATTGCGCGCCGCCTCGAAAGCCACCGGATGCCGCATTCTCGGCAAGGCGGAGTTTATGAATCCCGGCGGCTCGGTGAAGGACCGCGCCGCCCTCTTCATCGTGAAGGACGCCATCGCCAAAGGCGCGCTCAAGCCCGGCGGCGTCATTGTCGAGGGAACGGCGGGCAATACCGGCATCGGGCTGGCGCTCGTCGCAAACGCCATGGGCTTTCGCACTGTTATCGTCATCCCCGAGACGCAGAGCCAGGAGAAGAAGGACATGCTGCGCCTGCAAGGCGCGCAGCTCGTCGAGGTGCCGGCGGTACTCTACGCCAACCCCAACAATTACGTGAAGCTTTCCGGCCGGCTCGCCGAGCGGCTGGCGACAGACGACCCGGCCGGCGCCGTCTGGGCCAATCAGTTCGACAATGTCGCGAACCGCGAGGCGCATATCGCGACCACGGGGCCGGAGATTTACGAGGCGCTGGGCGGCAAGGTCGACGGCTTCGTCTGCGCCTGCGGCACCGGCGGCACGCTGGCTGGAGTCGGGCTGGCGCTGAAGGCGAAGAACCCCGCGATCAAAATCGGCCTCGCCGACCCCTTCGGCGCCGCGCTCTACTCCTATTACACGAGCGGCGTGCTGAAGGCCGAGGGCTCGTCGATTACGGAGGGGATTGGACAGGGCCGCATCACCGCCAATCTCGAGGGCGCGCCCATCGACGTCGCCTATCGCATTCCCGACAGCGAGGCGCTGGAGATCGTCTTTGCGCTCGCCGAGGAGGAAGGGCTGCTGCTCGGGGGCTCGTCCGGGATCAACATCGCAGGCGCCATCCGCCTCGCGCGCGATCTCGGGCCGGGCCACACTATCGTGACGATCCTCTGCGACGGCGGCGCGCGCTACGCCTCCAAGCTCTTCAACGCCGACTTCCTGCGCGGGTTGAACCTGCCGACGCCGAAATGGCTGGAAAAGCAGGTCGGGATCGACCCCGGCTTCGTCTGAACGGTCCCTGTCTCCCTACTGGACTTCGCCGCTCTCGGGGGCGACGTAAGGGTGCAGCCGCCCCTCGGCGAAATAGTAATATTGGCCGTCGAGCAGGTAATACTGCCCTTCGACGTAGCCCGCCTGCTCCTCGGCCTGTTCGGGACCGGCGTCCTGGATCGGGACGAAGTCGCTGCGCTCCTTGAAAAACAGCTTCATCATCTGCGCTTCGCCGAGCACACTGCTCAGCTCCCGCAATCCGAAGAAGGGGATGAGCGCCGCGATGGTCAGCGCGAGCGTGGAGAACAGGATTTTGAGATTTCTGAAGTCGAGCTCTTCCGCCCCGGGGTGAGACGGGAAAAATTTCGCAAAGGCCAATTCTTCCAGAATGTCGATCGCCAGCAGAATAACGCCGAAGATCGCCGCCTTGGCGAGAACGGGCCACACCAGCGGCCGATCGCCCAGAATGCGCCCCAAAGGCGTTTTGTCAGCCAGGAACAATACCTTGGAGAATGCGAGCGCCTTGACGATCGCAAATCCCTGCCGCTCGAATATATGCGCCTGCGAGAGGATGAGTTCCTTGTGCAGATTCAGGACTGCGAGGAGGATCCACACATAGAGAAAGACCGGCACATAGGCCTTAACCTCCTCCACCGCGACTTCTTTCAGGCGCTTCGCCCGCGGCTCGTTCATAGGGGAATCTCCTTTTGCAACCTTAATTTACCCTCTCTCGTGAGCCGTGGCTATCGCAGCCGCTGCGGCGAGGTCTTCCGGGCGGTTGACGTTGAAGAACGGGTCGAATGGCGTCGCCGGCCATTCGACCGTCACATTCGGATGGCGCGCGATGAAGGCCGAGACCTTGCGCAAATCTTCCTCGATCAAGGCGCGGCGGAGGTCTTCGCGCAGCGAAACAGGCCATAAAGCCACGGCGTGATGCACGCGGTCGCCCGATGCGGCGACTGCAATCCGGGCGTTTGCACTTTTCCGTGAGTCGTAAAGCGATTTTACAAGTTCCGTAGGCAGGAAGGGCGTGTCCGCGGGCGCGCTGACGATATCCGTAAACCCCTGCCCTGCGGCGTGATCCATCCCCGCCAATATTCCGGCGAGCGGGCCTGCGAACCCGGCGACGCTATCGGGAACGACCGGCAGGGCGAACTGCGAGAAACGCGCCGGATCGCCGTTGGCGTTGATGGCGAGCGCGGCGCATTGCGGAGCAAGACGGTCGATTGCATGGGCGAGGATCGGGCGGCCGCAGATTTCGAGGAGCGGCTTGTCGCCGCCGCCCATGCGCCGGGACAGCCCGCCGGCGAGGAGAATTCCGAGACATTGGCGCATGGCGGTCAGCTAGGCCTTGCAAGGAGGAGAGAGAGGCTCGATGTAGCGAAGAGCCTGCCTCGCTACAAAGGAGCGTTTCATGATCTCACGCCTCAGCCTTTTCGCCACCTTCGCCCTGTTGACGTCGGTGACGGGCGCAATTGCCGCCGAGAAGCCCTTCTCGCAGGAGGCATTCGCCGCCGCGCAGGGCGCGGGCAAGGGAATCGTCGTGCATGTCTACGCGCCCTGGTGCCCCACCTGCCGCGCGCAGGAGCCCATTCTTCATAAGCTCGAGGCCGACCCGAAATTTTCCGGCGTAGAGTCGTTCCGCGTGGATTTCGACAGCCAAAAGGACGCTGTGAAGTCGCTGAAAGCCCGCAACCAGAGCACCATCATCGTTTTCAAAGGCGCGCAGGAAGTTGGCCGCTCGGCGGGCGAGACCAGCGAGAAAGCGATCACCGAACTCGTCGGCAAGGCGCTCTGATGTGAGCGGCGCGACGCTCGGCCTCGCCTTCCTTGCCGGCATCCTCTCGGCGCTGTCTCCCTGCGTGCTGCCGCTCCTGCCGCTCGTGCTGGGGACGGCCGCCGCCGAACACAAATGGGCGCCGGCCCTCCTTGCGCTCGGCGTCGCGCTTTCCTTTGTCTTGATTGGCCTGTTTGTCGCCACGGTCGGCTTTTCAATCGGGCTAGACGGCGACGTTTTCCGGGCGGCTGCCGCCGCGCTGATGATCGGTCTTGGCGTCGTTCTCCTTGTGCCGGCGCTGCAGACGCGCGTCGCGGCAGCAGGCGGCCCGCTGAGCGATCGCCTGAGCGCGGCCTTCGGCGGCCGGGCGTCGAGCGGACTTTATGGCCAGTTTGGCGTGGGCCTGTTGCTGGGCGCCGTCTGGAGCCCCTGCGTGGGGCCGACGCTCGGCGCCGCATCTGTCCTTGCGGCGCGCGGCGAAAACCTTGGCGCTGTCGCCGTGACGATGGGCGCGTTCGGGCTCGGAGCCGCCACGCCCCTTCTTGCGCTGGGCGCCATGTCCCGGACAGTCTTCACCCGTTGGCGCGATCCTCTGCTCGCCGCAAGCAAGCGGCTCAAGCAGGGAATGGGACTGCTGCTCCTCGCACTTGGACTGATGATCCTTTCAGGCGCGGACAAGTCCCTCGAAGCCGCACTGGTTAGCGCCTCGCCGCAATGGCTGAACGAACTCACGACGCGTTTTTAGCCCTGCTCGAGGTAAATCTGGCTTAACGTCTTTAACCGCCGTTAACGATACTTGAGCGTTCAGGATGATATGTTCACGCGATGGACGCGTTCCCGGGGGTCGAAAAACCGGCCAATATTAGGCGGAAGCGGCAATCGGCCAATATTTCCTAAAAATCGGTTTAAAATTGATTGTGTAAAGGGCAAGCGCGTTTAGGCAAATCTTAAACGGGGTCGGCCTATAACGTTCCTACTGTGTGGTCGTAGAGTGTGTGAGTAAAGTTATGACCGAGACGCATCGTCCGCGTGTCAAATACGTTATTGGACCTGACGGCAGCCCGCTGACCATTGCGGATCTCCCGCCGCCGTCCACCAAGCGCTGGGTCATTCGCCGCAAGGCGGAAGTCGTGGCGGCCGTTCGAGGCGGACTTCTCTCCCTCGACGAAGCCTGCAGCCGTTACACGCTGACGGTGGACGAGTTCCTGAGCTGGCAGATGTCCATCGACCAGCACGGCCTCGCCGGCCTTCGCACCACCCGCCTCCAGCAATATCGCATGTAAGGCGGCGACCACGCTCAAATGAAACAAGCCGGCTCCCTGGAGCCGGCTTTTTCTTTGCCCGCAAGGTTCTTCCGCTTAGGTCGGAGGGCCTTCCGCCGCCCCGCTTGCGCCGCCCCGCAGCTTCTCCATCAGCTTGTTGCGCTCGAACAGCGCCACCACGACGAGCGCCGCGAGAAGCGGGAGGATGAGATAGAACAGACGCCACACCAGCAAGGCCGCGAGCACCTGCAGGCGCGGAACATCCGGCATCAGATTGATGAAGACGAGTTCGAAGACGCCGAGCCCGCCCGGCGCATGCGACACAAGAGCCGCCGAGAAGGACAAAAGGAAGGCGCCAAGCACCGCGATATAGCCGGGATTCCCCTGCTCCGGCAGCGCGAAATAGATGATGCCGGCGGCGCCGATCAGCTCCAGGGGCGCCGCAAAAAGCTGGCGCAGCATGATGTCGGGGCGCGGATAGGTGATCTCGAAGCGCCCGAAGCGGAAGGGCTTCAGATGCATCAGCGAGCCCGCGACATAGACCGCGACGAAACCGAGGCAGATGAGGCCGAATGTGCGAGCCGTATGCGGATGGGTGAAGACGTCCGGCAGGAAGCCCGAAAGGCGCTGCAACATCGCCGGATCATAGGTGAGCAGTATACCGCCCAACACGACGTTGCCGAAAAAGAACGTATAGGAGCAGATGACGACGAGAGCGGCCACCTGTGTCGGCGTCAGTCCCTTGGACGAATAGGCGCGATAGCGCACCATGGCGCCCGAAAACACGCTCGCGCCGATGTTGTGGGACAGCGCATAGGTGGTGAAGGAGCACATCGAGATAAAAATCCAGGAGATGTGCTTGACGCCAAGATGCAGCAGCGCGATGCGGTCGTACCAGGCGAGCGCGGCATAGGCCAGCAGGGTCGACAGCCCTGCGAAGAAGTAATCCCGCGCGGGGATGGCCTTCAGATTGGCCCAGACCTCCGTGCCGACCGACTCTCCCTGGAACTCGTGGTAGAGCAGGTAAAAGGAGCCTACGACCGCCGCGAGGCCGACGAGGGGCCAGAAATATTCCGCCAGTTTTCTCATGCAGCCTGTCGCTTTAGACGTTATCTTCGGCTCCCAGCGGGGCCGCCACTGGCTTTCGCACTCCCTCGCATGTAGGCAGGCCAAGGGCAAGCGCCAAGTGCCGAGCGAGCGCCGGGCAAGCGCCGCGCCCGATCCGGGCGATAACGGGAGGTGGAGCAAGGAAATGAAGTCTCTCGTTTCGCGCGTAAAGGGCGTCATCCTGTCGCCGCAGAAGGAGTGGGATGAGATCGAGGCGGAGGATTCGACGATCGTCGATCTTTATCGCAATTACATCGTCATTCTGGCTGCGATACCGCCCTTCGCGAGTTTTCTGGGAGCCTGGCTGCTCGGATCCAGGGGGTTGCATCCGACGTTCGCGCAGGGGGTGTTCCGCGCGCTGGTGCAATATTCCCTGAGCCTGCCGGCGCTGTTCATCGTCGCCTTCGTCATTTCGATGGCGGCGCCCCATTTCGACGGAAAGACCGACGACCGCCGCGCGCTCATGCTCGCCGCCTATTCCTACACGCCGACCTGGCTCGCCGCGTTCTTCGGGCTCGTGCCGGGGCTGCGCTTTCTCGATGTGCTGGGCTTTTACGGCGTCTACGTCTTTTCGCTCGGGGTGACGCGCATGATGAGGATTCCCAAGGACAATCTGGACGTCTTCACGCTGGTCGCGCTCTTTGTCACCGTGGCGACGGCGGCGCTGCACGCCTGGGTCGTGTCGCTGATCGCGCCGCTGCAGTTGCTTTAGAGCTTCTCCCACCGGGCGGCGGCTTCGTCGTCCACCGCTTTCGCCGCGACCCAGCCGGCATCCGCCCGGTCGACGCGGCGCTCCTTCTTCCAGAAGGGCGCGCGGGTCTTGAGGTAGTCCATCAGAAATTCCGCAGCCGCAAAGGCCTCGCCGCGGTGCCGCGCGGCGGCGCTCACGAGCACGATCCGCTCGCCGGGGCGGATGACGCCGTAGCGGTGGATGATGGTGAGCCCGACGAGCGGCCAGCGCGCCAGCGCCTCTTGCGCGACGCGGCCGATCTCTTCCTCCGCCATGCCGGGATAATGTTCGAGCTCGAGCGCGGCGAGCGTCCCCTCCTCGTCACGGCACAGGCCGGTGAAGGTCACGAGGGCGCCGACGTCGCGTCGGCCTTGCGTCAGCAGCGCCTCCTCGCAGCCCGCGTCGAAATCCTCCGCCTGAACACGGATCGTCGGCTCCATCAGCCGCCCGTCATCGGCGGGAAGAAAGCGATCTCTCTGGCGGCGGCGATTGGCGCGTCAGGCGCAACATGGCTCTTGTCGATGGCTGCGCGGATGGCTTTCGGATTGGCGAAGGCGGCGGCGTAGCCCTCCCCGCGCGCGGCGAGCCAGTCGATGAGCTGGCGCACCGTCTCCACCTCGCGTGGCGGCGCGAGGTCTTCTTCAGCGAGCCCGATACGCTCGCGGACCCAGGCGAAATAAACGGCTTTCATGCGGCGGCCCAAGGCTCAGGCGTTGTCTCAGGCGTCGTCATCTTCCCCGAAATGGGCGAAGGCGGCCTGGAGATAGTCGACACCAGTATACAACGTCAGGACCGCTGCGATCCACAACAGCGACGCCCCGATCTTGATCGTGCCGGGCAGGACGGCCTCGCCGGCTGGCCCTGCGATGAAGAAGCCGAGCGCAACCAGCTGGAACGTCGTCTTCCACTTGGCGATGGACGACACCGGCAGGCGGACCTTCAGTTCGGCGAGATACTCGCGCAGGCCGGAGACGAGAATTTCGCGGCACAGGATGATGATGGCGGCCCAGATCGTCCAGCCGGCGAGCGTCTGGTCCGCAACGACCGCAAGCAGCGTCGCCGCGACGAGGAGCTTGTCGGCGATGGGATCGAGCATGCGGCCGATCGGCGATTGCTGATGCCAGGCGCGCGCGAGATAGCCGTCGAAGAAGTCCGTGACCGCGGCAGCCACATAGACGCCGAGCGCCGCCCAGCGCGCCCAATGCTCGGTGGACGACAGCAGCAACCCCGCAACGACGGGCACGGCGACGCATCTCCCGTATGTCAGGAGATTGGGGAGCGCCAGCGTGTGCGATCGGCGCTTGGTCGTGACTGCCGTCTCGGTCATGTCAGAGAGGGAATAGGTGGGAGGCGGAACTTGTCAATAGAGACCCTCGCTGTTGTCCGGAGCCAAAGCGTGTGGCGATTAACATAGTGCGCCGCAACAAAAATCCCCTACTCCCGGTCGAGGGCGAACCTTCCCGGCCCTGCCGCCGCGAAAAAGAGGAAGACGAAACAGTAAAGCGCCGCCAATTCGCCCTTGTTGAGGATCGGCCAAAAAGCGTCGAAAGCGTGGAAGCCGAAATAGGCGACCGCCATTTCTCCTGAAAGCACAAAGGCGACGGGCCGCGTGAAGAGCCCGGCGAGCAGCAGCAGCCCGCCCACGAGTTCGATGGCGCCGCCGACGCCGAGAAGGGAGAAAATCTTCAGCCCGTCGAACATCGCGACATGCGGAGCGCCGAAAAGCTTCGCTGTGCCGTGCTGCAAAAAAAGCAGCGCGGCCACGATGCGCAAAACCCCCTGAAAATGGGGGGCGAAGCGCTCGGGAATGATTCGGATCGTCATGGGCTCCTCAAATGATTTTGGCCATGTCCTCGAAGGCGAAGCGCGGCCCGCGCGGATAAAGCTTAGCGGGGTCGCCATAACCGATGTTGATCAGGAAGTTCGATTTCACTTTTGTCCCGGCGAAAAATTCCGCGTCGACCTTGTCCTTGTCGAAGCCGCTCATCGGCCCGCAGTCGAGCCCCAGCGCGCGCAATGCGAGGATCAAGTAACCGGCCTGCAAAGTGCCGTTTCGAAACGCCGTCTCGCGGATGAGCGGATCATTGCCGGCAAACCAGGAGCGCGCATCCGTGGCGGGATAAAGCTTCGGCAGATGCTCGTGAAAGTCGAGATCATAGGCGACGATCGCAGTCGCGGGCGCGGCCATGGTCTTGTCGAGATTGCCGGGCGACATCGCGGGCGCAAGACGCGCCTTGGCCTCATTCGAGCGCACGAATACGACGCGCATGGGCGAGCAGTTGGCGCTGGTCGGGCCCCATTTTGCGTAATCCAGCGCAAGCTCCAGAATATCGTCCGGCAGCTCTTTGTCAGTCCACCCGTTATGCGTGCGCGCCGAGGTGAAGAGCTGCGCCATAGCCTCAGGCGCGAGGTGTGTTCTATCCGTCATCGACCCTGCCCTCTGGGACTTAAATGTCACGCCCTTCGACTTCTATGCGAAGCCGTTCCTCGTTTTTATGAAGCGACTCGTTGCGGGGCGAAATCTCGAGCGCTTTTCGATAGGCCTCGAGCGCGCGCTTCTTCTCGCCCGCCTTTTCCGACAGGGAGCCGAGCGCCTCGAGCGCGTCGAAACGCCTGGGCTCCAGCCGGGCGGCCGTTTCGAGGTCTCCAAGCGCGCCCGCCACGTCTCCTTCAGCCGCCATGACGCGCGCGCGTCGGACGAATCCTTCTGGCCAGTTGGGAGAGAGAGCGACGATATAATCCAACAAGTTTCTTGCCAGCGCGGGCGCCCCGGCCGTCTCGGCGGCGAGCGCCCGTGCGGCGAGGAGGTCGACGGTGTCCGAGCCGGACTGGCCCCACCGGCGCAGGATGGCGGCGGCCGCGGCCTGCGCCTCGCGCTCGTCCTCCGCCTCGGCCAGCTTGGCGAAGAGTCGGCTCATCTCCTGCGCCTGACGTTCCTCGGGGGATTTCGGCGGCTCGGGATGCGGAGCGGCGGCCTTGGGGCCAAGGCGCCTTGGAGCCAGCCCCTCCTCGCGGTCGCCGGGCGGATTGCCGGGACCGAAGCCCCGCGCGCCGGGCGGAAGCGGGATTTTCCCAATCCCGGGGATGAAGAGGAAGTTCCCGCCTTCGTTGTCCTCGCCGAGAGTGGGCGGTTCATCCTGCTGCGCCCATGCGGTTCCCACGCAGAGCGCGAGCAAGAGCAGAAGCAAGGTCGGCTGGAGAGTTTTCCGCATCGAGGCACGTTAAAGCATCATCTGGCCATGCGCCACTATCCCCTTGCGCACAGCTTACTTTTCGTTAACCAGGCGCCCCACGAAAAATGGTTCAAATTTCGGAAAATTCATTTTCGGTTCAGGCTCGGCGCCCCATTTATTTCCTTGATATTCACGATTGCCTGAAACAATCGCGATCATCACTTCAAGCGCAAGCCCGCGGCCCGCGCGAATGCCTCGCGTGCGCCTTTGGAGTTGGGAATCATGATCGAGACAATCCGCCGTCTTCTTCAAGACAACGGCCGCCTGCACACCCCGATTGAGACGCTATCCGATAATGCGGACCTTTATCAGGCGGGGCTGACGCCCTTCGCCGCGATCCGCACCATGCTCGCCCTGGAAGAGGCTTTCGACGTCGAGTTCCCGGTGAATATGCTCCGCCGCCAGAGCTTTTCCTCCATCAACGCCATCGTCGCCTGCCTCAATGAGTTGAAGCCCGCCGCCGTAGCCCGCCAGGCTGCGTGAGCCATAGGGCGTCCTTCGCGCTCTTCTCAAAGCCCGAAAGCCTGCGGTCCAGTTGCGGCCGTCACGCGCTTTCGGGCTTGTGTTTTGTGGCGGCCCAATCGGCCCTCGCCGGGTGCAGACCGCGATCTCTGCATAAAAAGCCGATCACTGATCGAAAGTTAGCTGGCGTCGAGCACAACCGCCAGGACGGAACCTTCGCGATTCGATCTATCGCTTTTTACGATCCATGATATAAATCCATAGGCATATGTCGAGGTTGCGGGGGCGCGCGGCCTGGGCTATCGCCTCGACAATCTCGCGCAGCAGGAAAGTTTCCGCCCATGCCTCCCTATCGCTCACGGACCACCACCCACGGCCGCAATATGGCGGGCGCGCGCGGCCTCTGGCGCGCCACCGGCATGAAGGATGAGGATTTCGGCAAGCCGATCATCGCCATCGCGAACAGCTTCACCCAGTTCGTGCCGGGCCATGTGCATCTGAAGGATCTCGGCCAGCTCGTCGCACGCGAGGTGGAGAAGGCGGGCGGCGTCGCGAAAGAGTTCAACACCATCGCCGTGGACGACGGCATCGCGATGGGCCATGACGGGATGCTCTATTCGCTGCCCTCGCGCGAGGTCATCGCCGACAGCGTCGAATACATGGCCAACGCCCATTGCGCCGATGCGCTGGTCTGCATCTCCAATTGCGACAAGATCACCCCCGGCATGCTGATGGCGTCGCTGCGCCTCAACATCCCGACGGTCTTCGTTTCCGGCGGGCCAATGGAGGCCGGCAAGGTCGTGCTCGCTGGCAAGGAACATTCGCTCGACCTCGTCGACGCCATCGTCGCCGCCGCCGACGAGCGCGTGGCCGAGAGCGACGTGCAGGCGATCGAGCGCTCCGCCTGCCCGACCTGCGGCTCCTGCTCCGGCATGTTCACCGCGAACAGCATGAACTGCCTCACCGAGGCCCTGGGCCTCTCGCTCCCGGGCAACGGCACGACGCTCGCGACCCACGCGGACCGCAAGCGCCTCTTCGTCGAGGCCGGACATCTCATCGTCGACCTCGCCAAGCGTTACTACGAACAGGACGACGAAAGCGCGCTGCCGCGCTCCATCGCGAGCTTCAAGGCTTTCGAGAACGCCATCGCGCTCGACATCGCCATGGGCGGCTCGACCAACACCGTGCTGCATCTCCTCGCCGCCGCGCACGAAGGCGAGGTGAATTTCACCATGAACGACATTGATCGCATGTCGCGCCGCGTGCCGGTGCTGTGCAAGGTCGCGCCCTCCGTGGCGGACGTGCACATGGAGGATGTGCATCGCGCCGGCGGCGTCGTCGCGATTCTCGGCGGGCTTCTGCGCGCCGGCCTTCTGCATGGCGATCTGCCGACCGTGCACAGCCCCACGATGGCCGACAGCATTGCGCGCTGGGACGTCGCCGTTTCGTCGAGCGAGACCGCGAAAACATTCTTCCGCGCCGCCCCGGGGGGCGTGCCCACCCAGGTCGCCTTCAGCCAGGAGCGCCGCTACGACGACCTCGACACGGACCGTGAAAAGGGCGCCATCCGCGACGCGGACAACGCTTTCTCGAAGGACGGCGGCCTCGCCGTGCTCTTCGGCAATCTCGCGGAGGACGGCTGCATCGTGAAGACCGCGGGCGTCGATGAATCGATTCTGAAATTTTCGGGCCCGGCGCGCGTCTTCGAAAGCCAGGATGCAGCGGTCTCCGCCATCCTTACTGGCGGCGTGAAGGAAGGCGATGTGGTCGTCATCCGCTACGAGGGTCCGCGCGGCGGCCCCGGCATGCAGGAGATGCTCTACCCGACAAGCTATCTGAAATCCAAGGGCCTCGGCAAAGCTTGCGCGCTGATCACGGACGGCCGCTTTTCGGGCGGCACCTCGGGGCTCTCCATCGGCCACGTGTCGCCGGAAGCGGCAGAAGGCGGTTTGATTGCGGTTGTCATGGACGGCGATCGTATCGAGATCGACATTCCCAACCGCAAAATCACGCTCAACGTGAGCGAAACGGAACTTTCCGCGCGGCGCGCTGTTCAAGCGGCGAAGGGCTTCGCTCCCGCAAGTCCGCGTCATCGCAAAATCTCGACCGCGCTGCGCGCCTATGCGGCCATGACCACGAGCGCATCGCGCGGCGCCGTGCGCGAGGTTCCTAAGGCCTGACGCGCGGCGTCGCCGGCAGGCGCTTCAGGCGGCGTGACTAAGGCTTTGCCGCGACGCTGGCGTAGGGCGTCGCAGAACGCTTAATGTTTGCTATCGGATGCGCAGTTGGACCCGGCATGGCCGCAACGCGAACGTTTTTGTCTTTTGAGACGGTCAGTCTGATTGTGGCCTTCTCCGTGCTGGCCGCGGCCGGACTGGTCACGATCCGCACGGAGCAGCACCGGCGCGATAGCGGCGCCCTGCTGCGCCATACGCTCGAGGTAGAAGGCGCCCTGAACCGGCTCGAAGGCTTCGTGCGTCGCGCGGAAAGCGAGGAGCGCGGCTTCCTCATCACACGAGACCCGAGCTATTTCGCGCCGAAGGAAGGTCTGTCCGCACGGCTGGAAAGGGATTTGACCGGCATCGGCGCCCTTGTCGCCGACAATCCCGCGCAGACAGAAAGACTTCAGAGGATTTCGCCTGTCCTGCGCGAACGGATCGGCCTTCTGCTGAACAAGCTGGAGCTGATGAGGACGGGCCGCTTCGATGAAGCGACGCAGATCGTCCAAGGCGGTCGCGGCAAACAACTCATGGACCAGATCGACGCCGTCATATCGGAAATGATCGCCAGTGAGGAAGACCTCTTCCGCCGCCGCGAAGCGAAGCTCGGCGAGGCGACCGACACGCTGCAAACCGCGATCGGCGCGCTAGTCGTCATCATCGCGAGCGTCGCAGGATTCACGATCTTCGTCGCCGAAAAGCAGATGAACGCGCTGCGCAAGTCCAGCGACTCGCTGCGAGCGGCCTATAACCAGCTCATCGAGGAATCGACGCGCCGCGCCGCGCTCGAAGCGCAATTGCGGCAGTCGCAAAAGCTTGAAGCTCTGGGTCAGCTCACCGGCGGCATAGCGCACGACTTCAACAATATGCTCGGCGTCGTCGTCGCGAGTCTGAACATCCTGCGCCGGAAGCTTCAGAAAGGCGAGGATGGGGCCGACAAGCTCATCCAGTCTGCGCTCGACGGCACGGAGCGCGCGGCCAACCTCGTGCATCGATTGCTGGCGTTCTCCCGAGTGCAGCCGCTCCACCCGACGCCATTGAACGCCAACGACCTCGTCGCCGGCATGTCCACGATCCTGCAGCGAACGCTGGGCGGCAACGTGCAATTCTCGACCTCGCTGGAAAAGGATTTGTGGCTGACGCAGATAGACGCCAATGAACTCGAGAACGCGATCCTCAATCTCGCAGTCAACGCACGGGACGCCATGCGGGATGGCGGACAATTGACGATAGAGACGGGGAATGCGGCTCTCGATCAGGCTTATTCGGACGAGAACCCCGACGCCCGCCCCGGCCAATATGTGATGGTGGCCGTCACCGATACAGGTTGCGGCATGCCGCCGGAGGTCGTCGAGAAAGCGTTCGACCCGTTCTTTACGACAAAGCCGGTCGGCAAGGGGACCGGTCTTGGCCTGTCCCAGGTGCATGGCTTCGTGAGGCAGTCGGGCGGCCACGTGCAGATTCACTCGAAAAGCGGGCGCGGCACGACGATCAAGCTCTATCTGCCTCGTTATGTCGAAGGGGAAGAAGCCGCTCCGGCTCAGGTCGTTTCCGAACCGAAGCCGGAGGAATTTCCGCGCGGCCGGCCCGAGGAAGTGGTGCTCGTCGTCGAGGACGACGACACGGCCCGCCGCGTGACCGCGCAAGGCGTCCGGGAACTCGGCTACACGGTGCTCGAAGCGGAAAGCGGAAAGACTGCAATCCAGATCATCCGGGAGCGGGCGGATATTGCGCTCATGATCACCGACGTGGTCATGCCCGGCATGGACGGCGCGCGTCTCGCGCGCGAGGCGGTGTTCCGCCGACATGCTTTGCATGTGCTGTTCATCACCGGCTATCCCTCCGGCTCGATCGCTTCCAACGGCATGCTCGACCCCAATGTGAATCTGCTCGCCAAGCCTTTTTCGCTGGCCCAGCTCGCACGGAAAATCCGGGAAACCCTCGACGCGCGCGCCACCTTGCCGGAAGGAAAGCCGCCGAAGCGCTGAACGTTCGGGAACTAGCTCTCCGCCTTCAAGGGCCGCATCAGCAAGGCTTCGATCGCCGCATCGACGCTGAGGCGCGACGAGAGAATGGCGTCCACCGCCTCTACGATCGGCATTTCAACGCCCGCGGCGCGGGCCATCTCCAGGAGAACATGCGCCGTGAAGGCGCCCTCTGTGAGTTTGCCGCCGGAAGCGTCCTTCACCGCCGCGCCCTGCCCCAGCGCCTGCCCGAAGGCGAAGTTGCGCGACTGCGCGGAACCGCAGGTCAGAACCAGATCGCCAAGGCCCGAGAGCCCCATCAGCGTCTCGCTTCTTGCGCCAAGCGCGCGGCCGAGGCGCGAGAGTTCCGCAAAGCTTCGGGCGATGAGCGCGGCCTGCGCGCTCGCGCCCAGCCCCCGGCCCGACGACATCCCGGCCGCGATGGCGAAAACGTTCTTCGCCGCGCCCCCGATCTCGACCCCGAGAAGATCGGTCGAGCGATAGAGCCGGAACGTTCTGGTCGATATTTCTTCGCACAGGCGCTGCGCCAGAGTCTCGTCCTGCGCCGCGAGCGTGACGGCTGTGGGCAGGCCCTTGCAGACATCCATCGCGAAGCTCGGCCCCGAGAGAACGGCCGGCTGCGCCTGCGGCAATTCCCGCGCGACGACCTCGCTCATGAAGTTGCGCGTGTCCCGCTCGATCCCCTTCGCACAAATGACGAAAGCCGCGCCGTCCTTGAGATGCGGACGCACGGCGCGGGCGACGTCACGCAAAGCCTGCGCCGGAACGACGGCAAGCACGATGCGCGCGTCCCGCATACAGGAGAGATCGCTTGTCGGCGCTACGGCGGCGGGCAGCGGCAGGCCGGCAAGGTGGCGCTTGTTTTCTCGGTCCTGCGCAAGCGCCGCGGCATGAGCGGCGTCATGCCCCCAGAGCGGCACGCGCTCGCGGCCCTGCGCGGCGACATTGGCCAGCGCCGTTCCCCAGGCCCCGGCGCCCAGAACTGCAAGATGGTCGCGTGTCATCTCAAGCCGATCCGCTGATTGTCCGGGCGCGCCCACAGCCGTTCGAACGCTGCACGAAAGCGGGCCGCCGCCTGCGGGCTGTCTATAACGATGAGATCATTGTCCTGATAGACCTCTCCGGAGACGGAGAAGTTGGTAGACCCCGTTCGCAGCGTACGGCCGTCGACCTGATAGGATTTCAGATGCATGAGATCACGCCCGCGCGCCTTTAGTCGCACCTCCATGTTCGGCGCGTCGGCGATCTGCTCGAAAGGGGCGCTGCGGCCTGTCTCCTCGCCGTCGAGATAGAGACGCACCTTCACGCCGCGCATGGCGGCGCGACCCAGCGCCGTCACCAGCGCGCGGTCCGTGAGCAAATAAGCCGCCATATCGATCGAGTGGCGCGCGCCATTGATGAGCCGCGCGTCCACCGTCTCGAAGCCGTCGCCGGGGCCGTAATAGACGCGCACGCCCGCATAGAGCGGCTCCTGCGAGAGTGGCCCCGCCGCCTGCGGCTCCGGCGCGAGCAGCAGAAACGCCAGCGCCGCGAAGAAGGTTCGGCGCAAGGGATTACGCCTTGCCGTGATGCGTCCCGCTCGCGGAAGCGTCCAGCGGCCAGCGCGGCCGCGCCGCGAAGCCGAGATCGTCCGTCATGCCCCGCTTGAAGCGCTCCAGACCCGCCCAGGCGATGATGGCGCCATTGTCGGAGCACAGATTCGCGGGGGGCGAGACGAAACGCAGGCCGCTCTCGGCGCAAAGCCGCGTGAGCGCGCGGCGGATCGCGCCATTGGCGGCGACGCCCCCGCCGATGACGAGCCCGCTTGGCCGCCCCTCGCCTTCCGTGAAGAGCCGCACGCCGGCGCGGACGCGATCGACGATCACATCCACGATGGCGGCCTGGAAAGAGGCGGCGAGGTCTTTCGTGTCCTGCTCTCCCGGCGTCCCGATCTTCAGGATTTCCTGCCGCACGGCGGTTTTCAGCCCCGAGAGGGAGAAATCGGCGCCGGCCCGCCCGAGCATGGGACGCGGGAAATCGAAACGGTGGGCGTCGCCGTCCTGGGCGAGCTGTTCGATCTGCGGGCCGCCGGGATAGCCGAGGCCGAGCATCTTGGCGACCTTGTCGAAGGCTTCGCCCGCAGCGTCATCGACGGTCGAACCAAGGCGGCGGTACTCTCCGATCCCCTTCACCGCGACGAGTTGCGTGTGGCCTCCCGAAATCAGCAGCGCGACATAAGGAAAATCGAGATGATCGGTGAGGCGCGCCGTGAGCGCGTGGGCCTCCAGATGGTTCACTGCGATGAAAGGCTTGCCGGTCGCGAGCGCGAGCCCCTTCGCCGCCGTGACGCCGATGAGAACGCCGCCGATGAGCCCCGGCCCCGCCGCCGCCGCGATGGCGTCGATGTCGTCGAGCTCCACCTTCGCGTTGGCCAGCGCGCGGACGATGAGCCGGTCCAGAACGTCGATATGGGCGCGCGCGGCGATCTCCGGCACGACGCCGCCATAGGCCGCATGCTGGGCGATCTGGCTGAGCACTTCGTTGGAAAGGATGTCGCCGCCGTCCATGCCGAGGCGGTCCGACACGACAGCCACAGCCGTCTCGTCGCAGGTGGTTTCGATGCCGAGAACGCGCATGCACACTCCTTAGGCGCGAAACGCGCCTTTTTAACGCCCGGGCCGGATACGACGATCCCGGTTAACTGACCGCAACGGTTAAAGCTTTAGCGACTTATGGTTTCTGAAGGGTTTAGGCGTGGGCACTGTGAAACTTTCCGTCGAGCGGTCGCTGTGCAATAAAATCCGAACAAATCCGAAAGCGGAACCCGCCATGAGCCTCGATGCAGTTCCTAAATATGACGATCTATTGAAGCCAACCCTGCAAGCTTTAGATTCTCTTGGCGGCTCAGGTTCAATTGAAGAGGTTGAAGATGCCGTTACACAACTCTTGCAGCCGACTACAGGCGTTCTGGACGCTAAATATCCCAAAAGCGGCGCTCTCGTCTTTTTTGACCGCGTCTCCTGGGCTCGCAGCTATCTCAAGCTAGCCGGCTTCCTTGAGAACCCTTCGCGGGGCGTCTGGGTGCTGACCGAATCTGGTAGATCTGCCACTGGCTTGACCGACAACGAGCTCAAGAGAAGGGTCGCAGATGCGTTTAACGAGCACAACGCTGAGTATTTAAAACGGAAAAAGGAAAAGAACCGACTTCCTCCTGATCCAGAGGCAGAGGAGGCGGAAGCAAACGGCTCCCTATGGGACCACCAGCTTCTCACTGTCTTGCATTCAATGAAATCAGACGCTTTCGAACGCCTTTGTAAGAGAGTGATGCGGGAAAGCGGCTTCGTCCGGGTTGAAGTCACGGGCCAACCGAACGATGGCGGCATCGATGGCATCGGCATCCTGCGAATGAACTTGGTTTCATTTCAAGTTCTTTTTCAGGCGAAGAGATGGAAGCAAACTGTCGGCCCGTCGGTAGTAAGAGACTTCCGTGGGGCAATGGTTGGCCGCGCGGATAAAGGCTTGATCATCACGACTGCTTCTTTCACCTCCGAGGCTCGCAAGGAAGCAACGCGGGACGGAGCTCCTGCTATTGATCTAGTTGACGGAGAAGCTCTTTGTTCTCTGCTGAAAGAACTTCGACTTGGCGTCAAAATCAGGAAGATTGAAGCTGTGGATATAGACAAAGAGTTTTTTGAAAACATCTGAACTGCTTTATCCATCCGCCACATCCGGCGTGCGCCACGCCAGATGCTGCCCGGCGTCCACCGCGATCATCTGGCCGGTGACGCTTCTGGCGTTGGCGAGATAAACCACCGCATCCACAACGCCCGAGACTTCCGCCGCATGGCCGAGCGGCACGCCATGCGTCTCGATCTCGAAATCCCTGTCGCCCAGCGCCTCGTTGGGAAAGACCGGCCCCGGCCCCACGGCGTTGACGCGGATGCGGGGGGCATAGGCCTGCGCCATGGTGCGCGTTGCGGTCCAGAGCGCCGATTTCGACAGCGTATAGCTGAAATAGCGCGGCGTGAGACGCCAGACTCGCTGATCGATGACATTGACGATCGCGCCCGCCGCGCCCTCGGGCAAGGCGGTTGCGAAATCGCGCGAGAGCAGCAGCGGCGCGCGTAGATTGACCGCCATGTGGCGCTCGTAGCCTTCGAGCGAGAAATCCTGCGCCGCGTCGACTTCGAAGATGGAGGCGTTGTTGACGAGGAGCGTCAAAGGCCCGAAGGCGCGGGCGGCGAATTCGACGAGCCCCTGCGTTTCCCTGGCGTCGGCGAGATCGGCCACGGCGACGGCGGCGCGCCCGCCCTGTTTGCGGATGGCCTGCGCGGCAAGCTCCGCCTCCTCGACTGAGCGCTGCGACGAATGCAGCACGACAGGATGGCCCTGCAGCGCCAGCCGCCCCGCAATGGCGAGGCCGATGCGCCGCGCCGCGCCCGTCACCAGCGCTGGCCCGTCTCTACTCTCGCTCGCGCCGCTCATGCCATGCCGCTCATGCATTGCCGCTCCATCGCCTGCGCGCTTCCCACGCGGAGGGCGCACCGTCAATCATTCACGAAACATTAGCCAAACAAATCTGCTTTCGATGCGAATTTTATCGAGCCCGTTAAGGCCTTGGGCAAGTCGAGCCGCCGTCTTTCTCGCGGCGTCCAGCTTTCGACAAACTCAATATTTCACCGCGCCTTGCTGCACGCAAAGCGGGCATCCGCCGGCAAGGAATCATTAAGCTGAACGATTTCATTTCGAAGCGTCGAACGCGGGGCAAGAGCCCGGACCGGCCCCGCATACGAGACATCGCCGCACGCGTATCCGCGGTCATGGGAGTACGTTCATGACGTTCAAACGCATCGCCCGTTTCGCGCTTCTCGCGCCATTCCTCGCCGCGGCCCCGGCGCTGGCGGCCGATCTCCCGAGCCGCTCCGGCCCGCCGGCCGATTATTATCCCCCGCCGCCCGCCTTCACCTGGACGGGCTTCTATGTCGGCGTGCAGGGCGGCGTGGGCTTCAGCGCATTTCAGGCGCAAGGCGCGCAGATCGGCGGCAGCCCGACAGGCGGCCTCATCGGCCTGACTGGCGGCTATAACTACCAGATCGCGCCGCAATTCGTGCTCGGCGCCGAGGCGGACTTTTCCTTCACCGGCGTCAAGGAAACGCATTCGCCCTTCTTCGGCGCCGTCGCGCGCGGCGAGGTCGACAACATGCTGACCGTGCGCGGCCGAGCGGGCTACGTCGTGGACCGGGCGCTGATCTATGGCACGGCGGGTTTCGCCGCGAGCAAGAACACCATCGGGATCACCGCGCCCTTCGCGGGGTTCTCCGGCGTCCAGTCGAGCTTCCAGGGCGGCTGGGCGTTGGGCGCGGGTCTCGAATATCTATTCACGCCAAACCTTTCCGCGAAAGGCGAATATCTCTTCACCTCGACGGGAACGGGCCGTTACTTCGATTTCACGCCTTACGCGCTGTATTCCGGCGTGAATACGTCCTCCGTAAAAGCGGGCCTGAATGTCCACTTCTAGGGGATTGATGACGAAAGCCCCTGTCATACGGGCGAACTCAGCCTAATATAAAACCTCGGCGTGCGCTGGCGCGTCCCGTTCAGGAGGCTTTTTCATGGGCATTTTCGATTTCTTCAAAGGCAAGAGCAAAGCGGCTCCCGCTCCCGCCGGAGCGACGGACACGTCGGCGGCTCCCGCCGAGTCGCTCCTCAAGGAACTCGAAGGCCTTGGCTTCGACGTCTCCGGCGTCGACCTGGAGGTCGCCGGCGACAAGGTGACGCTCAATGGCGCCGTGAATTCGCGCGCCGAACTGGAAAAGATCGTGCTCGCGGTGGGCAACACCAAGGGCGTCGCGCAGGTCGAGAACAACCTGATTGCGCCGGACTACGACCCCGAGCAGCCCTCGGGCGTCCATATTGTCGTGGCGGGCGACACGCTCTGGAAGATTGCGCAGGAGCATTACGGCGACGGCAATCGCTTCCAGGAAATCTTCGAAGCGAACAAGCCGATGCTGAGCGACCCCGACAAGATCTATCCAGGCCAGCGGCTGCGCATTCCCGGCGCGAGCCCGGCGGCGGTCGCGAGCGCCGGCGGCTGGGCGCCTCCGTCCGAGATCGCAGGCTAGACGGGCTGACAGGCTAGTCATTGCGTGCGAAGCGGTCCGGAGGCCTCCCCTCGGCTCCGGGTTGCTTCATCGTTTGCGGCTCACGCCTTCGTCGCCTCGAAGGCGGGAACCTTCGCCGTGAAATCGGCCAGCCATGCGGCGAGCCGTGGATGCGCCTTGCGCCAGGCGCCCTCGAAGCGCAGGTCGAGATAGCCGAGCGCGCAGGCGACTGCGATCTGGCCGATGTCGACCGGCCCCTGCGGCGGCGCGGCGTCGAGAGCGGCCAGCGCGCGGTCGATCTTGCCCTGCTGAAGCGCGATCGTCTCCGGGTGACGCAGCGCTTCGGGGCGGCTCGCGACCTCATAGCGGATGAGCAGCGCCGCGTCGTTGATCCCGTCTCCCAGCGCCTGCAAGCGCAGCGCGGCGAAGCGCCGGGCGGGCTCGGCAGGGACCAACTTCCCCCCGCCAATGTGATCGAGATAATCCGCGATCACGCGGCTGTCGTAGAGCGCGGAGCCGTCCCCGAGAACGAGGGTGGGGATTTTTCCCAGCGGGTTCTGGGCGCGCAGCGTGTCTGCCGGGTCCGCGGTGTTCGCCGCCGCGATCTCGATACGGTCGCTCAGTCCGAGAAGTTCGGCGGCGATGCGGATCTTGCGCGCATAGGGCGAGGCGGCGGAGTAGCGAAGAATCATCATCTGTGCGGCTTGCTTTCAGGTCGCGGCGTTCGTCGCGCCCTTATCGGCGAGCGCCCCGCGGCGCGCAAGCAGGCTTATTGATTGGCCTGCCCCACGACCTTGGGCTGCGGCTCCCGCTCCGCGCTCGCGTCGCGCTCTATCCGGGTCGTGTGCAGCGTGCGCTCCAGCGCCATCAGCGCCTCGCGCCTCGATTTCGACAGCGGCGAGGCGGCGACGGCGATGAAGTCATTGGCGTTGTGCGGACAGGCGACACGCCCCTTGAAGACGAGAATGCCCACCTCCGTCACGACGCTGTCGCCGGAGCGGAGCGTGCCGTCATGGAGGCGCGTGTCGGCGCTGTCGGGGCTGGCGGCATGCGCAGCGCCCGCGTAGCAGAAGACCGGCTTGGGAAGCTTGCTTTCCGGAAGAAAAGCCACGCTCTTCTTCTCCATCGGACGCACATGGCCGCGCGCTTCGTGCTTCCCTTCATTGAGGCGAATGGAGAACGAGGGCTTGGGCGCGCGTCGCACACGTTCGGGCGCCCTCGGCGCAGCGCGGGGCGCTTCGGTCGGGCCGCCACCGAAAAGATCGTCGAGGAAGTCCGCTTTCGCGGCGGGCGCGAATGCGATCAAAACGACAAGCGCCGTCGAAAACGCGAACGCCTTGCAAAATCGATTCGAACGAAAAAGAAAACCGCCCAGCATTCAACCTGCCCCCGAAAATTCCCACGTGATACCAAGCGTTTCGCGCCTATGTCTTACAAAACGACGACGGTGGGTTAAATCTTCGTCGAAATGCCCGCTCAGTTTCGCCAGATTGCGGGAAAGCCGCATGGCGGTCTGAGCGCTGGCGCACCTTACAAACTCTGCGGCCAAGCCTCTAACTGATTCAGGTTCTCATCGCTAATCGTAAACGCACCCTCGTCCACAGGAGCATCCATGCATGTCGCATGACGTCCTCTTCTCGCCGCTGAAACTTGGCGCGCTGACCTTGCCCAATCGCATCCTGATGGCTCCGCTGACCCGCTGCCGCGCCGAGGACGACCATGTCCCCGGCGCACTGATGGCGGAATATTACGCGCAGCGCGCCTCCGCTGGTCTCATCATCGCGGAAGCGACCATGGCGATGGCCGGAAATTCCGCTTTTTGGCGCGAGCCCGGCGTCCATTCGCAGTCGCAGGTAGACGGCTGGAAGCGCGTGACCGACGCGGTGCACGCCAAGGGCGGGTTGATCGCGTTGCAAATCTGGCATGGCGGGCGCGCATGTCATCCACTGCTGAACGACGGCGCCGTTCCCGTGGCGCCCTTGGCCATCCCGATCACCGGGGACGAGGTTCATACGCCGCAGGGCAAGCAGCCCTATACGACGCCGCGCGAATTGCGCGACGACGAAATTCCGGGGATCATCGCGGGCTTCGCGCAGGCGGCGCGCAACGCCAAAGCCGCAGGCTTCGACATGGTCGAGGTGCATGGCGCGAACGGCTATCTGCTCGATGAATTTTTGCGCGACGGCGCCAACAAGCGTGGCGGCCCCTATGGCGGCTCGGTCGAAAACCGCGCGCGGCTGATGTTCGAGGTGCTGGAGGCGGTGATCAGCGTATGGGGCGCCGACCACGTTGGTCTGCGCCTCTCGCCGCTCAACAGCTACAACAGCATGAAGGACAGCGATCCCGTTGGGCTGACGACATGGCTCGCGCAGGCGCTGAACCCTTTCGGACTCGCCTATCTGCACATGATGCGCGGCGATTTCTTCCAGCAGCAGCAGGGCGACGTGATGACGCTCGCGCGCGCGGGGTTCAAGGGCGCGCTGATCGGCAACATGGGCTACGACGCGGATGAAGCCGACGCGGCGATCCGCGAGGGCAAGCTCGACGCGGTGGCGTTTGGCTCGGCGTTCCTCGCAAACCCCGATCTGCCTGCGCGCATAAAGGCCGGCGCGCCCCTCAACGCGCCAAACCCGTCGACGTTCTATTCGCCGGGGGCTGAGGGGTACACGGATTATCCTTCGCTTGCCGGTTAGCCGTCATTGCGAGGAGGCGCAGCCGACGAAGCAATCCAGAGCCCCAACGCGGCCCCTGGATTGCTTCGCTTCGCTCGCAATGACGGGAGGGACGATTGAGAAATCCGGCCGCCTATATCGTCGCCAGCAAGCGCAACGGGACGTTCTACACAGGCGTGACGTCAAATCTGCCGCGCCGTATCTGGGAGCATCGCGAAGGCTTGGTCGATGGGTTCACGAAGCGCTACGGCTGCAAGCTGCTTGTCTGGTACGAGCATCACGAGACGATGCCCGACGCGATCGCTCGTGAGAAGCAGATCAAGGCGGGGTCGCGCGCGAAGAAGCTCGTTTTGATCGAAAGCCTCAATCCCACCTGGCGCGATCTTTACGGCGATCTGCATTGACAGCCCCCGTCATTGCGAGGAGGCGTTGCCGACGAAGCAATCCAGAGCCACCGCTTGGTCGGTGGATTGCTTCGCTGCGCTCGCAATGACGTCGCTATTCCCCCGCGAGCCATTCCATCTCGAACCCCGCGCCGGTCCCCTGCGCCAGACGCGGCGAAAGAAACCCCAATATCCGCCGCGCTTCGGTCTCGAAGACATACGGCGGGTTGACCACCACGAGTCCCGTTCGGCGCAACCCTTCGCCGCCGCTCGCCACAGCGAGCGACAGCCGCAACACGCGCTTCACGCCCTCGCGCGGGAAGCCATCCAGAAAGGCGCGCTCGGCCCTCGCGTCCTTTGACGGATGCCATAAGGCGTAAATCCCTGTGGGCCATTTGCGGTAAGCGCCCAGAAAAGCCGAAAACATCGCCGCGAATTCGTCCGTCCGTTCGAACGGCGGGTCGATCAGCACGAGGCCGCGCCGCTCCTTTGGCGGCACATAGGCGCCCAGCCCCGTATATCCGTCGATGTGGATCGTCTTCACCCGCTCGTCGCGGCCAAAGCGGTAGCGCAAGGCGTCGAAGGCGTCGGGGCGGAGTTCGCAGAAGATCGCGCGGTCCTGTGCGCGGGCCAGCCGCGCTGCGATGAGCGGCGAACCGGGATAAAGCGCCGCACGGCCGTCTTCGCCGAAGGCGCCGACGCAATCGAGATAGGGCGCGAGCAGATCGCGCGTCTCGCCATCGACGCCGGCGAGATCGGCAAGACGGCCGATCCCGCCTACCCATTCCCCCGTACGTCCCGCTTCGTCGGAAGCAAGGTCATAGGCGCCCTCCCCCGCATGGGTGTCGATCACGCGGAACGGCGCGTCCTTACGGGTCAGGTAAACGAGAAGCCGCGCCAGCAGCGCGTGCTTGAACACATCCGCGAAATTGCCTGCGTGGAAAGCGTGGCGGTAGTTCACAACGGCGCGGGCACGGAAATCTCGCGCTGCCGGCACCCGCGCTGCACGATCTCCGGACAGGCGCGGAACTCGCGCAAATCCTTCGACATGCAGATGCGAACTTCCTCGAAGACGTTGCGGCGGCAGCTGACCGCCATCATGCCGGGGCGCAGGCGCGGATTGGCGTCGTAGAAGGCGCGCTCTATGTCAATGGGCGTGAAGGTCTGTTCGCGCGTCGGCTTCACGAAGGGCGCGGGGATCGCCACGGCCTCGCGAGCGCGGGAGACGTCGGCGAAATAGTCGCTCGGGCTCCGGCCGCTGCAGGTGCCGTGTTTACGCCATTCGTAACGCGCCAGCCGTTCGTCGGGGAAGACGCCGTTCGCCCGCTCGAGCGCGATGCGCGAGGGGCTGCGCGGGCCGTCGCAGTCGCTGGGGAATCCGCGCTCATATTGCGGCCAGAGACCATGCACCACGAAGCCCAGGCCCTTGCCCGGCTCGCATTGATCATGCGAGCCGCCGACATTGTCGCAAAAGCCCGGCGACCAGCTCAGCGCGAGGACGTAGAAGTCGAAGTTCCCCGAGGGCGCATTGGCGCGAAAGCCGCCGTCGGCCTTCGTCTGCGGCACGGGAGCGGGAACGGCCGCCGGCGGGCGCTTGTCGGCGCAATTGTCGAGAATGCAGTCGTCGTCTTTGGCGCCGACCGGCGACGCGGCGCCAAGGAAAAGGCCCGCGCAAAACGCAACGATCGCCGCCTGCGGCGCAATTCGCATAAACCCGAAACGCATCTACGGACCTCTGGGCTCGAACAGCCAGGCTCAAGGCCCGGCGGCGCGGCAATTCGGACTGAAGGCGTGGTTGCGGTCAAGTCCCACAACGCACCATGTCACCCCCGAGCCGACGCCGATGAAGCCCAGCGACTCCCCGATATTGTAAACGATCCTGCGGCGCTTGCCGTCGTTGAAGAGCGCGTCGGCGCGGCAATAGCGGCGGGGAATGTAGCTCAGCCCGTTGGTGCGAAA
>PERY01000026.1 GCA_002929055.1 Methylocystis sp. | reverse complement strand
CCTTGTAGAAGTCGTAGTCGTACGCCTTGAAGATGTCCGCGAAGGGCTGGCCGTAGTCGCGCGAATTATGGCTCGGCAGTTTCTCTGCGAGCGCCTTCGCGGCGTCAGCCGGGCCTTTTACGAACAGATGCGCGCGGCCCGCGTAGATGATCGCGTCATTGGTGCGGCCCATCGCCTTCACGAAATCCGGGTGGGGCGGCGAGAGCGGCGCCGTGGCGATTCCGTCGATGATGTTGTCCAGCGGGAAGTGCAGCTCATGCGCCTTGTGCAGCGCAACCTCGAGCACGCGGCCGACGACCTGCACGCTGCCGGCGAGCGAATGCGTCGGCGCATAGACGAAAGCGACCTTTTCGGGCGAGACGCCGGACTTCTCCGCGACTTTCGTCACGACTTCCGGCGGCGGCGGCTTTGCGCTCTCCAGCACGATCGTGACGCGGTCGGCCTTGTCCGTGTAGGTCAACTCCTCGAAGAGCTTTTCGACGCGCGCCTGGGCGCGGCCGGGGCCGGAGCCCAGCGCAAAGAATTTCTCATGTGAGAGGCTCCAGCCGGCGTATTGGCTCGCGAGGCAGGCGACGACGGGGTCGTTGCTGGCGACGGTCAACCAGAACGGCCATTTGGCGGCGCCCGGCGCATGCGAGAGCGTGACCTTGCCCAACCCGCCCATGCAGATTTCCGTGAGCAGCAGGCCGACGTCGATCCCGCCCGCGACCCTGGCGCCGGCGTCGATCAGCAGTTCGCCGAGGCTCCCGCGGGAAACCGACACACGGTAACGCTCCGCCCCCGCAACGAGGCGGTCGACGATCTCGCCTGCGAGAAAATTGACGCTGGCCGTCACGCGGCCGGTGTTTTCGCTTGCGCTCACTGGTGGTCCTTCCCTCGAATTTTCTGTGGCTCTACCGACTCATTTCTTGCGGGTGTAACTAGCAAAAAAGCCCGCTGACGGTCGAGCGGGCCGGAACTTATCGAGCTTTGTGACGAAACGAAAGCGTGAAGAACGGAAACGTTTCGAAGGTTTTTACCTTCGTCGCATAAGATTCATGCGGGGTTGATAACCGCATTGGGCTGGGAGCGGGAAACATGGACATCCAGACGGCGAGCCGGGATCCGGCGCAGTCTATCAAGCGGCTATCCCTCAAGGATCTGGCGATCGTCATCGCGGCGGTCGCGGGAATCATCTTCGCCAATGTCGAGGTCGTGCGCGCCCTCGACTTTGCGCTGGACGTCATTCATCGCTGAGCGAGCGCTTCATTTGGCGCTGCGTCGCGCCAGCGACCAGGAACGGTAAGCGCCCGGCGTCATGCCCGCATAGCGCCGGAAAGCCCGCCTGAAACTCGTCTCGTCAGCGTAGCCCGAGGCAGAGGCGAGTTGTTTCACGGAGTTCTGCGTCGTTTCCAGCAGCATCCGCGCCGCTTCGAAGCGAACTCGGTCCAGGAAATGTTTCGGGGTCTCCCCCGTCGCCTCTTTCAACCGCCGATGCAGCGTGCGTTCCGATACATTCAGCGCGCGCGCCAGTTGCGCCGAGGTCATCGGCGCGTCTCCCGCTTGGCGAACGACATGCTCCGCCTCGAGCACAAAGGGATTCGAGGCGGTGAGATGTCCCGGCGGAATATAGATCGTCTGCGTTGAAGACGCTGTGTCGACGACAGTGAAGTCCGCGGCCTTCTTGGCGGCTTCTCCGCCGCAAAGCTCGCGCAGGACAAGCAGCGATAAATCGATCCAGGACAACGGGCCGCCGGCGGTGACGACTCGCCGGTCTTCCATGAGCGAGGCGCCCCAGGCGGCGTCAGCGCGAGGATAACGCGACTTCAACTCATCGTGGCGCCACCATGTCGTCGTGCAGCGCCGTCCGTCCAGCAGTCCGGCTTCGCCGAGAAGAAAGACGCCGTTGCACGACGCCGCCACTATCGCGCCCAGAGCGTGCTGACGTCTCAACCATCCAGCGGCGGCGCTGATCGCTGGGGTGGTCGGCTCCGCCGAGTCGGCGTTGCAAAGGTAGGGCGGGACGATGACCGCCGCGCAGCCGTCGAGCGTCGAAAAGGACGCATCCGCCAAATGAGTCCGTCCAAAGCCGTCACGGAAGGGCGCGCCATCATAAGTCACCGTGACGACGCGATAAGGATCGGGTTGTGCGGCGTTCTTCAACAAACGTCGGCTCAACAGGAGAAGATCGGCCGCGCCGACGAATCCCTGACCCAAACAGTCGTCATATCCAAGAATCGCAATGTCCATGTTCCGACCCGGGGTGGCAGATATAGCCTCTATAATGGCAGATTCGCTGTCTGACTTTGCAACATTAATGGCAAATCAGCCATGCTGGCAAGCCCCACGTGACGCGTATCCTCGCTTCATCGGAAGGCGTTGGTCGCTTCCGGTCGAAATGGAGGAACAGAAATGAGCGTGACAACGCAGACAGCGGCGGGCGCAGTCGCCGTAGACAAGCCAATCGTCGATCTCAGGGGAATGTGGATCGGCCTCGCCCTTCTCAATACTTTCTATCTGATCGTGCGCATCTACGAGCAGGTCTATGGCTGGCGGGCGGGCCTCGACTCTTTCGCGCCGGAGTTCCAGACATACTGGATGAGCATACTGTGGACCGAAATTCCGCTGGAGCTGGTTTCGGGCATTGGCCTCGCCGGCTACCTCTGGAAGACGCGCGTGCGGGACATGTCGACCGTGACGCCGCGTCAGGAGATGCGCGCCATCGTCGACAATGTGAAGTGGCTCGTCGTCTATGCGGCGGCGATCTACTGGGGCGCTTCCTTCTTCACGGAGCAGGACGGCACCTGGCACATGACGGTGATCCGCGACACCGATTTCACCCCGTCGCACATCATCGAGTTCTACATGAGCTATCCGATCTATTCGGTGATCGCGATTGGCGCCTTCTTCCATGCGAAGACGCGGATTCCCTATTTCTCCAAGGGATATTCGCTCGCCTATCTGATCGTGTCGATCGGTCCCTTCATGATCATTCCGAATGTCGGGCTCAACGAGTGGGGCCACACCTTCTGGTTCATGGAAGAGCTGTTCGTGGCGCCGCTGCACTGGGGCTTCGTGTTCTTTGGATGGATGGCGCTCGGCGTCTTCGGCGTTGTGCTACAGTTGCTCCTGAACGTGCATCGTCTGCTCGGCAAGGAAGGCGTGGCGCTTCTGACAGAGTGACGCGACGGAAACGGTGCGCATGTCGCGCCTGAGGCGGCGCTCCGCAGATTGGTCATCTATCGTCGAGCTCAACGCGCCTTCCGGCTCACTTCGGCCGGGAGGCGTCGTCACTCGGGAAACTCGAGCGTCTTCCCGCCAGCCATTGGCGCGTCGCCTTTTTCCTGCGCGTCCTTGAGCCGGTCGAGGCGGATGAGCGCGAGGCCCTCTTCGCCGACGGCGGAACCCGTCACGCCGATCTCGACTTCCCCCGCGCGGATCGACTGGCCCGGCGGCGGCGCGCCGCCAGGGGCGCGATAGTGCGTCACGCGCTTGCGCACGAGATTGCGGTGCTTCATCCGCGAGACGACTTCCTGGCCCACATAGCAGCCCTTCTTGAAGTCGAGGCCCGCGAAAATGTCCATGTCGGCCTCGTGCGGAAAAGCGTCGCTATAGGCGAAGTCGGCGCCCCCCTGCGGCACTCCGGCGCGGATGCGGCGCGTTTCATAGGCCGCGAGCGGGCCGGGCGCGTCGATCGCGCCCTTTTCGGCTAGCGCCCGCCAGCCGAGCGCGTCGCTGCGCGGGTCGGGAGCGAGGGCGAGGGCTGAGACATCCGGACGCTCCGTCGCGTCCGGGAAGGCGATCGCCTCTAGCCTGTCGCTGGCGTTGGCCACCGTGATCTTCGAGCGCAGCTTGTAAAGGCTCAACCGCTGATCGAGATCGGCGGCGAGGGAAAGCGGACAATCGAGTAGGAAACGGTCCTCGGGAAGCGCGAAGACGACAAAATCGAACAGGATCTTGCCTTGCGGCGTCAGCAGCGCCGCATAGCGCGCTTCGCCGGCTTTCAGCGACGCAATGTCGTTCGTCACCAGATTATGAAGGAATTTGGCCGCGTCTTCGCCCGAAACCTCGATAACGCCGCGGTCCCTCAGCAGGATCGCCGTGGTCATTGCATTCTTTCCCGTGTGGTTGGATCGCACGCGCCTTGGCGTAGCAGCAACTTGTGCTTATCTAGTGCAGGCCCACTGCAAGCGAGGCGCCATCCATGCCGCAGACATTCGATCTCATCCTCTCTGGAGGCGCGCTCGTCAACCAGGATGGGGAGGGGCTGCGCGACGTGGGCGTCCGCGACGGAAAAATCCTGGAGATCGGCGACCTCTCCCGCGCCTCGGCGGGCGAGACGATCGACTGCCGCGGGCTGCACATTCTCCCCGGGGTCGTCGATTCGCAGGTGCATTTTCGCGAGCCGGGCTTTCCACACAAGGAAGACCTCGAATCGGGTTCGCGCGGCGCCGTGCTGGGCGGCGTGACGGGCCTTTTCGAGATGCCCAACACCAACCCGCTCACCACGGGCGAGGCCGAGCTTGCCGACAAGGTCGCGCGTGCGACCGGGCGCATGCATACCGACTTCGCCTTCTGGGTCGGCGGCACGCATGAAAACGCCAGAGACCTCGCCGAGCTGGAGCGCCTGCCGGCCGCCGCGGGCGTGAAGGTTTTCATGGGCTCGTCCACCGGTTCGCTTCTCGTGCCCGACGACGAGGGCGTCGCGCTGGTGCTGTCGCATACGCGCCGCCGCGCGGCCTTCCACAGCGAGGACGAGTATCGCCTGAACGAACGCAAGCCCTTGCGCGTCGAAGGCGACGTGACCTCGCATCCCGTCTGGCGCGACGTCGAGACCGCGTTGCGCTCGACGCAGCGTCTCGTGAGGATCGCCCGCGAGAAGCGCGCGCTCATCCATGTTCTGCATATCACCACCGCGGAGGAGATCGATCTTCTCGCGCAGCACAAGGACATCGTCAGCGTCGAAGTCCTGCCAAATCATCTCATGCTCACTTCGGACGACTATGCGCGGCTCGGGACGCTCGCGCAGCAGAACCCGCCCGTGCGCGAGCCGCGCCATCGCGACGCGCTGTGGCGCGGCGTTCAACAGGGCGTCGTGGACGTTCTCGGCTCCGACCACGCGCCGCATACGCTCGAGGAAAAGGCGCAGCCCTATCCCAAAAGCCCCGCCGGCATGGCGGGCGTTCAGACGCTCGTGCCGCTGATGCTCAATGCGGTGAACGAAGGCAAGCTCACGCTGGCGCGATTCGTGGACCTCACCAGCGCGGGGCCGCTGCGGCTCTTCGGCATGGCGGGCAAGGGGCGCGTGGCGAAAGGCTATGACGCCGATCTCACCATCGTCGACATGAAGCGGCGCGAGACCATCCGCAATTCGTGGATCGCGTCGCGCGTCGGCTGGACGCCTTATGACGGCATGGAGGTCACGGGCTGGCCGGTGGGCACATTCGTGCGCGGGATCAAGGTGATGTGGGAGGGCGATCTTGTCGCGCCTTCCATCGGCGAGCCGATACGCTTTCAGGCGGCGCCTTAGTTCACTCCGAACAACGCGCCTGTCTTCCCGTGCGCGCTTCCGTCAGCAGCCCGGTGATGCGTAGCCCGTCATTCACCTTGATGCTGACGATCTCGTTGTGAAATCCGAAGCGGTAGTCGCGCTTCATCGGGTAGGACTGTCCGCCGGGTCCGACGTAAAAGCAGAACGAGCTGTATTCCGGATTGGCCATGCGCGAGATCGAGCAGTGGATTTCGTAATTCAGCGGCCTGCAATGCATCGCCACGTCCCGGTTGGGGATCATCCAGTTGGACGAGGCGACCGAGCCCGCGAGAGCGGGCGACGGCGTCAGCAAGGCTGCGATCAGCGCAAGAGTTTTCCCGTTCATCCGACAGCCTCGCTGCAACCGCGCGGCGCGCGGTTGCATGTCTTGTTACGCGCATTGTCATCATAAGCCGGACCGTCCGTCCTCACCAGCCCGGGCAGGTGCAGCCGCCGCCATAGCCCCACGCCGGAGCGGCGGCGCCATAAAAGCCGTAGCCGCCGTAGGGATATCCGCCATAGCCGTAATAGCCGGGCGAGGACGCCGCTGCGCCTGCGATGCTGCCGAGCGCCAGGCCGCCAAGGAGGCCGGCCGTCGCGCCGCCGCCCCAACCCCAGCCGCCGCCGCCCCATCCGCGACGCCAACCGCCGCCATAGCCGAAGCGCGGACCCCATCCGCCGCCACCCCATGCGCCGCGATGGAAGCCGCCGCCGCCCCATCCGCCACGGTGGAAGCCGCCGCCGCCCCATCCGCCACGATGGAAGCCGCCGCCGCCCCATCCGCCCCATTGCGCCTCGGCGGGCGTCGCGGCCGCTACGACGCCCGCAAGCATCGTCGCCGCAACGCCGGCCGTGAAGAATTTCCGTAGTGTCGTCATCGCCATCTCCTGGGTCCTTGTTCGACAAAGCCCCAACGCCGTTCCTGCAACGCGATGCGACTTTCGATGTTCCTGCGGCCGTTCCGGTCAGGCGTCGGCCGCTCGAGCGGAACAAGCTGGCGCCCGCCGCGTTCTGCCCTGTCCAAGCGACGGGAGATCGAAAAATGACAGACCAGGACGAAACGGAAAAAAACGAAGGCGAAGGCAATCGCACGGCGGCGAAGCAATACAACGACTCGCAGCGCAAATTCGTGGAAAGCGGCAAGGTCGAGCCCGCCGCCAAAGACGCCGAACGCGCGCTGGAGACGGAGGAAGCCGAAGAGCTGAAGCGCGCCGAGGAGAAAGGCCTTGCGCATGCGCGGCCGCATGAGCAAAGACGCGAGATTTAGTCCTCGCTCCAGAAATAATGCCACACGCCGTCCGATGCGATTCCGACGCGCATCGGGCGCGGCTTTCCCTCCGCATTCGAACGCGCGAGATCCGCGAAGCGCACGCAGGCCCATCTCGCCAGCGTCGCCTCGTTCGTCGCGGGCGTCGGCTTTTTGGCGAAGGCCGGCCATTCGTAGAGCGTGACCGGCCCACGCGCGATTTTCACGAAAGGCTGCGCCAGCACGGCGCGCATGATCGCGAGGGTTTCGCGCCCCTTGCCGTCGAAGGATTGCGCCTTCAGGATTTCGATGGGGTCCGTTCCGGCCTTGTAAGTCCCGCTTTTCGCGAAGATCGGTCGAACCTCGTTCCAGTCGATGGGGATGCGCAGCGCCTCGACGTCGTTCTTCTCGAGCGCCGCAAGGATTTTGTTGTAGATCGCCGCGACGGGCGTGGGCAGCGTCGCGAGATCGCTCGACGGGTCGGAGACGACGTCGGCCGTCGCTTTGCGGGTGCGGGTCATGAACGCATGTTAACCGCCCCGCCGCGCAAAAGGCCAATTCTTCCCGCTTTGCTTAGCGTTCCCCCTTGGGGGATTGTATAGTCGGCGGCAAACCTCCATCTGGGCGGAATGCCCTTCTCGCCGGAGAGCGAATGGACGATTTTCCCGATAAAGACCGCCCCAAGGCGCGCAAAGACCGACCAAAGGCTTCGACCCTCGATCAGGCGTTGCGCCGCTCCACGCTCGCGCTGCTAGCGGAGCGCCTGTTGCGCTTTTGCGCCGGCCTTGCGACGCTCGCCCTGTTCTTTCTGACGCTCTCCTGGCTTGGCCTCTGGCGCGCGCTGCCGGTCGAGGCGCGCATGCTTGGCGTCAGCGCCTTCGGCTTTGCGGCGCTGTTTCTCACCGCGCGGGAGATTGTGCGCGGCTCGCCTGGACGAAGCGCCGCCGCCGCGCGGCTCGACGCCGCCGCGAATGGGCCGCTCAAGCCGGCCCAATCTCTCGACGACACGCTCGCGGGCGCCGAGGGCGCCGATCCGGCGACGACCGCGCTCTGGGCGGCCCATCGCAGGCGGCTGGAAGCGGCGCTCGCGAAGACGCCCGTGATGCCGCCGCATCCGCGCCTGCCCGAGCGCGATCCTTACGCGCTGCGCGCCTTTGCCCTCGTCGCGGCCGTCGCCGCCGCCTTTGTCGCGGGCGACGAGAAACGCCCGCGCCTGTCCGCCGCTTTCGACTGGCGGGCGATGCCCATGCTCGGCTCCGCCCAGCGCGTCGACGCCTGGTTCGATCCGCCGGCCTACACCGGCCGCCCGCCCATCGTGCTGGGGCAGGCGGGCGGCGCCGTGGAGGCGCCCGTGAACTCGCTTCTGCGTCTGCGCCCGACCGAGACGTCGGTTTCGGTCTCCGGGGCTCTTGCGCCCGCCGAGTCGGACGGCGGCAAGGAGACCGTGCTCCGGCTCGCCGGCTCGGCCCGGCTCGATCTCCCGGACGGGCGCGGCTTCGACGTCTCCGCCATCGCCGACCGCGCGCCGTCTATCGCCCTCGCCGGCAAGCCGCGCAACAACGCCCGCGGCTCCATGACGATCGCCTATCGCGCCGAGGACGATTATGGCGTGACGAGCGCGGAAGCCGTGTTCAGCCGCATCGGGCCCGCACGGCGCGCGCTCTACGAGCCGCCGCGCCTGCCGCTGGAGCTTCCGGCGGGCCCCGGCGGGCTCGGCGAGGGAAAGGCCACCCTCGATCTCGCCGACAGCCCCTATGCGGGCGCGACCGTCGCGATGCGGCTCGTCGCCAGGGACGCCGCCGGCAATGAGGGGAGCGCGGATCCCGTCGAAATCGTGCTGCCGCAGCGCCGCTTCACAAAGCCGCTCGCCCGCGCCCTCGTCGAGCAGCGGCGCAATCTGGCGCTCGACCCTGAGGCGCGCGCCAATGTCCGCGCGGCGCTGGAGGCGCTCTCGCTCGCGCCCGAAGCGTTCGAGACGCCCTCCAGCATTCATCTCGGCCTGCGCACGGCCCGCCGCGGCCTCGATGGCCCGCGCTCGGACGACGATCTGCGCGCCGTCGCGGAGATGCTCTGGGCGATGGCGCTGAGCCTCGAGGACGGCGACACGTCGCAGGCCGAGCGCGACCTGCGCGCCGCCGAGCAGGCGCTGCGCGAGGCGATGGCGCGGGGCGACAGCGAGGAGGAGATCGCGAGGCGCACGCAGGAGCTGCGCGAGGCGATGAACAATTTCATGGAGCAGCTTGGCGCGAAGCCGCGCCAGCCCGGCGAGCCGCCGCGCGAGAGCGCCGCCGACGGGGACAGCGTCACGCCCGACGATCTTCAGTCCATGCTCGACGACATCGAGAAGGCCATGAAGTCCGGCGACATGGCGCAGGCGCAGAAGCTGCTCGACGAATTGCAGGACATCATGGAGAACGCGCAGACCGGCGAGGGCGATCCGGCGCAGAACGCCGCGCGGCAGGCGCGTCAGCGCGAGATGCAGCGCGCGCTCGGCGAACTCGACCAGCTTTCGCGCGAGGAGCAGCAGCTTCGCGACGAGACCTTCCAGGGCATGAAGCCCGGCGACGAGGGCCGTCCGCAACAGCGCGGGGCCAAGAAGGGCCAGCCGCAGGCCGGCGACGAGATGAGCGCCGAGCGCCAGCGCCAGGAAGCCTTGCGCGAAAAGCTCGAGCGCCAGCAGGACGCGATGAAAGGCGAGGCGGGGGAGGCGGGCGAGCAGCTCGACGACGCCCGCAAGGCGATGAAGGAGGCGGAGAACGCCATGAAGCCCGGGGGCGAGGGGCGCGGCAAGGCGGTGGACGCGCAGGGCCGCGCTGTGGAGTCGCTGCGCAAGGGCGCCGACAAGCTCGCTGAAGCAATGCGCGGCGAGCCCCAGGAGGGCGAAGGCGAAGAGGGCAAGGGCAAGGGAAAAAGGCGCATGGGCAAGGGCCGCGATCCGCTGGGGCGCAATGGCAATGGCCAGAACGCCGGCCATGAGAAATATGATCCGCTCGGCCTGCCGCCGGCGCAGCGCGCCCATCGCGTGCAGGAGGAGCTGCGCCGCCGCCTCGGCCAGCCGGAGCGGCCCGTGGAGGAACTCGACTATCTGCAGCGCCTGCTGCGGCGATAAGCTGCTTTGGCGATAATCGCCTTGCGCGGGCGCGGGCGCTTCTCTACTTGCTGAAGCGAATCCTCGGGGAGCGTCATGCCTTTTGGGAATATGCTGATCTTCGTCGTCGCGGCGGCGGCGTTCCTCGTCGTCCTGGCGGGCTTCTTCAACATGTTTCGCGGCGGCGCCGGTTCGCCGCAGCGCTCGCAGACGCTGATGCGCTGGCGCGTCGGCCTGCAGTTTCTGGCGCTCGCCATCGCGATGACGGTTCTTTATCTCCGGGGACGCTAAGCCAGTGGTCAAGCTCGACAGAATTTACACGAGGGGCGGCGACAAGGGCGCCACGTCGCTCGCGACCGGCGCGCGCCGCCGCAAGGACGACATTCGCGTCGAGGCCTATGGCGCGATCGACGAGACCAACGCCGCCATCGGCGTGGCGCGTCTCGCGATAGAGGCGCAGGACGCCGCGCTCGACGCCATGCTGGAGCGCATCCAGAACGATCTTTTCGATCTCGGCGCGGAGCTCGCGACGCCGCATGATCCCGAAAAGCCGCTCGACCCCGCGATGCGGCTCGTGATCGTCCCGTCGCAGGTGGAGCGGGTGGAGAAGGAGATCGACGAACTCAACGCGTCGCTCTCGCCGCTGAAATCCTTCGTGCTGCCCGGCGGCACGGCCGCCGCCGCGCATCTTCACATGGCGCGCACCATCTGCCGGCGCGCCGAGCGCGTGATGGTGACGCTGATGGAGACGGAAGGCGAAGAATTATCGCCGACGGCGCTCTCCTACGTGAACCGCCTCTCCGACTTCCTCTTCGTCGCCTCGCGCTACGTGAACCGCGAGAAGGGCGACGTGCTGTGGAAGCCGGGCGCGACGCGGTAGATCACTTCCCCCCGCGCTTCTCCAGCCACTTCGTCACCAGCGGATCGTCGATCGCGCCGGTCACTGTCGTGACGGCGCCGTCCGGCGCTATGAGCGCGGTGAAGGGGAGTTCGCCGCGCCAGCTCTTGTCGACCTCGAAATAGAGCTTGTCGACGAAATCGTCGGAAAAGGCGTAATGCGCCGCCTTGCCGAGGCCAGCCTTCTCCAGCCGCAGCATGGCCCGCGTGCGGTCTTCGTCGCCGTCGATGTTCACCATCACGACGTCGACGTCCTTGCGCATCTCGATCATCTTCGCCCATTGCGGCAGTTCGGCGATGCAGGGCGGGCAGGTGATGGACCAGAAGTGCATCATCAGCGGCCTGCCCGCATGCGCCTTCACGATCTGCGCGAAGGCGCCGCGGCCATAGGGTTTGAAGTCGAGCGCCTGCGCGCCGCTGGCCGCGAGCGCGAAGGCGAGAGCAAGAGCGAAGGAGCGCATCGTCCGCTTCACTGCGCCGCCGCGCTCTTTTCGTCGCGCGGGAGCGGCAGCAGGCGATAGCCCTCCTTATGCGTGACCCACGAGAGGTAAGCCCCGCCCTTGCCCGCGACGAGTTCGGGGTGATCCGAAGCGTCGGCCGTCTGCGCCATCACGCGCGGCGCGCTCCAGCTCTTGCCGCCGTCGCGCGAGAGCTGCATCGGGATGGTCGTCGTCGTTCCGTCGAATTCCTTCCAGACGCGATAGAGCCGCCCCTTCACGGACAAAAGCGCCGGATGCGACGGCGCGCGCGCGTCGTCGCCGATCTTCTCGGGCGCGGAGAAGGTCTTTCCGCCATCGGCGCTGCGGGCGTAGAAGAGTCCCTGCCGGTTCTTGCCCTTGGTGAACCAGGCGAGATGCCAGCCGGCGTTGTCGACCGCGAGGCCCGGCCCGTGATGCGGGCATGAATTGATCGCCCAATCGTCGTCGCTGACGCGCCCGCCCGAAAGCGCCGCGCCATCGGCGGAGAGCTTTGCGGCGTAATGGTCGCGCACCTCGCCGTCGAACACCTGACGCCAGGCGAAGACCGGCAGGCCGTCCTTGTCGAGCGCCGCCGACATGCGGCAGCATTCGCAGGCGTGATCCAGCAGGATTTTCTTGCCGCTGAAGCTGACGCCCTTGTCGTCCGACCAGCCGAAGGCGACGCCGCTGCCGCGGAACTCCTTGCCCTCGGCCTTGGCTTTCAGCGCGTTGGTCTTGTCGAGCCAGCCGCCGTAGATGCGGCCCCTGGGCGAGACGACGAAAGCGTCGAAGCGCTGGCCGCCTTCCGTGAGCATGGGCTGCGGCGCGGAGAAGGTCTTGCCGCCGTCGGTCGAGCGCGACGTGAAGATCGTGCCGATCATCTGCTTGTCCGGCCGCGTCGTGTAGCTCGCGAGGATCGTCCCGTCGTCGAGCGCGACGACCTTCGGCCGCGCGTCGCCATGGGCGTCGACGACGCCGTCGCCGATCGTCGCGATGGTCGCGGGGGCCGAGAAGTTTTTGCCGCCGTCGGCGGAGGACGCGACATAGACGCTCTTTTCCACGGAGAAGGCGAGCCAGAGCCTGCCCTTCCTGTCGAAGGCCGGATTCGCGGTCATCGCGCAATCCGGCTTGGGATCATTGCAGGCGGGGGCGGCGTGGCCGTTATGGCCTGCTTTCGCCTCAGCAGGCGTGGCGGGCGCGGCGGGCGCGTTTTCAGCGCGCGATGGGCCGGTCGAAACCAAGGCGAGGATGCTCGCCGACGCGATCAAACGGGCAATGGACATATGCATCCTCCCTGAAATCATTCTTCTTGTTTTCAGCGGAACCTGAAGGTCTGGCCCAGGTCCATCGAACCGCCGGGGGGCGGCGGGGCCGTCACCTCGGCCAGTATTTTCTTCACGATCTCGGCATGGGCCGGGCTCGTCGTCTTGTCGATCGTCACCTTATCGACCTTGCCGGTCTTGCCGACGATAAAGCTTGCCGTCACTTCGCCCGGGCCGGCGGCGTTCTCCTCCGGGGTGCGCCTGGCGATCTCGGCGTAGAGCAGGCCGAGATATTTGCTTTCCGACATCGTCCCGCCCGCCGGGGCGAGCGGTTTCGCGGGGGGCTGCGCGGGCAGGGGGACGGCTGCGGGAGCAGGCGCTGGCGTCACAGGCGCGGGCTTGCCCGGTTCCGCCTGTGCGCCGCTGCAAAGCGCAAGCGCGAATAGGAGCGCGAAGCGCTCCCGAGGTTGGGGGTTCATCAGCGTTGCTTCCGTGGAAGTGACGCGGCGGGTCCGCCCGCCGCGTCGGCGTCAGTGGAAAGAAAAGCCCTGGCTCACGAAGGCCGAGCCGCAACTGCCCGGCCCGCGCGAGGAAGAGACGATCCGGCGCGCCAGCGCCGCATGCCCCGGGGTCGAGCCCGAAGCCGAGACGCCCGAAATGCCGCCGCCCGGATTGACGTGGAAGGTCACATGCGCGGTCCCCGCTCCAAGGCTCGTGGCGCCCGGCGTATGCGAGCGCAGCGACGCCGCCACATGCGCAAGGCATGTCGGCGAGGCGGCGCCGCCAGAGCGGCCGTGGCCTTCGGGAGCGCCCGCGTGCCGCGCCGCCTGCGCTTCGCGGCGTTGGTCGGCGTGCTCTTTTTGCTCGACGGGCTTCTTCTTTTCGACCTTTTCGACCGCTTCGCGCTTCGCGGGAAGCGGAATGGCGTCGGGCGTCATGACCATGGGCGGCGGAAGGGCGAGTTCGGGATCCTGCACCTCCTCCTGAGGCGGCGTGTCCTCGGAGGCGCTGACTTCCTGCTGCTCGATGAAATCGCCGCTTTCGAGGTCGACGTAATTCTCCGAGAGCGCCAGCGGCTCGGGTTTGGGGCCGAGGATGAAGGCGGCAAAGACCGCGATATGGACCGCGACAATCGCGACGGTCGCGACTGGCCGCAGCCAGGGCGGATTGACCGGCTGCGGGCCGGATGGCGGCGGCGCGTCCCGCCGCCCGGCGAATTCGTCGCTGAGGGCGAAGTCGGTCATTTTGCGGCTCCTCCCGCGGCTGGCGCCGGCGCGGCCGGAGCGGCGCCCCTGGCCGGCCCCCTGGCGGCTCCGCCCGTCTTGCTGCGCGAATTGGTCATGATCGCGATATGGGTGATGCCATTGGTCGCGAGCTTGTCCATCACCGCGACGACTTCGCCATAGACCGCCTCGCTGTCGCCGCGCACATGCACGACGCGGGACTGGTCCTCGCCCATCATGGCGCGAATGCCGTCGATGAGCGCGTCAGGCGAAACCTCGTCGCCGCCGAGCGAGACCTTGGCGTCCTTGCCGACGGTGACGACGATCGGATCCTTCTGGTTGATCGGCTGCGCCGCGCTGGCCTGCGGCAGATTCACCTTCACGCCCTTCGCGAGCAGCGGCGCCGTCACCATGAAGATGATGAGCAGCACCAGCATCACGTCGACGAGCGGCGTGACGTTGATGTCCGCGAGCGGCTGATAAAGCTCGTTGTCTTTCTTGAAGCGGGTCGGGAGCGCCATGTTATGCAGCCTCCTTCTGGCGGCGGGCGTTCGGCTGGCTGGTCATGCGCAGCGCCTCGTCCTCGATGTAATGAGCGACCTGTTGGCCAAGACGGGAGAAGCCGGCGCCGATGCGGTTGTAGCCGACCGAAGCGGGAATGGCGGCGGCGAGGCCGTAAGCGGTGGCGGCCAGCGCCTCGGCGATGCCGGGGGCGACCACCGCGAGGCTCGTGTCCTGCGACGCGGCGATGCCGGCGAAGCTCGTCATGATGCCCCAGACGGTGCCGAAAAGGCCGACGAAGGGGGCGACCGAGGAGATCACCGCGAGGTTCGGCAGTCCGCCTTCGGCCTTGGTGAGAAACTCGCGCGCCGCGCGGCTCATGTTCTCGGCGATGCGCTCGCGCTTGTCGCCGGTCGTCTCGTCGGGCAGGTCGAGCGCGAAGGCTTCGCGGCCCGCCGCCGCAACCGGCTCGAGCAGGCCGACCGGGCTGCCCGCGCGGGCTTCCTTCGTCGCCTTGCTGATCCGGATCAGGGCCGTGGCGGCCTCCACGATCAGAACCCAGGTCCAGACGGAGGCGAGGAGCAGCAGCGCCATGACGAATTTGCCGACAGGGCCGGCGTTGAGGAACATGGCGAGCGGGGAAAGCGACGTATGGTCCATTGGAACTCACTCATCTTCGGCGACGCGCGCGCAACTGTAGCGACCGCTTGCGTCTGTTTTGATTTTTGTTGTGATCCAGACGCTGAAGGCGTCCCAGACCGGCTATTCTAACCGCATGCACCCGTTGGGCCAGCGCTGCGGCGCGCCGATCGGAAAGTTTCCAAGCTAGCGCGGCGGCGCGCGCGCTCCGTTGGCGGCGCCGGTTTGCGCGCGTCGCGTCACGATCTCGGTCTCGGCGACGAAGCCAATTCTTATTGGCGCGGGCGCGGGGTGCGCAGCCGCGTCGATGCGATCCGGAAGCACGGCGGGCGCATTGGTCGCGGCTAGGCAGCAAGGGCAATGATGGCGCTTGCCGGAGGATTGGCCATCATGGGTCTTGTCGGCCGCGACATCGACGCGCTGCGTCATGTGACGCTTGAAACAGGCGAACAGACCGATGCCGGAGGGATTATTGTTTTTGAGGACGGCGTCGTCAGCGATCGCCGCCGCGGCCGCCGACACCGAGACGCCGAACATGAGCGCCCAGACGAGGACGATCGAGATCGCCGCGCGTAGTCTCACCGCAATGTCGCCCAGCTGTGACATAAAAGTCTCTTAATGGATTTTTTAACCTTTGACAACGCAAGCAACCTTGGAATGTCTCGCGTCTGACGGCAAAGTCAGAGAGTCGAGCAACCAAGGTTAATTTCGCAAAGCGCCTGAAACTGCTTCGACGCAATCGACGCTTCCTTGCAGGCGTCAATGGATTTCGCACACGCGTTGGGCCACACATGCGTAAGAGGCTGTTCGCATCGCTGATCGTCTGTGTCGCCTTGCTGACACAGCTCGGCGCGTCCTTCTGGGGCGCGGCGGCGGCGCGCGACGGCTACGCCGGTTGCCACAAGCAGAGCTTGTTTTCCCTGGCGGCAGCCGCGCAGACCAGCGGCGAGAAGGGCGTTCCCGCGGCGCCGGCCACGCACGACCACGCCTCCTGCTCGCTCTGCCAGCTCGCCTTCGCAGCGATCGACGCCGATCCGCCGGCGTTGCCCGCACGGTCGATCAAGCCGGCCTGGCGCATTGCCTTCGTCGCGGCGGAGCCGCCCCCGCGCCCTACGGCGCTCAATAGAAGCGCGCCCGCCCGCGCGCCGCCTTCCCACATCTGAGTTTTCTTCAAATCAACGGAAACTGTGGCGCTCGACGCCACGACTCAGACGCGCGCCGCCTTGTCCGGCGCCCCGAGGGAATGCAAATGTATCGTCATCATCTCCTGCGCGGCGTTTCCGCCGGCGCATTGACCATTGTCGCATTGTCGCAGCTGGCCGAACCTGCCTTCGCGCAGCAGAACCTGCCCACCATCGATGTCGGCGGCCAGCGCCGCGCCGCGCGCAACGCAGCCGGGCCGGCGCGCCAGCCGAGCGGAGTTCCGGTCGCGTCGCCCTCGACGGCCGCCGCCCCGGTTTCGTCGCCCGCGCCCTCGCCCGTCGTCTCGCGCTGGTCGCCGACGCTGCCGGACGGGCGTCCCGCCTTCGTCGAGCGCTGGCAATTGCCGAACACCGTCTACAGCATCGACAAGAAATACATCCGCGACCGCGTCAACATCGTCGACGGCCAGGATGCGCTGAAATACACGCCGGGAATTTTCGTCCGGAAACTGCGCGGCGGCAACGAGGGCATGGTGCAGACGCGCACCTGGGGCCTGGCGTCGGCGCGCAGCATGGTCTTCGTCGACGATCTGCTGATCTCCCAGCTCATCAGCAACGGCCATACTGACGGCCAGCCGCGCTGGGGCCTCATCTCGCCAGAAGAAATCGAGCGGGTCGATGTGCTCTACGGGCCCTTCGCCGCGCAATACGCCGGCAACTCCATCGGCGGCGTCATCAAATATACGACCCGCATGCCCGAGAAGCTCGAAGTCACCGCGAAGCAGACTGTCGCCGTGCAGGATTTTGCCTGGTGGGGCGCCAATCTGACCCTGCCAACCACGACGACCGCGCTGACCATCGGCGACAAGATCGGGAACTTCTCCTATTTCGTCGCGCTGAACTACGCGTGGAACAACAATCAGCCGATCAGCTTCATCAACGCCGGGCGATTCTATCCCTTCCCCGGCGCGATCTTCTCGCAGAACGTTTACGGATCTCCGCAATCGATCGTCGGGGCGGGTTCGATCTCGGAAGAGAATTTCATCAACGGGAAGGTGAAGCTCGCCTATGACATCACGCCGGACATCCGCGCGACCTATACGCTCGGGGTCTTCAACAGCGATCGCGTGTCCGCGCCGCTGAATTACCTTTCGGGGGGCCGCAACGAGATCTTCGGACCCGCGACCGGTCCGGCGGCGCTTCCCGCCACGACGCTCCAGGGCTTCGGCGCCGCCAATCTGCGCTATCAGGAGACCATCCTCACCAATGCGCTGGCGGTGCGGTCGAACACAGGCGGGCTCTTCGATTTCGAGTTGTCGGCCTCACATTTCACCTATCCCTACAGCTCGTCGCGCTCGGCCTGGAGCGCTTCGCCGTCGACAACAGCGGCGCCATTCGGCGGTTACACTGCGACGGGCCGCGACACGATCTTCACCGGCACCTATTGGACGCTTCTCGACCTCAAGGGAATCGTTCGCCCGCCGTCGGGGATTCTGCAAAATCACGACATCAGCTTCGGCCTGCATGGCGATCAATATCACTCCAACAATCCCGTGTGGCTGACGACCAACTGGACGGCGGGCATGCAGACCTCGCTCGGCGTCGCCCAGTCGATCGCCAGCGGCACCACGCGCACCCAGGCGCTCTGGGTGCAGGACGCGATCAAGCTGCGGCCCGACCTCAAATTCACGGTCGGCGTCCGCGGCGAGCATTGGCAGGCCTCGGACGGCTACAATCAGCAATCGGGCGTCAACGCGACAGGTAACGCCCTGACCGGCACGGCGGCGACCCGGCTGCCGATCTACCAGCCCAACCAATATTCCACGCGCTTCTCGCCGAAGGGCTCGCTCGAATGGACGCCCGACGACAAATGGACGATCGTCGGCAACATTGGCCTCGCCAACCGCTTTCCGACAGTGCGTGAACTCTACAATCTGACGGCGACGCCGGGCGCGACAGGTTTCGTGACCAATCCCAGCCCCAACCTGCGGCCTGAAGTCTCGCTCAGCAAGGAGTTGGCGATCACCCGCAAGCTCGGACCGGATGGCTCGGTCCGTCTGTCGCTATTCGACGACGAAGTACGAAGCGCTATCATCAGCAACGCGACTTTCGTTCCGGGCACGTTGATTCAGGCCAACGCGAACATCAATGTCGACCGCATCCGCAATAGCGGCTTCGAGATCGCGGGTCAGAAGGACAATGTCTTCCTCAAAGGCCTCGAACTTTTCGGCAGCGTCGATTTCGTCAACTCGCGCATCATTTCCTTCGCCAACTTCCAGCCGACCCCGGGCAATTTCGAATTCCCCTGGGCGACGTCAGTCGCCGGCAAGAACGTGCCGGGCGTGCCGAAATGGCGCTGGAACTTCGGCGCGACCTTCCGTCCGGACGACAATTGGGCGTTCACGGCGGCGATGCGCTGGCAGGATCGCATCTGGCGCACAGTGGCGAATAATGACATCGTGCACGGGATATTCGGCTCGTCGGATCGCTTCTTCCTCGTCGATATCAAGGCGCATTACAAATACAACGAGCGCTGGTCCTTCGACGCCGGTATCGACAATGTGAACAACTACAAGTTCGCGCTGTTCCACCCGTTCCCGCAGCGCACTTTCATCTTCTCGGCGAAGTATGAATATGGAACGGGCAAGGGCGTGCCGGGCCTGTTCTTCACCGGCAACGAGGCGGGCCTGCCCAGGCTCTCGGAGTGGTTCCAGCCTGTGGGCTTCTCCAACTGGAACTGATCTGCTTCAGCGTCGCAAAAAAACGCCCGGGAGACGATCCCGGGCGTTTTTTTTGATGCGCGCCTAGTGACCGAGCGATTTGACGATCGACTCGACGGTTTTCTTGGCGTCGCCGAAAAGCATCATCGTGTTGGGCCGGAAGAAGAGTTCGTTCTCGACGCCGGCGTAGCCAGAGCCCATGCCGCGCTTGAGGAAGAGCACCGTCTTCGCCTTTTCCACATCGAGAATCGGCATGCCATAGATAGCCGACGTCTTGTCGGTCTTGGCCGCGGGGTTCGTCACGTCATTGGCGCCGATGACGAAGGCGACGTCGGCCTGGGAGAACTCCGAGTTGATGTCCTCGAGTTCGAAGACCTCGTCATAAGGCACGTTCGCTTCGGCGAGCAGCACATTCATATGGCCCGGCATGCGGCCCGCGACCGGATGAATGGCGTAGCTGATCTCGACGCCCTCTTTCTTCAGCAGGTCCGCCATCTCGCGCAGCGCGTGCTGCGCCTGCGCCACCGCCATGCCATAGCCCGGCACGATGATGATCTTCGACGAATTCTGCATGATATAGGCGGCGTCTTCCGCCGAACCCTGCTTGACGTTGCGCGTCTCCTTTGCGCCCGCCGGCCCCGCCGCCTCGCCGCCAAAGCCGCCGAGAATGACGGAGATGAAGCTGCGGTTCATGCCCTTGCACATGATGTAGGAGAGGATCGCGCCCGAGGAGCCGACCAGCGCGCCCGTGATGATGAGCGCGAGATTGCCTAGCGTGAAGCCGATGCCCGCCGCCGCCCAGCCCGAATAGGAGTTGAGCATGGAGACGACGACCGGCATGTCGGCGCCGCCGATCGGGATGATGAGCGTCACGCCCAGCGTGAAGGACACGAGGACCAGCAGGAAGAGCCACCAGCCGCTCTGCGTCGAGGCGAACAGAACGATCAGCGCCACGAGGGCGACGCCGAGCATGATGTTGATCGTGTGCCGCTCCGGCAGCAGGATGGGCTTGCCGCTCATGCGTTCGGAGAGCTTGAGAAAGGCGATGATCGAGCCCGTGAAGGTGATCGCGCCGATCGCCGCGCCCAGAGACATTTCAAAAAGGCTGCCCGCTTCGATTTCGCCAGCCGAGCCGATGCCGAAGGCCTGCGGCGCGAAGAAGGCGCTCGCCGCGACAAGCACGGCGGCGAGGCCGACGAGCGAATGGAAGAAGGCCACGAGCTCCGGCATCGCCGTCATGGGGATGCGCTGCGCCACATAGGCGCCGATGCCGCCGCCGGCGCCCGCGCCGACGAGGATCAGCACGAGACCAAAGAATGGCGGCAGATGCAGGAGCAGCGTCGTCGCGACGGCGACCGCCATGCCGATCATGCCGTAGCGATTGCCGTCGCGCGAGGTTGCGGGAGAGGAGAGGCCGCGCAGCGCGAGGATGAACAGCACGCCGGCGACGAGGTAGAGAAGAGCTGCGATATTGGCGCTCATGGCGTCAGCCCTTCTTCTTGTACATGGAGAGCATGCGTTCGGTGACGAGGAAGCCGCCGAATATGTTCACGCAGGCGAGAATGAGGGCGATGAAGCCGAACCATCGCGCCCAGCCCGCGCCCTCGTCCGAGGTGCTCGACGCCTCGACGCCGACAGAGAGCAGCGCGCCGACGACGATGACGGAGGAGATTGCGTTGGTCACGGACATCAGCGGCGTATGCAGCGCCGGCGTCACCGACCAAACGACGTAGTAGCCGACAAAAACCGCGAGCGCGAAAATCGCGATGCGGAACACGAGCGGATCGATGGCGCCGCCGCCAAGGCCGTGCGAGGTGACGGCGGCGGCGGTTTGGGCCAGCTGATCGGAATAATGCTGCGCCTGATCCGCCATCTGGCGGGCGGCCTCGGCCGCGGCCCGCGCCTTATCGAGCAGTTGCTGCGTAGAGTCGGTCATCGTTCGACGCCCTTTGTTGGAGGGATGCTTTGGGCTCAGGCCTTTTTGAAACGCTCGTCCGTGACGGCGCCGTCCCGCGTGAGCGCGGTCGCCTTGATGAGTTCGTCGTCCCAGTTGATGGCGAGCTGCTTCGTTTCCTTCGAGATCATCGTCTCGACGAAGGCGAGCAGGTTCTTTGCGTAGAGGCTCGAGGCGGTCGAGGCCATGCGGCCCGGCAGATTGAGCGCGCCGACGATCTTCACGCCGTTCACGACGCTCGTCTCTCCGGGCTTGGTCAATTCGCAATTGCCGCCGCGCTCGGCCGCAAGATCGACGATCACGGAGCCATTGCGCATCGAGTGGACCATGTCCGCCGAGATGAGCTTTGGCGCCGGGCGGCCGGGAATGAGAGCGGTGGTGATGACGACGTCCTGCTTGGCGATGTGGCTCGCGGTGAGCTCGGCCTGCGCCGCTTGATATTCCCTGGACATCTCCTTGGCGTAGCCGCCGGCCGTCTGCGCCTGCTGGAACTCTTCGTTCTCGACAGCCAGGAACTTCGCGCCGAGCGATTCGACCTGTTCCTTCGTCGCGGGGCGCACATCCGTCGCGGTGACGATGGCGCCAAGGCGCTTCGCCGTCGCGATGGCCTGAAGGCCCGCGACGCCGACGCCCATGATGAAGACCTTCGCCGCCGGAACGGTGCCGGCCGCCGTCATCATCATGGGGAAGGAACGGCCATATTCGGCGGCTGCGTCGATCACCGCGCGATAGCCCGCGAGATTGGCCTGCGAGGACAGCACGTCCATGGATTGCGCACGGGTGATGCGCGGCATGAACTCCATGGCGAAGGCGATGGCGCCCGCCTTGGCGAGATCGGCGAGCGCCGCCTCATTGCCGAAGGGGTCCATGATGGAGATGACGGCTAGGTTGGGCTTCGCGCCGGCGATCTCCGCGGCGGCGGGGCGGCGCACGCGCAGCGCTATGTCGGCGCCGGCCAGAGTGGTCGCGGGATCGGGTCCGATCAGCGCGCCTGCGGCGGCGTAGTCAGCGTCCGAGACGCCGGCCCCGGCGCCGGCCCCGGCCTGAACCGCGACCTCGGCGCCGAGAGCGATGAACTTCTTGACGGTTTCTGGCGTGGCCGCGACGCGCGGCTCGGCTTTGTCCGTTTCGGCCAATACGGCGATGCGCATGACGAACTCCGGTTTCTTCGAATCGAAAACCGTCGCCGTCATGGTGGCCCCTGACGGCTTGGCGTGAGGGGCGAACGCGTTGTTAACGCGCGAAGAGGAGGAACAGCGCCAGCAGCGTTATCGCCGAGCTCGCTGCGGAAAACTTCAGCAGCCAGATAAAGCCGTTGTAGGTCTTTTCATGTTCGGCCCAGTCCGCGTCAGTTGACGCTGAACCGCGATTGCTCGCCATCGCATATCTCCCGGATCGTGGTGTGACGCGTGGACAGAACCGTCTCGCGCAGCTTGATGCTAACCGAGCGCGGCGCTTATCGCAACGACCTGGCGCCGCGCGCTTTCGTCGCGAGCGCACAAGAGCTTGCAACCCCCGCGCAACATGATGAAGCGGCTCCGGGCCGGGCTGGCCCGGTAGGCTTCTTACGCATGAGCGAAGAAGATTTTTTGAACGTAGCGTGACATTGGCCGATTGCGGGACGAACAAGCGCTCCGATAAAAAAAGCCCCGGGTTTCCCCGGGGCTCTCCAATCCTCTTCGATGACCGGCGGACTTAGAAGTCCATGCCGCCCATGCCGCCCATGCCGCCGCCCGGCATCGCGGGGGCGTCCTTCTTGGGCGACTCGGTGATCGTCGCTTCGGTGGTGATGATCAGGCCGGCGATGGAGGCGGCGTCCTGAAGCGCGGTGCGCACGACCTTCGTGGGATCGATGATGCCGAGCTTCATCAGGTCGCCATACTCGCCCTTCTGGGCGTCGAAGCCGAAGCCGTAATCGGTCGCCTCGAGCAGCTTGCCGACCACGACCGCGCCGTCGCCGCCGGCGTTGTCGACGATCTGGCGCGCGGGGGCCTGGATGGCCTTGCGCACGATGTCGACGCCGGTCTTCTGGTCGCCATTGGCGGTCTGCACGCCGTCGAGCGCCTTGATGGCGCGCAGCAGCGCCACGCCGCCGCCCGGCGACACGCCTTCCTCAACGGCCGCGCGGGTCGCGTTGAGGGCGTCGTCGACGCGGTCCTTCTTCTCCTTGACCTCGACTTCCGTCGCGCCGCCGACGCGGATCACCGCGACGCCGCCCGCGAGCTTGGCGAGACGCTCCTGGAGCTTCTCACGATCGTAGTCCGACGAAGTCTCCTCGATCTGGCCCTTGATCTGGGCGATGCGGGCCTCGATGTCGGACTTCTCGCCGGCGCCGTCGATGATGGTGGTGTTCTCCTTCTCGATGCGCACGCGCTTGGCGCGGCCGAGCTGGGCGAGCACGACGTTCTCGAGCTTGATGCCGAGGTCTTCCGCGATCATCTGGCCGCCCGTGAGGATGGCGATGTCCTCGAGCATGGCCTTGCGGCGATCGCCAAAGCCCGGCGCCTTGACGGCGGCGATCTTCAGGCCGCCGCGCAGCTTGTTGACGACGAGCGTGGCGAGCGCCTCGCCCTCGATGTCCTCGGCGACGATGAGCAGCGGCTTGCCGGTCTGCACGACGGCTTCGAGGATCGGCAGCAGCGGCTGCAGAGTCGACAGCTTCTTCTCGTGGATGAGGATGTAGACGTCGTCGAGTTCGGCGATCATCTTCTCGGCGTTGGTGATGAAGTAGGGCGACAGATAGCCGCGATCGAACTGCATGCCCTCGACGATGTCGGTCTCGGTCTCGAGGCTCTTGGCCTCCTCGACCGTGATGACGCCCTCATTGCCGACCTTGGCCATCGCCTTGGCGATTTCCTGGCCGATGAACTCGTCGCCATTGGCCGAAATCTTGCCGACCTGGGCGATCTCGTCGTTGGACGTGACCTTCTTGGAATGGGCCTTGAGATCGGCGACGATCGCCTCGACGGCGAGATCGACGCCGCGCTTCAGGTCCATCGGGTTGAGGCCGGCGGCCACAGCCTTGGAGCCCTCGCGCGCGATGGCGGCGGCGAGCACGGTGGCGGTGGTGGTGCCGTCGCCGGCGATGTCATTCTGCTTGGAGGCGACTTCGCGCACGAGCTGGGCGCCGAGGTTCTCGAACTTGTCGGCGAGCTCGATCTCCTTGGCGACGGTCACGCCGTCCTTGGTGATGCGCGGGGCGCCGAACGACTTCTCGATCACGACGTTGCGGCCCTTGGGGCCCAGCGTGACCTTCACGGCGTTGGCGAGGATGTCGACGCCGCGCAGAATGCGGTCGCGCGCGTCGGTGGAGAAACGGACGTCTTTGGCAGCCATTTACAAAACTCCTGAATTGGATTGGAAGCGAACGGGCTTTGCCGAGTTAGTCGACGATGCCGAGGATGTCGCTTTCCTTCATGATGAGCAGGTCGTCACCGTCGACCTTGACTTCGGTGCCGGACCATTTGCCGAACAGCACGCGGTCGCCGGCCTTCACGTCGAGCGGGACCAGCTTGCCGCTTTCGTCGCGGGCGCCGGGGCCTACGGCGACAATTTTGCCTTCCTGCGGCTTTTCCTTCGCGGAGTCGGGGATGATGATGCCGCCTTTGGTCTTTTCCTCGCCTTCGAGACGCTTGACCACGACCCGGTCGTGCAGGGGACGGAACGCCATTGTAATGTCTTCCTTCTCTATGCTCCGGGCGTGAAAATGACGCCCGATGCAAGCCATAAGCGAAACTGTTGGCACTCTCTGGCGACGAGTGCCAACAACGCGTCTCCAGATAAGGATAGGGCGCGCCGCTGTCAAGAATGTCGCGCCAGCGGGACGCCGCCTCGAACCGGCGATGCGGGCTCTGGAGCCAGACGTCCGGCACGCAGGGAAACGCCCGGCCAGGCGGGCGCGGCTTTTCTTTTGGCCACTCCGGGCCTATGCGTGCGGCGAAGGAGACGCCCTTTTGCCGACCACCTTGTCCCTCCGAGCTCTCGGGCTTCTTGCCGTCCTGGGCGCAGCCCTTCTCGACCAGGCCCACAAATACTGGATGCTGCACGTCTTCGGCATAGAGGCGCGCCAGCCGGTCGCGGTTGCGCCCTTTCTCGATCTGGTGCTCTCATGGAACTATGGCGTCTCCTATTCGCTCTTTCCGGCGCATGAGGGCGTCGGCCGCGCGCTGCTGCTCGCGGGGCAGGGCGCTATCGTCTCCGGGCTCCTGTGGTGGATGTGGCGCGCTCCGAACCGCCTGACGGCGCTGGCGCTGGGCCTCGTCGTCGGCGGCGCGCTCGGCAACGCCGCCGACCGGCTGACGCGCGGCGCGGTCGCCGATTTCTTCTACCTGCACACCGCGCTGCCCGTGGGGCCGCTCGCCAACTACGTTTTCAATGTCGCCGACGTCGCCATCACAGCCGGCGTGGCGATGCTTCTGTATGAGAGCTTCTTCGGGGCGCAGGAGCCCGCAAAGGAGCCCGCGCAAACCCCTGCAGCGGGCGGCGACGGGACGGCTTGCCACTAAATCGCCAATAAGTGGCGCGCATTGTCCTCCTTTGCGAGCGGCGCCCGGCGCCGCCCGGAGCGCTTTTCGGGGCAGATTCAGGAGACGTTCGATGAAGCTTGCAGCGTATCGGCGCCGCGCATTTCTGGCTGTGGCCGGCCTTGCGGCGGCCCATGCCGCGCCGGCTTTGGCCGCGGACGACAAGTCCACCATCGGCTCGGTGATGGAGCTCGTCGGGGTCAGTTCGGACCCCGCGGCCAAGTCGATCGACTATAGCGAGCGGCCCAAACTCGTGCTGCCGCCGCGCGTCGGCGACCTGCCGGCCCCCAAGGAGACGGCCGAGCGCCCCGGCGGATGGCCGGCCGACGCTTCGGTCGCGCGCCGCCGCAATTCCGATCGTTACGCCAAGGTTCCCAACGCGCCGGCGGAAGAGAAGAGGGTCGGCCTCCTCGAGCGCATTCGCGGCCCGAAGCCCGATTACGCGCCGGGCACGGACGACGAGCCCGGCTTCCTCCAGAAGGCGCTCACCGCCGGATCGCGCTCGAACGGTCCGGTCATGGACGAGCCGGCGCGCCGCATGCTCACCGAGCCGCCGAGCGGCTACCGCCGTCCCACCCAGGATCTCAGCAAGGTCCGCGACCCCGAGGGCAAGAAGACCAGTTGGTGGAACCCGCTGAGTTATGTCGGCGGCTCCGACGGCAATGACAATGATCCCGTCGCCCAGACCGCGGGCACGGCGCCTCCGCAGCGCGCTTCCGGCGGCGGCGGGCTGTTGTCCGGCATGATGCCGAGCTTCCTGAAGGGCTCTGACAAGTAGGGAATTTCGGCCTATATTGGGGGAAAGGTTCTCCTGATTTGCGCGGCCCTGCGCCGCGGGAAAGGCCCATTCATGTCTTCGTCGTTTTCGTCGCCGACCGTCTCGCTCACCCCGGGCGAGGCCGGCGACGCGGCGCGCTCGAGCGCCAATGTGTCGCATTTCAAGCTCGATAATGGTCTCGAACTCGTCGTCATACCGGATATGCGCACGCCCGTCGTGACCCATATGGTCTGGTACAAGAACGGCTCCGCCGACGATCCGGTCGGCAAATCGGGCATCGCCCATTTCCTCGAACATCTGATGTTCAAGGGCACGACGAACCATCCGCAGGGCGAGTTCTCCAATCTCGTCGCCGAACTCGGCGGGCAGGAGAACGCCTTCACCAGCTATGACTACACCGCCTATTTCCAGCGCATCGGCAAGGAGCATCTCAAGACGCTCATGGCGTTCGAGGCCGACCGCATGCGCAATCTCGTGCTCACCGATGAAGTGGTGACGCCCGAGCGCGACGTGGTGCTCGAGGAGCGCCGCATGCGCACCGACAACGACCCCGCCGCGCAGCTCGACGAAGCGGTGCAGGCGGCGCTCTTCGCGCATCACCCTTACGGCACGCCGATCATCGGCTGGAATCACGAGATCGAGAGTCTCGACCGCAACGATGCGCTCCACTATTACGACCGCTTCTACACGCCCGAGAACGCCATCCTCATCGTCGCCGGCGACGTCGAGGCGCAGGAGGTGCTGGCTCTCGCGCGCGAGACCTATGGCGCGATCCCGGCGTGCGCCGAGCCGCCGCGCCGCAACCGCACCAAGGAGCCGCCGCATCGCGCGCACCGGCTCGTGTCTCTCTCCGACGAGAAGGTCGAGCAGCCCTCGCATGAGCGGGTCTTTCTCGTGCCCTCCTACAGGACGGCGCAGCCCGGAGAGGCGGAGGCGCTGGAGACGCTCGCCTATATGATCGGCGGCGGCGCGACGAGCGCGCTCTATGAAACGCTGGTCGTCGAGTCGAAGCTCGCCGTCGGCGCGGGCGCGTATTACCTCGGCTCCGCTGTCGACGACACGCGGCTCTGGGTCTACGCGACGCCGGCGCCGGGCGTGTCGCTCGAACGGCTCGACGCGGCGATCGAGGATGTGCTCAAGCGCTTCATCGAGCAGCCCATAGACGCGGAGCATCTTGCGCGCGCCAAGACGCGGCTTGTCGCCGACGCCATCTACGCCCAGGACAGCCAGGCCTCGCTCGCGCGCTGGTATGGCGAGGCTCTGGCCACCGGCCTCACCATCGAGGACGTCGTCGCCTGGCCGGAGCGCATGGAGGCCGTGACCGCCGCCGACGTGACCGCCGCTGCGAAGAACTGGCTCGACAAGCGCCGCTCGGTGACCGGCTTCCTCCTGCCGGCCGAAGACGCCGCCTGACGTTTCTTCAGGCCGGCGCCGCGGGCGCCGGCCTTTCTCCTTTCCGGACAAAAGAATGACCGCTCACGCTCCCATCGTCACCGTCGCATCCCGCGCCGAGCATGTGCAGAAGATCGTCACGCCCGGCGGCGTCACCGCCTGGCTGGTCGAGAGCTACGCCGTGCCGCTGGTCGCGCTGGAGTTCTCGATGCGCGGCGGCGCGGCGCAGGATCCCGCCGACAAGCCGGGCCTCGCGACTGTGCTCTCGGGCCTGCTCGACGAAGGCGCCGGCCCCTATGACGCGCGCGGCTTTCACCGCGCCGTCGATGAACTCGCCATACATCTCGGCTTCGGCGCCGACCGCGATGCGATCTCCGGTCATTTGCAAACGCTGTCGAAGAACACCGACAGGGCCTTTGCGCTTTTGAAGCTCGCCCTGACCGACGCGCATCTTTCCGACGCCGATGTCGCGCGCGTGCGCAGCCAGCTCGTCGCGGAACTGAAGCGCGATCAGAATGATCCCGACTCAATGGCCGCGCGGGCCTTTCGCGAGGCGGCCTTCCCGAGCCATCCCTATGGGCGTCCCGTGCGCGGCGAGCTGTCCTCGATCGACACGCTGTCGCGTCCCGACCTCGTAGCGCTGCGCGAGCGGCTCTTCGCCAGGAAGGATCTCAAGATCGCCGTCGTCGGCGCCATTGACGCTAAGACGCTCTCCGACCATCTCGACGCCACCTTCGGCGGCTTTGCGAAAGAGAACGATCTGACGCCTGTCGAACCGACCGTCATCGCCAATGTCGGAACGCGGAAGGTCATTCCGCTCGACATTCCGCAGACGACGATTCGCTTCGGGCGCCCCGGCGTGACGAAGCGCGATCCAGATTATTTCGCGGTCGTCGTCGCCAACCACATACTCGGCGGCGGCAGCTTTACGGCGCGATTGTTCCACGAGGTGCGCGAGAAGCGCGGCATGGCCTACAGCGTCTATTCGCAGCTCAACGAATATGACCAGTGCCCCATGCTGATCGGCGCCGCCGCCACCAAGAACGAGCGCGCCGGAGAGGCGCTGTCGCTCATCGAGGCGGAAGTGCGCCGCTTCGCCGATGAAGGACCGAGCGAGGACGAACTCGACAAGGCCAAGAAATTCCTCATCGGCTCCTACGCGCTGCGCTTCGACACCTCGACGAAGATCGCGAGCCAGCTCGTGCATCTGCAGATGGACGGTTTCGAACCCGGCTATCTCGACGAGCGCAACGGAAAGATCGCGGCGGTGGGACTGGAAGACTGCAAGCGCGCGGCGTCGAGGCTGCTCGGCGACGGCGGCCTGCTGGTGACGATGGTGGGGCGGCCCGAAGGGGTGTGAGGGCGGCGCCTCGAGGCGCCCTTCGTCTCGAGCTTGCTTCATGCTGAACGACGCGGCCAAAACCCTCTTCCCGCTCGATCCCGAGGTGGCCTATCTCGATCATGGCGGCTTCGGCGTCACGCCGCATTCGGTCGCCGCCGCCCGCGCGAGGGCGCAGGCGCGGGTCGAGGCGGCGCCGCGCGCTTTTTTCGACGCCGAATTCCGGCCCGCCTGGATGGCGGCGGCGGCGCGGGTCGCGACGCGTTTCGGCGCGCGGGCGCAGGATGTGGCGCTCGTCGAAAACGCCACCGAGGCGATCGTCGCCGTCCTGCGCGCGATGGCGCTCCAGCCCGGCGACGAGGTTCTCGTCACCTCGCGCGTCTATGGCGGCGTCGCGCTCGCGGCCGAACATGTGCTGCGCCCGACCGGGGCGCGGCTGGTCCGCGTCGCCTTGCCCTTTCCGCCGGAGAGCGGCGAGGCATGGGTCGCGGCGCTCTCGGCGGCCATCGGCCCGCGCACGCGGCTGGCCGTCATCGACCACATCACTTCGTCTACGGCGCTCGTCGCGCCCGTCTCCGACATGGCGAAAGCCTGCCGCGAGAGGGGCGTCGCCGTGCTCGTCGACGGCGCCCATGCGCCGGGCCAGGTCGCGCTCGACCTCCCGGCGCTCGGCGCCGATTGGTACGCCGGCAATCTGCACAAATGGAGCTTCGTTCCGCGCGGCTGCGGCTTCCTGTGGGCGCGGCCGGAGCGGCGCGACGCACTCGTCCCCGCCGTTCCGTCCTGGGGGCTGGAGGAACCGTCCTTTCCGGCGAATTTCTGGTGGACAGGCACACGCGACCCATCGATCTGGATGGCGATCCCCGCCGCCTTCGACTTTGTCGACCAATGGGGAGAGGCCGCGATCCGGGCGCATAATCATGCGCTCATCGTGGAGGCGGCTCGCGTCCTCGGCCGGGCCTGGGGCGTCGCCCCGCCTGCGCCCGAAGCGATGACCGGCGCGATGACGCTTGTTCCGCTGCCAGGCCGGTCGGCGCCGACGACGGAAGAAAGCCGTGCGGCCTTTCAGGCTGCCCTATGGCGCGATTTCAGGATCGCATGCCCCTGCCTGATGGTCGACGGCCGCGCGCACCTGCGCATTTCCGCGCAGATTTACAACGATATGGCCGATTACGAACGTCTCGCGCAGGCCGTTGCGCGGATGTGACGCGAGGTCACTTCTCCTGCGGCAGCAGCGCCAGCAGATCCGCCATCTTCGGCGCGGCGCTCGGGTTCATCATGCCGACGACATGATAGCCCGCGTCGACATGCAGGATTTCGCCGGAGACGCCGCGCGACATCGGCGACAGCAGATAGACCGCGCTCTCGCCCACCTCGTCGATGGTCACGACGCGGCGCAGCGGGGAATTGTACTCGTTCCAGCGCAGAATGTAGCGGAAGTCGCCGATGCCCGACGCCGCCATGGTCTTGATTGGCCCCGCCGAAATGGCGTTGACGCGGATGTTCTTCACGCCGAGGTCGGCGGCGAGATAGCGCACCGAGGCTTCGAGCCCCGCCTTGGCGACGCCCATCACATTGTAATGCGGCATCCATTTCTCGGCGCCGTAATAGGTGAGCGTGAGCAGCGAGCCGCCTTCCGGCATCAGCTTTTCGGCGCGCTGGGCGACAGCCGTGAAGCTGTAGCAGGAGATGTTCATCGACATCAGGAAGTTGTCGAGCGTCGTGTCGACATAGCGGCCGTCGAGCTGGTCCTTGTCGGAATAGGCGAGGCAATGCACAACGAAGTCGATCTTGCCCCACAGTTTCTCCACTTCCGCGAAGATCGCGTCCATCGTCTCGGGCTCGGAGACATCGCAGCGGCCGACCACCGTCGCGCCCAGTTCCGCGGCGAGCGGGCGCACGCGCTTCTCCAGCGCCTCGACCTGATAGGTGAGGGCGAGTTCGGCGCCGGCCTGCGCGCAGGCCTTTGCGATGCCCCAGGCGATCGAGCGATTATTGGCGACGCCCAGGATCAGGCCCTTCTTACCGGCGAGGATTCCGGCGAAGGGAACGGCGGGCGCGTCTTGCTGTGTCATCGGGGCGTCCATTGCTAAAGCGTCAAAATCAGCTTGCGCGCCCTTTAGCGCGCTTTTTGTGCAAAAGAAACCCGGGGGCGGAACGCCGGCCGAAAAGCCGAGTCACGTCAAAAATGCCGCTTTCTCCCTTATGGTCATTTGGCGCGGGTTGGCCTATCATCCGATAGGAAACGCCACTAATGGCGCGAACTCAGCCGCAATCGGGTCGTCGATGGGCAAAAAAGCCGACATCCTCGAAGGATTGAGCGGGGCAGCCCCCGCCTTACGCCGCTATGCGCGCGCGCTTTGCGCGGGCGCGGGTGCGGCGCTCTCCGACGACCTGGTGCAGAGCGCGCTGCAGAGCGTGGGCGCGCGCGTGCGGGCCAAGGAGCTGCGGCTCGCCGATCTCGACGAGGCGCGGGTCGAGGCCTATGGCGCGCTGACCGCTCTCGCCGCCAAGCGGCTGGCCGACGCCCCGCGCCCTGCGCCGCGCCATCCGCCCATCGTCCACGGCCTGGCCGAGCTCAGTTTCGACGACCGGGCGGCGCTGCTGCTCGTGTCCCTCGAGGGCTTCGGCTATGACGCCGCCGCCCGCATCGTCGCGGCCCCGCGCGAGACGCTGCTTGCGCGCCTCATGCGCGCCAGGGCGGCGCTGGGCTCGGAAGGCCTTCGTCCAGCGGGCGCCGAAGCGGGGGCGCGCCGCGCCGCCTCGCATCTGCGCATCGTGAAATAGCCTCGCCTTGAGTCCCCAGACTTTCATCGAGGAAGCCGATCTCCACGCGCTCGTCGACGGCGAACTCGACTCGGAGCGCCGCCGCAAGGTGGAGGACCATCTCCTCCAGCATCCGGAAGACGCCGCGCTGGTCGAGGGCTGGCGGCGGCAGAATGCGGCTTTGCGCGCGGCTTTCGAGCCCGTGGCGCTGGAGATGCTGCCGCTTTCCATGCGGGACGCCGCCACCCGCGTGCCGGCGCAGCAGCAAGGGCCAATCGAGACCGGCGCCATCCACTGGGGCCGTCCCGGCGCGTCGCGCCCGGCCCAGCGGCTCGACGAATTGCGCGCCAACCGCCGCCGGCAGGCGATCTTTTCGACAGCGTTGACCCTGCTCACTGGCGCGGCGCTGGCGGGGCTCGCCGCTCTGGTCTTCGCGGGCAGGGGCGAGACGCCCCATTCGCCGGTGGCCGCTCTGCTGACGCAGAGCTATGCGGCGCGCGCAGGGCTGACGTACGCGACTTTCGTCTCGGACGCGCGGCCGGTTGAAATCGACATTTCCCGCAGGGGCGAACTGGTCGCGTGGCTTCAGGAGCGCGTCGGCTTTTCCCGCCCGCCCGACCTTGCGGACCTTGGCTTGCGGCTCGTCGGCGGCCGGGTGTCGCCCGGCGTCGCGGCGCCGGCGGGCTTCCTCGTCTATGAGCGGGCCGACGGCGCCCGGGTCGGCCTTTATTTCGAGCGCGCCGAGGCGACGGGCGCGCCGCAGGCTCCGCGCGTGGGCCAGGGGGTGGTCGAGGTCGAATGGCGCGCGGCGGGCTTCGCCTTCGTCCTTGTCGGGCCGCTCTCGCCGGAAGACATGCAGGCGGCCGCCGAGCGCGCCGCCACCGCGGTCGCCGCGCCCGCGGATGCAAATCATTAGCGCTCTTTTCAAGTGGCGCTAGAAGGCTTCTGCGATTGATGGAATAGTTGCGGGTGCGATTCGAACAAGAGCGCAATCGCCTGCGCGAGCGTCTTTAACGCGCCGCCACACCGTCTTCCTCGAAACACCGGAGCCTCGATATATGCGTCTCGACGCCATTCCGATCGGCACGAATCCGCCGCATGAAGTCAATGTCGTCGTCGAAGTGCCGCTCGGCGGCGAGCCGATCAAATATGAACTCGACAAGGCTTCGGGCACGCTATTCGTTGACCGCTTCCTCTACACGGCGATGCGCTATCCCGGAAACTACGGCTTCATCCCGCACACGCTCTCCGACGACGGCGACCCTTGCGACGTGCTCGTGGCCAATACGCGCCCGGTGGCGCCGGGCGCCGTGATCTCCGTGCGGCCGATCGGCGTGCTGCGCATGACGGATGAAGCGGGCGGGGACGAGAAGATCGTCGCCGTGCCCTCGAACCGCCTCACCCAGCGCTATATGAACGTGCAGAATTACACCGATCTCCAGGAAATGACCTGGCGGCGGATCGAGCACTTCTTCGTGCACTACAAGGATCTGGAGCCCAACAAATGGGCCAAGGTCGCCGGCTGGGGCGACGCCGCCGACGCGCGCGCGCTGATCACGGACGCCATCGAGCGGGCGAAGGCGGCCAAGTAAAAGCGACGATCAAGGAAGCGGCGGCGTGCGCGACACGACGCCCTTCCGGAAACAGACCGGGCGCTCCTTCCAGGCGACAATGCCGTTTTCGCTTTCCCCAAAGCGCAGAGCCGAGTCGATCACGTCGTCGACATGCGCCGCGCGGTCGAGATCGCCGATCACATAGGTCCATTTGCGTGGTCCCGCGAGGGCGATGGTCGTGGGGCGTTTGCAGACCGCGAGACATTCCACCGGCTCGACGGACAAGGCGAGGCTGCGCTCGCCAAGACGCGCGCGCAGCGCCTCCATGAACGCCGCGCCGGGCCGGGCGTCCTGATCCGCGCCGTCGCGGCAGGACACGCACACGAAAATGGTCACATCGTTGGACACGCTTCGAATCTCCCACGCCTCGCGCGGGAAGGTTTTCGAACGTTTAGCCCGTGGTGGTCAAGACGCAGACGCTCTCAGGCCGCATCCTCGCGGTCCGGATCGTCGGCGCGTTCCGAGGGAAGGCGCGCGGGGCGGCCCAGTTGCTCGCATTGCTCGGCGAGCCGCGAGACGCTTTCGACAAGAACGTCGCGCGTCTCCGTGCGCACGCCATGTTCGCGCAGCTTGGCGAAGGCGCGCGAAAGCGTCTCCTGCTTCACGCCCAGCCGCGCGGCGATGAGCCGCTTGTCGTAAGGCAGGCGGAAGCGGCATTGCTCCTCGCCCGGCGGACAGAGCGAGAGAATGAAATGCGCGAGCCGCTGATCGGCGTTCTGCGCCTTGAGGGACTCGATCTCGCCGACCAGCGCGGCGATCTTGTCCTTCGAGTCCTTCACGACCGCGGCGCAGAGCGACTGCGATTCCTTCATCAGTCGCGCAAAGCGCGCAGCGGGAATCTTGAGAACCGACGTGGGGCCGATCGCTTCCGCCGAAACGCGGTAGTGTTCGTTCGCGTCCATTGGCGGCTCGCCGACCGTCTCGCCGTCGGCGCGAATGCCGATCAGCGTTTCGTCGCCGCAAGACGCAATGCGCAGCACCTTCACGAAGCCGTGCAGCAAAATGACGATGGCCGCCACCTGATCGCCCTGCCGGAAGATGACGGCGCCGTCTTCATATGTCTCCACCTTCGCGTCGAGCGACAGGCGCGCGAGAGTGGCGTCGTCCACAGTGGCGAAAAGCGGCAAATCCCGCAGCGACGGCGGTTCCGCGGCCGTCGCGCGGGCGCCGCGGCGCGTTGCGCGGCCCTTGCGCGGCGCCGAGAAGCTCAGAGCGATGTCGCTCGAATGTGCCAAGCCAGCCTCTCCTCCTCCTCGTGAAACGGACTTTCACGCGGGCTCTTCGATTTTCGAAGCTTATTCTCCGCCGCGAGCGCCAGCTCAAAAGCAATGGGGCTCGTCGGAACGATTGAGATGAGGCTAACGCGAATGAGCGCGCGGCGAAAGGCGGGCGCGCGGGACAAACCGTCGCACGGCCCATCGCGGCAGGATGCCGCGGCGTTACGCCGGTTCGGTTTTCCGCTGCGCGCTCCGGGATGCGGGAACGTCGCGCGCCAGCAGAAAGACGGCCTGTTCTCCCATCATGTTCCATACCCACCAGGGCGCGTTGACCCGGATCGGGGCGCCTGCGCGGTCGAGCGCGACCCCGCGTTCGATATGCGCGCCGAGCTGTTCCACCAGCTCGACGAAATCCCGGATGGTGCAGAGGTGGATGTTCGGCGTGTCGTGCCAGCTGTAGGCAAGGTTTCCTGTAACGGGCATGCGGCCGCGAAAGGCGAGTTGCGCGCGCACGCGCCAATGCCCGAAATTCGGGAAAGAGACGATGGCGCGCCGTCCGATGCGCAGCATGTTCTCGAGCGCTTCGCGCGGCTGGCGCGTCGCCTGCAGGGTCTGCGACAGAATGACATAATCGAACCCGTCGTCGGGATAATCGATGAGATCCGCGTCCGCGTCGCCCTGGATGACGGAGAGGCCCTTCGCGACGCATTCGTTGACGCCGCGCTGCGAGAGTTCGACGCCGCGTCCGTCGACGCCGCGTTGCTGGGCGAGAAGCTGCAGCAATTGACCGTCGCCGCAGCCGACGTCGAGCACGCGCGCGCCGTGCGTCACCATCTGCGCTATGACCTGCAGGTCGACGCGCGGCTTTTGCTGAGCTGCGTTCACGCGCCTTTCCCCTTCAGCCCGCGCGCGGTCGCAGCGGATTCGAGAAAGCCGCGCGTCGTTGCGAAGAACATTTCCTCATGCAGCAGAAAAGCGTCATGGCCCTTGTCGGATTCGATCTCGACGAAGGAAACCGAGGCGCCGCCCGCGTTGAGCGCATGCACGATGGCGCGCGAATCGGAGGTCGGATAGAGCCAGTCGGAGGTGAAGGAGACGACGCAGAAACGCGTCTTCGTGTCCTTGAAGGCGAGGGCGAGAGAGCCGCCGTAGTCGGCCGCGAGATCGAAATAGTCGCAGGCGCGCGTGACGAAGAGATAGGAATTGGCGTCGAAGCGCTCGACGAAGGCGACGCCCTGATAGCGCAGATAGTTCTCGATCTGGAAGTCGGCGTCGAAGGAGAAGGTCGGCGCGCTGCGGTCCTGAAGCTTGCGGCCGAACTTGCGCTGCAGCGCCGCTTCCGAAAGATAGGTGATATGCGCGGACATTCGCGCGACGGCGAGCCCCTTTTCGGGCCGCACGCCGAAGTCGTGGTAGCGTCCGCCGCGCCAGTCGGGATCGGCCATCACCGCCTGTCGGCCAACCTCGTTGAAGCCGATGTTCTGCGCAGAATGTTTGGCCGCCGTCGCAATCGGCATGGCGGAAAAGACGCGGTCGGGATAGCTCGCCGCCCATTGCAGCACCTGCATGCCGCCCATCGAGCCGCCGGCGACGCAGAACAGCGTGTCGATCCCCAGATGATCGATGAGCATCGCCTGCGCGCGGACCATGTCGCGGATGGTGACGACGGGGAAGTCGAGGCCATAGGGCTTGCCCGTCGCCGCGTTGACCGAGGCCGGGCCGGTCGTGCCCATGCAGCCGCCAACGACATTGGAGCAGATCAGGAAGTAGCGGTCGGTGTCGAAAGGCTTGCCGGGGCCGACCATCGCCTCCCACCAGCCGGGCTTGCCGGTGACCGGATGCACGCCGGCGGCGTATTGGTCGCCGGTCAGCGCGTGGCAGAGCAGGATGGCGTTGCTGCGCTCGGCGTTGAGCTCGCCGAATGTCTCATAGCCTATCGTGAGCGGCGAGATGCGGCCGCCCCCGTCGGTCAGCAGCGGCTGGTCGGCCGGAAAGACGAGCGTCTTGCCGCAGGGCTTTCCCTCGGCCAAACTGGAGCCGGCGGCCGAAAACGATGCGCCAGATTGTCGATCCTGCAGCGAATTGCTCAACTCTTCCTCGCGTTCGATATGCCGAACGAATTGTTCGGCAACATCGAGGCGCGCGGGGAGACTGTCAAGCGCCTAGAATCTCGGGCCCCGGAGCGCCTGGGCGGGAAGTCCGTTGAGCGCCGGGCCAAATCCGGCGCCGCCCCCCGGAGCGGCGCTCGCCGAATACTGGCCGCCGCCGCCACCGTCCGAAACGGGGCCGAGATAGCGCCGGCCGTCCGAGGGCGCGACGGGCGCAGGCGCGGCCGCCGGCGGTGCGGACG